>JAFROL010000017.1 GCA_017429685.1 Bacteroidales bacterium | reverse complement strand
GAGGTCGTTGATGGTGATGGTGTCGCCTTCACACAGGTTGTTGCGTTCCAACATAACCTGAGGCACGGGGCGCTTGACGACGCGCAGCTTGACGGTCTTCTCGTTCCAGCACGAGCGGCCGAAGGCCGAGGTGCGCACCTTGACGCTGTAGAGGCTGTTGCCTGTGGTGGGATTGGCAAAGGCGTGGTGTACCGTGCCGCCGTTATACTCGCCGACAAGGGTTTGCGGGGTGGGGACTTCCGACGTGTAGAACTCCCAGTGCGTATAGCTCGAGTCCACCTGGTTCGAGTCCTGCGGCGAATAGGGTGCATAGCTGAGGTCGCGCAGCGTGATACCGGCATCGCAGTCCAGCACGCTGTCGAGGACAATCACAGGCTTGGTGTTTCCCACGTCGCAGAACAGGGTCGAGACGACGCCGATATTGTCGTTCATCTTGGTGGTCATCTTGCACATAATGGTGGTCTGGGTGATGCTCTGGCCGTTATCGGTGCGGACGAAGTGCGACATAACGCAGTTCAGGCTGTCGTTGCTTTCGTTGGGGATGAGCACGTAGCTGCTCTCGTTGCTGCGTGCGTCGCCGACCAGTTTGCCAGTCTTGCTGCGGTACCACTGGTAGCTGATGGCGCCCTTGGGGGCATTGACTGTCGAGACGGCATCCGACTCGCCAGCGGCGCATCCGTTGGCGCGCAGGGCCATAGGCTGGCAGTCGCCGGCGATGTAGGCCAGGGCGTAGTGCTGACTCATACTGCAGTCGCCGGCAGTAATCTTGATGCGGACGTTCTGGTAAAGATAATCATACAGGTTAATCATAACCTTGCGCCAAGGCAGGTAGATATTGTCGCCATTAAGGCTACTGGGATTGGTCGTCAAGGGGTTGCCTGTGGCACCAAGACGGAAAGCGGTGTCGGGGTTATAGTCTACCGGCGTGGGACGCAGATAGCAGAGGGTGTCGCCTGCCAGGGGCACCCAGTTGGCGCCTACCTGTTTCTGCACCACGATGGTGAACTCGGGGTTTTGGGCTGCGCTGTGCTGGCCGTTCTGCAGCGACAGGGCATACCATATCGTCATCAGGGCGTTGTCGGGCCTTACCTGAATGTCGTAGGTCAGCTTCTCGCCGCCGTGGTTGCCACAATAGTTGCCGAGACGAATCGAGCTGGTGAAAGTCGAGTCGGGCGGCAGGTAGCTGAGGCGGTTCCACGTGTCGGGGTCATAGCCGGCGCCTTTGATGACAAACTGGCGCTGGTGGTCGGTCTGGTTGTGGATGTCTTTCGACGTTGTGCGCGTGTTTGACACGTCGAGTGGGATGGTGCAGCCGTCGCTGTTGTTGACACTTTCCAGCTGGTTGGCCTCATAGGTGTTGGTGAATGTGCCTCCCTCGGAAGTGCAGGTGCTTGCTACGGCATTTTTTATGCCGGTATAGCCTGTCCACGTCTCGCCGTGGCTTCCGGTCATCCAGAAGTTCAGGGGGTTCTTCAGACCCACGCAGGCGGTGTCGGAGCCCTGTCCCGACTGGGCCTTCGACGTGAGGCTGCTTCCCGCAAAAAGCAGCAAGGCTGCCAAAAATAACATTTTTTTCATATTGTCTATTTTTTTTGTCCTGTTGGATTGTTGATATGATATTGCTTTTACTGTTTCCTATGACGGAAAAGCTGTCCTTTGCTTATTATATATTTATCCTTTTTACGCAATATAGTAACGCAAAGTTTCGCTTTTCATTATATATAGTCGGAAAAAAAGCCAAAAACGCTGCAAAAAAAATGCATTTTTTTTGATTTTAACATATTATCACACCATAAGAATCTGGATACCATTCGTTTATAAAAGTAAAAATTTTTTCGTTGCCCACGGCGGAATGATGCATCGCCGGCAGCCACCCGCCTCGGGTTTTGGCACCTCGTTTTTATGCAGTTCTTATATCGTTCTTATATCGCGAATATAAGAACGATATAAGAACTGGATTCGAACGATATGCCAAAAGGGGGCGCAGAGGGGTCGGTGGTGCGCCGCCGGCGGGCAAAAAGAAAGAGGACCGCCCTATGCGGGCAGTCCTCTCGGCTGTGTGTGTATGAAGCGACTGGTTACTTGTTTTCGCCTTCGTCGGCTTTCTCCAGTTCTTCTTTCAGGTTGGCAAGCACGTCGAGGTCGCCAAGGGTGGTCTTCTCAAGAGTGTCGTTGATTTTCTTGACGGTCTTCTTGGTGGCGCGCTCCTTCTTGGTTTCGCTCTCGTCGGTGCGGACATCGTCGACGCCGTCCTGGTTGACGCGGGTGTGCGAGACGATGATTTTCTTGTTCTCTTTCGAGAATTCGATGACCTTGAAGTCGAGGGTTTCACCGTTCTTGGCCTTGCTCTTGTCGGCTTTCTCGAGGTGGCGCATCGGGGCGAAGCCTTCTACGCCGTAGGGCAGGCTGACGGTAGCGCCCTTGTCGTTGATCTGGGTGATGGTTCCCTGATGGACGCTGCCGACGGTGAAGATGCTCTCGTAGACATCCCAGGGGTTCTCTTCGAGCTGCTTGTGACCGAGGCTGAGACGACGGTTTTCGGCATCGACTTCGAGGACGACGACGTCGATCTTGTCGCCGATCTTGGTGAACTCGGCGGGGTGCTTGATTTTCTTGCTCCAGCTGAGGTCGCTGATGTGGATGAGGCCGTCGACGCCTTCTTCAAGCTCGACAAAGATGCCGAAGTTGGTGAAGTTGCGCACCGTGGCGGTGTGCTTGCTTCCGACGGGATATTTCTCGGCGATGGCCAGCCACGGGTCGGGCATAAGCTGCTTGATACCGAGGCTCATCTTGCGCTGCTCGCGGTCGAGGGTGAGGATGACGGCTTCGACCTCGTCGCCCACCTTCATAAAGTCCTGTGCGCTGCGCAGGTGCTGGCTCCAGCTCATCTCGCTGACGTGGATGAGGCCTTCGACGCCGGGGACGATTTCGACGAATGCGCCGTAGTCGGCCAGGACGACGACTTTACCCTTGACGTGGTCGCCTTCTTTCAGGTTCGGGTCGAGGGCATCCCACGGATGAGGAGTGAGCTGCTTGAGACCGAGGGCGATACGACGTTTGGATTCGTCGAAGTCGAGGATAACGACGTTGATCTTCTCGTCGAGGTGGACAATCTCTTCGGGGTGGCTGATGCGGCCCCAGCTGAGGTCGGTGATGTGGATAAGGCCGTCCACACCGCCCAGGTCGATGAACACGCCGTAGCTGGTGATGTTCTTGACGACGCCTTCGAGCACCTGACCCTTCTCCAGGTGGCTGATGATTTCGGCCTTCTGGGCCTCGATCTCGTCCTCGATAAGGGCTTTGTGGCTGACGACGACGTTCTTGTATTCGTGGTTGATCTTGACAACTTTGAATTCCATATTCTTGTCGACAAAGACATCGTAGTCGCGGATGGGCTTGACGTCGATCTGCGAGCCGGGCAGGAAGGCCTCGATGTTGTCGAACACGGTGACGATCAGGCCGCCTTTGGTACGGCTCTTGACGTAACCGGTGATGATTTCCTGGTTTTCGTAGGCCTGGTTGACGCGCTCCCAGCTCTTGAGGATGCGTGCTTTCTTGTGCGAGAGCAGCAGCTGGCCGTTGGCGTCTTCCTGGCTTTCAACGTAGACTTCAATTTTGTCGCCGGCTTTCAGGTCGGGGTTGTAGCGCAACTCCGATGCCGGGATAACACCGTCAGACTTGAATCCGATGTTCACGACGGCCTCGCGGTCGTTGATGGACACGATGGTGCCTTCGATGACTTCCTGTTCGGTGAACTGGTTGAAAGTCTTCTCATAGGCCTCGGACTGCTTGTCGATTTCGGCTTGGTTTTTGGGGGTGTCTTTGGAATCGATGGCACTCCAATCGAAATCCTCTAACGGTTTTACATTTTTATAATCCATAAGGATAAATATTTTTGTTTTGTGGCCCCTGCCGGCCGGTTCAACATAGGGTTAACCGACTGTGTTCTACCAAGTTGACAGGCACTCGGACGCACAATCGGAATTGCAAAGATACGAAATATTTTGAATTTGAAAGTGTTGCGGCATTTTTTTTTGCTACAAATACGGGGCCGGCGCGGTGGCGCAGGGCTACTTGTCGCCAAGGCGATAATTGAGCATACGGTGGCGGGCCATCTGCTCGTATTCCGTATTCGGACGGCCGTAGTTGACGAAGGGATGGATGGCGATGCCGCCACGCGGCACGAAGAGGCCGCGCACCTCGATGTAGCGGGGCTCCATCAGGCGGACAAGGTCGTCCATAATGATGTTGACGCAGTCCTCGTGGAAGTCGCCGTGGTTGCGAAACGAGAAGAGATAGAGTTTCAGGCTCTTGCTCTCGACCATTCGCTGGTCGGGGATGTAGCGGATTTGGATTTCGGCAAAGTCGGGCTGGCCTGTGATGGGGCACAGCGTGGTGAACTCGGGGCAGAGGAACTCGACCCAGTAGTCGCGGCCCGAATGCAGGTTCTCGAAGGTCTCGAGCACCGACGGGTCGTAGTCCTGACGGTATTCGGTCTTATGTCCCAGCGATTTGAGTTTTTCGTTGTCTCGGCTCATTGGCAAATGTCTTTATTCGTTGATATTTTGTTTTGTTAAAGTGAGTTATGGAACACTCCCCTATTGCTGTTCCGGCTGCAAAATTACATAAAATAATCGGATTGGACGAATTAAATGAGCGGAAGTTAAGGGACCAATGCACTTGCCGGCGCTATTGTCACTATAATTCGCTTAAGATATCGTAAAAAAAATAAAGTAAAATTATTCTCCTGCTCGCAGGCGAGCGAAATCTTGTAAATCTTGTAGATTTATTCCGCCTTCGGCGGTAATGCTGGCGCAGTTATCGTTTTACCTTTTTTTTATCGTTACTAACTTCTGACGTACCGTAATTATATAGTCGGTTAATTAAAATATTTTCGTATTTTTGCACTTTAAAACAACAATCGCCACATTATGAGAAAAATCACTTTAACACTTGCTATTCTGTTATTTACAGCATTCTCGGCTGCCGCCTCGCCTGTCGGTCCGGCAAAGGCCCGCAAGGCGGCCGAACAGTTTGTGTCGCTGATGGGCAAGAAGGACAGCCAATACCGCCTGACTGACGTCAGCTCGACGATGCCTTTCAGCGGACTCTATTTCTTCGACATCAACGACGGCCAAGGGTTTGTAGTGGTCGCTGCCGACGACAACACGGAACCCATCCTGGCCTACTCGTTCGAAAACCCCTTCCCTGCCGAGAATATGCCCGAACACGTAAAGGCTTGGTTCAAAGGCTACGAGCTGGAAGTGCTGCAGAAAAGCCACGCCACCAAATCGGCCAGCACTGCCAGGCAGTGGGACGACCTGATGGCCGGACGTCTGGCTTCGGGCAGCAAAGAAATCATTCAGCCTATTCTCTCGACGCAATGGGACCAAAGCCCGTACTACAACCAGCTGTGCCCTTTCGACAGCACCGCCGACAAACGTCCGCCCTGCGGATGCACGGCGACGGCAACAGCACAGATTATGAAGGCCTTCAACCACCCCGCTCAGGGCTACGGTTCGGAGGAATACACCCACAGCACGTACGGCACCCTTTCGGCCAACTACGGCAACACGCAATACCAGTGGGATTCGATGCCCGCAAGTCTTAACAGCTATAGCAGCACGGCGCAGGTCGACGCTGTGGCAGAACTGATATACCACATCGGTGTGGCGGTCAATATGGACTACCAGATCGGCGGCAGCGCCGGAAAGACGGCCTGCTATGGCTATGGCGGCGAGCCGTCGTCGGAAAACGCCTTGAAATACAACTTCGGCTATAGCCCCTACATCTGGACGGCATTCCGCATCGACTATTCGCTCGACGACTGGCGCGAGCTGATGGTCAGCGAGCTGAGCGCCGGGCGGCCTATCCTCTATGCCGGATACGACGAGGTGCAGTCGGGCCACGCCTTCGTGCTGGACGGCTACCACAGCTCGATGAAGCGCTTCCACATCAACTGGGGCTGGGGCGGAAACTATGACGGCAACTACAAGATTGACGACCTGAGCCCTACGGGACCGGGAATGATAGGCCACTATGACTTCAACCTTTTTGCAACGGCAACCATCGGCATTGAGCCCTTCAGCCGATTCGGCGAAGCCACCACCACCGTGACCACCTCAGCGGAAGGCGAAGGCAGCGTCAGCGGTGCCGGCACCTACAGTTTCGGCGACACCATAACACTGACAGCCACCGCCAACAACCGCTACACACGCTTTGTGCAGTGGAGCGACGGCTGCCGCTACAATCCGCGCCAGACCGTCGCCACAGGCGGCGAGGTGCAATTCACCGCACAGTTCGCTCCGTTGAGCAGCGACACCCTGCGTTTCCACACCTGCGACAACGCTATGAACCGCGCCAGCAACCTGCCCGAAGGGTTGGGGCTTGACTCGGTGTGGGGCATCCGCATACCGGCCGAGGCTATCCAAAACGGCGCACAGCTCAACGCCATCCGCTTTATGGGTCGCCGCGAGGCCACGCACACGCTGACCATCCTGAGCGGCACCGACAGCCCTGAGACAGAACTTTATAGCGCCACCTTCTACGATTCGCTGGACTATCCCTACACCTGGCACCAGCACGACCTGACGGCACCAGTTGCCGTGCCCGAAGGCCAGTCGCTGTGGGTAGTGCTGAAATGCACCGAAATCGACACGCCCGGTGTATTCTCCATCTATGGCGGCAACCCCTACGGCATCCTTTCGGGAGAAAACCTTGAGGAGAAGGACAGCGAGTGGAAGTTCAGCTGGATGATTGAAGCCCTCTTCAGCGGCAACGCTGGCATAGACAACGCACAGCCTTCGAGCTTTGTGTTTCAGGTGTTCCCCAACCCTGCCACAGAGCGCACAACCCTGCAAGGCCTGCCTCCGTATGCCACTATAGAAATCGTCGATGCAAGCGGCCGCACCGTCTTTAGCACAAAAGCCACCGAAAGCAGCCTTGACGTCGACACTTCCAAGCTGCCGTCAGGCATCTACGTAGTGCGCGCCACGACGAGCGGCAGAACAGCGGCACGGACTTTGGTAGTGAAGTGAAACTCGAGGAAGCGACCGCGGAACGCGTTCGTGTTTATTAGTAAAACAAGAGGGCTGCACTGACGCAGCCCTCTTGTTTTATTGTTTCGCAGCCTGAGTTATTCGGTAGGAATGTCCTTGTTGACATTCTTGCTGCCGACGAGGGCATAGAAGAGAATGTAGGCGAAACCAAGGATGACAATCCAATAGCTGCCAATATAGCCGATGCCGTCGGCCAGCAGGTTCTGGAAGAACGGCAGGATGCCGCCACCGCAGACCAGCGTCATAAAGATGCCGCTGGCGACAGGGGTGTACTTGCCAAGCCCCTCGGCCGAGAGGTTGAAGATGGCGCCCCACATCACCGAAGTGCAGAGGCCACAGAGGGTAGCAAAAGCCACCTTGAGCGGCACATCGGCACCGTGGAGGTGGACTGTCGATGTTTCGGGAATGAATATCAGGCAGAGGATGAAGATGATTGCGACGGTGGAAGCCGTGGCCAACATAGTCTTGGACGACACCTTGCCGCCCAGCAGACCGCCGATGAAGCGTCCGACGAGCATCAGGAACCAATAAGCACCGATGAACCAGCCAGCCAAGTCGGCACCCAGACCGAGACCGTCGCCAGGCGTGGTCATATAGAGGTTGGCGGTATTGGGAATGCCCACTTCGACACCGACATAGAAGAAGATGGCTATGGCACCCAGCACAAAATGGCGGAACGACATCGGGCTGTATTTGTCCTTGGGTTTGGCCTGATGTTCGGCTTTGGTTTCGAGATGGGGTTCAGGAATCTTGGTCAGCATAATGACCAGAAAAGCAACGGCAAAGATGACCATAGCGATGATCATTGCCGGAGCGGCATCGCCCACACTGGCCTTGTCGACCGAACCGCCGATGAGATAGCCCAGCAGGATTGGAGCCAGCGTACCGCCAGTGGAGTTGATGGTTCCGCCCCACTGAATGAGCTGGTTGCCTTTGTTGCCGCCACCGCCAAGGGTGTTGAGCATCGGGTTGACGACAATGTTGAGCAGACACATCGAGAATCCAGCAACCAATGCGCCAGCCACATAGACGGCAAAACTCTCGGCATAGCCCGAAAGGAACTGGATGCCTACGCCGATAAAGCCTACGGTGACAGCCAGCAGCGAGGTGAATTTATAGCCCTTGCGGCGCAGGATAAGTCCTGCAGGAATGCCCATACAGGCATAGGCGATGAAATTGGCCAGCGTGCCCAGCTGGGCCACGGCGTTGCTGGTGCCGAACTGGTTCTTGACGATGACACCCATCGAGCCGGCAAAGTTGGTGACGAACGCTATCATAAAGAAAAGCAGGAACATCACAATGATGGGAATAGTGTAGTTCTGTTTTTTTTCCATAAGTTTGTATTTTGATATAAAAAAAAGCGGGAAGCATATTACTACACTTCCCGCATTAAAGATTCAAATTTATCCCTTCAGGGCTTCGCTGCCGCTGACGATTTCGATGATTTCGTTGGTGATGGCTGCCTGGCGCGCCTTGTTGTAGCTGAGGCGCAGGTCCTTGAGCAGCTCGGTGGCGTTGTCGGTGGCTTTCTGCATTGCCGTCATACGGGCACCGTGCTCGGCAGCGAGCGAGTCGAGAATGACCCTGTAGAACTGCGACCGCAGCGTCATAGGTATCATCTCGCGCAGGATGGTTTCCTTGCCGGGCTCGTAGATATAGTCGTTGCGTGTTTTCCCAGCACCTTCCGACGACTTGCGAGGCTGGACAGGCAGAAACTGCTCGGTGGAGAGAATCTGCGTCAGCGAGTTCTTGAACTGATTGTATATCAACTCAACGCAGTCATACTCCTTGTTGCTGAACGACTGCATAATGCTCTCGCATACAGCAGAGATGGAGTCGAACGTAGGCGTGTCGAGGATGTCGTCGTACGAGGCCAGTACAAGGCCGTTCTGCTTGGCGAAGAACTCCGAACCGCGTTTGCCCAAGGTTATCATCCTTACCGACTGGCAACCCGCTGAACGGTAGTGTTGCAGACGTGCGGAAGCCTCTTTGATGACATTGGAATTGAAAGCACCACAGAGCCCCTTGTTGGAGGTGACAACCACCAGCAGGACGTTGCTGAGGGATCTGGTTTCGTGGTAGGGAGTCAGAACACCATCTTCGACATCGATGTCGCTGATGATAGCGTTGAGCTGGGCAGCATAGGGACGCATTCCGAGGATGGCGTTCTGCGCACGACGGAATTTGGCGGCACTGACCATCTTCATTGCTGAAGTGATTTGCTGCGTGCTGCTGACTGAGGCTATACGTGTTCTGACTTCTTTTAAATTAGCCATAAACTGTCAATGTTAGAGTCAACGTTAAAGTTTGGTTCAACGTTAAGGTTCAGGTTATTTCGCATACTTTCCACTCAGGTCGGCGGCCACCTTGCGCATCGTGGCGAGATCCTCGTCGAGGAGTTTGCCGGCCTTGAGGTTGGCAAGCAGCTGCGGATGGTTATTGCGAAGGAAGAAAAGATATTCAACCTCGAAATTCTTCACTTTGTCGACGGGGACCTTCTGGATCAGACCGTTGGTACCACAGAAGATGATGGCCACCTGCTCTTCGACTGGCATAGGCGAATACTGCGGCTGCTTGAGGATTTCGACGTTGCGCACACCCTTGTCGAGCACGGCCTTGGTGGCGGCATCGAGGTCGCTGCCGAATTTGGAGAAGGCCTCAAGTTCGCGATACTGAGCCTGGTCGAGTTTCAGCGTACCTGCAATCTTCTTCATCGACTTGATCTGGGCCTTACCGCCCACGCGGCTAACCGAGATACCGACGTTGATGGCCGGACGTACACCGCTATTGAACAGGTTGGTTTCGAGGAATATCTGACCGTCGGTGATCGAAATGACATTGGTGGGGATGTAGGCCGACACGTCGCCGGCCTGCGTCTCGATGATGGGCAGTGCCGTCAGCGAGCCGCCACCGCGCACCTTGTCCTTGAGCGAAGCCGGAAGGTCGTTCATCTGGCGTGCAATCTCGTCGCTCTGGATGATGCGTGCAGCACGCTCCAGCAGACGCGAATGCAGATAGAACACATCGCCAGGATAAGCCTCGCGTCCAGGCGGGCGACGCAGCAGCAACGAGACTTCGCGGTATGCGACGGCCTGTTTCGACAGGTCGTCGTAGATGACCAGCGCGTTGCGGCCTGTATCACGGAAATATTCGCCAATGGCGGCACCGGCAAACGGTGCATAGAACTGCATTGCCGCAGGGTCGGAAGCCGTGGCGGCAACGACGATGGTATAGGCCATAGCACCTTTTTCCTCAAGGTTCTTGACCAGGTTGGCAACCGTCGAACCCTTCTGGCCGCAAGCCACATAGATGCAGTACACAGGGTCGCCGGCATCGTAGAAATTCTTCTGGTTGATGATGGTATCGATGGCAATGGCCGTCTTGCCAGTCTGGCGGTCGCCAATGATGAGTTCGCGCTGACCGCGTCCGATGGGAATCATCGAGTCAATGGCCTTGATACCGGTCTGCAGAGGCTGCTCGACGGGCTGACGGAAAATGACGCCAGGAGCCTTGCGCTCGATGGGCATATCGAAAAGCTCGCCTTCGATAGGGCCCTTGCCGTCAATGGGCTCACCAATGGTGTTGATGACACGGCCCACCAGCTGCTCACCCACTTTGACCGAGGCGATACGCTTGGTACGCTTGACGGTGTCACCTTCATTGATAGTATTGCTTTCGGCAAGCATCACGATACCGACATTATCCTCTTCGAGGTTCTGGACAATGCCCTGCTCACCGCTCTCGAACTCGACAAGCTCGCCGCTCTGGGCATTGTTGAGGCCATAGACGCGGGCAATGCCATCGCCTACGGTAAGAACAGTACCTATCTCTTCGAGTTGGACGTCGAGGCCGACGTCTGCCAGTTGTTTCTTTAAGATCGCCGATACTTCGGCAGGTTTTATTTCTGACATATATAATGATTATTTCTATAATATTTACAGCTTGCTTTCGTAGACATTCTTGCTGAACTCGTTGCGCAGACGGGCAATGGCGGTGCTGATGCGCGCATCGTACATATTGCCGTCAAACTCAATGCTCATACCGCCAAGGATGTCGGGGTCCACTTCGGTGTGCAGTTCCACACTTTTGTGAGTGAAATCGCCAACCTTACGGCACACAGCCTCTTTCACTTCGTCCGACACCGGCGTCGCCGTGACAAGGCGCGACAGGACAATACCGTTATGGTCGCGGTAGAGCTGGATAAAGGCATCGGCAATGCCTCGCAGGTTTACTGTGCGCCGCTTGCGGACAACAAAGTCCATAAAGAGCATCGACACGCGGCTCACCCTGTCGGCAAAAAGATCGCGAAGCACTGCCGTCTTGCGGTGTTCCGGAATGACGGGATTGGCAAAGACGGTGCTAAGGATATGGTTGTCGGCGCAGGTGTCGGCAACAAGACGCATATCATCATTGACAGCGTCAAGCTGCCCTTCGTCGGCAGCGACAAGGAAAAGAGCCTTTGCGTAGTTGGTATTTATTCGGTAATTTTCCACAGTGAGAATCAGTTGAGATGTGTGTTTTCAATCTGCTTGACGACAAAGTCATTGGCACGCTGAGGATCGGCCAGCTCGCCCTGGATAAGTTTCTCGGCGATTTCGATGCTGAGGTTGGCGATTTGGTTTTTCAGGTCGTGCATAGCCTTGAGCTTTTCGTAGTTGATGTTCTCGCGGGCGTTCTCAACAATGCGGTCAGCTTCGACGGTGGCTTTCTGGCGAGCCTCTTCTATGATTTGCTCGCTGGTCAGACGGGCGTTGCGCAGCATCTCGTCGCGCTGCAGCTTAGCCTCTTTCAGCAAGTCTTCGTTGTGGGCCTGCAGCTGGGCCATCTCGGCACGCACTCGCTCGGCAGCATTGAGCGAATCGCTGATTGTCTTCTCGCGGTCGTCCAACGCCTTGAGGATGACAGGCCATCCCCATTTCATCAGGATGAAAGCCAGAACGGCAAAGGCGATGAGCATCCAAACAATGACACCCAAACCGGGACTAACAAGGGGGTTGTTCATATCTGAGTTGTTTTAGTTTAGTGATGGTCAAAAGTCAAAAAGATATCTGATGATTATCTTTAAACATTAAACCATAAACTTTTAACGATGATTTCTTTAAATGGCCTGGTGCAGAAAGCCCATCGCTTGCAGCACCAGACCTGTTTGGAATATGCAGCCTTCTTTTAGAGAACGGCAAGCAGACAGATGACCACTGCGAAGAAGGCAACACCTTCGACAAGAGCAGCAGCGATAATCATAGTGGTACGGATAGTACCTGCGGCTTCGGGCTGGCGGGCAATGCCTTCCATTGCTCCCTGACCGATTTTACCGATACCAAGACCGGCTCCGATGGCGGCAAGACCGGCTCCGATACCTGCACCAAGCACTCCGATGAATTTTGCTGCATCAGCAGTCATTTCCAAGAGGATGTTTAAGATTGACATAATACTTTTATTTTTATGATGATATAAATTTTGTTTTATTGATTAGCAAAATGCAAAAATACATAATATTTTCGAAATATACACAAAAAAAAGTGAATATTTCTCGCCATCGCGACGAACAATATGGTTTTCAAACAATTGCCATTCTTCATCGCAAACCGCATTTCTTGCACCGATAAAAAGTGAGCCTCACGGTTGATTACAACGGCTGTTCAGACCCACACATCTACGCCTATGCCAAGTCTATCGAATAGTGCAGACCCACATTCTCGCGGCGTGCACGTGCCTGCTTGATAATCAGGTAGGCGCAGGCTATCAGGTTTCGCAGCTCGGCCAGCGGTTCGGCCAATACCGAGCGCTGATAGAGCTCTTCGGTTTCGCGGAAGATTAGGTTCAGGCGGTCGAAGGCGCGCTGCAGGCGCAGGTCGCTGCGCACAATGCCCACATAGTTCGACATTATTTCCTGCAACTCCTTCTTGGTCTGCGTGATAAGCACCATCTCCTCGTTCAGCACCATACCCTCGGCGTTCCAGTCGGGCAGCTGCACGTTTGTTGCCGACAGCTTGGCCTTGGCGGCGTCGCTCATCGACGAAACGACCCCAATGGCGTGCTCGGCGGCATTGTGGGCATAGACCACAGCCTCGAGCAATGAGTTGCTGGCCAGACGGTTGCCGCCGTGCAGACCCGTGCACGAGCATTCGCCGGCAGCATAGAGGCGATGGATCGAGCTTTCGCCGTTGCGATCCACCTTTATGCCGCCGCACTGGTAGTGCGCCGCCGGGCGCACCGGAATCATATCCTTCGTGATGTTGATGCCTACCTCCAGGCATTTGGCGTAGATGGTCGGGAAGCCGTTGATGAGCTCGTGCTTGCCGATGGGGCGCGCGTCGAGCCACACGTGCTCCACGCCGGCCAGCTTCATCTCGTTGTCGATGGCGCGTGCCACGATGTCGCGCGGCGCCAGGCTCAGACGGCTGTCGTATTTCTGCATAAACTCCTTGCCGTTATGGTCTTTAAGGATTGCTCCCGCGCCACGCATTGCCTCGGTGATGAGGAACGCCGGCTTCTCGGCCGGATTGTAGAGCGACGTAGGATGGAACTGCATAAATTCCAAATCCTTAAGCACGCCACGGGCGCGATGCACCATCGCCACGCCATCGCCCGTCGAGATGATGGGCGTCGTGGTTGTCGTATAGACATTGCCCATACCGCCCGTGGCCAGCAGGGTCACCTTCGACAGGTAGGTGTCGATCTCGTTGGTCAGGCAGTTCAGCGCATAGACGCCGTAACATTCAATGTCGGGCGTATGCTTCGTAACGCGCTGGCCAAGGTGGTGTTGCGTAATGATGTCGATAGCAAACTGGTGCTCCTTCAGCTCGATGTTGGGGTGGTCGCGCACAGCCTGCAGCAGGCCGCGTTCAATCTCGGCACCCGTGTTGTCCTTGTGGTGCAGGATGCGGAACTCCGAATGGCCGCCCTCGCGGTGCAGGTCGAACTTGCCGCCCTTCGATTTGTCGAACTCCACGCCGTAGCGTACCAGTTCTTCGATGCGCTGCGGTGCCTCGCGGATGGTCATCTCCACCACCTCGCGGTCGCAGATGCCATCGCCGGCCACCAGCGTGTCGGCGATGTGCTTGTCGAAACTGTCCGTGTCGTACATCACCGCAGCGATGCCGCCCTGCGCATATTTTGTCGACCCCTCCGATGCATCGCCCTTGGTCAGGACGCACACCTTGCCGTATTCGGCCACTTTGAGGGCAAAGCTCAAGCCTGCAATACCCGAGCCAATAACAAGAAAATCAACTTCGTGACGCATATTTTATTTATTATTGAAGTCTTTAATAATATTTATTTCAGACTGCAAAAATACACATTTCCTCAAAAACAGGGAAATATTTTTTTCAAAATGTTATTTTCTTGTTTTTACTACCATTCTGCGGGCAAAGACACGGTCGGCATACGTTCATAAAAGACATTGAACGGCAATGATGCAGACGGTGACAACAGGGATACAATCCTTACAATCAATTCGTATTTAAAAGGTCTGACACCCCATTTTTTTGCATCAAAGTCATAAGTGTCCATAAAGCCAACAATGCGATTCTGTGCATCTACATATACAGTTGCAACGCCGAATGCATTGCAGTACTTGGTACCGTAGAACGACACACTCTCCTGCCTGACAGCACCTGCAGGTACAAGCGTGTCGGCTTCAAATCCCTGCGGTTGCCACATTCCCCTGATGCACTCCTCAACAGCAGCAAACTGCTCGTCCGAAAGCCAGATGTCGCCCTTGCCAGTCCAATAGTTGCGAAAAAGCAAAACACTCAAACTGTCGTCAAACCTTTTGCAGAGAAATTCGCCAATGCAGCCGAGGCGTTCAGGAGAGGATTCTGCCGCAGGGACGGCGTCGCGAACTTGCGCAATGGAAAAAACAGGCAATGACAGAAGAAGGACGAAAACACAGGTGCTTCTTTTCATTTTAACGGGCGGTGACTTTTTTACTCAGAATGACATTCTTCTGTTCCCTGTACAGGATTCCGGAACTCGGATATTGGACCGCTGCGGAGACATCCGCCGAATAGTCGCGAATGTCGAACAAAAGCATACACTGGACCAGTTTTAGAAAGGAGACAGAACTGCAGCGTGACACGCTACACACTACGCCAATCGTAGAAACGCCCTGGGGTACATACAAATTGGCAGCCGTAACCGAAACTAATGGCGTTCTGTTTTTGTATACCAGTCCAGTGATGCTTTTTATCGTGAAATCAGTCGAGTCGTTTTTGATTGTCAGGTTTAGCGTTATCTTTTCGGAAAGGATATTGCAAGAAACTATTTCATAGGCTGTCAGCGTCAGATTCCTTATCTGGCATTTTGCTGCGCTTGTCGCAACAAGGAGCAGGACAATGCAAAGTGCTGTAGCCAATCTTAACTTCATCGCCCAAAAACGCCGTTCCACATATAATAACGAAGCTCAATCACTCTTCGGCATCTATGGCTATTGTGGTGTTAGCCATCACATTGCCCGCCAACTGCGAACCGGCAGGAATAATGCCCTGCTGTCCGGGTATTAAAAATCCGAAAAGGGGCAGACAGGTGAAACCTGTTACAAGAGCCCATCCGAGCCTTCCTTTGCCTTCGTTCCTCAGTGTCAACCCCGTCACGGGAACTGGAGTGCCATCGGCGGCATTTATCGAAGTGGCATCGATAGCTATACTGCCCGATTGTCCCAATATGGAATGCTTCTTGCTTTGCGTTACACGCCCCTTGATGGTCGAACCCGCCGGGATGACCACTTGCCCCTTGACCGTGACTTGGTTGAGAAGCTTCAGTTCGATCGTGGTACCCACAGGATGTGTCTTCGAATTGATTTCGTATAGCGTTGTTGCCTCGATCGGCGTGCCAGCCTTAACTACGATTTCCTTGGTTTGCGCATTTGCCGACGAAAATGCAAAACAGAAATAACCCATCGCCAAGACAACGGCGAATGCTCTTACTTTGGTTTTTAAGATGTTTGAAAACATAATTTTGATTGATTTAAATGATTAATAAATAAAAGGATTAAAGATTCTCAATTCGTTTATTGCATCGCGTTTCAACCTCTCGTTGTAGCGCGAGGCACCATTGCCCGACCCTGCTATATTGCCGATATAGAAAGAGGCAGAAAAGAGCCCAACAACGATGCCAAGACCATAGTTGTCGGTCTTGAACGATGTGTATGCCGCATAGGCAAGTGCCGCATTGACAAGCAACGATGTGAGCGCGCTGCCGGGCTGACCTGCATAAAGATAGCCCGCCCCGGGGACTATGCCCAGCAGCATCGCCACTGTCGGATTCTTGTATCTTACTGATTCCAGACGTTCTACAACCGTCTTACTGGATACAAAAGCCTGTAAATTGCCATCAACGGACAGTTTCTTTTCCAACGATGCCCGGGCTTTGTCGAACATCGATTCCTTGGTGTAAGCAACGGCCAATTCCCCGAATGGATGCGCCTCGTTACTGTCCCAACACAAGGCAGAAGCCTCAAAGCAGGCTATGGCTTTGCGGCTGTCGCCTACCAAGTCGTAAAGATGCGCAGCCGTGTACAGGACTTTGTAGTCCGATTTTTGCCGAGCCGGTATTCCACTCTCGAAAAACAGGAGCCCGTCCGAATATTGCCCCAAGCCTTCATAACAGCGCAATTTGTTGACATACAAAGCTGGTTCGTGCACGAAAGAGGTGTCATAATACAGCAGTCTGTCGATTTCGAGCATCGCGCTTGCATAGCAATGGCTATTGACAAGGCGGTTCGTAAACTGGATTGCCCTCGACACGGAATCGTCGGGGACGATGGTTTCGGTAGCCACATTTCGGAGGCTGAAACCAGCAAGTTTGGCCGCCTCGGGCCTGCTTGGCGGAAAATCAAGCATTTGCAAGCTTCCATCGCCAAGCGTCACCTGATGGTAGAATTCCCGATGGTTGCCACATCGTATCATTCTGTCGGCCATCATCGTCATAGCCACAGGGAACAGATAGTCCTCAAAAACCATCATCCCGTAGCGCGAACAGGTGGGATGCATCTGGCATCGCGAACGCAGCATTCCGCTGAGGTGCCTTTGATACAGCCCGATATAGTCGTGGGCCGCAGAGCCACGGGCCAACGGCTGCGCTTGCAACACGGCGACAAATCCAGCGACATACAACAGCAGAAAGAAGATAGTACCTACTTTCTTCATCGTTCAAACACGGCTGACAACCATTTCAAATGCCATATCGCTGTCTGGTCCATATTGTGCACGCCTCCGAACAATCGTCAGTGCCATAGTCTGAAGGATCTATGTCTGAGGTTCCAAAATCGTCAGTGCAGGTACATTCCGAACCGAATTTAAGGCACGAAGTTGCTGTCAAACTAACAAGCACCATCAAAGCTAAAAGTACTAATCTTTGTATTTTCATAAATCTTCAAGCAGTTATTATCCATCGCCCCATCGGATTTTTTAGCCTAGGCTCGAAGACAAACAAAACACAACAAAGAAAGTGGAGCCATCCATTTTGTGCCCTATCTTTAAACGTGTGGGCTGGACTCCCTGTAAACAAAAATAAGGTAAAATTGAATCGCTCCACAGGACGTATCATACAATATGAGACAATCCAATAGGAGCATTCTTTTCTCCTCTTTATTCCTGTTTACATCAGTGAAGTGTCCAGTTCCACGTTTAGGAATAAGGCGAAAATGCATCTTTCTCGGCAAACTAATTCTTGCAGTTTGCGGATGCAAAATTACGCATAATTTTCAAATTACATAATGATTATTTCTAAAATTATTGAAAGTGCAATGGCTTTATCCAAATTCACAACCTTCTAAGTACCACTTACTCAGTATACAACAAAAATAATTCACAAATTTTGCGAACATATCAAAAATAATTAGTACCTTTGCATTCGAATTGCAGACTCAATGATATGGAGATACACTTTGAGAAAGAATACCTTTCCGAATTATACTACACTGCCAAAACAACCGACAAAAAGCACCGTTTTCAGCCTACAATTGTTAAGCGATACATCCGCACAATTGACATAATGGAATCGGTGCAAAGCATAGAAGACTTGTATCGGTTCAATTCGCTGAACTACGAAGTTTTGAGCGGCGACTTGAAAGGGTTCGAATCGGTGCGCGTAGGCGACAAGTACCGTATCGTTTTTCGGAGTGAGAAGATTGTTTCCAACACAGTGTTGACAATCTGCAACATAATTGATCTAACGAACCATTATAAATAATAAATAGTAGAACTATGGCAAAATTAGGATATTCCGCAATACCGACCCATCCTGGCGATGTCTTGAAAGACGAACTTGAAGCGAGAGGCATTTCGCAACGCGCATTCGCCAAGTCTGTGGGTATGTCGTACTCCGTTCTGAACGAAATACTGAACGCACACAGGGGACTGACAACCACCACCGCACTGCTTTTTGAGGCTGCCTTGGGACTACCAGCCGATGCACTTCTGGCCATTCAGACCAAATACAACCTGCAGACAACACGCAAAAAAGCTGAAACCATCAGTTGGATGAACAGCATCCGCCAATCCGCTGCCGTACTGTAGCCATCGCGTTTCCGGCTTTCAGGTCCTTGTCAGGTATTTGATATCGGCGGGGTCGATGAGGCCGCACTGGATGGCTTTGGCGATGCGGGCGCCGCTTTTGTTGACGATGCCGAGCTTGCGCGACAGCTCTTTCTGCTTGTCCTGTATCGACTTGTCGGTCTCGACCCACCGCGTAAGGCGTTGGGCTATCTCCTGCGCCGTGCATCCTGCGGCCTCGAGCAGTAGTATTTCGCGCTCCTCGTCGCTGATGGGCTCGTCGAACGTCGAGTGGCACTGGCGTTCGAAGTAGAGCTCGGCAGCCTCCTTGAGGGTGCGCATCACGGGGTAGTTGAAATAGTATTCCTCGCCGCGCTCCAGGCAGGAGATGGCACGCAGTATGTTTTCGATCGAAAAACCGCCAGTGGCGTTCTTGCTGACGAAGGCGTTGGCACCCTTGTGGAGCGCTTCGAAGACAACGCTGCCGATGTCGTTGAGGCGCTGCGGACGGTTGGCCTCGCTGGGCAGCGGGTTGTCGAAGCGGCCCGAGAGGATGATAATTTTGATGTCGCGGCCAAGGATGGTCTTGTACTGCCGGCGTATGCGGTCGGTGATGGCGATGCCGCCAGTGGGCTCGCCCTGGAACTCCATATCGACCAGCAGGTAGTCGGGGCGCGGCCGCTGGGGGTCGTTGAGGGCGGCGAAAAGTTGCGGCCCGCTGGCGAAGGTGTCGAGCACCTCAATTTCCTTGCGCTGTATGCGGCCGTCGTCATCCATACGGCAGTCCACCGTCTCGTGACGCTCGTTGAGTTCGTACTTTATAGCCTTGCGAATCAGTGGCTCGTCGTCCACAATCATTATTGTTATTTTGTCGTCCATTGCTTATTTTTTGGAACCTTAACGTTAACTTTAACCCTAACTTTAACTTTAACTTTAACCTTAACTTTAACTTTAACCTTAACTTCAGATACAAATACTATTGTCCTTTAACTTCCCTTAACTCCCTTTAACTTCCCTTAACTTCCCTTTAACTTCCCTTAACTTCCCTTAACTCCCTTTAACTTCCCTTAACTCCCATTTCAACTCTCTTCCTCCCTCTGCACGAGGAAATGGAACTGCGAGCCATCTCCCACCCTGCTTTCCGCCCAGATGCGACAGCCGCGCAGGGTATTGTCGTCGTGCTTCTTGATGATATAGCGGCACAGGATGAGGCCGAAGCCGGTGCCGTAGCCCTGACTGGTGTTCTGCGTGCCCGACGGACGGTCGGCGCGGAACAGGTTCTCCAGCTGTTCCTCATCCATACCGCTGCCCGTGTCGCTGACCGTGACGCAGACAAAGCGCGGGTCGTCGGCGTAGGGCTCCGCGCCGACGCTGACGCTGCCCTCGGCGGTGTGCTGTATAGCGTTGTTTACCAGGTTGCGAAGCAGGATTTCGAGCAGCTGGCGATCGCCGCGCACAGCGACAGCCGTGGGCTGGAAAGTAAGCGTCACCGCATCGCCGCGGAAATTGTTGACACTCGACCCTACGCTGTCGAACACCTGCTGCATCGGCACCGTCGAGCAGCGGAACTGCAGCCCGCTGGGGATGGATAGGTTGGTCCAGTTCTTGATGTTTTCGAAGGTGCGTATCAGCTGGCCCGTCACCTCGCGTTTCAGCTCGTCGGGCAGATGGTCGTTTTGCAGATAGGAAATGAACGGCGTGATGTCGTGGCGCAGCACCGACAGGCAGGTCTCGACGTTGGCTATGCGCTCCACATCCTGCTGCTTGGCGGCCTGCAGGCGCGCCGTCTCGCGTTGCAGCGCCTTGGTGCGGCGGTGCAGCAGCAGCAGCGTCACCAGCAGCGCCAGGGCCAGACACAGCAGCACCGAGGCCAGCACCAGAAAGCGGCCGTTGTTGCTGCGGACACGGTTCAGCTCCTGCTGCAGTATGAAGTCGGCTTTCTCATTCTGCTTGATGTAGTTGAGCAGCTCCAGCTCCTTGCGCGTCCAGCGCACCACGTCGTCGTTGCCGCGTGCGCATCCCGAGGTCAGGAACCCCTCGTAGAGCATAGCCTCGAACTTGGGCGCCACGCCGAGCATCGTCGTGTCGATAAGGGCCTCGTTGAAATAAAGGCGTGCCGTCGCCGTGTCGCCGTGGGCCATACAGTAGCGGCCCGTCGACACCACGGCACCGAGGCGCTGGTAGGGGTCGTCGTGCAGGAAGAAGAGCGACGTGGCCTCGCTGAGGAACGGGAAGGCCAGCGACTGGACAGCCGTATACCGGGGGTTCCGGACGTCCTGGCCGATAGTCAGGTTGCTGTCCGTCACGTCGAACCCGAAAGCGTCGCGCACATAGCGGCATATCTCGTCCAGGCGGCCGGCGTTGGCATCCCAACTGTCGCTGCTAATCTTCGGGCTCCAAAGTATAAAGCCCAGCAACTGGTAGGTGTTGCCGAGATGATAGGTGTTGTAGCGGTCCTTATCGTTAAGGATGCGGAAGTTGTCGAAGCAGTAGTCGAGCGCCTTTGCCAGGTATTGAGCCTGGTGGATGGAGTCCTCGCATAGGGCATAGTAGCCATAGGCGACGGCATAGTTGAACGACATATCCTCGCCATAGTCGCAACGCAGCCGGCCCCGCTGCCGCTCCATCTCGGTGAGCAGTTCGGCTTGCTGGTATTGCGACTTGTTGCGATAGTGGTAGTTGAGTGTGGTGGTGGTGATGTAGAACTCGCTGCGCGCCAGGTTGTAGAGCAGGCCGTTCTCGTCGCCGTCGAGCAGGCCCGAATGCTCGATGTCGTAAAGCAGCTGGTACGACCCGGCGATGTCGCAGTGGCGCTGCAGGGTGCGCGCCTTGAGCAGGCTGGCCAGGGCGCGTTCCACCTCGCGGTTGGGCGACTTGGCGGCATAGTCCAGCACCGAGTCGGCATAGATGTAGACCGAGTCGTGCACGGCGCAGCTCAGGTAGGCGTTGGCGATGTTGTTCCACGCCCTGAGCCGTCCGTCGTGGTAGTTGGGAAGGCTGTCGTCGACATAGGCCAGTGCACGCCGCGCATAGCGTTCGCTGAGGCGGGCATCGTCAAAGCGCGCCTTGAACGAAGCCTTGTTCAGCGCGTCGACTTTCGACCGCAGCAGGGCGTCGACCGTCACCTCGTGGCGCGTGCATCCGGCCACGGCCAGCAGCACCGCAATGGCCAGCACTATCTTTCTATGCGGAGCCCTATGGACTGAAATTTTGGTCACAGATTGCACAATACTATTCAGAATTTTCTTACAATGATTATATTACTAATTTCTCCACCAGCTTTCGCAACTCGTCGTCGTTGCCGAAAGTCATAATGGGGCAGCAATCCCCCTCTTTCAGGCTTCCTATGTATTCTTCCAGTTCCGGCGACATCGGCGAGCCGTCGTTTTTTTGCAGGACAAAGACATTCTGCAGCCTCCCGCCCGAACGCTGTTCCGACAGGGCGTCCTGCAGTTCCTCCTTTGTATATCGTCCCAGGGTGCGCCAAAACAGGGTAATGCATACCTCACATTGGCGCATCTTTTGCAGGTATTCGTCCTCTTTGCGCCCGTTCCGCATTGCCGAGTCCATAGTCTCCCATACAACGGAGTCGTATTCTCTTCTGCCGTCACTCATATCCATCAGCAGGTTGATCAGCACCAGCCGCTCGTGTCGCATTTCCGACGACGAAGCTATAAAAACATTTGTTGTCATTGCAGGACTTCTTCTATGGTTTTTATATAGTTGATATATAATCCGGGATTCCTTTGTTCCAATCGGCAGAAAGTATCCAACGCCTCGTTCCAACAAGCTCTTTCTTTTTCGCTCGGCCCTGTTTCTCTAAACAACAGCGCCAAATTCCAAAGCGTTCCCGCCACAGCAGGCTCGTATGCCTCCGGGCTGGCGGCGGCAAGGCGGCGGTATATCTCCAACGCCTCGGTGTAATTGCCCTCGGCTTCGGCATAATGCTGAAGGTTATCTTGCAAAGCGGCCAGGTTGTTCAGCATCGTCGCCACATCAGGCTCGTAAGCCTCTGGGCTGGCGGTGGCAAGACGGCGGTATATCTCCAACGCCTCGGTGTAATTGCCCTCGGCTTCGGCATAATGCTGAAGGTTATCTTGCAAATTGGCCAGGTTGTTCAGTGTTCTCGCCACAGCAGGCTCGTAAGCCTCCGGGCTGGCGGCGGCAAGGCGGCGGCGTATCTCCAACGCCTCGGTGTAATTAGCTTCGGCTTCGGCATAACACTGAAGGTCACTTTGCAAAGCGGCCAGGTTGTTCAGCGTATCCGCCACAGCAG
>JAFROL010000048.1 GCA_017429685.1 Bacteroidales bacterium | reverse complement strand
TCAAATTTATTTGACATTTATGGTAATTCACGGACATTTACGGTCATTCACGTTCAAAAAAATAATTTCTGATTAATTCCTGGCCAATTTATGGTAATTCCTGTAAAAAGAAAATGAAAGTTATTTTTGACCATTTACTTAACTGCGTTAGCATTTTCGCTACCGGCGAAAACAATCAACAAGATTTACAAGATCTCGCGAGCGAAGCGAACAGGAGATTATTGAGCGTGTGGTTTTACCTTATTAATTAACGATTTCTAAAAACTAATTGTGGAATCTCAAATATCCGTCTGTGATTTCGGCTTTTACTCCAAATACGGTTTGTATGCGCTCTGGTGTCAGGGCCTCGCTGGTGGCGCTATGGAATAGAAGAGCCTTGTCGTGCAGCAATATGGCTTCGGGACAATAGTGCAGGGCCAGGTTAAGGTCGTGAACCACGATGAGGATGGTTTTGTGCTCGTTGCGGTTGATGTCGGCCAGCAGCTGCATTATTTCGAACTGGTGGGCTATGTCGAGGTTCGATGTGGGCTCGTCGAGCAGCAGGTAGGGCGTCTGCTGTGCCAGGGCGCGGGCTATCATCACGCGCTGCAGCTCGCCGCCGCTCATCTCGCTGGGCAGAGCGAAGCGCAGGTGCCACGTGTTGGTCTGGCGCATAGCCTTTTCCACAATATCCCAGTCCTCTTGCGACTCGTTCTGCAGGTGACGCTGATAGGGGTTGCGCCCCATCAGGACAGTTTCGAAAGCCGAAAACTCAATGTCGGTCTGCGGATGCTGTCCTACGAGTGCTATGCGCTGTGCCCTTTCGCGGGCGTTGTAGTCGCCGACGGCCCTTTCGTCGATGGTCACTGTTCCGTGCTGTGGTGTCAGCAATCCGGCAATGCAGCGCAGCAGGGTCGTCTTGCCGCAGCCGTTGGCTCCGAGGATGGCCGTGAAGGTGCCGTCGGCAATGGCAAAGCTGATGTCGGAAAGTATCTCCTTTTTCCCAAAAGAACACTCTAAATGTTTAACCTCGATCATAGGCGGCGTTTGGATTTATACAGTAAATAGATGAACATAGGTGCGCCAAGTAGCGAAGTGATGGATCCTACAGGCAGTTCGTTGGGCGGGATCAGAATGCGCGCCCCCGTGTCGCACAGCAGCAGGAACAGGCCGCCGACGAAGATGGAGTAGGGGATGATGCGGCGGTTGTCGGAGCCGCACACCAGCCGCACGCAGTGGGGAACCACAAGTCCCACAAAGCCTATCACACCGCAGGCCGACACCGAGAAGGCCACCATCAGCGTGGTGAACAGCAGCAGCCGGCGGCGGACTTTTTCTACTTCGACGCCGAGGCTTTGCGCCGTTTCGCTGCCCGTCAGCAGCAGGTTCAGGTCCTTGCTGTGGTAGAGCACCACGGCGAGGCCCAGCAGCGTTACGGGCAGCACTATGGCTACATCCATCCACGATGCCGATGCAAAGCTGCCCATCGTCCAGAAGATGATGCTCTCCATCTTGTCGTGGTGCATAGCCATCAGCAGCGAGATTACGGCAGTGATAAGGAACGTCAGGCACACGCCCGTCAGCAGCAGTGTGGTGGTATGCATCCGGTTGCCGGTCGAGGCTATCTTGAAAATCAGCACAATGGTCAGCAGGGCCGTCAGCAGGGCCATCGCCCCGATTCCCCACAGGTAGGATTGCAGTCCCAATACGATGGCTATGGCGGCGCCGAGCGAGGCCCCCGACGAGATGCCCAGCACGTAGGGGTCGGTCAGGGGGTTGCGGAACACCGACTGGTAGGTGGCACCGCAGACCGAGAGCGATGCGCCTACAAGCACGCTAAGCACCACGCGCGGCAGGCGCAGTCGCCAGAAAATGGGCGAATGCAGCAGCTCGTCCAGGTCGAAGCGCACCACGCCAACCGTCGAGCAGACTGTCATCGCCGCCACCAGGAGCACGGCAAGCCCCGCCGAAACAAGCCAGATATTTATTTTTTTCTTCACGTTATCGTCTTAGTTTTCGTTTTGGTTTTCGTTATGGTTTTCGTTTTCGTACAAAGTGCATCCCTGCCGCGTTCCGCGACGCTCCAGTTCGCGGTTCACCATAGGCGGCACCTCCTCGTTGCGCAGCAGGCGTCCGTCCGTGCGGCGCCAGCTGAACTCGGGGTGTGCTTGGAATCGGGGCGGCACTTCGCCGGCAAAGCGTTCCATCATTATGTCGGGTCGCAGCCGCTCGAGGAAATCGCACACCAGGGCGATGTATTCGTCGAGTCGGAACGGCTTTGCCGCCAGCGGCTGCGATGCCAGTGCCGAGCCGACGATGATCTGCAGCTGGTGCAGCTTTAGGGTGTCGATAGGCAAAGAGTTGATGGCCTCTGCCTCGTCAAGTATCATTTGGCGCGTCTCGCCGGGAAGACCGAAAATCAGGTGCCCTCCGCAGTGTATTTTTCGCTGGGCAGTCATCTCTATGGCACGCCGTGTAGCCTCGAAGTTGTGGCCACGGCGTATGTTGGCAAGCGTGCTGTCGTAGCAGCTCTCGATGCCGTATTCTATGGCCACATAGTGCTCCTTGGCTATCTGGGCTATGTAGTCGAGTTTTTCTTCGTCGACGCAATCTGGCCGCGTTCCAATAATGAGGCCCACCACACCGGGGTGTTGCAGCGCCTCTTCGTAGCGGCACTTAAGCGTCGCCAATGTGGCGTATGTGTTCGAATAGGGTTGGAAATAAGCCAGATACCGAGTCGTCGAGGGGTAGCGCCTGCGGTGGAATTCTATGCCCTCGTCGATTTGTTGCGTTATGCTTTTTTCTGGCGAGCAATACGACGGGTTGAATGCCCGGTTGTTGCAAAATGTGCATCCCCCCACGTTGCGGTCGTCGGCGCTGCGGTTCGGGCAGCCGAATCCTGCGTCGACCGACACCTTCTGCAGGCGTCCGCCATAGTGCTGACGGAAAAAAGCAGCGTATGAATTGTATCTCAACTCGCTCATTTCTCGTCGGGTACAAGGATGTCTATGATGTTCAGGCACTTGATGCCGATGTCGGCCTTGTCGATATACGACTGCAGGTGCATCAGGCAGCTTGGTTCGGTGCTCGTTATGATGTCGGCTCCTACGGCCTGTGCCGCTTCCACTTTGCGGCGTGTAAGGCTGTCGGCAATAGGCGTAAAGTCGTTGGCAAACAGACCTCCCAGACCGCAGCAGACATCGTTTTGCGCCATTTCTACAAGTCTTGTCTGCCTAATATTGCCAAGCAGACTTCGAGGCTCGTCGTGCAGTCCCGCCCGGTCGGGATGAGCCAGGCAGCGATAGTCGCGCTGCGTAGTGCAGTGGTCCATTATCGCGACCGAGTGCTGAAAAGAAGCGTCAGGCGTATAATGCAGCACGTTGACCAGAAAGTCGCTCAAATCGAAGCACTTGTCTATCATTTGCCTATAGCTGTTGTGGAACGTCGTGTTGTGGAACAGCTTCCCGAAATGCTTCTGGATGTACACGACACATCCGCTGCTGAGCGAAACCACATACTGGCAGTCGTCATACAGCTCTATCAGTTTCTCGCCCAGGGCTTTGGCGGCATTCTTGTCCCCTTGGTTGTAGAGTTCCTTGCCGCAGCACGTCAGTTCGTCGGGATAGTAGCATTCTATGCCGAGTCCTTCGAGCAGGCTGATGGTCTTGAAGGCACATCGGGGTGCAAACTGGTCAATACAGCAGGGCACAAAAATGCCAACTTTTGTTATCTTCTTGTCCATACGTCAGTTAAGATTCTTGAACGTTCAATCTTCTGTTTTATAACGCAGCAAGGCGCAGATTATTATGTTGAATCTGTAACCAGAATGCAGAAAGGGGATAGCGCTTGAACTTAGTGATTGTTTTGCAACCCGCAGTACACAATAAAACACTTGCAAAAGCGTTAATGTTGTCGGATTGAAAATCCTTATATTAATAAGCGTCGGATCGCAGATCCGCCGCAACGGAGGGAACATCCGTCGCGACGGGTGGATTTATAATCTGTTTAATTTTCATTGTTATTGCCAAAAGAATACTAAGTGTTTCAATGCATTATAATAACGCAGATGAGCAATGAATATTGCCTCGCGGAATGCAATTCCTTATATTAAGCGGCGCCGGTTGTGCATTTAGCAATTGTAATGGACGAAGCTTTGTCTTTTATAAAATCATCAAAAAAACGTTCGCAGTCCTGTTCTGTAAGTGCGTCTTTTACTATAATATGTTTTGCCGTATTAGGGTCAATCAACAAAAACCAAGAAAATTCTTGACTTGTGAAATAATCGGCTTTATCATTGAATCCCATTTTTTTAATGATATCGATTGTTATTGCAGGTTGATCTTTAATACTATAAAGGACTACATAACTTCCCATACATTCTACATTCGTAATTGTTTCATTTAAAGAAAAATAAATAGGAGAGCCCTGAACAATCCAGTATAATTCATAACCTTTATAATCTTCCAAATATATTACGTTTACAACATTCAAAATGCCATCATCATCTATCCGGTATTCTTCTTTATAATAGTTTTTCGCGGCTGTAGACAGTATCATTTTTTTCTTCCCCAATGGACAAACACCTTGTTTATAATCAATAATTCTTTTACAGTCATTAATATACAATGAATCCATCGGAGTTGACACTATATTGTCACTCTCAGAATCTTCATATTTAGTATTCAACTTGCTTAGAAAATATATAGCACCTATAACTATAATAATTATTAAAAGAGTATAAAAATGATTTATTTGTTTCATAATTATTAATATTTTGAGTGTACTGACTTTGGTAAAATATTAACGTAGATTGATTTTTGCCATTCTCATCATATAATACGGAACCTCCCCTTTGAGAAATAATAACAAATGTATTTATTCCGGATGTTTTTTTCAAGGTTGCTGCAGCGTTTTTATCTTCTGTTCCCGGGTTAGCATAACCACCTTTACCGTTCTTATTTCCGCAATGTGTATGAAAATGGAATTTGGATTCTCCTCCTTTTGAAGGACTATAATGAACAGGATTATCACTATGATTGCTCGTATTACTTGCCCAGGCAAAAACTTCTAGGTCTTGGTTTCTCATTATTCCTTCATAACCGACGCCACTTAATTCTTTGTGACAAGAAAAAGATATAAATACTGCGACCTCAAGAGCCTCTTCTTGTCGGTTGCTACAAGTCACAAAACCTGTTTGTGAAATATCCTGGTTTTCCTTACCTTCCAATATGCCTTTTGAAATTCTCTTTTCCGATTTTTTATTAAAGAGTGTTGCCCTGCCAATTTTATTTGTTGTGCCAACTTCAATAACATCATAATTTTTTTTGTTTTTCTTGTACAACATCAATGATCCACTTTCAGCATCCAAACGATAGATGTCTCTCCCATCCGGGTCAATCAGCTTCACCGGGTTCCAGGCGCAGTATGCGTACGGCGATATGCTCGGATACTTGTCGGCCATCGGGTCAACGGATAGGAAAAGGCCGGACAAATTAGGGTCATAATATCGTGCGCCGAAGTAGTAAAAGCCTGTTTCTGAGTCTTTTTCTTTGCCGGTAAAGGATGTAACATTTTGACAGAAAAACAAGCATTGATTATCAACACTTTGGGATTGCCAAAAATTGATAATTTCGGCACTTTTGAGGGTGCCGTCCTTTAGGGCTGATATGTTTCGGTTGCTTCGCAAGGTGCTTGTTTTGTGTGGATAACG
>JAFROL010000033.1 GCA_017429685.1 Bacteroidales bacterium | reverse complement strand
GCTGACGCTGGGCACGGTGCCGTTGGTGCCCCAGTGGAGCGGGTCGCTGTCGTGGGGGAACATAAAGGTGCAGTCGTCGTCGGAGGTGCCCGTCGACACGGCGTCGCCGCCGTATTTCATCGACTGGCCGTTTTTCCAGCGTCCGTGCAGCAGGTTGTCGTAGTCGCTTGCCGTCTGCGGATCACTGTTGACGTTGCTGCTGATGCCAATGTTGAAATAGACAAAGCGTCGCATACCGATGCGTTCGTCGTCGGCGATGCCGTTGCCGAAGTTGGCGCCGTTGATGGCGTTGTTGCCAGCCTCGTCGTCGGGCACGCAATGCCAGGCGGAGGGGTAGTACAGGTTGGCGTCGGCGTTGAGGCGCACGGTGTCATAGCCGTTGCCGCTGGCGTACGTCGCCAGCTGTTCGGGGAAGTGGAGGCGCATCTTGTCGATGTCGATGCGGGGATTGTCGATGCCGTCGGCGTCCATCGTCGGCCCTGCCAGCACGGTGCAACCCTGCGCCGGCGGCACGCCGGGATAGGCACGTTCGCTAGGACCATCTACTTCCGTGCCGTTGTAGCCGTAGGCCATTCCGCGCCTGACGTCGCATCCGACATAGTCATCGAAGGAATACCCCAAGTCGAAGTCCACGAACTCGCCGAAGTGTACATCGCCGTAGGTGTGGCTGGAGCGGTTTATGATCTTGTAGGAGAGGAACACCGTGTTGGAAAGTGCCGTGTCGGCAGGCTCGTCGAAGGCATAGGCCGAGACGTGAATCTCGAGACCCATAGGCTCGGAGCCCGAGGATATGTGTGTGGTGGCGTCGCTGAAAATGGAGAAAAGCATACGGTCGCCGCGGATCAGGGGGTAGTCGCCGTTGCGCGGGTTGTAGACGCCGTCGCTGTCGGCGTCGAAGTAGGGCGCCAGCTGTGCTGCATAGCCCTCAGCTCCGTTGCCGGGCCACGAGAGGATGTTCTCGGGTATGCTGTAACCGGAGGTGCCCACGCGGTCCAGGAAATTGTCAATCTCGCTGCGCGACACAGACCACACACGGTTGAAGCTTCTGCGGGTCTGAAGGTCGTTGCGGCAGCTGCCGTCGACACGCAGCGGCCCCGGCACATAATCGCCGGCGGAGAAACTGTTGACACAGGCGAGCAGGGTGTCGGCATCGTCAATCTGGCGGGCGGAGACCCACAGCCCGTTGGCGTAAAGCGGCGACGTGTTGGAATCTGCCGGGAAGTGATATTGGGGGTGGTTGTCCTTGTAGCCAAGCTGTCCAAGCACCTTCACGGGTGTGCTTATCTGGTTTACCGCCAAGGTTTTGTAGCCCATAGCCGCCAGTATAGGGCGCAGGGTGTCGGCGTGGCTGACTACAAATTCGGTGAGGCTGCCGTTGTCCCAGCCGAGGAAGACGCTGTCGGCTGACATAGAAAAGGTGTAGGTGCTGATGTACCCTTCCAATCCGACCTTTACGCGCATCGTGTCGCCAACCTCGTAGAAGAACGTATGGTACGAGGCAGAGTCATTTTTTATTTTGCTGATAGTATACCAGTCGGTATAGACCTCCATCTCGGGTATGCAGTAGAGGGTTATGGGCAGCGCCGACGGCGATGTGAGGTGTTTTATCGTGGCCCACGCACTCCTTCTGTATTCGGCAAGGTGTCCCGAAGGGACGCAAATGGTTATGTTTTCTATGAGCGTGTTGCCTGTGCTTCCAAACAGGCCTGAGAATACGGCAGGATTGTACTCCTCGCCATATTGGCTGATGGGTGGCTCGGGGCTGAGTAGTACCAGTGTGTCGAGGCTTGTGCACCTGTTGAAAGCAATGTTGCCAATCCGGGCCACCGTCGGCGGCAGCTGGACAAACGTAACGCCGCTGCGGTTTTGGAAAGCGGCAAAGCCCACCTCGTCCACCTCGTATGTGGTGCCTTGGTAGGCGACCGTCTGCGGAACGACGATGCGGCCTGTATAGTTGTTCGACACCACCTTGACGGTGCTGTCTGTCGTCACCGTGTATTTTATCTCCACACCGTCGCCGTTGGCGACAGTAAATGTCTGCGCCGAAACGCCAGACACGGCGGCCAGCAGAACCGAAAACAATGATACAACCTTTTTCATTACATTTGTCGTTTTATGTGTGAATGATAGAACTTTAGTTTGAAATGTTTTTGTGGCACAAGTCCCATTGGAGCGCGCTGAAAGGCTCTGTTCTCTGACTGCCCAGTTTGCCTTTTTTGTTTTCGAGACTAAATATCTCGCCCAATCTATTGTTTTTTAGTTGTTTCGCAAAAGAATGCCGACAGGTGTTGTTCTCGTACCACGATGCAAAGATACGTTTTTTTTGAGAATTCAGGACTGTTTAGATATCGTAAAAAATAAAGTAAAATAATTCTCCTGCTCGCAGGCGAGCGAGATCTTGTTGATCTTGTGGATTTTTCCTGCTCGCAAGCGAGCGGATTTTCGACTATTAATATGTCGTTAAAAAAAAATATTTATGGCTATTCACGGACATTCACGGTAATTCACGTTCAAAAAAATAATTGCTGATTAATTGCTGTTTAATAGAAAATCAACTAGATCTACAAGATCTCTGCCCGAAGGGCAAGGAGAAAAACCGCCTGCTCGCGTGGCGAGCGAGATCTCGTAGATCTTGTAGATTTATTCCGACTTCATCGGGAATGGCTACCGCGTCAGCCAGTTCTCCGTTCTCACTTCTCCGTTCTCCGTTTAATTTGCTTTCCGCTTGTTTTGTTCTCCTGCTCTTCGTACGAAAACGGAAGATTTTGAGCGAAGCGACCCCAAAAGCACGCGATTCTGGAATAGTTTTGCGGATTGCAAATCCTTATATTAAGTTGCGGCGGATCGCAGATCCGCCGCAACGGGAAGTTAAAATGGACAATACGTTTGTTTGCAATATTGTTGCTAATGTATTGTCCCTTTTAACTTCCTTTTATTACTTCCTCTTTAACTCCCTTTTAATTTTCAATCATCGTTACACTTTATTTTTAATCGTTACTATAGTTCTTCTCTGTGAAAATCATAAATAGGATTCATACTCCAAGTTCTATTGGCTGCCCAAAGAAGGGTTTGCGACTCCTTGTCGTATTTGATGGAGTCGCCAAATTTAGAAACGCGTCCTTCTGATATTTGTTCAAAGAGTAGGCCATTTTCTCCATCAAAAACATATTTCCATTCTTCGGGAGTGGTGGTATAGCTATCGAAAGGCTCTTCATAAGAAGTATAATACAGCGCATTTGAATCTGTGTAGAAAATAAAAGTACTTGTGAATGTGGAAGGTACACCGTCATAGTTATTATAATCTTTATGTACCCATTTGCCTCCCATCAGTATGTTGGTTGAATCTCCAAAGGCGATGTTGTCAGTGTCGATTTCTATTTCTCTTTCACACGATATGGCCAAAGCTGCAACAGCTAATAAAAGAACTAATTTTTTCATTGTAAATGTGTTTTATCGTTAATAATATATAATCATATTTCTACTGGAGGATACAGACGTATTTTTCCGGATATCTTCTCGTTATTGCCAAGATTAAAGCTATTGTCCCCACTCTGACATTTGCTGATAAATGTATTTCTATCAATATATCCATAACCTATCTCGTCATCAAATGATTTTTCTGTGAAACTTACGGAAATAGAATCACTTTTATAGGCAAGTTTAATAGATATGTTTACGGTTAGGCCTCCATCATCATCAACAAGCCGATAATATAGGTTAGGACATTGCTTGTTCCAGTCGGCATTCAACACCTTATCTAGTTTTATCTTTGTTTTATTTTTTATTTCTTTTCATTAACATCCATTAAAAAACATAAATTATTGATGTAATTATATGATTATTAGTAAATTTAAGCAGTTTTTAGTGCGCGACGATTTCAAATGATCATTTGGGTAGTTATCAATTCTTTACAAAAAAACACACCTCTTTTT
>JAFROL010000016.1 GCA_017429685.1 Bacteroidales bacterium | reverse complement strand
CTTTGTCAAATAATCCAATGCCTTGATTATTACGGTATTTCATAGATGCTGTATTTTTCTGTTAATACTGCAAAAATACGAAAAAATATTGATATAACAAAATGAAATTTAGCTATTTAATTTATAGAACTCCCCTTAAATGATAATAACTTACACTTGGATTAAAGTCAGTCGCCCATTTCGATGCCCACGCCCTTGGCGGTGTGGACCAGACGCTCGTTGGGGTCGATGAAATGCGGGGTGCGCACGGCTTCTTCGAGGCTTACGCCCACGATGTCGGGGTGGTGGTAGGCCACCATCTGGCCGAAGCGTCCCTCGAGGACGAACTCCATAGCGCGCACGCCGAATTCGGTGGCCAGCACGCGGTCGAAGGCGATGGGCGTTCCGCCGCGCTGCAGGTGGCCGAGGATGGTGTAGCGTATGTCGTGCTCCACGCCGGCGGCCTTGAGGTCGGCGGCCAGCTGCTCGCCGATGCCTCCCAGCTTGACGTGCTGGTAGCCCACCTCGCCGGTCTCGGTGCCCGTCACCGTGCCGCCCTTGGGCATCGCGCCTTCGGCGACGACGATGATGCAGTAGCCGCGGCGCTTGTTGTAGCGCTGCTCTATCTTGGCTTTGACCTTCTCGATGTCGTAGGGTATTTCGGGGATTAGGCAGATGTCGGCGCCGCCGGCAATGGCGCTGTGGAGGGCTATCCAGCCGGCATCGCGACCCATCACCTCCATAATGAATACGCGGTTGTGGCTGGCGGCGGTGGTCACCAGCTTGTCGATGGCGTCGGTACAGATCTGTACAGCCGTCTGGAAACCAAAGGTGTAGTCGGTCATCGACAGGTCGTTGTCGATGGTTTTGGGCACGCCGACGATGTTCAGTCCCTTGTTGTAGAGGCCCAGCGAGATGCGCTGGCTGCCGTCGCCGCCGATGTTGATGACTGCGTCGATGCCCAGATACTGCAGTTTGCGCAGCATCTCGTCGCTGCGGTCCACGGTGGTCCAGGTGCCGTCGCTTTGCTTGACGGGCCAGGCGAAGGGGCCGCCCTTGTTGGTTGTTCCGATTATTGTTCCGCCTTGAATCTGAAGACCTTCGACGCGTTTCTCGTCGAGGATTTCAATCTCGGTGGGTTCGCGTAGCACGCCGTTGAACGACTCGATGCATCCCACCACCTCCCAGTCGCTTTCCTGCGAGGCGCGTTTCACGATGCCGCGAATCACGGCGTTCAGTCCGGGGCAGTCGCCGCCACCGGTCAGTACCATTACTCGTTTCAGTGCCATATTCTGTGTTTACGTTATCTTTAGATTTGAATATTATTGCTTGGATATTAGAATGTTATCGTTGCATTGCGTTCTTGATACGATTTACAAATTTACATATTTTTTTTGATTTCTGCCCAGGCTGACGAAAAATATTTGGTGCGCAGGTGCCTCGTTTTTCACTTCCTTCGTGCCACAAACAGGGCGATGCTGTCGGCCTCGGTTCTGGCTTTCAGCCATTGGCGCAGGCGGCGGGCGTCGTCGGGGTGAACGAATTTGCCTTTCTTGGGCTCGACGTAGGCCGAAACGATGTCGGGCTGTTTGCCGTCGGTCTCGCCGGACTGGCGCGACAGGCTGATGCTTTCGATGGCGGGGAAGAGGATAGGCAACTCGCTGGCAATCTCGCTGTTGATGGTCTCCAGGCGGGCGTATTCGGCCAGGCGGCTCTCGTATTGGCCTACCTGTTGCGACAGTTCCTGCATCCGCCGGTGCTCCTCTTCGCGGCTGGCGCTGATCTGGCTCAACTTGTTGTTGAGCAGCAGGATGCTGTCCGACTGGGCACCCTGGATGATGGTCAGCCGGTACTTGTCGAGGCTGTAGTTGCCCATTTGGCTCTCGGCCTGGCGGATGGCTGCATCGCCAAACTCGCGTCCCACGGCCACCACGCGCAGCGTCAGGTTCTCCTTGTCGACATCGGTCGAAATCACCTGCGTGCCTGTCTGCGAGAGCTCGTTTTTGACAAAGCGGCTGACGTTGCTGTCGAAGATGCTCTTTTTCACGATGTTGGCGGTGACGATGGCTGCGGGAATCATCGTCACGACGACCACCGTTGTGACTATTTGGCGCACGCGGCGTTCGCGTTCGGGGGTGAGGAAGACCTTCTTCTTGAAGTGCATCAGCTTTACGCCGCCCAGGGTGGCCAGGCAGATGAAGACGGTGTTGATGAAAAAGAGGTAAAAGGCTCCAAGAAAGTACATTATGTGGCCCGTGCCGAGGCCGAAACCGGCCGTGCACAGCGGCGGCATCAGGGCCGTGGCGATGGCCACGCCGGGGATGACGTTGCTCTTGCCTTTGGTGCAGAGGGCTATGATGCCGGCCGCGCCGCCGCAGAAGGCTATCAGCACGTCGTAGAGCGTCGGCGAGGTACGCGCCAGCAGCTCCGACTGGGCGTCGCTCAGCGGCGTCAGGAACCAGTAGAGCGTTGCCGTCAGAATGCTGATGAGCGTCGAGATGGCGTAGTTCTTGGCTGCCCGCTTCAGCATATCCAAGTCGTTGGTGCCCAGTGCGAAACCCATACCGATGATGGGTCCCATCAGAGGCGAGATGAGCATTGCGCCGATGATGACCGCCGTCGAGTTGACGTTGAGTCCCAGCGAGGCAATGAGGATGGCGAAGATGAGCACCCACAGGTTGCCGCCGCGGAAGGTTATGCCGCTGTTTATCTGATCGATAATCTCAGATTCGTCCTCCTTGTGCGGCCGCAGGTTGAAGTATTGTTTCAGGTGCTGAAGTATCTCTTTCAGTGTCATAAAATGCTTTTTGATAGTCTTATAACGCACGCATCTTGTTTTTATTGTGGATGGTGTTGGCGTGACTGAAAATAATGCGCGGTTGCGGTTGTCGCGAATGGGTGATGCGTATGCGCCGAAGGGGCGATGCACCCCTCGCGAGGCCGTCGGCGCGAGGGGCGAAAAACACCCCCTGCGCAGCACAAAAAATTGCCCAAAAATTGCCCAGAGTTTTCTCAAAGTCCACTGTCGCCGAATTTGGTAAAAATTTGGTAGGAGTTTGAGTGAACTTTGGTAGGTATTTGGTACTTGGAAACCAGTGGTTTGCAAAATCGCATTTTTGGCCATTTTTCGGGGTTTTCAAAATTTTTTCATAAACATTTGTAATAGATTGTGCATCAATGTTTTGTTGCGGTTTTTGGCGCAAATTCGGTCGCGTGGCGTTTTTGTGCAAAAAATGCCGTTTTTGGGCGACGAGTTTTCTGTCCGTCGGTGCCCGTTTGCGGCAGGAATGATTATTTTTGTTTTGAATATTTTCCTTTTTTATAAAAATATCTTATCTTTGTAACCTTAAAAAGCGACCTGCAAACGATGTGTGTTTCTGTGCAAACGGTTGAGTGATATTGTGTTGTGAGAGGAAACAGCGTCGGGGTTTTTAATAAAAAAGACGATGAAATTAGAATTTCTAGGAGCAACAAGGGAGGTGACGGGCAGCAAGCACCTCATCACGACTAAAAAAGGACTGAAAATACTGCTCGACTGCGGTATGTACCAGGGCAAGGGCCTCGAGACCGACGCTATGAACCGCGACCTGGGGTTCGACCCTAAGGAGATTGACTATCTGATACTTTCGCACGCTCATATCGACCATTCGGGGTTGATACCGTACATCTACAAGCTGGGTTTCAACGGCGTGGTGGTATGCACGCCGGCCACGCGCGACCTGTGTGCCATTATGTTGGCCGACGCCGGCCGCATCCAGGAGTCGGATACGCAGACTTTCAACAAGAAGCGTCAGAAGCAGGGCCTCGAACCAGTCGAACCAATCTATAACGAACAGGACGCGCAGGCCTGTATGCAGTGCTTCATCAGCGTGCCCTACCACAAGAAGTTCAACATCGAGGGCGAGGTGTCGGTCGAGTTTTTCGATGCAGGCCATATTTTGGGCAGCGCTTTTGTATATCTGGAAATCAAAGAGGGGCGTCGCACTATCAAGCTCGGTTTCACCGGCGATGTGGGCCGCTACGACAAGCACATACTGAAGGACCCCGAGCCTTTCCCGCAGGTGGACTACCTGCTGATGGAGTCGACCTACGGCGACCGTCTGCACACCACGCTCGACACCGCCGAGCAGGACCTGCTGATGGCCACGCTCGACACCTGCACCAAGAAGAAGGGCAAGCTCATCATCCCGTCGTTCGCCATCGGCCGTGCGCAGGAAATCATCTACGCTTTCGACCGTCTGCGCAGCAAGCGGCTGCTGCCCGACATCGACGTCTTTGTCGACAGCCCGCTGAGCGTCAACGCCACCAATATTATGCGTATGCACCCCGAGTGCTTCAACGACAACATTATAGCTTATATGAAGGACAATCCTGACCCGTTCGGGTTCGACCGCCTGCAGTATGTGCAGTCGGTCGAGGCTTCGAAGGCGCTGAATGTAAGACACAAACCTTGCATCATCATTTCGGCATCGGGAATGATGGAGGCCGGCCGCGTGAAGCACCATCTGGCCAACAACATCGACAACCCGACGACGACCATCCTCTGCGTGGGCTATTGCGAGCCGTCGACGCTGGGTGCCAAGATTATGCGTGGCGACAAGACGGTGTCCATCTTCGGCCGTCCGTATCAGGTGCGCGCCGACCTGCGCCGCATCGAGTCGTGGTCAGGCCACGGCGACTACGAGGAGCTGATCAAGTACATCTCCTGCCAGGACAAACGCCGCCTGAAGAAGATTTTCCTCGTCCACGGCGAGTCGGAGACGCAGGAGCACTTCAAGGAGACCCTCAACAAGCGTGGCTACAAGCGCGTCGAAATCGCCGACTTCCGCGAAGAGGTGGAGATTTGAAAGAACGGAGAACGGAAAACAGAGAACGGAGAACGGAGAACAGAGAAAGGAAAGCGGGAAGATAATTCGTATTCGTATTGTCCTTTAACTTCCTTTAACTTCTCTTAACTTCCCCAAAAAGCATAAAAATAAAAAAAAATGATAACATTTTGTATTTCGATTGTTTTGCTGCTGCTTGGATACTTTCTTTATTCCAAGTTTATAGAGCGTCTGCTTGGCGTTGACGCAAATCGTACCACCCCGGCTGTGGCGCATCCCGACGGTGTCGACTATGTGCCGATGAAGCCGTGGCGCGTGTTCCTTATCCAGTTCCTCAACATCGCCGGCGTGGGTCCCATCTGCGGTGCCATTATGGGTGCGCAGTTCGGCACGGCGTCGTTCATCTGGATTGTCTTTGGCTGCATCTTCGCCGGTGCGGTGCACGATTTCATCAGCGGATTCATCTCGCTGCGCCAGGATGGTGCATCGCTGCCCGAAATCCACGGCACCTATCTCGGCAACGGTATGAAGCAGTTTATGCGCGGCTTCACGGTGCTGCTGATGATTCTGGTCGGCGCGGTGTTTGTAAACACCCCAGCCGTACTGCTGAACCAGAATTTCACTCCCGACTGGAACATCTTCATCTGGGTGGGTATCATTTTTGCCTACTATTTGCTGGCAACGCTTCTGCCTATCGACAAGGTGATTGGCAAGATTTACCCCATTTTCGGCATCCTGTTGCTGGCAATGGCCGTGGCTATCGTTGTGGCGTTCATTGTCTATAAGGTGCCAATCCCCGAACTGTGGAGCGGTATGGAAAACCGTCATCCGCAGGCAGCTACCAACCCCATCTTCCCGATGATGTTCATCTCTATCGCCTGTGGCGCCATCAGCGGATTCCACGCCACGCAGTCGCCCCTGATGGCCCGTTGTATGGTGAACGAGAAGCAGTGCCGCCCCATCTTCTATGGCGCTATGATCACCGAAGGCGTCGTGGCCCTGATTTGGGCTGCTGCCGCCGCCTATTTCTTCCACGACAAGCCTGAACTGTGCGTCGGCAAGAGCGGCAACGATATGGTCGGCGTCATCGCCAACGAGTGGTTCCCCAAGGCCATTGCCGTCGTCTGCATACTGGGTGTCATCAGCGCTGCCGTCACCAGCGGCGACACGGCGCTGCGGTCGGCACGCCTGATAGTGGCCGACTTTATGCACGTCGACCAGAAGCCCGTTCCTAAGCGCCTTTTGGTGGCATTGCCGGTGTTTGTCCTTGCTGCCGGACTTTTGGTGTTCTCGTTGGTCGACAAGGAAGGCTTCCAGGTAATCTGGCGCTATTTCTCCTGGGCCAACCAGGTGCTGGCAATGGTCACCCTTTGGACTGTCACTGTCTTCCTGGTGCAGCACAAACCGCGCACGCTGTGGTATCTGACGACGCTCGTCCCGGCCCTGTTTATGAGTATGGTGACCATCAGCTTTATCTTTGTAGCTCAGAAAGAGGGTTTTGGTAGTTTGATTCCGCGCAATATCGGCTACATCCTTGCCGCAGTCGTCACCCTTCTATTCTTCGCCATCTTCGTCCGCTGGATGGCACGTTTCAACAAAAATGCAAAAAAATAACCATCACACAATAAAAAAGAAAAATACGCGTTAAGAAGAACAATAAATATCACGCAAAATGAAGAAAAGCATCGTTTTAGCTATTGCCTTACTGACGGCAGGAGTTACATTTGCCGCTGGCGGCGGTCCCCGCAAGAATTCACGTACCGAGATGGGTATCCACGGCAACGCCCTGTATGTGATTGAATATACGTATAATATGTTTGGCGGCAAGAATGGCGGCCGCCAGCTGGTGTGCATCGACAGCATCACCTTCGACAAGCGCGGCAACTTTGCCGACAAGATTCGCCGCACCAATGGCGAGTACACCTATTTTTCGTACTATTTCGACGTCAACGGCTATGCCCTTGGCTGGAACGAGTACAACAAGGCCAACCAGCTGACTGGTCGCACGGCATACCTCAACGACAAGAACGGCAACCGCATTGCCCGCACGGTCTATATGAAAGAGCGTATGAGCAAGAAGGAGACCAGCAAGTACGAGAACAACCGCCTTGTGGAGGAACAGAGTTATGGCGCAGACGGCCAGATGACCGAGCGTCGCGTCTACAAGTACGACAATATGGGCAACAACACCGAGCTGGAGTTCTACAACCCCGACGGCGACCTGATGCAGCGCTATCTCTACAAGTACGACAATCGCGGCAACCGCATTGAGTGGCGCTTCTACGATGCCGACGAGTTCCTTGTAGCCCTGACTACCTACTACTACGACGACCACGACAACGTCGTCGAAGTCAGCTCGTTCAACTACGACGAGCACCTGAACTGGAAGCACAGCTACGTCTACGAATACGATGAGGACGACAACTGGGTGCGTCAGACCATCTATCGCAACAACAACCCATATCAGGTCATTGAGCGCGAGATTGCCTTCCCGGCCGACTGACCTTGGGCAAAATACTTAATTCCATAAAGTAAATAGAGAGTACCACATCACGGTTGGGGTACTCTAATGTGTGAATTTGTAAATTTGTTAATTCGTTAATGTGTTAACTTGTTAATGTGTTAACTTGTTAATTTGTTAATGTGTAAATTCGTTAATTTGTTAATGGTTGACGCGCCAGCCACTAACGAATTAACGAATTTACACATTAACACATTATTTCATACACATCCGGTAGATGCTGACCACATCGTCCTTGGTTAGCGGGCGGAAGCCGGGGATGGTGCCTTTGTAGGGCAGGACGGCTTTGGCTGCCATCGAGTCGAAGTGGCTTTCGTCGATGTCGAGCTCGGGCAGGGTGCGCTTCAGGCCGAGGATGTCGAAGAGGAAGTGGCCGAGCTGGTCTATGGCGCGCAGGGCCAGTTCGCGTTGGGGCAGGGTGGGGTCGAGGCCGAAGACGGTGATGCCGAAGCGGGCGATGCGCGGCATTGTCTCGTCGTCCATACAGAACTCGAGCCAGCGGGGCGAGAGGATGGCCAGGCCGTGGCCGTGGGTGATGTCGTATACGGCCGACAGCTCGTGCTCCATCGGGTGGCAGCTCCAGGCCTGTCCCTTGTCGGCACCGATCAGGCCGTTGATGGCCCACGACGATGCCCACATCAGGTTGGCGCGGGCCTCGTAGTTGTCGGGCTCGCGCATAGCGATGGGCGCGTAGCGGACTATGGTGCGCATCATACCCTCTATGAAGGTGTCAATCATAAACATAGGTTCGCCGGTGGTGAAGTATTCCTCCATCAGGTGCGAGAAGATATCGGCGCTGCCGCAGGCCGTCTGGTAGGGGCTGACGGTGTAGGTCAGCGTCGGGTCGAGGAACGACACTTTGGGGAACAGCAGCGGGCTGAGGCGGCCGCGCTTGTCGTTGGTCTCGGGGTTGCTGATGACGCCGCCGCTGTCCATCTCGGAGCCTGTGGCCGACAGGGTCAGCACGCTGACGATGGGCAGGGCCTTGTTGACGGGCGGCCATTTCTCGTAGTCGAAGAAGTCCCACGCGTCGTGGTCCACGCAGGCTGCTGCGGCAATCCATTTGGTGCAGTCGATGGTGCTTCCGCCGCCGACGGCCAGCAGCACGTCGATGTTGTGCTCCTTGCAGAGGCGTGCCCCATCGCGCACCGAGCCGATGCGGGGATTGGGTTCGATGCCGGGCAGCTCGTAGAGCTCCATACCGGCCTTTTTGACCTCCTCGACCACGCGGTCGTAGAGGCCAATGCGCTTGATGCTGCCGCCACCGTAGGTGAGGAGCACGCGCTTGCCGAATTTCTTCAGTTCTTCGCCGATAAGGGCCAGTTTCTCGTGACCAAAATGAATCTTGACAGGGTTTTGAAAAGTAAAGTCGTGCATAGTATTTGTTTTTAATTAGTGACCAGTGAATTGAGATATCAATACGATTAACGTTTTTCGCGAAAAAATATTGTGTCCGTTTGTAGAAACTTAAATTTATTATAAATGTATTTTGTCAATCCGATAATTCTTCGTACTTTTGCAAATCGAAAACAACGACAAAATGGAATCACAAGTAGCATACACAACGCCGACGAAACCTGATGTCTCGCAAGCTCGAAAAGATGCAAATACCCATACTGTAATTCCAGAAGGCTATGTTGCGGGCGAGGAATTCAATCGCGTTTTTGAGCAGAAAATACGCGCCAACAAGCAGACGGTGGCCACGCCCAAAGAGCGGCTGCACACTGTCGAGGAGTTTATCGACAAGTTGGAACAGGCTGTGCTGGAGAGGCTATGAAAGTCTACACGGTCAGAATCCTCGACACGGCCTTTGCTGACATTGGCGACATTGCCGACTATATTGTTTCAGTCAGCACTCCGGAACACGCGGCCAAATATGCGCGGGAGCTGCAGGCTGAGATTATGTCGCTGAGTTATCTGGCAGGTATCATACCCGAAAGCCGTTACCGTTCCGTTCGGCACTACCACCCTCACGCCAAGCAAATGCGCACCCACAACAAGCAGCTGAACATCATTTTCCATATCGAAGGCAACGTGGCGATAGTGGACAAGATATTGCCCTCGAAAATGATCATCAACTAATTGAATATGGATTATAATATTCATAACTCGCTGATTTTTACCCTTACAGATTGCACAAGTAATCGGAGAGGATGTAGGATCTGCTGGTGGCCGTTCCGGTAGCGTAATGTATTTTGGTGCATTTAAAATAGAAACACTGTAAAATAAACATCACGATAATGGCCTTGCAACGATGCAAGGCCTTTTTTTGCTTTTTGGGGTGGTATGCCATAGGCCCGGCCGACAATGGCCTTCGCAATTGGCGCGAAGCGAATAATTTACAAGATTTACAAGATTTCGCGATGCCGCAGGCGAGCAGGGAAAATTTGAATTTTTTAGAAAATATTTAAATTTTTTTGTTAAATATTTTGGTGGTTTCAAAATTTGTAGTACTTTTGCAGTGTACTAATGAACTAATACAGTAGTGAAATAATCGTACAACGAATTGAAAAATAGAAAAATAAACAATAAATTAAACTTATAAGAAAATGATTGACATTAAGAATTTCTCGTTCTCGTACACCAAAACGCAGGTGTTTGACAACATCAATCTCCAATTCCAGAAGGGTGCCATCTACGGCCTTCTGGGTGAAAATGGAGTAGGCAAGACCACGCTGCTGAAAGCCATCAGCGGACTTTTGAAACCTACGGCTGGCAGCTGTACGGTCGACGAACAGGTGAGCTTCGACCGTCAGCCGGAGTTCCTGCAGAACATCTTCCTGCTGCCCGACGAGGTGCAACTGCCCGACAGCGCAACGCCTGAGAAGTTTTTCAACGACCTGGCTCCGTTCTATCCCAAGCAGAGCGGTGAGATGCTGCAGCACTTGGCTGGAGAGTTGAAGGTTGACATCAGCCGTAAGTTCAAGGAGATGAGTTTCGGTCAGCAGAAGAAATCGTTGCTCGCCTGCGCAATGGCGCTGAACACCGACTATCTGCTGCTCGACGAGCCCACCAACGGATTGGACATCCCGTCGAAGGCCGACTTCCGCCGCATCCTCAGCGAGAAGGTAGGCGAGGAGCAGACAATCATTATCTCGACTCACCAGGTGAAGGATGTTGAGAATCTGATCGACCCCATCATCATCATCTCGAACAACAGCGTGTTGCTCGACGCTTCGGTCGAGAAGATTACCGACAAGCTTTACTTCGAGTACGGCGGCCAGCAGCGCCCCGACGCCCTCTACAGCGAAATGATGCCTGGCGGCTACCTCAACGTGCTGGTCAACAACGGTATGGGTGAGAGCCAGCTTAACATCGAAGGCCTCTTCAACGCAGTGCTGCGCAACAGTGCAATGATTAAGAATTTGTTTGAATAAAATAATAAAACTATAACCTTAACCTTGACTCTAACTTTAACTGGCTGCCGCATTAGTATCTGAGGTCAAAGTTAACGTTAAAGTTAAGGTCCAAAAAATAAAACGACAATGAATAAATTCAATTTCAATAGATTCGGAAAAGTCGTCGTCCGCGACTTTCACAATACATACTCGCTGTTTGGAATGAGTATGTTGATAATAATGATGATACCGGCCTTTGTCTGGCTTATGGGTTTGGCTGTAAATGACGATGTGGTTGAGGTGTTCAATCGCCGTAATTTTATCAGTATGGCCGTTTTCCTGACTGCCGCCATTTCGTCGATGAAGATTTACAACAGCAGCAACCTCGTCGGCAAGGGCAACTATTTTGCTATGCTGCCGGCCTCGCTGTGCGAGAAATTCACCAGTATGGTGCTTTACTGCTTCGTCGTCTGTCCGTTGGTGGTATTTGTCGGCTCGGTGGCTGTGGATACGATACTGACTCTTCTGCCTTTCGGCCCTTACAAAGAATTCCTGTGGCAAGTGCCCGACTGGTTGTGGGAAATCAACACTCTCGACTATCACATATCAGGTTTCAGCTATTTTGTCCTTTTGTCGTTTGAGATCTTTTCGGTGGCCTCGCTGTTTATGCTGGCAAACACTATCTTCAAGAAAAACAAGTTCATCAAGACCATCCTTTGGCTGATGCTCATTATATTTGCATTGATAATCATCATTGTTCCCATAATGAACAATATCAACTGGCTTAACGATTGGAATTGGCTTGTCAAAATAGTCGAATGGCTTGGTGTCAAGTCGCAAGAGACCTTGATGAGTTTCCTCTTCTGGAGCCGCTTGTTGGGCAATGTTGTGGTGACCTTCCTCTTCTCCTTCATCGCCTTCCGCAGACTTAAGAAAATGCAGTATTAGTCAATTGTGAATTGTGAATTGTGAAATGACAATACTCTTTAAACCCCTTATAACCTTTAAACCCCTTATAACCTTTTAAACCCTTTAAACTTTAAATTATTATGGAATTATATACAGTAGAAAATATTCAAGGCATATCGTATCAGCTGCTTGGTGTCGTTACTGGCAGCACCATTCAGTCGAAAAATATGTTCAGCGACCTTGGACAAGGTCTTAAAGGCATCGTCGGTGGCGAATTGAGGGCCTATACCGATATGATGGAAAAGGCGCGCAAGAAAGCCACCGACCGAATGGTGGCGCAGGCGCAGGCTATGGGTGCAGATGCAGTTATTGGCATCCGTTACACTACTTCGTCCGTTATGGCTCAGGCTGCCGAAGTGCTGGTGTACGGAACCGCAATTAGATACAAATAAAACAAGCGAAACTATGGACTTTAAAAAGCAAAAACCGATATATCAGCAGATTGCCGATACTCTGTGCGAGCGTATTGTGGGCGGCCAGTGGAAGGGCGACGACCGCATACCGAGTGTGCGCGATGTCGCTATCCAGCTGGGCGTGAACCCCAACACGGTGATGCGCTCGTTCGACCATCTGCAGCAGGCCGAAATCATCTACAACCGTCGCGGCGTGGGCTATTTCGTCGCTCCCGATGCAAAAGAGCGTATCCTGCAACTGCAGCGCAAAGAATTCCTCGACGAGGAGCTGCCTGCTTTCGTGCAGAGACTCAGCGTGCTGGGAATGACGCTCGACGACTTGAAGCAATATGTGTGAAAAAAATTGCAAGACACCTGTAAGATTTCGCATCTCTGAAACGTCTAATAGAAAAGAACAGATAAAATTTTATGTAAAATGAACGGTAAGTTAATAAAAATCATAGCAATAGTCGTTTATCTTGTCGGCAGCCTTGTGTCGAGTGCCCAAACCCAGATAAAGGGTACTGTGGCCGACGGCGCCGACGGCAAACCGGTGCTCTATTGCAACTGCGTGCTGCTCAAGGCGCAGGACTCGTCGTTCGCCTACGGCGCCACCACCGACGACAAGGGCAAGTTTGTCTTCAAGCAGGTTGCCAAGGGCGACTACCTGATGCGCATCTCGTATGTCGGCTTCGAGCCCTTCTGGCAGACGGTGCAGGTGGCTGGCTCCGCGTCGCCGCTCGACCTTGGCAAGCTCAGCCTGAAACGCGCCTCGACGGTGCTCGACGCTGTCACCGTCACCGCCAAGAAACCGCTCTATGCCGTTGACGGCGAGAAGAATATGTACAACACCACCGAGGACCCTTCTATCCAGAACGGCACCGCCAGCGATGCCCTGCAGAACGCGCCGGGCGTTGAGGTCGACGCCGAGGGCAACATCACCCTGCGTGGCGTCAGCAGCGTGGAAATATGGATCAACGACCGCCCGAGCAATATGAATGCCGAAGCCTTGAAGCAGTACATCAAGCAGTTGCCCGCCAACGCCATCGACCGCATCGAGGTTATCACCAACCCCTCGGCGCGCTACTCGACCAGCGGCGGCGTCATCAACATCATTACCAACCAGAAAATCAAGCGCAACGAGCTGCTTTGCATCGGTGTGCGCGGCACCACGACGCCTGCCGTATCCCCTTGGGTCAGCTATGTGTGGGCCAACGAGAAGGTGGACCTGAACCTCTACCTTAGCGGCAACTACGGTATGCACAAGTCTTATAGCGACGGCACCAGCACGCTGCTCGACGACAACGGCGACACCAGCCGCTTCCAAAGTTTTGACAACAAGAACCGTATGCCCTACTGGGGCGGCTATGCAGGCCTCAACGTCAACTGGCGCATCGACAGTATGACCAACCTGATGGCCTGGGCCGGCGCCTATCCTTATTGGGATCGCAACTCGTTCTATAATGACTATCAGTACTATGAGTACAGCCCCACGCGCGTCGACCTCGGCTATGTCGACACCACCCTCAACAACGGCTTCAGCCACGGCGCATACGGTGGTGCCTGGTACGAGCACCGCTTCGACACCACAGGGCGCAAGGTGAGCGTCAGCATCAACGGCAGTTACTACTCCAACAGCGGCTACAGCGACGACTGGCGCTACTACCGTTCCGCTTCGATCGCCGACTTCCAGCGCCACTTGGAGGCTTCGACCTACAACGTCTCCGGCCAACTGAGCGTCAACTACACGCATCCTTTCAAGAGTGGTTTCGAACTCGAAACTGGCGGCGAATTGGGATATGGACGTTATTATGAGAACGAGACCCTCGACAGCCTGCTGCCTTCGGGCGATTGGAGCAATATGGCCTATCGCTCATCGGTGGTACAGGCCAATATTTTTACTCCTGCCATCTATGCCACCGTCCAGAAACGCTGGGGCGGCTTCACCACCAAGCTGGGATTGCGCTTCGAGGATGCCTTTGGCAATGCCACAATGGAACATCACTCGGTTAGCGACAAGATGGATGCCGAAGAGTCGTTCCCCGGCTTAGTGCCCAGCATCCACCTCAGCTACCAGACAAAGACTTTCGAGAGCTACAGCCTCAGCTATACACGCCGCTTCAGTTACAGTCAGGACTGGGCCGACTACACGCTGTTCCGCAACTACGATGACTACAGCTTCGTCACTGGCAACCCCAACCTGCGGAATTCGTTCTCGCACAACCTCGAGGCCAACTTCAACAAGTACATTATGAAGTTCGGCAACATCGGAGCAAAGGCCTATTTCCGTGCCAATACCGACGAGCGGGGAATGATGACGGCCGCTACGGTCGACCCCGTCCTGGGTCCCTACTTGGTCAACTACTCCTATCCCGTCAACATTGGCTCCTCGCACACCGAGGGTCTTGAACTCAGCGCCACCTACCGCCCGACGGGCTTCTTCAATATCCGCTTCAACGCCTCGGTGTGGAACTACGGCTACGACTACAACGGCTTCAGCGACAGCAAGGTGAGCTTCAGCGCCCGCCTCAACCTTTGGGCCAAGCTGTGGAACAAACTCGAGGTCTTTGCCAACGCCCACTATCGCTCGCCGAGCATAGCCCTCTACAGCGAGACGGTGGCCAACCGCGGCTTCGACTTCGGTGTCAGCAGCGACTTCTTCGACCGCCGTATGTCGGTCTATCTGAATATCAACGACATCTTCGGTATGGCCCAGTGGGGCGAAAATACCACCGCGCCGCAGTACCAGACCACCGGCAAACAGCGTTTCGACTCGCGCTTCGTCAGCCTGGGTCTCACCTGGCGCTTCGGCAAGATGGAGCTGGAAAGCAAAGCCCGCCAAGGAGCCTCCGAGTCGCCGATGGGAATGGGACAGTAAGCCTTTCTGAATTTTAAGATTTGTTTAGGGCTAAGGACAAAAGTCTCCTTAGCCCTAAACTTTTCAAGTCCCCTTAACAATAAACAAACAAGACGGGCGTTATTTGGTGGTTGAAATAAAAAAACGAATCGAATAATGAAGAAAAGAATATTCCTTGTCCTGTTATCGGTTGTCGTCATCCTTGTCGGATGCGGCAAAGAGGAACCGTTGAAACCTCAGAAACAGTATTTTGCCTCGTGGAACAACTGCGAAGCCCTTACTGCTTTGCAGGAATATGTCGAGGACGTCACCAATCCCCAGTCGCCCAACTATATCCCGCCGAAGGACCGCATCGCTACCTTCGATATGGACGGCACTTTCGTCGGAGAACTATATCCCACTTATTTTGAATATAACCTACTGGAATACCGTGTTTTGGAAGATACCGCCTACGGCAACCACGCCCCCGACAGCGTCCGCCTCGCCGCTCAGCAGATACGCGATTTTGTCCGCAACGGCACTCCTCTGCCTGACCATTTCGATATGATCCACGCCCGCGCGGCCGCCAAAGCCTACGCCGGAATGACCATCGCCGAATTCGACGCCTACGTCAAGGCCTATGCCGCCAAGCCCGCCAACGGCTTCACCGGTATGACATACGGACAGAGCTTCTATCAGCCTATGCTCGAGGTGTTTGAGTATCTTGAGGATAATGGTTTCACCTACTACGTCGTTTCGGGCTCCGACCGCTTCATCTGTCGCGCGCTGGTCGAACCCCTTGGCATCGAACCCAACCGCGTCATCGGTATGGACGTCAAGCTCCGCTCCAGCAGCCAGGGTACCGAGGAAGGCGTCAACTACACTATGGGTCGCGAGGAAGAGATTGTCCGTACCGACGAGCTGGTTATCAAAAACTTGAAGACCAACAAAGTGCTGCAGATCAATCAGGAAATCGGCAAGGTGCCCGTCCTGTCGTTCGGCAACAGCGGCGGCGATGCGGCAATGCACAACTACTGCCTCAGCAACACTCTCCGCTCGATGGCGATAATGCTCATAGCCGACGACGAAGCCCGCGACCACGCCAACCGCGAGAAAGCCCTCCAGCTGGCTGAACGCTGGCACCAGGCTGGCTATTATGTCGTTTCGATGCGCGACGATTTCAAGACCATCTACGGCAACGGCGTCCAAAAAGTCGACTTCACCTTTTAAAAACGAAGAATAAAAACACGTTCTCACTTCTCCGATTTCATATCTCTTTTTCCCAATATGAAAACCCTGCGCCACATAGCACCATACATTCTCATAGCGGCCTATATGCCGCTGCTGGTGGCGTTGACGTTCCACACGCATAGCGAGTCGCACGCGACGGTGAATGATTGCGCAGAGTGCGCGCATCATATCCATCATCGCGCCCATATGGACGAGGCCGTCGCTTTGGCGCACAACTGCGTCTATTGCCAGCTGACTACGTCGTCCTACTATAGCTCCGAGCCCATCGCGCTAACCTTTCAAAGCAGCGTCATTGCTGCAGTCGACAATTCATTGTCAGATGATTATGTGTCGACTTTATCTTTAAGCACGGGTTCGCGAGCTCCACCGTTGCAGTAGGTTTATTATCGTTCCAAATTAATTATAATGCAATGTCAAACTATTGGCATTGTGTGTGTTATATGTATAAACCAAACTGCAAAACAATGAAAAAATCAATCCTTTATATATTTTTATTGTTCCCTGTATTGCTTTTTGCGCAGCGGGGAACCGACGCCAATATCCTTGGCCACGTAATCAATTCAAAAACAGGCGAGCATATAGCCTACGCCAACGTACAGATAGAAGGCACCACCATCGGTGCTGTAACCGATGCCACGGGCCATTTCCACATAGCTAACTGTCCCGAAGGCACTTACGACGTCGTCGTGCGACTGGTCGGTTTTCGCCAGGCATCGCACCGCGTCACTATGACTGCCCAACAAACTGTCGAGCTGGAGTTTGCGCTCCAGCCCGACGTCGTGGCCCTCAATCAGGTTGTCGTCACCGCCACCCAGCACGCCGTTAGCCGAATGGAAACACCGTCGATTGTGGGTGTTATCGACCGTCGCCAGCTCGAGGCCACAAGTGCCGTCAATCTTGGCGAAGGACTTAAATATCAGACTGGTGTCTGCGTCGAAAACACCTGCCAGAACTGCGGTGCCTTCGACGTCCGCCTCAACGGCCTTGGCGGTGCCTATTCGCAGGTGCTCATCGACAGCCGGCCCGTCAACAGCGCCCTCGCCAGCCTTTACCTGCTCGAGCAGCTGCCCTCGGCAATGATCGACCAGGTCGAGGTGATGCGCGGTGGCGGCTCGGCGCTCTATGGCAGCAACGCCATCGCCGGCGTCATCAACGTCATCACCAAGGAGCCCGTCCGCAACAGCGCCTCGGTTTCGAACACAACAAGCCTTGTCGGCGGCAGTAGTGTCGATTGGAGTAACTCGTTTAACGCCAGTGTTGTAAGCGATAATAACAAGGCTGGTATCTACATTTTTGGCCACAACCGCCAGCGCAACCCCTACGACGCCAACGGCGACGGCTATTCCGAGCTGGGACTATTGAATGCCCGGATGGTGGGATTTCGCAGCTACTTGCGCACCAGCGACCATTCCAAATTCAACCTCGAATATCACAATATCAATGATTTCCGTCGTGGCGGTGACCTCTTCGACCTGCCTTCGCCACAGGCCCACATCAGCGAGGGCGGCGAGCACGACATCCACAGCGCCCAGCTGAAATGGGACTGGTTCGCGCCCGACGGCAACAGCCACGCTGCGGTTTTTGCATCGACGCAATATATTGACCGCCAGAGCTATTACGGCCATCGCGAAGAGGGTGACCCCGTGGGCAATGCCTATGGATTCACCACCGACCTCACCATCAACGAGGGCGTTATGTACAGCCATCACTTCGACCGTCTGCTCTTTATGCCCTCCGAGCTTACCGCCGGCGTCGAGCACACCTACGACCGCCTTCAGGACCGCACCCTTGCCACCAACGATACCGTCGACCAAAGTGCTTCGATTGCAAGTGCTTATCTGCAAAACGAATGGAAAAACAAACAATGGAACATTCTCCTCGGCCTGCGCGCCGACCACCATTCGATGCTCGACAAGCCGGTCGTGAGTCCACGCCTCAACGTCCGCTATTCGCCTAACGATCACATAGTTCTGCGCACTGGCTATTCGTCAGGCTTCCGCGCTCCGCAGATCTACGACGAGGACCTCCACGTCGGTGCCGTCGCAGGCGAACTCTATCGGCTCGTCAACGCTTCCGACCTGCGTCCCGAATATTCGCACAGCGTCACGGCTTCGGCCGATTTCTGCTTCCATCTGGGCCAGATGGAGGGCGACCTGATGGTCGAAGGCTTCTTCACGCGCATCGACGATGCTTTTATCAATGAGCTGGTTTTCAGCGATACCGCCAGCGGCTACCGTCTCTACGAGCGCCGCAATGCCGACGGTGCCGAGGTCAAGGGCATCAACGTCGAACTGCGGCTAACTCCCTCGCCGCGAGTGCGGTTCCAGCTGGGCGGCACCCTGCAGAGCAGCCGCTACCTTGGCGAGGGGCAGGAGTGGAGCGAAGGCAAATATGAGCGGCGGATGGAGCGCATCCCCAACCTGTACGGCTACCTCACGGCGCAGTACAGCCCCATCGAACGCCTCAGCCTCATCGCCACGGGTGTCCTCACAGGCCCGATGCTTGTCTATCACGCTGTGGCTGAGGAAGAAGATGAAGGTGCCAAACACGCCCACCACGCTGAGGTCGAGCAGGTTATCACTCCGACATTTTTCGACCTCACCCTCAAGGCCGCCTACAGCATCCCCATCGGTCATCGCACCACGCTCGACGTCAGCGCCGGCGTCCAGAACCTCTTCAACAGCTTCCAGCGCGACTTCGACAGCGGCGACGAGCGCGATTCGTCGTACATCTACGGTCCCTCGCGTCCGCGTACGTTCTTCGTTGGTTTAAAGCTGAATATCTGATTTTAAGACATTCCTCTATCGGCGCCTTGCCAACCTTCCGCGAGCCACCTGGTAGGCCAGTTCTTATATCGTTCTTATATTGTTCTTATATCGTTCTTATATCTTTTGTGTAAAAACGATATGTGATTGAGATGTGAAAAATGTAGGAAGGGCCTTACCAGGTGTATCCCGAATGGCAGGGAGAACGTGGCAAAACCAACGGGCGAAGGACGGCGGATGGTGGGCGACGAACTAATATTTGCAGGGTTCCGGTTCGGGAACGCAGTCGGAGCACTTGCCTGCGCGATGCGGGTAGGGACTGGTTGAAGGAAATGAGGAGGGCGTGGCTACTTGGCCGGCCAGGTACCTTTCAGCATCATCGACCCTTCGTAGCTGTGGTCGATGTCGAGAAACCAGCAGCGTTTGCTCGTGCTACCTTGACGATCGGTGTTGACCTCGAACAGGCGGCCTTTGCGGGTGCGGCGCACAATGGAACTTTGGTGGAAGGTGGAATTGTCGACAATGAAGCAGACCCTGCCGTCGAGCATCAAGTAGCCGCGGAAGTCGCGAAAATAGTCGTATTCAGGCTGTTGTGTTGGGTCGAAAGTCTGCAGCAGGCAGTTGAAGTAGGAGCTGCAGATGCTGTCGGTGCTGCCCGTCTGGGCTCGCGCGTAGGCTATGCGCTCGGCGCTGTCGTGCTCGATGATGTGCAGGATGTATTGCTCGTGTCGCCCTTTGCGGTCGGCGATAAGGGCGCTGATCTGAGCCGCAAGTCCGTCGTACCATCCGCTGAATTCGAACTCCTTCAGGTACACCTTCGCGGCGCCTTCGCCTTCGGAGTTGTCGATGGTGTAATCATTTGTTAATGAGTTGTATTCTGTTGAAAATGCGTTCCAGTGGCCGACGGTCGAAACGTACTGTCCGCGGCCCCAGATGTGGCCGTCGAAGGCAAGAACGTACGAGGTGTCGTCCAACTTGATGTATTCCAGGTCATAAGAGAAGCCTTCGCCGGGCAGCTGGATGTAGTATTGGTTTTCAATTCCACCATTTTTGAAGCCGACTGCGTCAAGGCCTTCGGGCAGTTTGCCGTCGTTGTGCTGCCTGTAGGCTTCGATTTGGCCGATGGCATAGTCGCCTGTTTCCAAGTGTTTTAGTACCCAATGGTAGGGGTTGTCCTCGCCGAAACAGCGCAATATCACTATCCACATCGTCAAAAATGCTGCTATCAGGACTATGAATCCGCTCACGGTGGTGGGATGGCCCAGGGCGGCGTTGCGCAGGTGGCGCCGGCGTGGGGAGGCGAAACGATTTTTTGTGGTCATTGCCATTGGGGAGGTTGTGTGATTATGTTTCTTTTTCAAATCGTTTAACGGCGTTTTTCGTCTTTTATTGCCTGCGGTGTCGGAAATTTTTCGAGTGAATGTTGAATAGTGGTTTGAGAGCGGCGGATTGTCATATTTTTTGGCGCCGTTGGACAAAAAAACTGCTGTTTTCCATTTTTTTTGTATCTTTGTAGGTTGGTTGCATCGCGACCTGGCGGTGCAATGTATTGATAGAGTGATAATAATGTATTATTTTTGTATATGAAATACAACGAATATAAGCAGCTTGATTTGACCCGCATCGGCGAAGAAGTGCGTCGCTGGTGGGAAGAAAACGAGACCTTCGAGAAAGGTCAGAAACTCAGCGAAGGCCATCCGGCTTTCGTGTTCTACGACGGCCCCCCGTCGGCCAACGGAAAACCTGGTATTCATCACGTTATGGCCCGTACCATCAAGGATGTCTTCTGCCGCTACAAGGCGCAGAAGGGCTTCCACGTGGACCGCAAGGCGGGTTGGGACACCCACGGCCTGCCCGTTGAGCTGGGCGTGGAGAAAACCCTCGGCATCACCAAGGAGGATATCGGCAAGAAAATCAGCGTGGACGAATACAATCACGCCTGCCGCACCGAGGTGCTGAAATACAAGGATTTGTGGGACGAACTGACGAAGCAGATGGGCTACTGGGTCGACCTCAAGAATCCTTACATCACCTTTGAAAACGAATATATCGAGACCCTCTGGTTTCTGCTCAAGAAGCTGTACGACAAAGGTTTGCTTTATAAGGGCTACACCATCCAGCCCTTCAGTCCCGCCGCCGGCACAGGCCTGTCGAGCCACGAGCTGAACCTGCCCGGCTGCTACCGCGACGTGAAGGACACCACCTGCGTGGCGATGTTCGAACTGAAAGCGGAAAGCGGAAAGCTGGCTGCTGCATTCAAGACTGCGTTAAAGACTTACGCTATCGCTTGGACCACAACGCCCTGGACCCTGCCGAGCAACACAGCCCTCTGCGTCGGTCCTTCGATCGACTATGTGCTGCTCGAGACGGTGCATCCCTACACCAACGAGCCGTGTCGCATAGTTATGGCCAAAGCCTTGGTTGGCAGTATGTTCCCGACTAAGGACGGCGAGGAACCGAAATATAAGGTCGTTGCCGAATGCAAGGGTACTGACCTTGAAGGCCTGCGCTACGAACAGCTGATTCCCTGGGTGAAACCCACCGTGGTGGACAGCGCCGCCCAGACCCACCGTCAGGCAAACGACGACGAGGCTTTCCGCATCATCTTGGGCGACTATGTCACCACCGAGGACGGTACCGGTATAGTCCACATCGCGCCCACCTTCGGTGCCGACGACGCCCGCGTGGCCAAGAAGGCCGGCATCGGCGACCTGCTGCTCTACGACCGCGACGGCAAGCAGATGCCTATGGTGGACCGCCAAGGACGCTTTGCTCCGCTCGAAGACCTTGATGCCGAATGGGTTAAAAACAATGTCAACACCGAGTTGTATGCGCCCTACGCCGGCAAGTTTGTCAAGAATGCTTTTGACCCCACCAAGACCGAGAAGGATATGAGCCTCGACGTCGAGATTGTGGTGATGCTCAAGGGCGAAGGCAAGCTCTTCAAGAGCGAGAAGCACACGCACAGCTATCCCCACTGCTGGCGTACCGACAAGCCGGTGCTCTACTATCCCCTCGACAGCTGGTTTATCCGCACCACTGCGCTGAAAGAGCGTATGATAGAGCTGAACAAGACCATTAACTGGAAGCCTGAAGCCACTGGCACGGGCCGCTTCGGTAACTGGCTGGAAAACATCGTCGACTGGAACCTGAGCCGCAGCCGCTACTGGGGCACGCCGCTGCCAATCTGGCGCACCGAGGACGGCCGCGAGGAGATTTGCATCGGCAGCGTCAAGCAGCTGCGCGACGAAATCGACAAGGCCGTCGCCGCAGGACTGATGAAAGAAAATCCGTATGCAAGTGACGATATGAAGTCTTTCGACCTGCATCGTCCTTATATCGACAATGTTATACTGGTTTCGCCCAGCGGCAAGCCTATGCGCCGCGAGCCCGACCTGATCGATGTGTGGTTCGACAGCGGCGCTATGCCTTACGCCCAGATCCACTATATGGGCGAGGAGCTGCGCAAGGACCAGTTCCCTGCCGACTTCATCGCCGAGGGCGTCGACCAGACGCGCGGATGGTTCTACACCCTCCACGCCATCGCCACGATGTGTTTCGACAGCGTCGCCTTCAAGAATGTCATCAGCAACGGTCTGGTGCTCGACAAGAACGGCAACAAGATGTCGAAGCGACTGGGCAACGGCGTCGACCCGTTCGAAACGCTGAAGAAATACGGTCCCGACGCAACACGCTGGTATATGATAACCAACAGCCAGCCGTGGGACAACCTGAAGTTCGATGCCGAAGGTGTCGATGAGGTGCGTCGCAAACTGTTTGGAACTCTGTATAATACATATAGTTTCTTTGCCCTCTATGCCAACCTCGACGGCTTCGAGTACAAGGAGGCTGATATCGCTCCCGAGGAGCGTCCCGAGATAGACCGCTGGATTCTCAGCGAGCTGAACACGCTGGTGAAAACCGTCGACGAGGCCTTCGCAGACTACGAGCCCACGCGCGCCGGCCGTGCCATCCAGGAGTTTGTCGACGCCAATCTGAGCAACTGGTATGTGCGCCTTAGCCGCCGCCGCTTCTGGAAGGGCGACTACTCGACCGACAAGATTTCGGCTTATCAGACCCTTTACACCTGCCTAGAAACCCTGGCACGCCTGATGTCGCCTATCGCTCCGTTCTTCAGCGAGCGTCTCTATCAGGACCTCAATAGCGTGACGCATCGCGAAAATGCCGAGTCGGTTCACCACGCTGCCTTCCCGAAGGTTAACGAGAATCTGATTGTCAAGTCGCTCGAAGAACGCACGCAGCTGGCGCAGAAGATTTGCTCGATGGGTCTGTCGCTGCGCAAGAAAAGCAACCTGCGTGTGCGCCAGCCGCTTGCCAAAATTGTGTTGCCGGTGCGCGACGACAATTTCCGCCAGCAGGTGGAACAGGTCAAAAACCTTATTTGCAGCGAGCTGAACGTCAAGGATGTGGAGTTTCTTGACAAGGACAACAATCTGCTTGTCAAGAGCATCAAGCCCAACTTCAAGACCCTCGGACCGCGCTATGGCAAGATAATGAAGTCAATAGCCGCCACCGTCACGGCATTCAGCCAGCAGCAGATCAACGACCTCGAAGCCAACGGCCGTTGCCAGCTGAGCATCGACGGGCAGCCTGTGGAACTGCTGCTCAGTGACGTCGACATCGCCACGCAGGATATTCCCGGCTGGGTTGTCGCCAACGAAGGCAACCTCACCGTGGCGCTCGACATCACCCTCACCGACGAGCTTGTCGACGAAGGTATAGCCCGCGAGCTGGTGAACCGCATCCAGAACATCCGCAAGGAGGGCTTCGATGTCACTGACCGTATCAGCGTCACCCTTCAAAGCGGACAATGGGACGATGCAGTCCGTCGTCACTGCGACTATATCTGCAGCGAGACCCTTGCCGAGCGACTCGACCTTGTGGCTTCGGTCGACGACACGCCGCAAACGCAGGAAATCACGATAGTTGACGGCGTCCCCGCCAAGATTATCGTTAATAAAATATGACTCTTTGCGGTGGACAAACAGTCCACCGCAAACTGTTTTAACCTATATGCACACATTATGAAAAGACTGACTGTAATATCTGCAATGCTGCTTTTCTGTTCTGTGGCTTTTACCCAGCAGCCCGAACGGCTGCAGAGCGGCACCACGATGCAGGGAGAACCGCTGAACCCGTTGGCATACGGCCTTCGCGACGCCAAGGATGGCAAGGAACGCTATGAGGTGCTTTACGCCTGCCATAAGGATGCTATAGACTACGGACGTCCTGTCTCGTACGCCGGTATAGACACGATTTGGCTCGAGATCCCCGACGGTGCGCAGACGATGCCGCTACCGAACAATACCGATTTTGCGGGCACGGTGATCTTTGTCCGCAACGATTCGGACAAGGATATCACTCTTTTCGCCCTTAGTGGCGAAAAAGCCAAACCCCTCAATGTAGATCGACGCTTGCTGGACAGTTGCGATTTCCGTTCGGTGCCCGACTTTCAGGCTGGCGAATATCTCCTTATCGTTGCCGACCAAAACAAATGGACTTTCCGCGACGGATACGGATATGAGGTCTATCGTCGCGACCTTCTATATGTCAGTGATGGACATAGTGTTAACCGTCCTGTGACGACCTATATGAACCCTGCCGCAGATCCGGTTTGTTCGTATGTGCCGGTCACTGCCGAGCAGAAGGTTATAGAAAATGTCACCATCCACCGTGGACGCAACGAGAAGCATAAAACTTATTGCTTTTCAGTCAGCAACCAGAATAATGTCGTTATTCGCAATGTCCACATAACTACACCCAAGACTAGGTTCAACGGCGACGCCGCCATAAGTATCAGCAACAGTGCCAACTGCACGGTGCAGGATGTACAGATAGATTCTACTTATTCATATCCAGGTGCATACGGCTATGCCATAGGGATGAACAATGTGTGGAACACCACTTTCGTTCGTTTCAAAGCCGACGCAGCCTGGGGTGTTTTCGGTACCAACAATGTCAGCAATATCACTCTCCGAGAATGCGATGTAAACCGTTTTGACATACATTGTTATGGTCGAGACGCGAGGTTGGTGAACTGTACGTTCCGCAACAAGCAGACGCAGTTTTCGTCGATGTATGGCGAGGTTGTGTTCGATAGTTGTCATTTCATTGACTGCATACCTGTCCGCATCCGTTCGTCATACAACGCCTATACGCCATTCGACATCAAGATTCGCCATTGCACCTTCGATGCCACTCTGCGTCATCACGCGTTGGTCAATGTTATGCTGCAATCCACCACGCCCAATCCGCGCCCAGAACTGGCCCAGCGATGCTGGCCAAATATTTATGTGGAGGATTTGACTGTCAATCTGCCATTCCTTACGCGGCGCATCGACATTATCGAGCCTTCGGGTACCCTGTCGGAATGCAAAAAGCCCGTCGACTATATCGAAACGATAGAAATCAACGGGCTTAAAACCTATCGCAACGGACGTCCCGAACGCTGCGACCTATTCTTCACAAGGCACCGTTTCTCGACCAGCGGCCTTTTCCGCATCAATTACAAAGATGTCAACCTCAACGGCGGCCGTATAGTCAATATGATCAACGACCGATAACGGTGTGTTTTATAGAGTCATTTCTCGCTTAGAAGTCTCGTACTTCGTGCAGCTCGACTTCGTATATGACTGTGGTGTAGGGAGGAATGCCGTCAGTTCCGGTGGATCCGAAAGCAAGTTCGGAAGGGATGTAGAAACGGTAGTGGCCACCTTCCTTCATAATGCATAATCCTTCAATCAGGCCGGGCATCATACCTTCGGTGACGGCGTGGGTGATTGGTGGACGGTTGCCGTAGGTCTGGTCGTAGAGTTGTCCGTTGATGAAGCTTCCCTTGTAGTCGAAAACGGCGATGAGGCCGTACTCACATTGGCGTCCTGTACCTTCTTTGATGACTTCGTAGTAGAAACCTTTGTCGCTTTTCTTTATATTAGGGTTCTCTTTTGTCAGTTTGGCGAAGTATTCGGCTTCGCGTGAACGCGTTTCGGCCAGTTGTCTTTCCTCGTTGGCAGTCTTGTTGGAGAAGGCTTTTGCCTCAATCTCTTGAAGCAAAGTGAAAGTCTGCTCTTGAGTCATAGGCTGCTGCTTTTGGTCGAGTGTGGCGCAGATGGCTTGGAACATAATCTCGCGGTCTACATTGATGCCTGTCGACGCGATGTTCTGTGCCAGCGTGAATCCCATAGCCCAGCTAATGCTGTCGTTGGTGTTTTTCAGTTGGGCAGGCTTGTCGGTGTCTACTACATAGGTGCCTTTTTTTTGGCACGAGGAGGCTGAGGCAATGATGCACAGCGATGCAATGGCAAATAGTATTTTTTTCATTTTTTGTTTTTTATTCTTTCTTGTTTGGTAACGTTGCTTTTGCTAATTTGTTATGTAAACTTGAAATTTTGTTTTGTGTCCGGTTTGTCGGTTTGGTTTTGTGTGAGAGTTTTTGGGGCCTGTTTTTGTGTGTTCTCCTGGGCTTGCCGGTTGAAGTCAGTAGCCTAATATTTTGAGCATCGACTTGTGGCTTTGCTCTTTGGCAAAGAGTTTTGTGGTGTAGTCTCCGTTTTCGTCCTTGTCGATGATGATGTGTTTTGGTGCAGGGATTAGGCAGTGCTGTATGCCGCCGTATCCGCCGAGGCTTTCCTGATAGGCTCCGGTGTGGAAGAATCCGATGTATAGGGGTTCGTCTTTCTGCAGTTTGGGCAGGAAGATGGCGTTGGCGTGGCTGTCGGCGTTGTAGTAGTCTTCGCTGTCGCACGTCAGGCCGCCGAGGAATACACGTTGGTATTCGCAGTCCCAATGGTTGATGGGAAGCATTATGAAGCGTTGGTTGATGCCCCACGTGTCGGGCAGGGTGGTGATGAACGACGAGTCGATCATATACCACAACTCGCGGTCGTTTTGCTGTTTTTGGTCGAGGATGCTGTAGAGCGTTGCGCCGCTTTCGCCGACGGTGAATGAGCCGAATTCGGTGAAGATGTTTGGCTCGTCGACGCCGCGGGTGGTGCATATGTTTTTGATCTGTGCCAATATTTCTTCGGCCATATATTCGTAGTCGTAGTTAGCTGCCAGCGAGTTTTTGATTGGGAATCCGCCGCCGATGTTGAGCGAGTCGAGTTCGGGACAGACGTGCTTGAGGTCGCAGTAGACGTTTACGCACTTGGCCAGCTCGTTCCAGTAGTAGGCTGTGTCGCGGATGCCGGTGTTGATGAAGAAATGCAGCATCTTGAAGGTGTACTTCGGGTTGTTCTTTATCGTCTCTTCGTAGAACGAGACAATGTCGTGGTAGCGGATGCCAAGACGCGAGGTGTAGAAGTCGAACTTCGGTTCCTCTTCGGAGGCTATGCGGATGCCTATCTTCATTGGCACTTCAGGGTCTTGTAAGGCTTCGTCGAGCATAGCCATCTCGTGTTTGTTGTCGATGATGGGCACTATGTTGTGGAAGCCGTCCTTGTACAGCTCGGCGATGTTGTCGATATACTGCTGGCGTTTGAAACCGTTGCTTACAATGAATATGTTTTTGTCGATCAGACCGTTGTTGTAAAGTTCCTGAATCAGGTTGATGTCGAATGCCGACGAGGTCTCGAGGTTGATGTCGTTCTTCAGTGCTTCTTCCATCACGAAGCTGAAGTGGCTGCTTTTGGTGCAATAGCAGTAGTTGTAGGTGCCTCGGTAGTCGGTTTTGGCTATGGCTACGTTGAACAGTCGTTTGGCGCGTTGTATCTGTGAGCTTATTTTGGGTAAATAGGTTATCTTCAAGGGTGTTCCATACTGCTTGATGACTTCCATCAGCGGTATGTCGTGGAAATAGAGTTCGCCGTCTTCGGTACGGAATTCGTCCTGCGGAAACTCGAAAGTCTGGTCGATCAGATCGTAGTATTTGTTCTTCATAGCTCTGTTTTTTTTAAAGATGGATAACCTTGTTTGCTGCCAATCCGTTTTGGTTGGATTGGGCTATTTTGAGTTGCAAAAGTACGATAAATTTGAATATAAATGGCAAAATTAATCGAATTTGTTAGTCTGCGATTTGATTATTTATTTCGATTAGTTTGCTTAATGATTGAAAAATATGATGTTGGCTTATTTTGATAGACTTGCTATGGTACTGTGCGTATGCAAAAAATAAGTTGGTCGGATTGGGTTTTTGTATCCAATCCGACCAACTTGGATTCTCTATTTCAGAGAATGGATGTTATTTTTTCACTATTTTCGATGTGCTTCGGTTGCCATTCGAGTCAGTGGTGACGACGAAATAGATGCCGTTGGCAAGCGACGTGAGGTCGAAGCTGGTGTGTGTCGTTTTGGTTTCTTTTTCAATCACTATGCGCCCCGTTGCGTCGGTCAGCGTTATTGTGCCGGGCTGGCATTCGATGTTGATGACGGCCTTGGTGGGGTTGGGGTAGACAACGAGACGGCTGTTGTCTTCGACATTGTCGATACCTATGGTGCCTTCGACGGTGATAGTTGTCGATGTCTCCGAACTGCAGGCACCGTTGTATCCGGTGACTGTGTAGGTTGTTGTCTCGGTGGGATATACGTCGATAATGGGGCTTGTCTCGCCGCTGCTCCACAAGTATTTCTGTGCTCCCGATGCCGTGAGGCGAACGGTTTCGCCTTTGCGGATGGTGACGTCGCCGCCCTCGATGGTCACTTCGGGTGTGGAGGTGAGCACCAGGGTAAGGAAGCACACCGTGTTGTCGTTCGAATCGGCGTAGTGGTAGATTCCTGCTTCGAGTCCTTCGGTGCTTATCACGCTGTCGCGGAACTGATAGTCAGCTCCTTGACAGGTGCTGTCAAGGATATGGCTGTAGATGGTGCCATTGACGGGCAGGTGCAGGTCGTCGATCCAGGCACAGTCGCTACCACCGTTGACGGAGTAGTCTTTCTGGTAGCTGAATCGGAATGTATGTGTGCCGGCTGTTACGAAGTAGGCACTGCGGCTCCAGTTGTTGCCAGTGCCACTCAACTCTTCTTGCATAATATCGTCGATATAGAATCGGAAAAAGTCGTATCCGTTTTCCGACGAGGCATTTTTGTAGAATGTAATACTGTCGTCGACGGTCGAAGTCCAGGTGATGCTTAGTTCTGAGCTATTGTTTGATCCACAGTTGTAGGAACGGGCACAACGGGTGCCTTGGTAGGCATCCTGGCTGACAATCTGCCAGGGGTAGGTGCCGTGCACCCACAGTGTATTGCCCCAAGTGTTGTCTTCGAAAGTGATGATATCGTTGCTGTGGCCGAATGACAGGTTGATAGTGTCGTGAGTGATGCGGAATCCATTATTGACCGTTTGTATAAGCACCACATTGCGGTTGTTGGGTATTGTGCCGTTGGCGGTGATGGTGTACTCCTGCTGGCTGGTACCGCCTACGGCAATGTTGTTTACGGTGTATTCGGAAGTGCTGACACTGAAAGCAGGGTCGAGCGAAATGAGCGACAAGGTTGCATTGTTGAGTGTGGCGTGACCTATGTTGCTGTTGTTTACGGTTATGGTGGCGGTGCCGTTGGTGCGCAGGTCGCTGCTGTCTATGGCGTAGTTCTGCATCTTCAGGTTGTCGGCATTGATGGCGAATTGGAATGTGCTGGTCGATAAGTCGTTGACGGTATTGCCCCAACGTACAATCACTTTGATGGTGGCTTTTGCCTGGTCGATGGTGTGTCCCCAAATGTGGCCGTTGCATACATTGTTGAGTGAAAGCTGGTGCCCTGCCGACAAGCCGACGCCAAGATTGATTATGCCGGTGGTGTCGATCAATATGCTGCCGTCGAGGTTTTGGAACTCGATGCTAAGATTCGACGCATCGCTTACTCCCATATTTGACAATGTCACGTCGAAATTGATGTTGCCGTCGGCGGTAAGGGTGGCGTTGGGTTCCATCGATGTAATGCCTACATAAGGACCGTTGGCAATGACGTTGACACTTTGGTAATAAGGCTGATACCCCTGTGCGGTGATGACAATTTGGTGTTCGCCGGGGTTGGTGAGGGGCTGGAAATGCAGAGTGGCGTTGCCGTTGGCATCGGCAAAGGCGGCACTGAGCAGATTGTTTTCTTGGTCTGTAAAGCCAATGTATGCGTAGGGCACCGTGGTGATGTTCAGTGTAGATGAACCTATGATGGCAGCATCGGGAACATTGGCGGTCATAGTGCTGGCCTGGCCGTGGATGTAAGGCATCAGCGAGGGGTCGCCCATCAGGTGATAGATTTGCCAGTAGTAAAGTTTCATATCGGTGCTGGTGCTGCTGGCTTCGACAGCCATATTGCCGGCCTGGACCATTGCACCCATCGTGAGATACCATTTGTCGTAGGTTTCATTGTGCGAATGGTAGAGGCGGTCGTACATTCCGAGGTTGCTGGCGTCATAGCTGGTATTCATCGTGTTGTTGATGTTGGTCCGGATGCCTACCGTCCAGTAGAAGTCTTCCGTCCAGTAGGTGGAATTGCTGCCGCCGATATATCCTACGGCGCCGGCGTTGTTGCCTTTGCGCAGCAGTGATTCGCCAAAACAGGCGTCGATTTGGAAACTGTTGGTGAGACAGCAGTTGCCAATCATCACCATTGGCTTGTTGTTGTTGGTCATCTGTGCCACGTTGTTGGTGGTGAAGCTTGGGTCGCCCCACGAAGTCGTGGAGCCGTGGGCGGTGTAGTTGACAAAGCCGCAGCCGCTGTTGTAGAGGTTGCGCAGGGCTGCCGACGTGCCGTTGGCCTGCGAACTGCCTGTGACGGTGACGCCAGCGGGGGCGAAGCTGGTGTTGTTTTTATAATATACAATATTATTAAATCCGTTGGCAGTTCTGACGTATAATTTAGCTGCATAATCCATAGCCGGGTCGCCGTATTTGTATGCGTTGTCGCTGGAATATCCTCCGTCGACGCCAGCTATAAGGGCTGCAGTTCCGAGGTAGGACGGGTCGGGGAAGGTGTACTGCTCGTACATCAATGTTTTGGAAATCTGCGGAGTGAGATGTGCCAGAGTCTGAGCCGAGAAACGGCCATAGTAGCAGTCGGGCAGGTTGTCGTTGCCGGTCCAGCAGCAGTAGCTGAGGTCACTGTACTGATTCTCGCCGTATGCCGTCAGGTAGAAAGCGGGAACCTGTGCAATGTCGCCGACAAAAAGCACATATGTCGGTGCGGGGCTTGTAGCTGTGGCGTTGTCGTAAAGTCCTTGCAGGTAGTTTTTTATGCTCGATGTGGTGCTGCCTACGTTGGCATCGTCGGTATAGACGAGGTCGACCAGGAAGCCCTTGCGAGTCTTCCAGGCGGCAAACTCGTCGAGGGCACCGCGGAACGAACTGTGGGCGATGATGGTGTAGCGCAGCGGTGCGTTGGTGTGGTTGTCTTTGCTGCCGAGGCTGTTGATGACGTTGCTGCTGCTGTTGAATGCCGGGCTGGCGTATAGTTGCTGCATCCGCTTGGTGGCAGCGATGTCGGCGTTGCGCTGGCGTATGCTGACAGTTACGTCTTTGACTATTATCAGCTGGTTGGTCACAGGGTTCCAGCGAATGGGGTTGAATTTGATTGTTGCCAGATTGCGGTTGCGGGCTATGCCTATCGGGCTCAGCTGTATGACGGGAGCTCCGCAGAAGGCGTCTGTGCTATAGGCTTTTTGGCTCATAACGAGAGTCGGGGTGCTGTTGTCGCTCTTGCTGCGCGATGGCTGAGCTGGGGCGATCGCGGTGCCAATTGAAAAGCTGGCTCCGTCGATGGTGTCGCAGTTCATAGCCTCGATGTCGAATGTCAATCCATCACCGAGGGGCACTTCGATGATTTTCACCAAAGTGGGCAGTGCAGGCAAGCCTTCGGCACTCTGCGACGTGAATCCGTCCATAGCAAGAGTGGTAAATGTTTGACTGAACATTTCAATTTGATTCACCATTATTTCCGAGGTGTTGAATTTCAGGCGAATCGTGTTGTAATCGCTCTGTTTTACCTGACAAGGCTGCGCCATTGTAAAGGTGGTAAGGCATATAAATGCCGCGAAGATGAGTATTTTCTTCATATTGTTTTTATTGTTGTGTTTCTTATTTAGATGATTCATTCGAAAAATTGTTCCAAATCGGTTCGTTGGGTGGTGGAGCTATGATGGTGACAGGCTCCTTTCTGACGGGATGGATAAATGTTATACTTCTGGCGTGCAGCGATATGCCGCCGTCGGGGTTCGACCGCTCCGCACCGTATTTTAGGTCGCCCTTTATGTGGCACCCTATGTTGGCCAGCTGGGCCCTGATTTGGTGGTGGCGTCCTGTGTGGAGGTCTATTTCAATCAGGTTGTAGCCGCCGTTGCTGACACCTATCAGGCGATAGTCGAGCACGGCCAGTTTGGCACCCTCGGTGCCGGCCTTGACGACAAAGCTCTTGTTGCTTTTCTCGTTGCGCAACAGCCAGTCTTCGAGGTGGTCTTCGGTGTGCAGCGGAGCTTCTTTGCACAATGCCCAGTAGGTTTTCTGCATTTCTCGACCCTTCACGCTCTCGTTCATACGGCTCAAGGCTTTCGATGTTTTTGCAAAGAGCACCACGCCGCTCACAGGGCGGTCAAGCCTGTGAATGACGCCGCAGAAGACATTGCCCGGCTTGCTGTCGCGCTCTTTGAGATAGGCTTTGATCAGCTCGGGCAGCGGCGTGTCGCCGGTCTTGTCGCCCTGCACTATCTGGCCGCAGCGCTTGTTGAGCGCCAGCAGGTGGTTGTCTTCGTATAATATTTGCTCTTCAAGTGTCATTTCAACTTAGCGATGGGGGTTATTCCGTTGCGTACCACATCCTCGAGGGCCACGTCGATTTCGGTGCCGAGAGGTAGGTAGAGGTCAACGCGCGAGCCGAACTTGATGAAGCCCATTTCCTGATTCTGCTTGACGCGCTCGCCTTCGCGAGCATAGCAGACTATGCGGCGGGCCATCACGCCGGCCACTTGGCGGATCAGTATTCGCTGACCGTTGTCAAGCAGCATTCCGATGCTGGACCGCTCGTTCATCAGCGACGATTTGGGGTAGGAGGCCACGAAGTAGTTGCCTTTGTGGTACTTGACATATTCGATGAGGCCGTCCACGGGGTAGCGGTTGACGTGCACATCGGTTCCGTTCATAAAGACGCTGACCATCAGGCACTCGCAGTTCAGATACTCCTTCTCAAAAACCTGCTCTACGGTGCAGATGGCGCCGTCGGCAGGCGAGATGAGCCGCTTAGGATCCTCGGTAAAAACACGCTTCGGGATGCGGAAAAACGACGCCAACGCCAGCCAGAAGCCAAACATCATCACGATGAGCAGCCAGTTGAAGAAATTCAGGTGGTCGGTCAGTATGATCATCAGCACCGTGATGGCGACGAAAATCGCCAGCGTGCTAAGCAGAAGTCGGTGTCCCTCTTTATGGATATACATAGTTTACAATGTTATTATGGTTACGAAAAACAATACAAAAGGCACAGTCATCAAAATACTGTCGAAGCGGTCCAATATACCGCCGTGACCAGGCATAATCTTGCCGCTATCCTTCACGCCGCAGTAGCGTTTGAACATCGACTCAACCAAGTCGCCCAGCGTACCTACCGAGCTACATATCAGTCCAATGACCGCCCATCCTAACGGTTGTATGAATGGATACAGGCGCGGTCCAACCAATATGGCAGCCACAATGCAGAACAAGGCTCCACCGATGGTGCCCTCCCACGTCTTGTTGGGAGAGTGGCGTTCCCACATCTTGGTTCGCCCCATCAGCATACCGGTGATGTAGGCAAAACTGTCGTTGACCCATATCAATATGAAAACCATCATCGTAAGTCCTGCGCCAAGTAGCTGAACCTCGTTCAGCAGCGCAAGCGGCATCATAATCCATATAGAAGGGATCAGGGTATGCCCGACGGTCGTAAACGGCTCATCGTCGTTGCGCCACAGCTGAAGCGCAAAGACAGTCAGAAACATAACAGGCATCAATCCGGCAAAAACAAGTCCGACAGCAAACACCGTATGGATTGCCGACAGCGAAAGCAGGCCGTCCTGAAACGACGGCACCACCATACCCAGATAGACAATGATGCCGGCAATGTATGCCATCGGGCGGTTGCAAGCCACGCCCTTCTTCGACAAGTTATTGACATATTCGTATATGCCTACTATTCCAACAGCCAGGAATACGCAGGCGAATATTATCTTGCCAAGCAAGCTATCCAGCCAACGGCAGGCATAGATGCTGCCCACCACGATGATTGCATAAACCGCTCCGCTCAAAGTACGTGTCAAAAACTTTTTCATCTCAAAGTTAAGGTTAATGTTAAGTTTAATGTTATTGTCAATTCGTCTCGTCCTCAATCAGCAGCAGGTAAAGTTTCTGCATCCCTCTGCGGTAGGCGTAACTGTTGGGGCTGGTAACGATTATCTGTTCGGGGTATTCTTTGTAGAGGTCTTTCAGACGCTCGTTGGCAGCTTCCCAATTGGCTACCACCTGCGATGTGAATGCCAAAACAATCGTTGTTTCGGGCAGTGCCGGAATCTTGTTGCCAAGTCCCAGGTTTGAAGAAATCACTATGCCGCCGTTCCAGGCAATGAGGGCTTCGCACAGCGTGGCACCAAGTGGGAAGCGCTTTGTCGGGTCGCAGGTGCAACAGTTCTGCATACCAATGTGACCGAGAAACGATGTCAGGTTTTCGCTGGCGCAACCAAGCACGATGTCGTCGTGGTGACGCTGAATCTCTTCGAGGCGTTGGCGTATGTCCTGTTCGTTCAGGCAGTAGTACATAGTGCCGCCGCTTTGTGTGAAACTCTGCGCGAAAGCTACACTAAGGTCTTCGGGCGTTGTCCCGTCGGCCTCAGCCGCGGCAATGTCGCAGTCGGCGACGTCATTGCGGTCGATCAGTGCTTCGCGGACATTCTTCAGAACCCTGTCTGAACGGAGTTTCCCGGCTTGCAGCATATTATCGTTCGAGCTTTCTTTCATTGGAGATAGGTGCTTTGGTTGTTTTCTGCTCTCAGATTTCCGTTGTCTCGTTAGTCGTTGTTTCGTGTTCCTCTTCAGGCTTTTCGTTTTCCGTTTTCTGCTCTTCCCACGGGCGCGGACCGTAGATGTTCTCTACATCCTCGCGGAAAATCACCTCGCGTTCGAAGAGCACCTTGGCCAGCTGGTCCAGCTTGTCGCGGCTGGCAAGGATGATGTCCTTGGCACGCTGATAAGCCTCGTCGACCATACGCTTCACCTCCTCGTCGATGGTTTGGTTGGTCTGCTCGCTGAATGGCTTGGTGAAGTTCCATTCGCTCTGGCCCGTCGAGTCGTAGTAGCTGATGTTGCCTATTTTGGGGCTCATACCGTAATAGGCCACCAGCGAGAAGGCCATCTTTGTTGCGCGCTCCAGGTCGTTAAGGGCACCGGTCGAAATCTGTCCGAAGACAATTTCCTCGGCGGCGCGGCCGGCCACGAGCGACGTAATCTCGTCGAACATCTGCTCGTAGGTGGTAATCTGTCGTTCTTCGGGCAGGTACCAGGCGGCGCCAAGTGCTTTGCCGCGCGGCACGATGGTTACCTTCACCAGCGGGTCGCCCCATCGCAGCTGCCAGCTCACCGAGGCGTGGCCCGACTCGTGGTAGGCTATGGTGCGTTTCTCTTCGGTGGTGATGACTTTTGAGCGTTTCTCAAGGCCGCCGATGATGCGGTCGATGGCATCGAGAAAATCTTGCTTTTCAATCAGCTTTTTGTTTTTGCGGGCGGCAACGAGAGCGGCCTCGTTGCAGACATTGGCAATGTCGGCACCCGAAAAGCCGGGAGTCTGCTTCGACAGGAAATCCTTGTCAATGTCGTTGCTGAGCTTCAATCCCTTCATATGGACTTCAAAAATAGCTTTACGCTCATCGATATCAGGCAGTTCGACGTATATCTGACGGTCGAAGCGTCCGGCGCGCAGCAGTGCCTTGTCGAGTATGTCGGCACGGTTGGTGGCGGCCATCACAATGACGCCGTTGTTGGTTCCGAAACCGTCCATCTCGGTAAGCAGCTGGTTCAGTGTATTCTCGCGCTCGTCGTTGGCGTTGCTCATACCTCCACGGCTACGTGCGCGGCCCACGGCGTCGATTTCGTCGATGAAAATGATGCAGGGTGCCTTCTTCTTGGCCTCCTCAAAGAGGTCGCGGACGCGCGAAGCACCGACGCCGACAAACATCTCGACAAAGTCGCTACCCGACATCGAGAAGAAGGGCACATTGGCCTCGCCGGCAACGGCCTTGGCCAACAGCGTCTTGCCTGTACCTGGAGGACCTACGAGCAGCACGCCTTTGGGTATCTTGCCGCCAAGGGCAGTGTATTTCTTGGGGTTCTTGAGGAAATCGACCACCTCCATCACCTCCTCTTTGGCGCCGGCCAATCCGGCGACATCCTTGAAGGTGACGTTGGTCGACGTCTTGCCATCATAGATTTTGGCTTTCGATTTGCCGACGCTGAAAATGCCGCCACCGCCGCCCATCTGGCGGTTGGCTATGCGGCTCATAATGAAGAAGAAGAATATCAGCATCAGCAGGGGACCGAACCAGTAGGCAATCTTTTCCCAGGTGCGGTCGCTTTCGCGGGCCTTAAGCTCGATATGGCTCTGGCGGCGTATTTGGTTGATGCGTTCGCTGCTGACGTATCCGTTGCTGTCGGCCAGGCCGGCGGTGTCGCGCTCGAAATTCTGCTGTGCCACCATATCCAGGTCGCTCTTGAAGGTCTCGATATCGACAAACTTGTACACATAGTGACCGGCATCCTTCAGGTCTTTGGCGCCGCGCGTGATGTCGCTATACGACGTGTCGTCCTTCAGGGCCTCTTCTTTGATGAATATCTCGGCGCGTTCCCTGTCGACGACCACAATTTCTTTTTGGTCGCCTTTGCGCAGTATTTCGTCCACCCGGCTCCAGCCTATTTCCTTGCTCGTGGCGCTGCCACTGCCGCCAAGCCAGAAGCCGCCAAGTGTGAGGATGATGATGGCATAGATTACATACATCACCCAGTCTTTGCCGTTTTTCTTTCCGCCAGTTTTGTTCTGGCCGTTGCCTTGCGGTTTGTTGTTGCCTTGCGGCTTGTTGTTATTGTCTTTTTCGCTCATTGTCAGAAAGTGGTCTTGTTAGTTAGAGTTCGGTTTTTTCGCCGTCGGCCCAAAGTTGTTCCAGACGGTAGTGGTCGCGCTTGTCTTTCAGAAAGATATGAACGACGACGTCAAAATAGTCCATCAGTATCCATTCGGCGTTTTCGTAGCCTTCGATGCGGTGGGGATTGTAGCCAGTGGCTTTCTTGACGGTCTCGAAGATGCCGTCGCAGATGGCGCTGACGTGCGACGGCACATTGCCGCTGCAGATAACAAAATAGTTGGCCGGGGCCGACTGTACACCTTGCAGGTCGAGCACAACGGCGTCAAGCCCTTTTTTGTTCTCTATGCCAAGCAAAGCAAGTTTGGCAAGTGCTTTGCTTTCAGTTAGTTTTTCTCTTTTATCGGACATTATATAATATTTGTTCAAATTTGCAAAAATACAAATTTTTTTCAATTCTTGCGTACAAAAATACAGCACAAGCTTTTTGATGTCAAAATTGCCTCTAAAAAACTTTAAAAACAAACTGATGTTTGGGATTTCTGTTGTTCCGGATTTGCAATCCGAAACTCCTTAATATAAGGGTTTTATATTCGCAATGGATTAATTAATAGTGGCTGAATGCAATCCGCTACAACGCAAATCCACCACAACGTTAATACATATTAAATCTAAAAAATAGGGCGGCCGACAGATTCGGCCACCCTGTTTTTGTTGTGGTGGATGGTTTTTATTGGTTGGCGTACTGCACCACCTCGTCGTGGAAGAATTCGAGCTGGATGCCCGCCTGGCGGAACAGCTCTTCGCTCTCCTGGCCGGCGTGGTATTTGTATTCGCACACCACGCGTTTGATGCCGCAGTTGATGATGAGCATTGCGCAGGTGCGGCAGGGTGTCATACGGCAGTAGAGCGTGGCGCCGTCGAGGGCGATGCCGCGCCGTGCGGCCTGGCAGATGGCGTTCTGCTCGGCGTGGACGGTGCGGACGCAGTGGTTGCTGATGGTACCGTCGGGATTGATGGTCTTGTGGAACAGGTGGCCCACCTCGTCGCAATGGGGCAGGCCCGAGGGCGATCCGACGTAGCCCGTGACGAGCAGCTGGCGGTCCTTGACGATGACGCAGCCAGAGCGGCCGCGGTCGCAGGTGGCACGCTTGGCGGCGGTGTCGGCCAGCTCCATAAAGTATTCGTCCCACGTGGGGCGGCGGTAGAGGATTTGCGACAGCACCTGCTCGACCTGCTTGTTCAGATCGTCGATGGTGCCGCCGTTGTCGAAGCGGAAGTCGGCATTGTCGATGCAGTATTTCAGGTTCTGCTTGTTGGGGTCGGCGTTGTCCATCTCGCGCTGCTCGTTGGCGATGAAGGTGTCGAAGTCGATATGGTCGGTCTCTGAACCGCGCAGCACGGCGCGGTCGTATCGCACGCGCGGGTCGGCGTCGACGGCGAAGAGGTAGAAGTTGGGCTTGCCGCGCAGGGCCTGCACTTCGCCAGGGGTGCGCACGCTCTCGATGATGCAGTTGCAGCCCGATGCCGATGCCTGTTCGTAGAGCTGCTCGACAATCCACGACGGCGTGTGCTGGGCACGCAAGTCGTTGCCGACCAGTGTCATAGTGTCGCGGTTCACTTCCAGTCCGCGGCGCTTGATTTCTTCGGTGATGAAGGCGCGGACGCTGTAGTGCACAAATCCGCGGTTCTTGACCAGATAGTCGACGATGGTGCCTTTGCCGGCTCCGAGGGTTCCTGTAATTCCGATGGTTATCATATAAGATGTTTAAAATATTTGTTGGAATACTGGTGGTTCAGCATTTGAATCGATACTCCAGCTTGGCCAGGTCTTCGTTGGCCTTGACGATTTTCTTCTTTAGGCCTGCCTTGTAGGCTATGAGTTTCTGCATCATAGCTTCGTCGCCGAGGGCCATCATCTGCATTGCCAGGATGGCGGCATTCTGTGCTCCGTTGATGGCCACGGTGGCCACGGGGATTCCCGGAGGCATCTGCATAATGGCGAAGGTGGCGTCGAGCCCTTCGAGGCAGCTGCCTTTGATGGGCACTCCGATGACGGGCAGCGGCGTTTCGGCGGCGATAACGCCCGGCAGGGCTGCGGCCATACCGGCACCGGCAATGATTACCTTGATGCCGCGTGCGGCGGCGCCTTTTGCAAATTCGCTCACCTCGGCGGGTGTGCGGTGTGCGGAGAGGGCGTTCACTTCGAACGGGATCTCCATTTCTTCAAAAAATTGGCAGGCTTTTTCCATAACCGGCAGGTCGCTGGTGCTGCCCATAATTATGCTAACAAGTGGGGACATGTTGTTGGGAATTAAAATTTTAAAGGTTAAGGGAAGTTAATGGGAGTTAAGGGAAGTTAAGGGACAATACGAATTGTTAATGCGTTAATGTGTTAGTGCTGACGCGGATTTTCGCTTTTCGCTTTCCGTTTTCCGCTTAGAAGATCATCGCCAGCAGGACGTAGAGCCAGTGGGCGGCGATGCCGGCGCAGAGGCCACCGATGGTGTGGGCTCCGATGGCTTTGCCTATCAGCTTGCGGTAGCCGAGGCTGTCGAGCATAGCGGTGTGGGTGCTGAGGTAGCCGCTCCAGCACATACCCATAGCGGTGAAGACGGCAATGGCGTTGTTATTGATGATGCCTGTCTCGATGAAGGTGGGCACAAGGCCGATGGCTGCTCCCACGGCACCGAGGGCTGTGATGGGGAACGACACCAGTGCGCCGTTCTCGAAGCCGAAGAGCCAGTAGAAGATGAAGTTGACCTTGTCGGCCAGCCAGGTGATGACGGGCACGCCTTCGTAGGCGGCACCGGTATATTCGCCGTGGGCGCCCGAAGGGCCGAAGGTGAGCATCATAACTATTGTCGAGATGCAAAGCACGCCGGGAATGATGGCCACGCCGATGCCCACGCCGCTCTTGCCGCCGTCGAGCATCGCGTTCAGGAAACGCTGGAATACAGAACCTTCGCTCTTGAACGAGATCATCTGCTCGGTTCCCTCTTCCTCGGTCACCGGGGTGTCCAGTTCAGGATAGCTCTTCAAGGTGAAGCGCTGCATCAGCCGGGTGCTGATGATGCTGCCGATGAAGGCACCCACCAGGCCGACCATAGCTCCGCTTCCGAAGCCTTTGCCGGTCATAAATGCAATGACAACCAGACCCATACCGAAGGCGGTGCCGAAATTGGTCAGCGACACCAGCTGGTATTTTTTGAAGTAGCGGGCAAAATTGTTGTCCTTGGCCAGCGAGATGATGGCGGGGTTGTCGCTGAGGAATGTCATCACGGCACCCAGTGCGGCCACGCCGGGCAAGTTGAAGAGGGGTTTCATCAGCGGCCGCAGAATGTTCTCCATCAGGCGTACAACGCCAAACTCGGTCAGCAGTTTCGAGATGGCGCCCATCAGCACGCAGATGGCCATAATGTAGAACACGGTCTCCAGCAGCAGGTGGTAGGCTGTCTGCATAAAGGTGTTGAGCATATTGGGCAGCGTCATTCTGTATGCCAGGAAGCCGAAAAAGGCAAAGAAGCAGACGAGGAATACCAAAGCCTCGAAGCTGCGCTGAGTGGTGAATTTGAAGCGGTTGGGCTTGCGCTTGCCTTGCTGTTTCTTGTCTTCTGTCTCGTGGTGGCGAAACACCTCGAAAGGGTTCAGCACCGACAGCAGGCTGTGGTGTTTGTTATTCTGTGGGCTGTTGTTGCTTGCGTTTTCCATAAAGCTTAAAAAGTGTATGCTGTTTCGTTTTCGTCTTCGTTTTTGTCAACCTACATTCCGCGTTCCATAAACATACGGTGGATGTTCATATGCCAGGTGATGCCGATGTTGGCGTTGAACTGGTCGGTGAACGACTGGCGGTTTCCGTTGATGTCCTCAGTACGGTAGTCGTTGTAGGACAGCACGCCGTGCAGGCGCACATCCTTGCAGAACGACGGGTTATACTCGAAGCCGATGCCGTATTTGGCAATGCGGCTGCCCGAGGCTATCAGGCAGTCGAGAGCAGCGGGGTTGACGAAGTCGACTTCCGACAGGTTCTGCTCGTAGGACGCTTTGCCGTAGATGTTGAAATCGTTGGTAAGGTGGAAGTTGAAGCAGGCTATGGCGGCAAAGTTCTTGCCCCAGTCGTCGGTGGCCAGCGCGTGGTGGATCAGGTCGACATAGAGGTCCCAGCGGTCGTAGATAAGCTTGTTGCCAAGGGCAATGTAGTTCATAAACTTATGGTCGGGACGCTCGAACATATTCACCGAATACAGCGTGTTGAAGTGGCCCATCTTGCCCGACCAGAAGAGGCTGTAGCTCAGCAGTCCGCTGCGCCATTCCTGTCCTGGCGCAAAGCCGAGGACGGCGCCGTAGTGAACGTATGGCGAGTTGGCCACCTGTGCCAGCAGCATCTGGTTGCCGTCGTTGCTCTTGAAGGCAGCGGCGCCGCCCAGCTGGAAGCAGTAGAAATTGTCCCAGTAGTTGGTGCTGAACAGCACGTCGATGGGCGCGGCGTCGTATTCAAAACCGCCGACAGCCAGTGCATCCTTGCCGAGGCGGAACATCCAGTTCTTGTTGGGCTGGAAGTTGAGGTAGAGGAAGTCGGTGTTGTCGAAGAACGACACCGAGCCGTTCTGGGCGATGATGCGCTGGCGGAAGAAGTAGCTGAACTTGTCGTTCAGGTCGCCGCCGACGATAAAGTTGAAGTACTTGCCGTGGAATCCGAGGGGATTGCTGACGGTGTCGTCCTGGTTGACGTGGAAATAGTCAAAATCGGCGCGAGCCTCGAGACGGATTTGTGAAAAGACAGGCGAGAATACGACCTGTGCGTTTGCGCGAGCCGACAAAAGCAGAACTGCGGCAAACAGGAATGTGCGTGATAGGTGTTTTGTTTTCAATGCTTTGTAGTTAATTATATTGTACATTATTTTTTGCAAAAATACGAATGTTTGTCCTTTCTCCAAAAAATAATGAAAGAAAAATATCGGCAAACAAAAAAAAAGTATTATTTTTGCGGTCAGAAAATAAACATCAAAAGTTAAGCAATATGAATAAAATCAAGACTTTATGCATCCTGGCTGCATTTGTCTTCGCCGGTTTTGGCGCAAATGCACAGCTGACTCACCTCGAGCAGTCTATTTACCTTAATTTCAACTTGCCCACTGGCCAGTTCAATGACGATGTGGCTCTCAACGCTGCCAACGAAGCCATACCTATGACGCGTTTCAACGCCGGTAAGGCTGCCGTCTTCGGTTTTGGCCTCGGCTATCGCGTGTCCTATCGTTTCGATGTCGGATTTGGCGAGGTTTCGCCCTACATCCACGGCGACTTCCAGTGGAACCGCATCAAGAGCGACCTCCGCGAGTCCTATATGAACGCCGGCGACGGCAGCTGCCCCAACTATTTCAACATCCCCATCTATGTTGGTGTCAACTACCGCTATCAGCTCGACGACATCTTCACGCCTTTCGCCGAGTTCGGCATTGGTCCCGATTTCCTCTTCATCACCAAAGAGTCGGGCTCGAATGCCACTGCCGGCACCTTCAAGCTGCGCTACCAGTCCACGACCAATGTCGCCTTCCAACTTGGCCTCGGATGCTATTTCGGCCAGCACGTCAGCGCCAGCCTGCACTACAACGGCTATGGCAAGCACGCCATCAAGTATTCCGGCAGCCCCGAGATGGACAACCTCGCCCTTGCCGCTGCCGACGCTTCGGCCACGGCAACCCAGACCCGCAGCATCGGTATGATGTCGCTGCGCATCGGTTTCCACTTCTAAAAACGAACGTCAGCCCTTTGTGGCTTTCACCAAGATTTATTTCATAACAGGGAGCGCACTTCGCTCCCTGTTTTTTTATGTTTAGGGACGGCTTCGGCCCCTGTTCCCTATGCCCGTTGTACGGTATATGTACGCTATATGTACGGTATTTGTACGCTTCGAAAGCGTACAAATACCGTACATATAGCGTACATATACCGTACAACGGGCGAAGAAGGTGTCTTTAAGGCTTGAAATTGAGGATGTTACGAAACGCCTTGGCGGCAGTGTTTGTTTTTGTGAGCGCAAACGACTGTTGCAGAGAATGTTGTGTGTGAAATTACCAGACGAAATCGACCGTGGGACCGTTCGGGATGCTTAGCCGCATCGGCGTGCCGGCGGGCGGCAGTTCCATCTGGTCGGTCTGTTCGTTGTAGCGGCGCAGCCAGAAGGGGTCGATCGGTATGGAGAAGCGGCAGCGGTTGCGGCCGGGGGTTATCAGCTCGAGGGTTGCATTCTGTACGGCCACGAGCTGGCGGCGCGGTGCGGTGATGCCGTCGCCTTCAAGATAGACTTGAATTACTTCGCGTTGCGAATGGCGGAAGTTGTCGACGCTGTCGAGGACAAGGGTGCCGCTGACGGTCAGCGTCGGGCGGTCGAACTGGATGCTGTCGTAGTGGAAATGGCCGTAGCTGAGGCCGAAGCCGAAGGGGAACAGCGGCTCGTCTTCCATATATCTATATGTGCGTCGGCTCATATCGTAGTCCTCGAACTCGGGCAGCTGGGCGGTTGATTTGTAGAAAGTCACCGGCAGGCGTCCGAATCCGTCGGTATTGCCATACAGGGCATTGACGACGGCGGTGCCCATATCCTGGCCGCCGTACCAGGCGACAAGGATGGCGTCGACGTCGTCGACCACTTCTTCAAGGCCTATGGCGCTGCCGGTGCAGAGAACGAGCACGATAGGCTTGCCTGTGCGGCGTTTGATTTCCTTGATGAGGTCGCGCTGCGGTGCGGGCAGCTCGATGGCGGTGCGGTCGCCCTTGTAGAAGCCGGGCATATCGACCTGCAGCTCTTCGCCCTCGAGGGCGGGGGAGAGGCCGCCGCAGAAAACGACGACGTCGCTCTTCGCAATCTGTTTCCAGAACTTGCGGTCGGGCTTGTAGCCGTTGTCTGCCAGGTGGCAGGCGGTGTCGAAATAGACTGACGCGAATTTTGCACCGTATGTCGAGGAATAAAACATATCTTGAAGGATATCTTCCTCAAAGGCTTTGAGAATGGTCTTCTGATAGGGCGGGGTGCCGTTGTAGTTGCCGAGGGCCATTGCCGAGTCGGCGGCATTGGGGCCGATGACGGCTATTTGCTTCATCATTCGGGGGTCCTTGAGGGGCAGGATTCCGTTGTTCTTGAGCAGCACCAAGGTGTTGCTTGCCACGGAGAGCGGAAAGCGGAAAGCGGAAAGCGGAAAGCGGGCTGATGCGTCGGCATCGCTTTCCGTTTTCCGCTTTCCGCTTTCCGCTTCAGGGCGGATGCGGAAACGTGTGCGCAGGATGCGTCGCAGGTGCTCGTCGATTTTGGCCTCGCTGATGTAGCCGCTGTCGACTGCCGTGCGCAGCGCCGCCAGCCCCGAGCCGCACTCGAGGTCCACTTCCGAGCCGAAGGCGGCTGCAGCGGCCTGTGCTGCGGTGGCGTGGGTGCGGTGGCGCGGAATGACGGTGTCGGGTTCCCAGCAGTCGTTGAGGGCCCAGCAGTCGGTGACGAGGATGCCGTCGTATTGCCAGCGGTTGCGCAGTATGTCGACCAGCAGGTGGCGGTTGGTGCAGCAGGGGTCGCCGTTCAGACGGTTGTAGCCGCACATCACCTGTTGCACGTCGCTGTTCTTTATTATGTATTCGAAAGCAGGCAGATAGGTGGTCCAGAGGTCGCGGTCGGTGATGCGTGCGTCGAATTGGTGGCGCAGTCCTTCGGGGCCGCTGTGGACGGCCAGATGCTTGAGGCAGGCGGCGGATTTGAGAGGCGGAAAGCGGAAAGCGGAAAGCGGAAAGCGGGCTGACGCGTCAAAATCGCTTTCCGCTTTCCGCTTTCCGTTTTCCGTTTCAATAAACCCTTGAAGGCCGCGCACGGCGGCCAGGCCCATCTGGGCCGTCAGGAAGGGGTCCTCGCCGAAGGTCTCCATTCCGCGGCCCCAGCGCGGGTCGCGGAAGATGTTGATGTTGGGCGTGAAGAAGGTGATGCCTGTGTTGTCGCCATACTGGCCTTCGGCTTGCGACTGGCGGTGCTTGCGCACGCCCTCATCGGCAATGCAGGCGTAGACTTCGTTGACCAGTTCGGGATAGAAGGTTGCCGCCAGTGCTATGGGCATCGGGTAGACCGTGGCGACACCGTTGCGGGCGATGCCGTGCAAGGCCTCGTTCCACCAACTGTAGGGCTTGATGCCGAGCCGTTCGACGGCCGGGTTCTGGTGCTCGAGGAAGCCCAGTTTCTCTTCGAGCGAAAGGCGTCCGATCAGGTCGTCGACGCGCTGTTCGACGGGCAGCGAGGTGTCCTGGAACGGGAACTGCTGGGCGCGGAGGGAGCCTGTGGCGGTGAGCAGAAGGCTGAAAACCAATATGGTGTTGATGCGTTTCATAGGCGGCGTAGGATAAAAAAGCCCCGTCGATGCGGGGCTAATATTGATTGAAACAGTGTGGTTTCGCTTATTTTGCTTCAGCGTATGCTATGAAGGCGTCCATATCGGCGAAGAAAGCCGATTCAGGATAGTCGTTTTTCACGCTTTTGAAGCATTCGACGGCTTTGGCGTTGTTCTCCATCTTGATGTATGCCACACCTGCTTTGAAGAGGGCGAAAGGAGCGGTGATGGGGTTGTCGTCCATCTTGGCGGCTTTCTCGTAGTGCTTGATGGCGGCAGCAGTGTTGCCCTGCTCGACCTCGGCGTCGCCCTTCATCATCTCGTTGAGGACAGGGGTGAGCTGGTCCTTGCCGTTGTATTTATCCAGATATTTGAGAGCTTCCTGATACTGACCGAGGCGCAGATAGCAGATGCCTGCTTCGTATTTGGCGCGCTTGCCGGCTTTGGTGGAACCGTATTTGTCGATGACTTTGAGCAGTCCGATGCTGTATTTGTCGGTGCTGGCGCTGTCGCCGTTGAGGGCGGCTTTGTAATCGCCTTGAGCGAAATACTGCTCGGCGGCAAAGATGGCTTCGTTGGCTTTCTGCTGACGGGGCTGAAGGACGAATTTGCTGATGCCGAAAATGGCCAGAACGACTACGAGAATGGCAATGACGACACCGATGATGGCCTTCTGGTTCTTCTCGATAAACTGTTCACTTTTAGAAACAAAACTGATGTTTGCAGTGTTCTTTTCTTCGATGTTTTTTTCCATTTTTATATGTTTTTTTTCTTTATTTTTTCCAGATTTTGAGTTTGCAAAATTAGTCAATTTTTTTCATTAGGGAGAAAATATTTTTGTTTTGAACCCTTTTTTTTGTTGTACGGCAAAAAAAATATAGATTTATAGTACTGAAAATAAGGATACTGTGGCTGTGTAAAAAATTATTTCCCCAAAAAAATATTTTATTCGTAAAAAATTCTTAATTTTGCAAAACTAAATAAAATTTAATATAATGGATACTAAAACCAAATATTTAGGATTAGAAATTGACAGTCCGATAATTGTCGGCAGTTGCGGACTGACAAACGATATAAACAATCTGCAGAAAATGGAAGACGCCGGCGCCGGTGCCGTAATCATCAAGTCGGTCTTCGAAGAACAGATTATCTACGATATCAAGCGCAACCTCAGTATGATGGCTCCTACGGACAACTACGGTATGAGCTATGAGTATGTTGCCTCGCACGTTTCGGACGACTCGCTTGGCAAGCATTTCGAACTGATTAAAGAAGCCAAGAAGCGCCTCCATATCCCTGTGGTGGGCAGCATCAACTGCTATTCGTTTGAGAACTGGATGACTTACACTCAGCGTTTCCAGGATGCCGGCTGCGATGCCATCGAACTCAATATGGCTATCCTGCCCTACGAGACAGACCTGTCTTGCGAGGATGTCGACCGCCTCTTCTCGAATATTATCAACACCCTGCGCAAATCGGTAAGCATACCTGTCAGCGTGAAGGTGAGCCAGAATTTCACCGATATGGCCAACTTTATGCAGCGCCTGTCGTGGACTAATGTCAATGGCATTACGATGTTCAACAAGCCGTTGAATGTCGATATCGATATCGACAAGATGGAAATGACTCACGCCCCCTCGTTGTCGACTCCGGACGAAATCTACAACACTCTGCGCTGGGTGGCTATTCTCAGCAAGAAGCTGCGTTGCGACATATCGGCTTCGACGGGCGTCCACAGTGCTGCCGATGTCGTCAAGATGCTTCTGGCCGGTGCCGGTACGGTGCAGGTGGTTTCGTGCCTCTACAAGAACGGTGTCGACTATCTGCGCACCCTCAACGACGGGCTTCGCAGCTGGATGGCAGAGAAGGGCTTTGAGTCGGTGTCGCAGTTCCGCGGCAAGATGGCCGTAAAGGCCAACGACGATGCATCGATGTTCTTCCGTACACAGTTTATGAAACATTTCGCCCAGATTTGAACCCGTTAGGGAGGCTGACACTATATTTTTGTTTTTAAAATCCTGATTTTATGGAAGTCACCCGTTTGTTCGACCTGATGGAGTACCGTAAGGCTACCCATCCGGAACGCGCTGTCTTCGTTGCCAAGTACAACAACGAGTGGAAGAAAATATTCATCGACGAGTATATCGAGAAAGTCAACCTTTTGAGCTATGCCCTTCTGAATATGGGTCTGGAACGCGGCGATACGGTTGCCCTTATCTCGCCCAACAGTCCGGAATGGAACTTCCTCGATATGGCTGTGCAACAGATAGGATGTGTGCTGGTGCCCATCTATCCCACTATAAGTGCTGATGACTATCGCTATATTCTTGACAATGCCGAGGTCAAAGTGGTGTTCATAGACAATATCGACCTTATGCGCCGCATCAAGGATATCCTCAACGACTTGCCGCGCGTGCAGGCCGTCTACACCTTCAAGACCGTCGAGCGCCTGATGGAGGTGTTGGCCACATATGGCATCACACAAGGCGGGTGTCTGGAAGACCTTTATGAGGTCGGTCGTGCGCACACCGCCCCCGACAGGGTCGAAGCCATCAGGAATTCGATAGCGCCGCGCGACATTGCCACAATGATCTACACCAGTGGAACGACAGGCCATCCCAAGGGGGTGATGCTTTGCCACGAGAATATATTGACTTGCGTCAACGGAGTCAAGATGACCCCGAAGCCTTACTTCTCGCGGGCATTGAGTTTCCTGCCGCTGTGCCACATATACGAGCGTATGATGAACTACCTGTACCAGTTTATGGGCTACGAGACCTACTATGCCGAAAGCATTGCCAAGGTGGTGGACAACGTCAAATACGCCAAACCTTATATGATGACTGCGGTGCCGCGTTTTGTCGAGAAGATGTATGACGGCATCTATCGCAGCGGCCAGAAAATGAAAGGGTTCAAGAAGAAGATTTTCTTCTGGGCGCTCGATCTGGCAATGGCTTATGACCTCGACGGAACTTCGTTCTGGTATAACTGCAAGCGTCGTGTGGCCGACAAGTTGGTCTATGGCAAGATACGTGAAAACTTTGGCGGCTGCCTTGAGATGTTTGTATCGGGCGGCTCGGCAATCCAGCCGCGTCTGGCCAAGTTCTTCACCTGTATAGGAATGGACATCTATGAGGGCTATGGCCTTACTGAGACTTCGCCTGTCATCGCTGTAAGCTCGGCGCTGCCTCACGGCCGCAAACTGGGAACAGCCGGTCTTCCGCTGCCGGGCATCGAGGTCAAGGTGCTTCCCGAATCCAACGAAATCGTTTGCCGCGGCAGCAACGTGATGCTGGGCTATTTCAAACAGCCCGAACTTACGGCTGAGGTGATAGACGCTGACGGCTGGTTCCATACCGGTGACACGGGTGCGTTTGAACCCGAAGGCCAGCTTCGCATCACGGGCCGTACCAAGACGATGTTCAAGACTTCGATGGGCAAGTACGTCAATCCTGAGGTCATCGAAGAGAAATTCAAAGAGTCGCCGTTCATCCTTGATATGATGGTAGTCGGCGAAAACCAGAAATTTGCAGGGGCACTGATTCTGCCGGACTTCGACTTCCTGAAAGAGTGGCAGGAGCGTCACGGAATACACTGCGACGACCACGAGTCGATGGTCAATGACAAAAAGACGCTCGAACGTTACCAGCGCGTCATCGACAAATACAACGCCTTCTTCGGCAGCACCGAGCAGATAAAGAGCTACAAGGTGATCAACGACACTTGGACGGAAGCCAACGGATGTATGACACCGACACTCAAAATCAAACGTAAAGTCATTGAACAACGCTGCAAATCAGAAATTGAAAACCTTTTTAAATGATAATAATCGGGAACTACCACTGATTGTTTCCTAAAATACTATTACGCTTATGGAAGAAAAAGTACCAAGTTTTTTCCGCTTTGAAGATCTGAGAGTCTACACCAAGGCTGCAGACTATGGCAAATGGATAATTCGCGCATTGCACGATGTCGACACTGAAAGCAAGAAGTGTCTTTGCCGCTCCATCGTCAATTCAGCTATGGACATATCTCTGAATATCGTTGAGGGTTCGACGCGCAGCAAGAGCCAGTTCGACCATTACCTTAAAATAGCAAAGAGTGCCATCCGCGAATGTGTGACCTACACCACTGTGGCCAATGGACTAGGAATGCTCAGTGATGAGGATTGTGCCCAGTCTCGCGAATATCTTATGGAACTGACGCGAATGATTGGCGCACTGATAATCTCGCTGCAACGGGGTTCGCGCAAACCGCGTGAATATAATCCTGGTATGCCGCTTATGCAGGACGATGTCGAGCCCGAAGGTGACTTCGACAGCGATTTTGGCGACATAGAAGGGTGAACCTGACCATTTCTGTCTGCCGGCCTACGGCAGATTCGAGCCTGCTCACATTGCACGTTGGTTTTTTTTGCTGACGTGGTTGTCTTGTTGTCTTTTTTGAAATCATTTATTAAAGAATAGATACTATATTTTTATTATTCTCGTTTCTACATAGAGTTTGCTGACAGGCACGAAAGCGTCTTGCCGCTGCAGGACTGGCGTGCCGTCAGGAATGGGGAATCCGATAAAAATCAAAACTGCTTAAACGTAAAAACTATACAATGAAACTAAATCTTACTAGACCTATCGTTTTTTTCGATCTTGAAACAACAGGTGTTCAGGTCGGTTCTGACCATATTGTGCAGATATGCCTCCTCAAGGTGATGCCCGACGGAAGCGAGAGCGATGTCACCTATCTGGTGCGCCCTGCCGACGACAAAGGCAATACGCTGAAAATTCCTGCCGAATCGACGGCTATCCATCATATCACTGACGCTATGGTGGCCGACAAGCCGACATTCAAGGAGTTGGCCTTTTCGGTTGCCGAGTACATTGGCGACGCCGACCTGGCGGGATATAACTCCAACAAGTTCGACGTGCCGCTGCTGGTCGAGGAGTTCCTGCGTGCAGGTGTGGAATTCTCGCTCGAAAACCGCCATTTGGTTGATGTTCAGAACATATTTCACCGTATGGAGCCGCGTACGCTGGTTGCGGCCTATCGTTTCTATTGCAGCAAAGAGCTCGACGGTGCCCATAGTGCCGATGCCGACACCAAGGCCACATACGAGGTCCTCAAAGCTCAACTGGATCGCTACGACGGTGTTGCCTACACCGACCGCGACGGCAAGACAACAACGCCGATAGTCAACAACATCGAGGCCCTCAGTGTCTTTACCAGTAACCCACAGTGGGCTGACCTGGTGGGACATATAGGTTACGACAAGAACCATCGCGAAGTGTTTAACTTCGGTAAGCATAAAGGTAAGACTCTTGAGCAGGTGTTCCATCAGGAGCCTGCCTACTACGATTGGATGATGAAGGCCGATTTCCCGCTCTCCACCAAACAGGTAGTAATGCAGGTGCAACGCCGCATCGTCGAGGAAAAACGTCGCAAAGACCAGGAAAAACTTCAAGCCCTCAAGCTCAAGTTCGAAGGCTAAAGCATACCCGGACAATATGTGACTGGGACTGAACTATAGAGCGACCCCATCAATAGCATCCGAATTGCCAATCTGCGTATATCGAAATGAAAATCATCTGTATAGCCCGCAACTACAGCCAACACGCGGCCGAAATGGGTGCGCCGCAATATGAGCGTGGGTCGCAGCAGGCCCTTTCGCCGTCGTTTTTCCTCAAACCCGACAGCGCCCTGCTGCTCAAAAACCAGCCGTTCTTCTATCCCGAATTCAGTCACGAAGTGGAATATGAGGTCGAAGTCGTCGTCCGCATAGACAGGGTGGGGAAGAGCATCGACGAGCGTTTTGCGCACAAATACTACAGTTCTGTAGCCCTCGGCATCGACTTCACGGCGCGCGACTTGCAGCGCGAAGCCAAAGCCAAGGGTCTGCCGTGGACCCTGTCGAAAGGCTTCGACGGCTCGGCGGCGCTCAGCGACTTCATCCCGCTTGCCGAACTTGGCGGCGACATACAGAACTTGGACTTTTCGCTGTCGCGTGGCGGACAAGTGCTGCAGCACGGCAACACACGCGATATGTTGTGCAGCGTCGACCGTATGATATCCTATATTTCTGACTTTATGTTGCTTCGTACGGGCGACCTTATCTATACGGGCACTCCTGCCGGTGTGGGTCCGGTTGCAATTGGCGATGTTTTGGAGGGTACATTGCAGGGTCGCAGTCTGCTTACTTGTCGCATAAAATGACGTTCACAGACGATTCTTATCTAATTGGCAAACAGTCTTAAATCTTTGTTAAATATGAATAAAATGCTAAGATTTCTTGTGCCGGCTGTGATGCTGGCTTTGTTGGCCGGATGTGGCGACAGGCAGGTTCAAGACAACGAAAAACAGGAAACAACAATGAATACAGAATTAGTACCCTTCGACGTGCAGAAGGATTTCGCCGACAACGGGTTTACTTTTTTCACCAAAAACCTTGTGCTCTGCGTGGGCGACACGACGGAGAGCAACGCTATGACCATCGGGTGGGGCGGCATAGGCAACTATCTGGGCCACGAGCGTCCGGCGGTGACGGTCTATGTGGCACCGGCACGCTACACCTACGATTTTATGGAACGCCATAATCGCTTCACCATTATGGAGTTCGACGACCCCGAAGTGTGGCAGTTCTTCGGCAAGCGCAGCGGACGCGAGTTCGCCGACAGCACAGTGGCCGACCCCAAGGCCGCCGCGATGGGGCTGCACGTGGCCTACACCGAGAACGGCACGCCCTACTACGAGGAGGCCAGCCTGGTCATAGAGTGCGAGACGATGACCGCCTGGCACCAGACGGAGCGCGACTTCCGCAACCGGACGCCCCGCGAGTGGTACGACGGCTTCGAGGCTGGTATCCACACCGTCTATATCGGTGAGGTGCTCGGCGCCTGGAAGCGATAGGCGGTTATTGCGTTAGTGTGTTAGTGGCTGGTGCGTCGGCGAACGCACAGCGGCAAAGTGGGATGGCTGACGTCGTCCGTATGGGATTTTGTTTCATTCTTTTGTCTTGCAATGTGCTGACATTGTTAACTTTGCGGCTTTTCTGAATCTGCCCTTTCGCGCAGTATCTCTTCCAGGCGAGGGCGGAAGCCGTCGCCCCAAGCGCGAAGCTGCTCGATGATGGGGATGAGGCTGCGCCCGAGGTCGGTGAGCGCGTATTCGGTGTGTTTCACCACTGGGTCGACCACCGTGCGCTGCACCACGCCGTACTCCACCAACTCCTTCAGCTGCTGGGTCAGCACGCGCTCGCTGGCATCAGGTGGCATAGCGCGCATCAGCTCGCCCGGACGGCGCGGCCCGTCGAGCAGTTCGTAGATGATATAGCACCGCAGGCCACCAGTGCGTGTTCAAAACGCAATGAAAAAACAAAATTTATCTGTGGAGAAATAAAAAAATATACATTTTTTATTCGTGGAAGAATAAAAATGTGTATTTTTGCATATTGAAAATTAATAGGTGTGATTATGGAAAAAGCTGATATACAACTGTTAGTGGATAGTTATCACCGTCGTCTGTCCTCAGTTGATTCGAATTTTCATCGATATTTGTACTCCCGAATCAACTGGGATTCCAGAATGATCGGTATTAGGGGGGCTCGCGGAGTTGGCAAAACCACTATGCTGCTTCAACACATAGTCGAAAATTATGACAATGTGGATGATGTGTTGTATGCTTCACTCGACGATCTATGGTTTGCCAATCACACTTTGATGGAACTTGTCGATTGGGTGTCGCTGCAAGGCCTGAAACGGCTCTATCTTGATGAGGTGCATCGCCAGAATGACTGGGCTTTGACTCTAAAAAACATATACGACAGCTATCCAAATGTCAACATTGTCTATACAAGTAGCTCGATGTTGTTGATTGATAATGCAACAGTCGACCTTTCCCGCCGGCAGACCTTGTACACGCTGAACGGACTTTCGTTTCGCGAATTCCTCGAATTTGAAGGGGTGCTTGAAATGAAGCCGCTGTCGTTAGGCGAGTTGCTCGCCAGTCACGTATCCTTGGCATTGAACATTGTTCGAAAAACAAAAATCAAACCCCTGTTTGACAGATACCTTGAATACGGATACTACCCGTTCTATCGCGACTCGTTGACAGATTATCCAGAGCGTTTGAAGTGGACAGTAAATACAGTGCTGGAAAGCGACCTGCCTGCCGTCGAAGATGTCACATTTGAAACAATTGCCAAAGTGCGCCGTATGTTGATGCTTCTGGGCGAGAAAGTTCCGTTTGTGCCTAATTTGTCATTGTTGTGGCGCGAACTGTCTGTCAGCAATACCCAAGGTCTGCGAATGCTCTATGCTTTGGACAGGGCTAAAATCCTTGCGCTTGCAACAAGCGACCTTAAAAATTACAAACATCTTTCAAAGCCCGATAAAGTCTTTCTTGACAATACAAATCTTATGCATATCCTCTGTACATCGGTCAATGTGGGTGGTTTGCGCGAAACCTTTTTCTTCAATCAGCTGTCTGCGGCACACAAGATTACCATTCCACGCAAGGGTGATTTTCTGGTGGATGGGAAATACCTATTCGAAGTGGGTGGCAAAGGAAAGTCCTTCGAGCAGATTGCCGATGTGGAGAATAGCTTTATCGCTGCCGACGACATCGAAACAGGATATGGGAACAGGATTCCCCTCTGGATGTTCGGACTATTGTATTGATACAGAGTTGGAACTTCGCAGTGCAGGCCCATTAGTGGACTGTTATAAACAATTGCCGCCCTCATCCGCCGCTGACAGCAGGGCGACACGCGCCCCTCGCTCTGCAACAGCTGCTGCCGCACCGCAGGCCACCAGTGCGTGTTCAACACGAATTGCCGTTAATTGTTCGTTAATATAAATGGGAGTATGTAAGTTTTGAAATTTGGGGATTGGTTATGAACCAATGAGAAAAAACATAGAGGGGCGGCTTCCCGTCCCCTCCGTCGGCACCCCAGGCTCCCTTTCGGGTACACCCAAGGATTTTGTTGGCAGTCCGGTCCTTGCGGACTCGAACCAATATTATCAGATCCAAGCGAAACTTGTCTCTGTTTTTCAGTGCAAAAGTACAACTTTTTTTCGTTCTACCAAAATTTTTTCCTATTTGACTGATAATCTGTTTTTTTTTTTTTTTTTAGGTGAATAGTACTCTGTTGCTGATTTGTCACAGTGTGCAGTATAAAACGGGTGTATATAATTCGGTAAGTTGTAAAAATAAAATACTTTAGTGTCAAGCTCAATTTGTTATTATGGGGAGTTCTATAAATTAAATAGCTAAATTTCATTTTGTTATATCAATATTTTTTCGTATTTTTGCAGTATTAACAGAAAAATACAGCATCTATGAAATACCGTAATAATCAAGGCATTGGATTATTTGACAAAG
>JAFROL010000015.1 GCA_017429685.1 Bacteroidales bacterium | reverse complement strand
CAAGTCAGGTATGTGCAGCAGCAGCGACCTGATGGCTGCCCAGACGGCCTGGATTTCGGCCAAAAGCGATATCCTCGATGCCGAAATCGAAATAGAGATGAACAGCGTCTATCTGCGTCAGGCTTTAGGAAAACAATAATGAATATATACTGTCAAACATACAATAACAATCTTTAATATCCTAATATAATGAAAGAAAACAACAAAACATTGCTTGCCGGTCTTGCTGCGGTTCTCTGTGCTGTGGGCATTGTCGCCCTGGTGGGACTTTTTGCCATTCATCCGCAGAAGGAGATGCTGCTGGGCGAAGCCGATGCAACAGAATACCGCATTTCGAATATGGTCCCCGGCCATATCGACCAGCTGTATGTCGCCGAGGGCGACTATGTTCGGGCAGGCGACACGCTGGCCCATATCGGCAGCCGTCAGGTCGACGCCAAGATGATCCAGGCCAAGGCGGCACGCAGCGCTGCCAGTGCCCAGAGCCGCAAAGCCAAGGGTGGCGCCCGCGACCAGCAGGTGCAGATGGCCTATCAGGTGTGGCAGAAAGCCAAGGCCGCCGAAGAGGTCTACAGGAAATCGCACGACCGCGTCAAAGGCCTTTACGACAAAGGTGTCGTCTCGGCCCAGCAGTTCGATGAGGTCGATGCCAAATACAAGGCTGCCCAGGCCGACTGTGCCGCCGCCGAGCAGCAGTATCTGATGGCCAAAGAGGGTGCCCAACGCGAGGACATCGCCGCCGCATCGGCATTGGTCAACCAAGCCGGAGGTGCTGTTGCCGAGGTGCAAAGCTATCTTGACGACAGCTACATCATAGCCCCCTGCAACGGCGAGGTGGTGGAAGTCTATGCCAAACTTGGCGACCTGGTAGGTACCGGCGCCCCGCTGGCATCTGTCGTGGATATGAGCGACAACTGGTTCAATTTCAGCATTCGCGAAGACCTTCTGAAGGGTATCAAGAGCGGCCAGACTGTCAAGGTGCGCATCCCTGCCCTCGGCGACAAGAGTTTCGCCTGTACGGTGCGCAATGTCAAGGTTATGGCCAGCTATGCCACCTGGCGTGCCACCAAGACTTTGGGCCAATACGATGTCAAAAGTTTCGACGTCAAGGTTGTGCCGCAGGAAGACATCGAGGGTCTGCGTCCCGGTATGACGGCAATTCTGATCGACAAATAGTTTTTTATAATTCAAGGCTATGAAGACGAGCATACTCAGAGTCCTAAAGCGTGAACTGCGCCGCATTTGGCGCAATCCGCGCTATATCATTATACTGACGTTGGGTATCGTGTTCACTTTTGTCTTCTTTGCCTCGATGACCAAGGAGGGGCAGCCCAAGCGCCTGTCGGTGGCCGTCGTCGATATGGACGGCTCCTACCTGTCGCGTCGCATCTGCCACGAAATCAATGCCACGCAGGGTGTCAGCGTCAAGGCTGTCTACAACAATCACAGTGAAGCCCGCAAGGCTATGCAGCGTGGCGACATCTTTGCCTTCTACGAAATTCCGCAAGGCACCTACAACGACCTGCTGCAGTTCCGTTCGCCCCATTTCGTGCTCTATGTCAATTCGGCCTATATGCTTGCCGGCACGCTCAGCTACAAGCAATTGGCCACGATGGGAATGCTTGCCACTGGCGCCGTGCAACGCGAGGTCTACCGCAAAAAAGGATATAAGGACGACGAGATTATGGGCCTTATCCAGCCTGTCGAGTACGACACCCGCACTATTGGCAATCCGTGGATAAACTATGGCAACTACCTGATGACCACGCTCATCCCGGCTGTCATTGCCTTCATCGTTCTGATGCATTCAGCCTATGTCATTTCGCGCGAACGGCAGGAGCGCACGCTAAAAAACTGGTTGCGACGCGCTGGCGGCAATACGCTCTATGCCTTGATAGGCAAAATGTTGCCTTATAATATATGGTATATATTCCTCTGTCTGCTGGCCAACCTGATAATGTTCGGCTTTATGGGTTTCCCGCTCGAGGGCAGCTGGCTGCTGATGGTGCTCAACAGCATCCTTCTGGTCTTTGCCGCCCAGTGTGCCGGATGCTTCATCGCCGGCAGCATCCCCGACCCGCCTTTGGCTATGGGTGTCAGTGCAATTTATAGTGCTATGAGTTTCTCGCTCAGTGGCTTTTCGTTTCCGGTTGAGAGTATGCCGACATTCTTTTACAGCTTCTCGTGGCTTTATCCCATACGCCATTACTTTTTGAATTTTAGCGATATAGCCATCTTTGGCAATGGTTTTGGCCATTGCTGGCCGCGTTTCTGTGCTCTGCTGGCCTTCGGCCTGTTGCTTCTGATGGGTGCCTTTATGATGCAGTGGCAGCAGAACCGCGAGGAACGTCTCAGTGTCCAATCATCTAAATCCGACGCCCTATGATAAACACTCTCAAGGATATATGGACTGTTTTCAGCATCGAGGTGCGTCGCGTCTTCGGCGACCGTATGGTGTTGCTCATCTTCTTTCTGGCGCCGATACTCTACCCGTTCATTTTCTGCTATATATATCACAACGAGAATGTCGAGAATATGGCGGTCGCCGTGGTCGACGAGGCTCAGTGCGATGAGAGCAAACGCTTCATCCACAAGCTCGACGCCACACCCGAACTCTCCGTTGCCTATCGGTGCAACAATATGGGCGAGGCGCGCCAGCTGATGGAGGACCATTATGTGCGCTCGATATTCTATTTCCCCAGCGATTTCTCCTCGCGCCTTGCCAAGATGCAGACAGCCCGTGTGGTGGTGTTCAGCGATATGAGCTCTTTCTACTTCTACAAGGCAGCCCTGACAGGAGGCAATGCCGTCCTTATCGACGAAATGCACACCATCGAGCTTGAACGCTACGAAAGGGCAGGCCTTACCGACGAGGAGGCTCGCATCCAGATGCAGCCCGTGGTGATGGAGAACACCACACTCTTCAACCCCACTGGTGGCTACGGTAGCTTCTTCCTGCCCTGCCTGATGATGCTGGTCATCCACCAGACCCTATTCCTCGGCATCTGCATCCTCACTGGCGATGCCCGCGAAAACCGCAAGTCGCTGCACCTCATTCCGCCCCATCTGCGCCGCGGCAGTGTGCACCGCGTCACTATGGGCCGTTCACTGTGCTACCTGCTTATCTATGTGCCTATCTGCATCCTCGACCTCTGGTTCATTCCGCGGTGGTTTAACCTGCCGCAACTCGGCAACCTCTACACCATACTCATCTTCCTCTTGCCCTTTGTGCTGGCTGTCATCTTCTTCGGAATGACTGTGGGCAACCTGTTCGTGCGGCAGAAAATCTCGCCGATGCTTTGCTTTGTCTTCTTTAGCCTGGTGCTCTTCTTCGTTACCGGAATGGTATGGCCTCAGGAAAGTATGCCGCGATTCTGGTACCATTTCAGCTACCTTTTCCCCTCCACGCCTGGCGTGCAGGGTTTCGTCAAGATCTCCTCGATGGGTGCTCCTCTGTCCGAGGTTCGTGCCGAGTATATGGCCCTGTGGTTCCAGGCTGCGCTCTATTTCGTGACGGCAACCCTGGTGCTCAGCATACAGACTTTCATCCGCCGTCGCCAGAACATACTGACCCACAACCTGCGCCGCGTGCGTCAGGAGGGCGTTGCTGCCATAGCCGACAGTCCTTTGAAATTCTCGCGCAACCGGTCGTCCGTTGACAATAACCATAAATAGCAGAAGGCAATGAAAAAGCAGAAACTTTCGAGAACGACTATCCAATTCTCCAATGTGCGGAAGACATTCCGTGCCATCAACGCCTTTTGGATTGCTATTGTCGGCGGACTGATGCTCACCGCCATATCGTTGCTGGCTCACGTGCAAAGCGGATGGAGGCTCGACAGCAATTTCCATTTTGTCTATTCGTTGGCAGTCAATTTCCTGCTGATGTTCATCATTCTTGTCAGCAATTTCAACGTCATCAAGAGCAACCGTCTCACGTTGCGCTGGAAATACGTTGTTGGCATCGGCTCCTCAATCATTGTCGCCGTGCTCTTTTCGGCCATTGCCGGATGGATACACCGCATCCTTTACGACAACATCCGACTTTCCGACCCCGACAGCATCAACCTGACGCGCGACATCATCGTTGCCGCCTTCGCGCTGCTCATCTCCATCGTGCTCTACAGCATAACCAGGCGTCAGCAGGTGACGCTCGAAAAGGAAAAACTGCAGACCGAAAACCTGATGGTTCGCTATGAGGCCCTCGAAAAACAAATCGACCCGCACTTCCTCTTCAATTCGCTCAACACCCTCAGCGGCCTCATCGGCAACGACGACAACAAGGCGCAGCAATACCTGCACCAGCTTGCCTCGTCCTACCGCTACATTATGCAGGCCAAGCGACTGGTTACCCTCGAGGACGAGCTCAACTTCGTCGACTCCTACAGCCAGATGATGCAGATACGCTATGGCGACAACCTCAAGATAGAACGCAAGGTCGACAGCCGCTATCTGCACTATCAGCTCATACCCATCAGCCTGCAGCACCTGATGGAAAACGCGTTGAAACACAACACTATCAGCGGACGCTATCCACTCACCATAACCCTCGAAACGACAAAGAACGGCAACTTCCGTGTCAGCAACCCCATACGCCCCAAGCAGGAAGACGTGGGCAACTCAGGCCTCGGATTGGCCAACCTCAGGAAACGCTATCAGATGTTGGGCCAGAAGGACATCATCATCAGCAATACCGACAGCACCTTCTCGGTCGAAATACCGCTCATCGAGCCGCTTCAGGCCGCAAAGATCATAGCCACGATGAAACTTGACACAAACAGATAGAGGCATAGGCAGCACAGTCTGGACGCGGACGGCTTCGTAAGCCAAATCAATAGTAAACAAATAATCAGAAACCCAAAGTACGAAATTTTTTTGAAATGAAAGCGATAATTATTGAAGATGAACTTATTGCAGCACAGAACCTGAGTCGTATGCTCGACGAGGTGGCACCCGAAACCACCGTCGGCGCCATATTCCAGACCGTCGAGGAAACGGTCGAGTACTTCTCGGCTCTCGATGCTCGCCAGCCTTCGGGCGACTATCCCGACGTGGTGTTTATGGACATCCATCTGGCCGACGGTTTGGCCTTCCACATCTTCGACAGCGTTGCGATAAAATGCCCGATAATTTTCACAACGGCCTATGACCAGTACGCCCTTGATGCATTCAAAGTCAACAGTATAGACTATCTCCTCAAACCTATCAGCAAGGACGACCTGCGCCGGGCCATCGACAAGATACGCCTTCTGGTACACAGCACCGACGCTACCGGACAAGCGGCAAAGCCGCAGACAGCGCAGCTGACGCCCGAAACGATAGCCACAGTGATGGAAATGATGCATCACCACAAATACAAGTCGCATTTCCTGATGCCCGTGCGCGACAAACTGGTGCCGCTGCCTGTCAGCGACATAGCCTTCATCTACCTCGACGAAAAGATAACGCGTGTCGTAACCCTCGACGGACAGTCGTTCCCGCTCGACCGTCCGCTCGATGCCGTCTTTGCACAACTCGACCCCGAACATTTCTTCCGCGCCAACCGTCAGTATATCATTTCGCATAGCGCCGTCAAAGACATCTCCGTCTGGCCGCTCAGCAAGTTGCACGTAACGCTTAAGGTCGCTACCCCCGAAAAAATCATAATCTCGCGGGCTCGTGCATCCGAATTTAAAGACTGGTATACAGCCTGATATAACGATAAAGCAATTTTTCCCGTTGAGGGTGCCGCAACAGCGGCACCCTCTTTTTTTCGCCAATCCTGCCTTTTTTTCGTCACACTTCAGGATAAATGTCACGGCTGTCACTTGTGGCAGAAAACCTGACACTGCAAAAACCGTGCCAAAAATCCGGCTTCATTCCTCGCTGCTTCCGAAATGCTGTTGATAACTCCAAAAAACAGGCCAAAAATGCCATTTTTTAACGCCTTGAATCACAGATACCAAATACCTACCAAAGTTTACTCAAAGTTTTACCAAAGTTCAACCAAAGTCTTCTGTTGAAAACTTTGATTAGAATTTGTATGGGACAATAATGGTTTTGTGTACGGAAATAAAATAGCACCAGCCGGTCGCTGGTGCATTTTCGGTTCCAAATATGTGTAAGTGTGGGATTTACTTCATATACTCTTTGGCATACTCGACATAGTGTGCTGCGTTGTCGGTCTGGCCGGGACTTGTGGGCTTGATGTAGCGAGCAGGAACGCCGCCCCAGATTTCGCGGGGCGGGATTTTGGTGCCTTGCAGCACCAGCGCTCCGGCGGCGACAATGGCGCCTTCGCCCACCTCGCAGTGGTCGAGCAATGTGGCGCCCATACCTATGAGGGCGCCGTCGTGGATGGTGCAGGCGTGGACGGTGACATTGTGGCCTATGGTGACATCGTTTCCGATGCGGGTAGGCCCTGTGTCGTGGGTCACGTGAATGCAGGAACCATCCTGTATGTTGGTGCGGTTGCCGATGGTGATGGGTGCGACATCGCCGCGCACAACAGCGTTGAACCACACCGAGCACTGGTCGCCCAGCGTGACGTCGCCGACAAGGGTGGCGTTCTCGCTGAAGTAGCATTCCTTGCCCCAGCGGGGCGAAAGTCCTTTATATGATTTGATTAAAGCCATAGCCGTTCGTTTTTTGAATGTGCAAAGTTACGCAAATAATCTGATTCCGGGCTGCGTTTGGAACGCGTAGGAAAAGTTTTTTTCGCTGAATGCAAATTTATTCGTATTTTTGTAGGTTGTTTTAAGAGGATAAAATAGTATAAAAATAACGATAAAATATTGTAATTATGTACACTAAATTCCAACAGCATCTTCAGAAAGAGCTGGCCGATATCGAGGCCGCTGGTCTTTACAAACACGAACGCATCATCGAGAGCCCCCAGGGCGCCGAAATTATGGTCAAGGGCAAGAAGTGCCTCAACTTCTGCGCCAACAACTACCTGGGTCTGGCCGACAACCCCGAGCTGATCGAGGCCGCCAAGAAGGGTATGGACGCCCGCGGCTACGGTATGGCTTCGGTCCGCTTCATCTGCGGATGCCAGGACCTGCACAAGCAGCTTGAGAAGAAAATCGCCGAGTTCTTCGGCACCGAGGACACCATCCTCTACGCTGCCTGCTTCGACGCCAACGGCGGTGTTTTCGAACCCCTGCTGACCGAAGAGGACGCCATCATCAGCGACGCCCTGAACCACGCTTCGATCATCGACGGCGTGCGCCTCTGCAAGGCTCAGCGCTATCGCTACGCCAACGCCGATATGGCTGACCTCGAGGAGCAGCTGAAGGCTGCCCAGAAGAACCGCTTCCGCATCATCGTCACCGACGGTGTCTTCTCGATGGACGGCAACGTCTGCCCGCTCGACAAGATCTATGAGCTGGCCAACAAATATGACGCAATGGTTATGGTCGACGAGAGCCACTCGGCTGGCGTTGTCGGCAAGACTGGCCGCGGCGTGACCGAGCGCTACAACCTGCGCGGCAAGATCGAAATCCTGACCGGCACCCTCGGCAAGGCCTTCGGCGGCGCTATGGGCGGTTTCACCACCGGCAAGAAGGAAATCATCGATATGCTGCGCCAGCGCAGCCGTCCGTATCTGTTCAGCAACTCGATGGCTCCCGGCCTCGTGGCCGCCGGCATCCGTATGTTCGAGATGATGAGCGAGACCAACACGCTGCAGGACAAGCTGCACGAGAACACCGACTACTTCCTGCGCCGTATGAAGGAAGAGGGTTTCGACTGCAAGCCCAGCGAGAGCGCCATCTGCGCCGTGATGATCTACGACGCTGCCAAGAGCCAGAAGTACGCTGCCAAGATGCAGGAAGAGGGCATCTTCGTCACTGGATTCTACTATCCCGTCGTGCCGAAAGGCCAGGCCCGCATCCGCGTCCAGATCAGCGCTGCCCACGAGCACGAGCACCTCGACAAGTGCATCGAGGCCTTCAAGAAAGTCCGCAAGGAAATTGAGGGCTAAATGAGCGAGAACAGAGTCAAGCAAGCTTGACCTCTGCCAAGCGAAGAAAGCCTCGCGGAAAGCAAGGCTGCTAATTGATATCGCAATGTATCAAATGAAAAGGAAGTCCATATGGACTCCCTTTTTTTCATCCCGTCTACAGACCTTTAGTCCACAACATATTGAAGAAGTCCATCACATAAAGGCATTCCACATCGCCTATCTTTCGGCTGAATCGGTCGAGGGAGACAACGATTCTTCTGCTATTCGGATATTCGTCCTCAAATGCCTTCAGTCCTTTCAGGTGTCTTGGCTGCACCTCTTCGGTGGCTTTGATTTCAATGGCCACCCTGGCATCACCTAATACTATGTCGACCTCGACGCCAGTGTAGGTGCGCCAATAGGAAAGCCGCTCTTCGCAATGGGTGTAGTGCTGCCAAGCCACCAGTTCTTGCACGACGTAATGCTCGAAGGCGTGTCCGTATTCTGCTGTGCCACGCACCAGTTCTTTGCGGTGAAGCAGGTGGTTGGCCACGCCGACATCGAAGAAGTAGAATTTGGGAGCGTGAATCAAACGACGCTTCATCACTTTGGCGAACGCAGGTATGCGGTAGCCCACAAGTGTATCTTCCAGAATGTCAAAATAGGCATTGACAGTGGTGGCACTTACGCCACAGTCCTGGGCAATGTTCTGATTGTTCACAATCTCGCTGTCGGTCAGTGCTGCTGCTTCGAGAAAGCGTTGAAATGTGTCCATTTTTCGCACCAGAGCCTCTTGTTTGATTTCCTCTTTCAGATAGACATCGACGTAAGCCGCCAGCATCCTGTCGGGTGCCTTGGAAAGGTAATGAGAAGGAAGGGTACCGTATGTTACGGCCCTGTCTATGTCAAAGTCGGGTATTTCGGCACTAACCAGGGGATAAAGATATATAGGATACGCCCTGCCACCAAGTGTGTCGTGCCCCTTGCGTTTCAGTTTTCGGGCGCTCGAACCACAGAGCACAAAGCGAAGACCCTTCTCTGAGATAAGTCGATGCACTTCGGTCAGTAGTTCCGGCACCTCTGGTATCTCGTCAATGATCACCAGCTTGTCTGCAGTGTGGTCTTTCAGTGTGTCGTATAGTAAGGATGTGGAACGCTGTAACCGTTTGCGCAGATTGGAGTCGAGCAGGTCGAAAAACAAAGCTTCGGGGAATTGTTGGCGTAGAATGGTACTTTTCCCTGTCTGTCGTGCTCCAAATAGGAATACACTTGATGATAAATCCTTGTCTATTTGATATATTCTATTCAGCATATTGATTGTATTTACTTCTGATTTTTATTGAAAATCAAAAGTTGTACTTTGGATTTTCATTCAAATTCGAGTGCAAAAATACAACTTTTTGTTGATGTGGCAAAAAAAATTAGAAATATCTATTGTTCCGATTTGGTACAAAAATGGAACAATAGTATGCGTATTCTCTCTGTATTTAAAACTTTTTGCAAAAATACAAAATGTTTTAAATATAGAGAAAATATTTTTAAAAACCTATTTTGGATATAAGCCTCCACCAGGAAATCCCTCATTGAGGGATTATTTGTCAACGCCGATATCGAACACGCCCACGGCAACATCATCCCTCTCTGGACGCTCGGGTTGAACTATTGACAGATTCCTCACAAATAGTCCCGCCGATAATGCAAATGGCACCATCGGCGGGACTATATCTCTTTATGGGTATTGGTTTATCTGACGATGATCTTCACAGCATTGTTCTTTCGGTCGGTGATGAAACCGAGGCCTGCACTAAGACCACGTGTGCTGACCTTCACCTCGCGCTGGCCAGGCTGCACGGGGAAGCTCTTCACCTCGCGGCCCATAGCGTCGACCACCACAATCTCGCGGGCGTTGGTGCCATCCTCAAGTTGCACGGTAATGTCGCTGTTGCGGTCAGTCAGCGTCGGGAAGACCTTAAACGGAACGTTTTCCACCCGTGAGATACTCTGCGTCTGCTGGTCGATGCGATACCAAGCCGCCTCTCTCTCCTCGCTCTCGGAGTTCGCCACCCCTATATATATGTAAAACTTGTTGCCGAACTTAATCAAATATATGTAAGGACGTGCCAAATACCCATCCTCAAGTGTGATAGTATTTACAACGCTGCCGTCCTCAGTCAAAATGTCGAATCTCTCTATGGGATATTCGTCAGTATAATAATCATATTGAATCACAATTGGATTTGCGCTGTATATAGGTTTAATGTACTCGAAATTGTTATTATTATTGAAAAGTGTCTGTGTGTAGATTGTATGAATTATTTCTGGCCACATATTGCCGTCTAAATCATAAAATTCCAAACTTAAAGGCCTATCATCATACTCACCTTCAGGACTGTCTATGTCAACGACAAAAGACCTCTCAACCTGTAGATTACTGTTGATGACATTTACAGTATCTGAATACCAACCTTGGTAGGTGGTTTCGTCTTCATAATATTTCTGGACACAAATATACGCTCCATTGGTAAAAACCGGAGGTATATACCCTTCAATAAGATCGTTTTTGCTGAGTTCTGTTTCTACAGGGTTGATTTGGTTTTGTGCTGTTGCGCTGAATAGGGCAATACAGGCCAAAACTGTCAGTAGTGTTTTCTTCATCTGTTTCTGATGCCGGTTATATACCATAGGCCCATCGGTGTTGTGTCTGTTCACGGCTCGGTGAAAAACAATACAACGAAGAAAGTGGAGCCATCCATTTATGTCTCTATCTTCTCGTGTAAGGGTCTGGACTTCCCTGTAGAATGAATATAAAGGTAACCTGAATCGCTCCACATATGGATGTATCAAGGGTATAATACGATCCAATGGAGCATCTCGTAACTCCTTTATTCCTAATTCTACAGTTGTAGTGCAAATGGTCCAGATTTACACGATCGGAATAAGGCGGAAATGCGCTTTCTTTCGGTCTTTCTTTCCTGTCGAAAGACGATGCAAAGATACGACAATTTTTTAATATGGAAGAAATTATTTCTTTTTTTTTGATTTGATGCTGCGGTTTTGCGGCAGGGCGAGCAGGTCGAAATACTAATTTTTCGGATTATATTCCGAAAAAATAGCATTTTGTATTTTTACAAAACTAATAAAGGGCGGCTGTTGTTTTTCTATCCCTTTTGTTGTTGTGGGTTTTGCGGATTGCAAATTCTTATATTAAGCAGCATCGGATTGCAAATCTGATGCAACGGATGCGTATTCTCTCCATAATGGAGAAATATTTTTTGAAATCCTATTTTGGATATAAGCCTTCGCTAAAAAAATAAGGGCGCGTCCATCGGACGCGCCCTTGTTTTTTTAACTGTTGCATCTTCTCAAGATGCCCATTCGGGACGCTTCTACAGCTGTGCGGCAATTTGGTCGGCGAGGGCTGCGAGCTGTTCCTCCTGTGCGGGCAGTAAGGCACTCTTCATTGTTAGCGTGTCGCCCACTATGGTGATGTCTTTCATTTGCTCCAGCTCGGCGCGCATCAGCTTGCCAGACTGCGGAGCCCAGCTGCCGTTCTCGATAAGTGCCACGGTGCGGCGCTGCCAAGCGTGGGCTTTGAGGTCGGCGAGGAGGTTCTCGACGGGTGTGAAAATGCCGTTGTTGTATGTGCTGGAAGCCAGCACTATGTGGCTTGCGCGGAAGCACTCGGCGACGAGTTTGCTGACGTGGGTGTGGCTGGCATCGTAGGCTTTGATGCCGTTTATTCCGCGTTCGCTGAGCAGGGTACCCAGGCGCAGTGCGGCGGCTTCGGTATGGCCGTAGATGCTGCCGTAGATGATGACTACGGCGTTCTCTTCGGGCTCGTATTTGCTCCAAATGTCGTGTTTGCCGATGAACCATCCGAGATTCTCGCGCCATACGGGTCCGTGCAGCGGACATATCATCTGGATGTCGAGCGTGGCGGCTTTCTTCAGTACGTTCTGCACCTGGACGCCGTATTTGCCCACGATGTTGATGTAGTAGCGACGGGCATCGCTGAGCCATTCGTGCTCGAAGTCCATTTGGTCGGCGAAGATGTTGCCGCTCAAAGCGCCGAAGGTGCCGAAGGCGTCGGCAGAGAAGAGAATCCTGTCGGTGCTGTCGTAGGTCATCATCACTTCGGGCCAATGCACCATCGGAGCCATAACGAATTGCAGCTGGTGGTTAGCGGTGGAGAGTTTGTCGCCTTCTTTGACGGCCATCAGTTTTTCTGGTTTTGTTCCGAAGAATTGTTCAATCATCTGAGCGGCCTTGGCGGTAGTGACCACCGTTGCTTCGGGATGACGCAGCAGCAGGTCCTGCAGCGTTGCGGCGTGGTCGGGTTCCATATGGTGCACCACCACGTAGTCCAGTTTGCGCCCGTTGAGGGCTGCTTCGACATTTTCGAAGAACTGGCCCGACACCGAAGCGTCGCAGGTGTCGAAGAGCACGGTGATGTCGTCGGTCAGCAGGTAGCTGTTGTAGCTTACTCCGCGTGGAATGGGGTATACGTTTTCGAAAAGGGCCAGGCGGCGGTCGCTGGCACCGACATATATAAGGTCTTTTTTGACGTTTTGGAAGTTATGCATAGAAGGTTTTTTTGATGTTTTACGATAAATAAGATGAAATCTTTGTCTGGTCTGGAACACTGGATTCCATTAAAGTTAGAACTTTTATAACGCAAAACAACTTCTGTTAGTATGTCGCGGCTAAAATTTATCTTCTTGCAGCATATCGGTTTCCTCTGTTGGTGAGTGATATCATACGTTTAGCGGTTGCGTAGAAATAACGTATTTTTTCGCCGACAGGTCCTCTGCCAAAAATAGAAGTGCCTTTGATGCAATATTTGCGGTATAACAACGTTGTTGTTGTAAAACAAAAAAAATTATGCTTATGAAACGAGTAAATGTCTATCTTTTCCTTAGTGCCCTGCTGCTGATTGTGCTGGGCGTGGTATGTATTCTGAATCCGGGCGAAAGCTTTGTGACGATGGCTTGGCTGGTGGGTCTGCTGATACTGCTGACGGGCGTGTTCGGCCTGCTGTTTGGCCTGCGTGCGCAGCGCTATCTGCCCAATGCCGGCTCGACGACGCTGCTGGCGGTGTTCCAGATTGTTGTGGGTCTGATGTTCCTGGCCAACGGTCTGCTGGCCGCCGAAACACTGATTGTGGTCTTCGCCATCTGGGTGATGTTCGAGGGCATCTCGCTGTCGGTGTTGTCGTTCGACTACAAGCGTTCGGGCTACGACCGCTGGTGGCTGATGGCCCTGCTGGGTCTGTGCAGCCTGTTGCTGGGTTTTGTGGCTCTGTGCAATCCCGACAAGGTGGGTACCCTGTTCGGCATCCTGCTGGGCATCGGCATCTTCGCCAACGGCGTTGAGCGCATTGTGGCCTACACGGCCCTGAAACGCCTTGAAGGCCGCGTGCGCGACTTGAAGGAAAGCGCTACGGCTATCAATATCGACGAAAAATAAAAGCCTTGAAGGGCAGAGATCTTGTTGATTCCCGCCTCGCGTAGTTGCGCAGGCGGGAATTGATTTGTTAGATTTATAGGGTTTTGCTCGCGAAGCGAGCATTTTTTTTAACAGGAATTACCAGAAATTGACCAGGAATTAACATAAATAATTTTTTTGTTTAACAGCAATTACCAGCAATTGAACAGCAATTACCAGCAATTGAACAGCAATTACCAGCAATTTTTTTTTTAACAATAAAACCGGCAACATTACAATTACCAGTAATTCGCTCGCTTTGCGAGCGTTATAATCTATAAGATCTATAGATTTCGCGAGGCGGAACGCCGAACAGGCGAAAAAAAAGAAAATCCACAAGATCTCGCTCGCTTGCGAGCAGGAAACGAGCAATCTACGCGATTTGCGAAATTTCTGTCCGCCTTTTCTTTGTCAGTATTTCCAAGTTTTGTATCTTTGTTTTTTGGAAAAGAAGGCTATGGCCGTTGTAACGGTTTGAGCCTTTGTCCGTTATTGAGAAAAATATTAACTAAAGAAGTAATAAAATAATAAAATATCAATTGCAATGAAAAAAATCCTTATCGTCGGTGCCGGCGGACAGATTGGTTCCGAGCTGACACGTAATTTGAGAGACATTTATGGTGACAACAACGTGGTGTGCAGCGACTTGCGTCCGCTGAAGGGCGACCCCTACGAGCGCGGCCCCGTGGAGCGCATCGACTCGACCCAGATTATGCAGATTGCCACTGCCGTGAAGCAGTACAATATCGACACTATCTATAACCTGGCCGCCATCCTCAGCGCTACGGCCGAGCTGAACCCGATGCTGGGCTGGAACGTCGGCATCGGCTCGTTGGTCAACTGCCTCGAGGTGGCCCGCCTGTTCGGCTGCGCCGTCTTCACGCCGTCGTCGATTGGCGCCTTCGGTCCCTCGACCCCGCACGACAACACGCCGCAGGATACCATCCAGCGCCCCAACACCATCTACGGCGTCACCAAGGTGACCGGCGAGTTGCTGAGCGACTATTATTTCACCCGTTTTGGCGTCGACACCCGCAGCGTGCGTTTCCCCGGCCTGATCAGCTATCAGACCCTGCCCGGCGGCGGCACCACGGACTACGCCGTCGAAATCTACTACGCTGCCGTCAAGGGCGAAAAATTCGTTTGCCCGCTGAAGAAAGGCACCTATATGGATATGATGTATATGCCTGACGCCCAAAAGGCTATGATCGACATTATGGAGGCCGACCCCAGCAAGCTGGTCCACCGCAACTCGTTCAATGTCACCTCGATGAGCTTCGATCCCGAAATCATCTACAACGCCATCAAGAAACGCTATCCCAACTTCGAGATGGTCTACGAGCCCGAACCCATCAAGCAGGCCATTGCCGACAGCTGGCCCAACAAGATGGACGATAGCTGCGCCCGCAACGAGTGGGGCTGGAGTCCGCAGTACGACCTCGAGAAGATGACTGACGATATGATCCTTAACCTCAAAAAGAAACTTTTATAACGACACTCTTGTCGCAAAGCCGATGTGCCGATGGTTGATAACCGGCAAAAGCAATTATGAAAAAAGTAAGATTTTTCTTTACTGTCATCGCTGCCGTCGCGTTGATGTGCCTCACCACCTCCTGCGGCAAGACCGGGAAGAAAATCCTTGGCGACTGGGAGGTGACCTCGTGCGTTGCCACCTCGGCCAGCGTTTTGGACTTCGAACCCGAATTCCTTGGAAGTGTATGGACTTTCAAAGACGACAACACGATGACGATTACTCAGGATGGCGAATCCATCAGCGGCACCTATACCATCGTCGACGATGACGACCTCGTTATGAACTTCACCATAACAGACGACGAACCTGCTAAAGTGGTTTTGGATATGGACATCGAGGACATCAGCAAAAGCGAGATGACTCTTGATGGCGATGCCACAATGACCATCGTCGAGATGCCGCTAAGCGACAAGATTGAACTTAATATAGTTTTGAAAAAGAAATAATTATGAAGAAAATACGCATTTCTCTCATTTGTGCACTTGCAGCAATGGCGCTTGCCACAGCCTGCTGCAACAAGGAAGGTGAAGCCGCAACCAGCGACAGCACGCAAAACGGAATCGCCGCCTTGGATATGAAACCCGTGGCCGAACGCACCAATATGGGTGCCAAGATCTTCGTCACGCCCCAGCCGGCGCTGATGATAGGCACCTACGACGAGAATGGCAATCCCGACGTGATGATGGCTGCCTGGGGTGGCCAGTGCGACAACAACCAGGTCTGCTTCCGTCTGTCGCCCCACCGCACGACGACCAACCTGCGTGCCACCAAGGAGTTCACCCTCAGCTACGCCACCCAGCGCGATGTGGCCGAGAGCGACTACTTCGGCACCGTCAGCGCCAACGACGTCCCCGACAAGATTGCCCAGACCGGCTTCACCGTCACCAAGAGCCAAAACATTAACGCCCCCATCATCGACCAGTATCCGCTGACGATGGAGTGCCGCGTGGTGGAAATCATCGAGCGCGAGGGCGACGGCTGCTTCGTCATCGGCGAAGTGGTCAACACCATTGCCGACCCGTCCATCCTCACCGACGGCCGCATCGACCTCGACAAGCTGCAGCCCATCGTCTTCGACGCCTCGATTCCCTCCTACCGCAGCGTGGGCGGCGTGGTTGGCGGCGCCTGGGATGCCGGCAAGAAATTCATCAAGTAAACAGTATCTTAAACAATAAAACCTATGAAAATCAACAGACTTATAGCAGCTTTCACGTTGGCTGCCATTATGATGCCTATTGGCAACACAAAGGCCTGCACCAATTTTCTCTTCACCAAGGGTGCCACCAAGGACGGCTCGACGATGATCACCTACGCCGCCGACAGCCACGTGCTCTATGGTGAGCTCTACTATCGCAAGGTCGCCACCTACCCCGCTGGCACGATGTTCCAAGTAGTCGACTGGGACAGCGGCAAGCCCCTGATCAAGATTCCGCAAGTCGCCCTGACTTACAGCGTTGTGGGCAACATCAATGAGTTCCAGCTGGCCATCGGCGAGACCACCTACGGCGGCCGCCAGGAGCTGGCCAACGAGATTGAGGGCGGCATCGACTACGGCTCGCTCATCTACCTCACCCTGCAGCGCGCCCGCAACGCCCGCGAGGCCATCCAGGTGCTGGCAGGTTTCCTGAACGACTATCCCTACCACAGCGAGGGCGAGAGCTTCAGCATCTGCGACCCCAACGAGGTGTGGATCTTCGAACTCATCGGCAAGCGTCCCGGCCTGACCAAGGCTGACCTGTCGAAGAAACTGAAATACACCTACACCGACGGTGCTGTGTGGGTTGCACGCCGCATCCCCGACGGCTACGTCTGCGGCCACGCCAACCAGGCCCGCATCACCCAGTTCCCCCAGGAGTCCAAGAAGTTCGTCAAGGCCAAAGGCAAAGGTCTGCACACCGCCATCAGCAGCAAGCACCTTGACTATCTGTTTGAGCCCGAAGTCGAATGCGTCTACAGCCACGATGTCATCACCTTCGCACGCGCCTGCGGCTGGTACAATGGCACCGATGCCGACTTCAGCTTCACCGACACCTACGCTCCGCTGACTTTCAGCGGCATCCGCGGTTGTGACGCTCGCGTCTACGCTATGTTCCGCCGCGTCAACGCCAGTATGAGCAAATACGAGAAATACGCTATGGGCGATGCCACAGCCGAGCGTATGCCCCTGTGGATCAAGCCCGACCATAAGGTTGACGTCAAGGAGGTTATGGACCTGATGCGCGACCACTACGAGGGCACCGCTATGGATATGACCCAGGATGTGGGTGCCGGCCCCTTCGCCTGCCCCTACCGCTGGCGTCCTATGGGCTTCAAGGTCGACGGCAAGGAATACGTCCACGAGCGCGCCACCTCGACCCAGCAGACCGGCTTTAGCTTCGTGGCCCAGTGCCGCAGCTGGCTGCCCCGCAAAGTGGGCGGCATCATCTGGTTTGGCGTCGACGACACCTACAGCACCGTCTACTGCCCGATGTATTGCGGCATCACCGACATTCCGCTGTGCTTCCGCGAGGGCAACGGCGATATGCTGACCTACAGCCCCACCTCTGCCTTCTGGCTCTTCAACCGCGTCACCAACTTCGTCTACAGCCGCTACAAGGATATGATTGTCGACCTGCAGAAGGTGCAGACCGACCTCGAGGAAGGCTTCATCACCGATGTCGAGAAGTTCGACAACCGCGCCAAGAACGCCACCGAGAACGAAGTGATCACCCTGCTCAATGACTTCAGCGGCCGCCAGGCCAAGAAGATGATGGACGAGTGGACCAAGCTGGACCAGTACTTGCTCGTCAAATACATTGACGGCAACGTCAAGAAGGAAGAGAACGGCAAGTTCAAACGCACCGAATGGGGCGGCTGCGCTATGCCCAACCAGCCCGAATATCCGCAGTGGTTCTATCGCCAGATAGTCAAAGACCACGGCAACATCATCGAGGTGAAGTAACTTCGTATGAAGACGAAAACGAAAAAAGGTGGCTCCATTGCGGAGCCACCTCTTTTATTGCCTTTTGTTTTACGGCTTGGCAAAGATTATACTTCCGACTTTTGTTGTTGGTCGAGCATTTGAAGGTACTGGTCGACATAGGCGCGTGTGTGGTCGTCTGGTTCCTGTTCCAGCACCCATAGCAGGTCTTTGCGGGCTTCGTCCAGCTGGCCGAGGTTCATATTGTAGGCGGCACGGTTGACGTAGGCCATCAGGAAATCGGGGGCAATCTCGATGGCCTGCTGGAAGTCCTCCATAGCGCGGTCGTGCTGGCCCAGCATACCGTAAGCGGCGCCACGGCTCACGCGAGGGTTGGCGTATTCGGGGTCAAGCTCTATGGCGCGGTCGAAGTCGGCAATGGCTTCGGCATAGCGTTGCTGCTTGTAGCGCAGGAAACCGCGGTTGTTCCAGGCTTCGGCGCGCTTGGGATTGAGCCGGATGGCCTGCTCGTAGTCCGCCAGCGCTCCCTCGGCGTCGCCCAGGGCATCACGCGCGATGCCGCGATTGTTGTAGCAATCGGCATCGCGAGGAGTGAGCGCTATGGCCTGGGTGAGGAGTTCCACTTGGCGTTCTGGCTTGTCGTCGCCAAGACGTAGAGCCTTGAAGAACAATGCCTCCGAATCCCATTGCCTGTGGTACCGTTCGCCGTATTGCACATTCCGGGTCCACACCACCACATTGCCCACCTCCACGCGCCAGCGGTGGCAGGGCGGTTTCTGTTTCTTCCTGTGTTTTCTGTTTATGAGCATATGTCGTAAATCCAATTGTATTTCTTTTGCCACTCCTGGGTGCGAAGGGCTTCGGCCACGGGGGCGGTGGTGTATCGGTCGGCAAGGCGGTCAAGGTATTCGGCTGCAGCCATCCAGACCTCTTCGCGGCCGAACATCCGTTT
>JAFROL010000014.1 GCA_017429685.1 Bacteroidales bacterium | reverse complement strand
GTGAATCAATTATTTATGCAATTGAAAACAAACATGCATCAAAATGGCGATTTCAAATCCGTTTACTGTAAAAGTCATCACAAATGGTTGATATAGTTCAACTAAGAATTATCGGTATAAATTTTTAGTGGACAGCAATGATTCCATTTTCAAATTGCTATGATACAAAATTATATTAGAACTGGTCGAATCTTTCATCGCAATTAACTGTTCTGGCAATTCTCCCAACGCTGGCGGGCGGCTTCCAGACCTTTGTGCAGCTGGCGTTGCAGGAGTTCTTTGGAGGGAAGTTCTGTCATATATTGCGCCACTTTGATGCCGGATTTGTCGAGTTGCAGCAGTTCTATCTGCTCGTCGCCACCTTCAGTGCAGAGCAACAGGCCGAGGGGCTGCTCCTCGCCGGGCTCCATCTCGTGGGCTTCAAGCCAGCGCAGATACAACTCCATCTGGCCTTTGTACTGCGCCTTGAATTTGCCAAGCTTCAAATCGATGGCTATCAGCCGGTGCAGCCTGCGATGGTAGAAAAGAAGGTCGAGATAGAAGTCCTCGCCGTCGATAATCATCCGCTTCTGTCGCTCGACGAAAGTGAAGCCATTGCCCAACTCCAGTATAAACTGTTCCAGATGCGCCACAAGGCTGTCCTCAAGACTCTTTTCACTATACATTCCTTTCAACCCTGTGAACTCTAAGAAATAAGGGCTTTTGAAGACAAGGTCCGGGGTGAGAACGTTGTTTTCCCGCAGTTCCGACAGCTCCTGTTTGATCAGTTCGTCTGGTTTCGTCGCAATGGCAGTACGCTCGTAGAGCATACCGTCAATCTTGGCTTCAAGGGTGCGCTTGCTCCAATGCTCGGCGGCTGCCATAGTCAGATAGAATTCACGTGCCAGTGGATCCTTAATGGGCATAACCATCAGGAAATGAGACCACGACAATTGTGTCACCAGCGGTGTCACAATTTTTATATCAGGAAACATCGAGGCGAATTGCATCATTCTGTGGATAGTTCGGGGCTCAAATCCCTTACCGCCAAATTCCAACTGCAATTGTTGCGACACTGTCGCAACAATTTGTTTCCCGTATTCTGCGCGCTCGTTGCCAAGTACTTCTCGGTTAATGCGCTCGCCGATATGCCAATACATCAGTGTGAGTTCGGCATTGACATTGACGGCCACGCGGTTGCGCGCTTGGTTGATTATCTGCCGCAAGTCGTCAACCAACGGCATAATATTGTTATTCTGTATAGTTATGCTGTCTGCCATTAGATAGTTGTTAACTATTTTTGTTTGCAAAATTACGAATTATATTTTAATCAAACAAATCTTATTGTAAAACTAACTGACTGTCGGCGCATTTTTCCCAACAATAGAGGGCGGATTCCAAGCCTTTATGCAGCTGGCGTTGCAGACTACTTTGCGTCATTGGCGGTAATCAAGAATTCGATCTTAATGCTGTGGTTCTCTGATGTCTTGGGATACTGTTCTTCAGTCATAACAGGCAGGATGGCGGAGAAGCGATGGCCGCCGGGGATGGCGATGGACTGGGCGTCGTAGGGGTCGTAGAACATACTGTCGCGGATGGAATAGAGGATGGTGGAGATTGTGTTAGTGTGCAATTGAGCTAATGTGTCAGTACCGAGGATGCGGAGCTCAACGAGGTCGTCGCTGCCTACGACTTGAAAATGAATAAACTCCGGTTTTCCGCCAGTATAGGACAGGTCGCCTCGGTGCAGAGTGATACTTTTGCCAATAGGCACGGTGTCTTCGAGGATGATGAAGGTGTTCCTTACGGGTCGGTCGTCGGCATCCAGCAGATTCCCGGAGGGCACGCTGACAATCTTCGCCGCGCCATAGTTGCTCGTTGCTGACAGCTGCATAGTACTGTCGTGGTCGCCGCTGAAGCTAACCGAATAGTCTACAATGTATTCTATCTTGCCCTGGTTATCCCAATCGAAGCCCGTTTGGGGAGTGCGGTTGCAACCGGTCAATATCGACAATATTATCAAAACCAATATTATAAGTCTATTTTTCATAAATAATGATAGCCAATATTGCGTGCAAAGTTACAAATTAATTCCAACATTCGGTATAACTGCTTTTAATTTGCAAAGAAAAAATGGGAACAGCGACGCCGAAGTGCTGATGATTTATAGACAAGCGCGCAACAAGGGCAATCACGGTTTCAGAAAAACGAGTTTTACACTTAAGTAACTGAGAAAAAATTACATAATTTTAAAATATGCTGTAGTTTTTTTCGTTTGAGTTACGTTTTATATTAAAGAGAGTTGCGGCAAAATGTGGTGCCGCAAGATTTTGTAAACATAAAATAATTAAAACACAAGATAATATGTTCAAAAAAGCCTATCTCACAATAATTATGGCTACGTTGCTTTGTACGGCAGCCTTTGCCCAAAACAACGGCGACGGGACACAAACCGCAGCAAGCGCAACCGCGCGGATAAACAGCGCCAAGGTATCGGCCCATCTTGCAAAGATGTCGAACAGCACGGCATCCAGCAATACCAAAGGTGGTGTCAGGTCGGTCGACGCGCTGGCGACGCTGCAGGTGCGTTGCGACGCCGCCAAGTTCTTTGGCCGCTACGGTTGTCGCCTGATTGACAGCATCGGAAGAATATATATCATAAATGTTCCGTTGGAAGCGGTACCTGCACTTTCTAACAACGACACGCTGCAACGACTTGAGGCCGAGCGAATGCCGCGTCCGGCAATGGACGTGACGCCCGGCCAAGTGAACGCCAACGGCGTATACAGCGGCACGGGCTTGCCGCAGGCCTACACCGGCGCCGGGGTGGCTGCCGGCGTGTTCGACAGCTATTACGACTTCACGCATCCCGCCTTCCGCGACGCCAATGGCAACCTGCGCATCAAGTACTACTATGATTTCCACTGGCCAAACACCGACGGCACGATGGGCCACGCGCTGGAGTCACCCTCTGAAATCGAAGCCCTGCAGCATTCGCTCTACACTTACAACGGTGTGCACGGCACGCACGTGACCGGCATTATGGCCGCCTCGCCCGTCGATGGACGCTATGCAGGTATGGCCCCCGGAGCCGACATCTACCTGGCCGACTTCAACAGCGACCGCAACCAGTTTGAGAATCCCGACGAGCACACTTCGGCCACGGCAGTGCTGGGTTTCAAATACATATTCGACCGCGCCGAGGCCGACGGCAAGCCGTGCGTCATCAACTTCAGCAGCTGCGAGAGCATCACCCTGGTGCGCCAGCGCCAACTTGAGGGCGAGGCGCTGCAGGCACTGGTGGGTCCGGGCCGCATCATCGTGGCCGGAGCCGGCAACGACGGCACGCGCGCCTGCTATCTGGAGAAAGCTGCCGACGTGCAGCAGGCCGGCACAGGCATCGTCAACGGCCTGTACAGCGGTGGCAGCATCGACATCGACCTGGTGACCGCCGGCAACCAGACGGTGCGTTTCGACTTCTTCGGAATGGCACTATCGGGTGGCGGCATCGAAGGTACAATCACCTTCAACACCGACAGCATCGACACGCAGAACGGCAGCCATTTCACCACCACCGTCAGTATGGGCGAAGTGACGATGGATGTCACCCTGAGCCCCTACAACGACCCGCGCGGCACGGTCTACCACATCGCCGCGACGCTGCCCAACATTGCATACCTCTATCTGTGCGGCGCCACAGTACTGCTATCGGGCAACAATGCGGCGTGGATGTATAGCGACATCAGTTTCAGCCCCTTCGCCAACCTCGAGAACGTGCCGCAATACGCCTATGCCCTGCCGGGCTACTCCGTCTCGTGGCCCGCTTGCCTGCCCGGTATCATCGCCGTTGGCGCAACGGGCTACAAGTCGACCATCACCAGCATCGACGGCGAAACCAACTACGACTTCGTGATGTTCGAGCCCGACCAGCCGGGCCATCTGGCCAAATTCTCGTCCTGCGGGCCCACCTTCGACGGCCGCATCAAGCCCGACGTGGTGGCACCGGGATTCAACATCATCGCCCCCTACTGCAGCTTCTATGAGAACTTCAACGGCATCAAGAAGAGCATCACCTACCAGACCTCCTACAACGGCAAGGACTACTACTACCTGGCCGAATCGGGCACCTCGATGTCGTCGCCCGTCGTGGCCGGCGTTATAGCCCTATGGCTGCAGGCCAAGCCTGACCTGACACCGCAGCAGGCACTGGACGTCATCAGCCGCACCTCGTCGCACCCCGACGCTAGTATGCAGTATCCCAACAACACATACGGACACGGCCAGATCGATGCCTACCGCGGCCTGCTCGAAGTACTGAACCTGCCCGTCGCCATACCCGAACTGAGCAGCGAACAGCCCAAGGGCGTGACCTTCCGCGTCGAAAACCGCCACCTCTATGCCGACTTCGGCAACCAGCACCCAAAACGAATGATTTTCAATATCTACACCATCGACGGGCGCCAAGTGATGAATCAAAGCGGACGCGCCGACATCGACCTCGGCCGGCTACCCAACGGCGTCTATGCCGTGCAGCTGATAACCGACAACAAGTTCACCACTGGCTCAACCCTGATACGCCTGCAATAACCTCGACGAATCACACCTCACCGAATTACACGATTGGAACGAATTTGTTCGGCGCGCGAATTGAAAACGAATACCGTTTTGCAAGCAAAACACGAATTAAAACGAAATATAGAAGTCAAAAAAATATCATTACTGAACTCCCAAAAACTTTCAAAGCTATGAAAACCAAATTCTTTCTTCTCGCTATGCTGCTGTCATTCTTCATAGGACAGCCCAAAAACACTTGCGCCCAGTGTCCCGACGGAGCGACACAATGCGCCGTAACGATAGCCTGCGGCGACGTGTATGGCGACGGCTGGAACGGCGCTGCCATCAAGGTGTGGCAAGGAACGACGCTTCGCGGAACAGCCACACTGACCTCGGGCAGCTATGGCGAGGTGGAAATCAATATCTGCAGCGGCGATTCGGTGCGTTTCGAATGGCAAAGCGGCCAGCTGGACAACGAAGCCTATTTCAGCATCGCCAACGGCGACGGAACGGTCGTCGTTTCTGGCATTTTCGGTGCCGACCTGCACAATGGCCAGACGATAGCCACCATCTGGCCCACCTGCCCCAGTTGTGTGAAGCCCCAGAACCTTAGCGCCACAGCCGACAGCACGTCGGCCTTGGTGTCGTGGACCCCGATGGGGAGCGAAAGCAGCTGGCTCGTGTCGCTCGACGGCGGTGCCGCCATTACGGTCAACACCCCATACCACACGTTCTTCAACCTGGCACAATCGAGCCACCACGTCGTCAGCATCCGTGCGCTGTGCGGCCAAGGCGACACATCGGATGCCGCCCATATCAGTTTCCGTACCGCCTGCGAACCGATAGCCATCCCCTACTTCAACAACTTCGACAGCGAGGAGCCCGACGACATACCCCATTGCTGGAACGGCGTAGCTATGTTTGGCGATATGCCAAGGGTATACGACGAGATGGCCTATTCCGACTCGTTGGCCCTCCTGTTTGGCGCCACCCACGGCTACAACATCGTGGCCACCCCGCTGGTGCCACTGCCCGGCAACGAGATTGCCGTCAACTTCCAGGGTTTCATCGAAAACGGACTGGTCATCGGCGACTACAGCCTTATCAATTCGTGGCTGCAGGCCGGCGTGATGAGCAACCTCAGCGACACCTCGACCTTCATTCCTTTGGTCAACGTCGACACGATGGACAACAACTGGCACGAATATGAGTTCAACACCTCGTCGCTGTCCGCTGACCAGCAATACTATGTGGCCTTCCGCTTCTATGGCGACGACCTGATGTGGGGCAACGCCGCCGTCGACGACATCTCCATCACCCACTACAACGGCTGCGACCGTCCGCTGCTGACTTTTGTTGACTCGGTGGGCTCGAATGCTGCCCTGATTTCGTGGAACAACGCCTGCGACAACGCCACAGGCTACGCCATCTACATCAGCACCGACAACAACCCCCAGACCTCGACCTATTTCACCACCGTGCAGGACACCTTCTGCATCGTCGACGGACTGCTGCAAAGCACCACCTACTACGCCTGGGTGCGCACCGAATGCGACAGCGTCTATGCCGACTACAAAGCCGTGCAGCCCTTCACCACAGGCCTGTCGTGCGCCACGGTCTCCGACGTTCAGCTCTACAATGTCAGCCACACGTCAGCAGCCCTCACGTGGCACTACGATACCTACTACGGCTTCCCGTCGGTAGGGGCACAGGCGATACTCTACGATCTGACCGACCTGACGCAGATGCTGCAAAGTACCTACACCACAACGGACAACGCCTACTTCACCGGCCTGCTACCCGGCCACGCCTACAGGGTCTACATTCGCAACACCTGCCAGATTGGCGACGACGTCGACACTGCCAATGCCATATGGATTGACTTTATGACCGAATCGTGCAGTTCGGTCGAAGACCAGAACAACTATAGCGGTTCGGAATACCTGGTTGGCACCTCGATGACCCACTCCTACACCCAAAGCATCTATACTCGCGCCGAGATGCCGGCAGTCGACACCATCTATGGCGTCGCCTTCCGCACCGGAAGCGACGTTGCGCAGGCGCTGACCTTCGACCTCTACGTCGGCAACACCAGCCTTGCCGCGCTGAGTGCCAACGCTTATGTTCCCCTCAGCAACCTCACGCTGATGGCATCGTCCTACACCGTGCCGACATCAGCTGCCGGATGGCACATCATACCCTTCGCAACACCGTTTGTGTACGACACCAACCAGAATCTGGTCATAGCGACCCACAACCATTCGGGCGTGTTCTATCTTAACCCCATCAGCTGGCGCTACCACTCCACCGGCGCCATCCAGACCTTCCAGTGGAACAACTTCGGAGCCATCGACCCCGCCGCCCCGTCGTCCTATTTCACCGGCTCGTCATACGGTGCCGCCGACGTGCGTTTCATCACCAACTGCACCGTTTCGGGCTGCCTGCCTCCATTCATCTGCCGCACCGACGCCGACTCGACCAGTATCAGCGTCACTTGGGTGGCCGAAGGCGACGACAATCCCTTTGTGGTTCAGTACCGTTCGGTCTACGCCACCGCTTACCTGACTGCCGACGGTCCCCTCTACGACACCACCTGCACCATCACAGGCCTCAATCCGGCAACCAGCTACAGCATCCGCGTCGGCACCATCTGCGACGACGACACGCTATGGAACTACGTCAGCCAGACAACCAACTGCGGCCCGCTGGCGACGCCCTACAGCGAAGATTTCGACTCGTATGCCGAGCGCGTTATGCCCCCCTGCTGGACCTACGACCCCGAGCGCGTGAACCACCTCTATGGCGGCATCAGCTTCAACGCACAGTATGCCACCCATTCGCCCTCGACACGCGCTGCCGTCCTGCCTCCGCTAGCAGCAGACCTCTACACCCTCGAAATCAACTTCCGCGCCCGCCTGGACGATGCCAGCCTCGGCAACGGAATCCTGATTGGCGTGGCCGACAATAACGGCGAGAACATCAGTTGGCTCGACACCCTGACGGTGGCCAACCAGTCGATGGACGACTACCGCTGGTTCAACTACAGCTTTGCCGACTATGACGGCGACGGCGGCCGCATTGCCCTCTCGTTCCTGGCCCCCTACAACACCCTCTACGGCGTCAGCGCCATCATCGACGACATCACCGTATCGCCCATCTCCAGCTGTCCGGCGGTGACGGAGTTCGCCATCAGCAATATCAGCGACGCGTCGGCCGTGACTGTCAGCTGGAACAACCCCGCACAGGCCGCACAGTTCCAGATTGCCTGGGACACTATAGGAACGCCGCTTCCGCTTGCCGCCAACACTGCAACCATCGCCGACACCTTCTACACCCTGCCGCAGCTTGTGTCGGGAGCCAAATACAGCTTCTATGTCAGCGCCGTCTGCCCCGACGAGCAGAGCACGTGGCGCTCGATCGATTTTGCCGCAGGGACCATCATTATGTGCACCAACGCCGACACCACCGTTGCGGGATGCGGCCTGGCCATATACGACGACGGCGGCCCTGCCGGCATTTATAGTTCCAGCAGCGTTTCGAAGCTGGTTGTCTATCCCTCGGGACAAGGCAACACCGTGACCTTCCGTGGCGGCACCATCGACCTGTCGCAATGGAGCAACGACGCCCTCTACATCTATGAAGGCGACACCACAGGCGGCACGCCGCTGTTCAGCTGCACCTACACTGGTGGCCCGATGACTATAGACACGCTGATAATCTCCGAACTGGGACCGATGACGTTCCTGTTCGTCACCGACTTCTACGATGTGGCCGCGGGCTATGAGCTCTTCACCGGCTGCGCACCCCTACCCTCCTGTATGCGTCCACGCAATGTGACGGTTTCGGCCGTAAACGCCAACAGCGCACAGGTCAGCTGGACCGGCAGCGCACTGAGCTACAACGTCTTCTATCGCGAACAGGGCGTAGGTTCGTGGAATGCGCTGACATCGCCCAGCAACAGCATCACCATCACGGGTCTAACCGAAAGCTCGACCTACGAAGTCAAAGTGCAGGGCGTCTGCAGCGGCGGCGACGTGTCGGAGATGAGCACCGTCGCGCTGTTCACCACGACCTGCGTTCCGGTGACCATCACCCCGTCGACCCCGATCGAAGAGGACTTCGAAAGCCCCACGGCACCTGCCAACTGCTTCACTATAGTCTATGCCGACCCCAATCCCACCAACCTGATGCAGCACGACCAGTCGGCAGCCTGGTCTGGCACACGCAGCTTCAGCTTCAGCTCCTACCACAGCTCGTCCAACTATCGCCAGACACTTATCTCGCCGGCCTTCAGCGCCAACGACAGCATACGCCTGCGTTTCCGCTACAGCGATATGATGTTCGGCAACGAGACGATGCGTGTGGGCTACTCCACCACAGGCAACTCGCCACAGGACTTCGTATGGACCGACACCATCGTCACCGCAGGCACACCGTGGTTGCTCTACGAAAACGATTTTCCACCCACGGCACACTATGTGGCCATCGACTACCTGTCGGTGTTCCGCTACAATGCCTACATCGACAGTCTCAAAATCAGCGTCGTGCCCACTGCCGACTGCCAAACGCCAACCATCGTCAACATTGACGAAGGCCCAGTGAGCATCACCGCCCAGCTCAGTGGTGTGAGCAATCTTGAAGTCCGCATCACCGACGGCGCCTGGAGCGACGGACTCAACGGCACCGTGGTTGGCAACGTTGACGAATACACATTCGACGGGCTGACGCCAAACACGCAGTACACCATCGGTTTCCGCAACCGTTGCAGCAACGGCCTGCAGTCGGAATGGGTGGTTCGCAATGTCCGTACCGCTACGGTCGGCTGTCCCGCTCCTGAAGGCTTTGTAGTGAACGACGCAAGTTACCGCAGCGCCACATTCGACTGGAATGCCGACGGCGAAGCCAGCGTATGGGAAATCAACGTCTTCAATACCGCATTCAATCAGACCTACACCATTACCGAGCATCCCTTCACAGTCGAAGGACTGGCACAGGATGTAAACTATAGCGCCAAGATCCGTTCCGTCTGCTATGGCGCGCCTGGCCAGTGGAGCCCGACCATAAACTTCCACACGCAAATGTGCAACCCCGTGACAAACATCACTTACGAGGCGATAAGTCACAGCGGATACACCGAAGTCAACCTGCGTTGGGAAGGCGATGCCGAAAGCTACGAGTTGCAGTATGGTCCCGAGCACTTCAACGTCGGAATGGGCACGACCGTGACCGGCATCACGGCAACAGAATACCACATCGACAGCATACCTTTGGACGCAAGCTATGACATATTCATCCGCGCACATTGTGCAGCAGGTGTAAACAGCAACTGGAGCCAAGCAATCAACATACGGCCTGCTGGTATAGCCCAGACGGGCACAACGATGGATTTCGGGGTCTACCCCAACCCTGCCACCGACCACATAACGGTGTCGCTGACTGGCGCTCACGGCGAAGTGCACTTGCTGATGACCGACCTTAACGGCCGCACGACGCGCGACATCAGCTTTGTCTGCGATGGCGACTGTGGCCGACAGATTGAACTCGGAGCTTTCCCAAAAGGCGTCTATTTCGTCCGCATCAGCACACAGTCGGACGCTGCGGTCAGGAAAGTCGTCATAAAGTAGCCACAAACAAGCATAAACAAACACCAGCGACAGCCGCCCAGTTCCGGGTGGCTGTCGCTTTTTTTAAACAAATCGTCCTTAGGTAGTTTTGGAATATCCGAGTGTACGGTGCAAAAAATTATTTTCTCATTCAAGAGAAAATGTGTAATTTTGCAACTTTCAAATCGAAACAAATATGAAACATATATTTGCAATAACCTTGTTTGCAGCGATGTTAGTTTGCTGCGGAAGCAACAGGAATGCTGAACAGGCCCCGACGAGGTCGGTGACAACCATCGGAGTGGAAGAATTTGCCAAAACAATAGGCAAAAAGAACGTTCGCCTTATCGACGTTCGGACACCCAAGGAATACGCCGAAGGACATATCGCCGAAGCTGAAAACATTGATGTAAAAGCCGCCGACTTCAGCAGCCGCATCCAAGATGCCAAAGGCAAAGTGGCCGTCTACTGCCGCAGTGGCAAGCGCAGCCTTATGGCCGCCGAGCAACTCGCCGCAAAGGGCTGCACAGTCTACAACCTCGATGGAGGCATCATCGCCTGGCAAAAAGCCGGCAAACACGTAGAAAACTGACAAACGCGTCCCCACAAACAAACAACAAAACACGATGGCCGACAAAAACCATAATCCACTGGGCATCCTCTGGCTAATCGCCCTGGTGATTTACACTCCGGCTGTAGGTCTGGCACTCAACAGCAACGCATTTGCAGCAAGGAGCATACTCTTGCTGCTGATGTGGACAGCGGTGTTGCTGATGCCCTACGTACTGATGCGCAAGCGGTGGCTCTATGTCACAGCCGCAAGTTTGCTGTTTGCCGACGGTTTTGTCAACCTCTTCCACTGGACCGTGTTGAAATGCCCGCTCAATGCTTCGTCCATCTTCGTATTCCTCAACACCAACTGGAGCGAGGCATCGGAGTTTATGGCCATCAAGACGACACCACTGCTACTACTCTACATCCCTTATATCGTCCTGTTTATCCAGACATTGAGACACATTCCGCAATTCTCGTTCCAAAAGAAAGGCGAAATAGCGGTCTGGTCGGTGCTTTGGCTTGTCGTTGCTGTATTTTTTGCCGACAACATCATTCACCAGCGTTTCCTGCGCCTTGCCGTGCCCGACGTGGAACGCGCTGTCGTCTCGTTCTTCGAAGAATCAAAGGAATACAAAAGCCTTAAGAGCCGCAAGCTGTACGACATCGACACCCGACTGACAACCAACGACTCAACCCTTGTCGTCGTAATAATCGGAGAATCGTGCAACCGCAACCATCTTTCGCTTTATGGCTACCACCGCCAAACCTCGCCACGCCTCGCAAAGAGGAACGACATCCTGGTCTTCGACAACGTAATCAGCGCCAACTCCAACACCCTGCGTTCGGTGATGAATTTCCTGACGGAAAACAATACCGACAACGCCCGACCGCTCGACAGTTGCATACACATCTTCGACATACTCCATTCGTCGCCATACAAAAGCTTCTGGCTATCTAACCAATCTCCTATCGGCCTGTGGGACAACGGCGTGACCAATCTGGCACAAAATGCCGATGCCCTGACCTTTGTCAACATCACCGCCAATTCGTCGAAAGAGAGCACGATGACCGTATCTCTAGACCAGCGCCTGTTCGACCCACTGCACTCAGCGCTTGACGACAATGCCAAGAACAAGGTCGTATTCCTGCACCTGATGGGATGCCACACGCAGTACAACAAGCGCTACCCCACCCCATTTGCGCAATACGAAGACCGGGGCGACAAGCGTACTCGCACCATCAACACCTACGACAACGCCGTGCTGTACAACGACTTCATCGTCGACAGCATACTCACAATGCTCGACGCCTACGCAGCGACGCACCGCGCAGTGCGCCTGACGGCCATCTACCTCTCCGACCACGGCGAGAATGTCTACGACGAGGGTGACTATTCGGGACACGACTATTCCGACCACATTCCCAACGCCAATGTCGAAATACCGTTCATTATGTGGTTCTCTCACTCACAAAAGGAGTATCTGCAAAGCCGCAATCCCCTCCTCGCGCAGCAGACGCATACGCCGTATATGATCGACGACCTTTTCCACACCATAATCGACGTCGCCGACATAGCCACCGAAGTGCTCGACGAAAGGCGAAGCTTTGTCAACGCAAGCTACGACTCCACACGTGTGCGCCGCCTCGAGGACGGCAGTATTTACACCCGACGGTAATAGCGGCAAAACATCAGAGGCACCAGTCGACTCCCCGCAAGATATGGCCATTTCAGTCGTTTTTCATCGTACTGATTGCCGCATAAAGACGGTCGGACAGCCGTTGGCGGTCGCGGCGGGTATCGCCACTGGCTTCGTAGGCTACAGGAGGATTGATGCACATAGTATGCCGCTTGCGGTTGATATATATTGGGACAAAGAGCAGATTTTGTTTGGTGTGCTCGAAATACATCTGTCCTATGTGCGCAAATCCGCTGTAGAATGAGCGCAACGTACTTGCTTCGTCGTGCTCGCGGACAAGGTTCCCGTCAAAGGCTGTCCGAGGATGTTCGGGAAAAATCAGCAGATTGCTACCATCGATAAGGGCGTTGAGACTCTGCTTCAGTGTCTCCATCACCTGGCGCGACCCGCCTTTGATAACAGGGATAGGATTGAAATCGTTGAGTATCTTGATCACCGTATCGGTGGTTTTGTGCAGCACCCACTCACGCCTCCGATGGTTGAAGCGGCGCAGGAATTTGTGGAATGTAGTGCCAATCACTTCGCCACATTGTTTGGGGTTCAGCATTCGGCTGTCAATCCAAGGGCGGAAGGTGCCGGGCAAATTCATTATGGCTGCGATGGGACCGTAGATGAACCCGTGGTTGCAGACATATACAACCGGCTGGCCTTTTGTAGATTTCAAATTCTCCTTGCCTACTATCTTCAGTTTTGTGAAAGGTCTTACCAAGGCCATTAGCAGCCTTACGAGAGGACGATGACGCTTGTGGGGAGAAGAGTTGAAAAAGCACATATATTACGAGAATGACAACGGAAACAAAAAGCGAGCATCACCTGAATTGAGGTGAATTTTAGAGCAGCCCTTAATTGATAAAATGAACGGTTGCACTTGGTCCCTGAGGAAGGACAAGGGCAACGATGAAGCCGTCGGGAACGCGGTAGACAACAGGAGTAAGCAGGTCGCCCAGTTTGGCGGCGATGCGGAACTCGCAGCGCAGAGCCCTGATGCTGAGCCCCTCGGGCAACAGTTCCATTGCTATGCGTATGTAGTTGGGATTGTTCATATGACGGTTATAGTCGATGTCGGCCCGCATTACGCGGACCGGTTCGAAGGCGGTACCGCCATCTTTGGGCAGGATGATGCGGCGCTCGCGATAGTCCATCTCGAGGCGTGGCTCAATGGTCAGCGAGTCGATAACAGTCTGGTCTATGCTTTTGAGGGTAGCGGTTTCGCGGTCGATAAAGGCGCCCATACTCCACGACTTATAGCAGGGAAGTCCCTGTGCGTCGTAGATGAAAGTGTTGCGGAAACCGAACTTTGGCATCACATCGTAGACAGAAGTGGTGACAGTCAGGTCCTCTTTGAAATGCGGCACACGGACAATCTCCACGCCACGGGCGGCGAGCAGCTGCGCTCTGTGCTGCTCTTCAAAAAAGCGTTGCACCGTGGGTTCACTGACTATCCACATTTCAGAACAATCCTGCATCATCTGCAAGGCTGCAAAGAGCTTCAGCCGGCCATCGGCGTCGCAGGTACTGGTAGTGACTTTATAATTTAGACTATACATTTTTCAAAAAAGGCTTATTCCTTTGTTTTATTCTTGGGGTCGACAGCGGCATAGTGGCGGGCATCGGCGATGATGGTGGCCAGATAGATCACCGCCAGCATTACTATGATGGCGATGGCCACAAGGTCGAGCGTCGTGTAGGCCCGGCCACCCAGGGTCAGCGTGTAGGTGACCAGACGCGGGAAAAGAATCAGAACCGTGTTGGCTATGACAATAATAAGCCTGAACTCGGTAGGTCCCAGCTTGGCATACGTCAGCCGGAACTCGCTCTTCAGGTGGGCGTTGATGCTGACATTGATAGTCATAAAGAGGTATAGGACAAAGACATAGAGCGCAAGATCGAGGTCGACCAGCGGCGAAAGGCCGGCACCGATAAACATAAAGGCCTCGTTGATGCAGTCGACGGTGTGGTCTATATAGTAGCCGTATAGCGGACGCTGGCAGTTGCGCACACGCGCCAGCGTACCGTCGAGCGAGTCGCCATACCAGTTGACTACAAGTCCTGCCGAGCTGAGCCACAGCCAGTTGATGTTGTAGTGCGTCAGGTAGAAGCCTAATCCCGTAAGGAAGGCGCCCACAACCCCCACCAAGGTCAGCATATCCGATGTGACCCAGTGCGGCTGACGTTCGGCAAGCCACACCAATACGCGTTTCTCAACACCGTTTATTATCGAAGTCTGTATGCGTTGCGACTGTTTGACATTTTCCATAACATAACTATTTTTCATTATAATTATAACGAAACATCCAGCCCAAAAGTATACATTTCAGGACCATTATTTAACATTTCAGACCGATGTTGACTTTTCCTAGCAAGCAAATACAAAAAAATGGCCACCCTTAAGTGGCCATTCTATTTTCATTCCTTGACAGTACCAAAGTCGGGAAGCGGCACCTGGCGAAGCGTGCCGGCAGCGGCATCCACTTCGAGGCACAGCTGCTGCCTGCCATTGGTAAGGAACAGATAAGGCACCTGTAGCACAAGGTTGTAGCGGCACGCCTGGTCGACAACTTTCTGATTAATAGGCACCGACTCTTTCTTGCATTCCACAATCATCCAGGGGCGCACCGAACGGTCGTAGACCACTATGTCGCAACGCTTTGTGAGGCCGTTGAGCGCAATCGCCGCCTCGACCTGCATCAGTTCCAGCGGATAGCAGAGCCTATAGTGCAGCATATTGATGGTCTGCTGGCGCACCCATTCCTCGGGCGTCAATGCCACCCAGCGTCGGCGCACAATGTCGAACACGCGTCCGTTGTCTATCTTCAATCCGCTATCGTCCATAGCCTTCACTGTTATCAATAGCCGCCGCCACCTTCGCCCTCGCCTTCATCTTCCATAACCGGCATTTCCTGTCGCTGCTGCTTCAGGCCACTGCCGATCTTGTAGGTGAAACCGACTGTAACCGTGGGCGACAGGCGCTTGGAGCGTGTGATGCGGTTCAGCTGCGCGGTGAACGTTTCGTGGCCCCATCCGCCGGTGCAGAGCAGGTCGCCGACGCGCAGGTTGACCGTTCCACGCTTCTGCAGCACATCCTTCTTGACAGCCAGGTCGAACCAGTAGTTGCCATACATCTTGGTCTGCAGGTCAAGCCACGGAGCCCAGTACTGGCCGCTGAACTGGATGGTCCAGTCCTTGGGCAGAGTCATAAACGAATTGAATTTGCCGCTGGCCTGGAATGCGTCGGTGCTTTTGTTGTCGAGCAGCTCGGTGCCTTCAATTTTGTTCTTGTAGGCATTGATGCTGACATTCAGCTTCCACCACTTCGTCACCTGCCAGTCGACGATGAATTCCAGACCATAGTTGAGGCCGCGGTTAAGGTTCTGCGGTGCCGAGGCCCAGTAGCCGTCGTAGTCGCTGTTGTAGGGTTCCCACCACGAATAGTGGGCCGCACTGGCCGAGTCCCACACAAAACCGTACCAGGTAATCATATTGTTCGTCTGGCGGAAATAGGCCGACGTATAGAGGTTAACCTTATCGAAACCAAGGTTGTACGACAACTCGAAGGCATTGGTGAACTCCGGGTCCAGGTTGGGGTTGCCGAAGCTCAGCTCCTGTCCTTCGCGGACGTTCATATAGGGGTTCATATCCCACATATGCGGACGGTGCACGCGACGGCTGTAGCTGAACTGCGCGCTCTGCATCTTGCTGATTTCGTACGACAAATGCAGAGTCGGATATAGTTTCCAATACTCTTTGTTGACCTCGGGCGTCGAGGCGTGGTTCAGGTCGTGGCCCTTGGTGAGGGCATACTCGCCGCGCAGACCGGCCTGCAGCGAAAGCTTCTCGCCCAGCTTGCCGCCGTAGGTGGCATAGATGGCGTGGACCTGCTGCGTGTAGTTGAAATGCGTCGACGACAGCGAGTCGAAATTCTTCGCCAGGTTGTGCGTAGCGTCGTACTCCGTGCGGTAGTAGACGGCATCCTGGTCGGGCCAGTCCATACGCCCCTCATAGCCCGTCTCCAGCTTCCATCCGTTGGCGAAAGGATGCAGGTAGTTAAACTTGAGGTTCAGCGCATTGTGATGGTTTTCTGAAGTCGACTCGCGCAGATAGTAGTTTTTCCACACCGCCGTGCTGTCGCCAGCCAAGGGGCTGTAGAGCTGCTGCTGCCAGCCCTCGCCGTGCATCTGGCGCGTGCTGAAGGTGGCGTCGGCCGTAAGTTCGCGGTCTTTCTCGTCGAACTTCTTGGTATAGTGCAGATTGAAACTGTGGTTGATGTTGCGGTTGTCGTTGGTGTCGATCTGGCGATAGTCCAGCAGGCCTGCCGTCAGCAGGTCGGTGGCGTAGATGTCGTTCCAGCGGTGACGGGCGCCGCCGCGCAGCTGATAGCTGGCCAGGAGGCTGTTCTTGTTGTTGAAGAAATACTCGCCACCCACCTTGATGCTGCCCATATAGTTGCGGCTGTGGCTGTACTGGTCGATGGTGTCGCGCGACCAGACGCTGTCGTTGCGCAGGCGTTCGCGGAAGGCGTGTCCGACGTGTCCGCGGCTGCGCACGCCGCCGTCGGCCGAGAGAAAGAGGTTGTACTTCTCCGTAGTGTAGTTCAGGCTCAGCGTGGCCATCGTCGTGGGCAGCACCGACGGCAGCGCGTCGGGATAGCTGCTGCCGAGGAAGGCCAGCGGGGTGCCCAGGTTTAGCGACGCGGCACCGTTCAGGCCCATCGCAGCCGAAGCCTTGTCTTTCAGCTTGATGTTGATGATGCCCGACATACCCTCGGGGTCGTACTTGGCCGACGGGTTGGTGATGACCTCCACGCTCTCGACGCTGCTGGCCGGGGTTTGTTCGAGCAGGCTCTCCAAATCGTTGGCAACCAGCTCGTACGGACGACCGTTAATAAGCACCTTGACGTTGCTCGAACCGCGCAGGCTGACGTTTCCATCGTTGTCGATCGAAACGCTGGGCACATTCTGCAGCACGTCGGTGGCCGTTCCACCACTGGCAACCAGGTTTTTGTCGACATTGACCACGCGCTTGTCGAGCTGGTACTCGACCATCGTGCGCTCGGCGGTGACCACAACCGCGTCGAGGGCGGCCGAACTGGGAGCGATTGAAATCTTGCCCAGGTTGACATTCGGGTGCTGCGCCGAAATGGTGACCTTGCCGTCGTGGATATAGGGAGCATAGCCCATAAAGGTGACACGCACCAGGTAGGTGCCGTAAGGGGCCGACAGCGCAAACGAGCCATTGGCCGCCGTCACGGCACCGATGCCCTTCACCATCGTGCTGTCCTTGGGGTTGAGCAGCACCACCGAAGCGTATTCGACTGATTCTGAACTTTTGCGGTCAATGACTTTTCCGCTGATTTTGCCCTTTTGGGCCAAAGCTGTGTTAAGGGATAAAAATGCTGTAAGAAGAATTAGTACCGATAGGCGTTTCATACGTGCGGTAGAAGGATTTTGAGGATTTTGTATTTAAAAATGCTTATTGAACTTTTGGTTGACGGACATAGTGCGGCATCTCGAACGGTATTTCGATCGAATATTCGACCAGACCGCCGAACGACCCATCAGCCTCATACCAAGGCGTTTGATAGATCAGTTTCTTCACCTTGCTGCCGTCGGCAAGGGTCTTCTCGATGGTGTAGGCGTTCAGCTTCTGCTCGGCCAGCAGGCCCTTCAGCTTCGTCTTGGCCGGCTCGGGGTGGCAATCCATCAGGTTGTTGCCTATAATCTTGTGCCCGTGGCTGTTGACGTCGGCACTGTGCTGGTTCATATCAAGGATGTTGGCATCGGCGTCGCACACCGTGATAGCGATGTTTTTCAGTCCTTCAAAAAATTGGTCCATAGCGTTGTCTATACATTAAAAAAGAAGGTTGAAGGCAGTGTAGTCATTGCGGCTCATCCTGTCTTCAACCTTCGGAAATCATTTATTGCCAATTGATTACTTTGTGTTCAGGGCAGCAAGAGCGATGCTGTAGAGTTTCGACTGGATGCTGTCGCCGCGACTGGTCAGCACGCAGGGCACCTTGGCTCCGACAACCATACAAGCCAGTTCGGCACCGGCAAACTTGGTGCAGGCCTTGTAGAACACGTTGCCGCTCTCGATGTTGGGGAACAGCAGACCGTCGGCGTCGCCGGCGACCTCGCTGGTCAGCTTCTTGGTCTGGGCGCTCTCCTTGTCGATCGAGCAGTCGAGGCTCAGCGGGCCGTCGACGATGGCACCCTTCAGCTGGCCGCGCTGGCTCATCATACCCAGCCAGGCACCCTCGGCGCAAGCGCGCATTCCGACGCTAACCTGCTCGGTGGCAGCGATGACGGCCACCTTCGGCTTGGCGATTTCGAGGCTCTTGGCGGTGCTGATGATGTAGTTCAGCATAGCCTGTTTCTGCTTGAAGTCGGGCTCGGGGATGATGGCCACGTCCGAGCAGACCAGCAGCTTGTGGTAGGCAGGAACCTGGAACACAGCAATGTGCGTCAGCATATCGTTCTTCTTGCCAGGCATCAGACCCTTCTCCTTGTTCAGGATGGCGCGCATATACTTGTCCGTGCTCAGCAGACCCTTCATCAGGAAATCAGCCTCGCCGCTGTTGACGAGTTCGACGGCCTTGGCACCGGCCTTGTTGTCGTCGGCTTCCTGCACCAGCTTGAATTTGTCGGGGTTGATACCTTCCTCGGCGCAGACCTTCTTGATGGTCTCGATGTCGCCCACGAGGGTGGCGTCGACGATACCCTTGTCGATAGCCAGGCTGACGGCTCCGATGGTGTGCGAATCATTGGCGTAAGCAACGGCCAAACGTTTCTTTCCCTTGGTTTTCACCAGGTCAAGCAGTTGTTCTAACTTTGTAACCATATTGTTTTCAGTTTTTTATTATTAATTATATATTTATTTCAAAGCGACAAAGATAATTAAATATTTCGATTCGGCAAAAATTATTTTTCAAACATTCGATTTGCCACCCTGTCGACAGCAGTATTTTGCCAGCCGGCAGGCAACCGGCCCAAAGCCGATTTTGCAGCCCTCTTAAGCCACTGATTCACAACACCTGCTTCGCCCGTTGTACGGTATATGTACGCTATATGTACGGTATTTGTACGCTTTCGAAGCGTACAAATACCGTACATATAGCGTACATATACCGTACAACGGGGCAAGAAGGTGGCTCGGAAATCTGGTTTTCAGGATGTTCCGATGCCGATGGACGGCGTGTGCTTCACGGTGTGCCGCAATGCGATGCAGGGCATTGGGAAAAGCCGCCGCCAAAATGTTTTGCGGTGCGGGACAATAAAAGCGGCCTTGGGGCGTTAAAAATGCAATGCCATTCCTGAACGAAATACTAAAGCACCGCAGCCTGTCGATTGTCGGGCTGGAGAAGAACACCGGCAAAACGGTGTGTCTCAACTATATACTGGCTCGCCTGAACCAGATGGGAGTCGAATGTGCCGTGACGTCGATCGGCGTCGACGGCGAGCAGACCGACGCCGTCTACGGCAGTGCCAAACCCGAGATAACCCTCTATGAACGAATGCTTTTCATCACTTCCGAGAAGCACTATCGCCAACGCCAGCTTGTGTCGGAGATTACGGCCGTCGACCCGCGTCGCACGTCGCTGGGGCGGCTGGTGACGGCGCGCGTAATCTGCGGCGGCAAGGTGCTGCTGAGCGGTGCCGCATCGACTGGAATGCTGCGCAGCCAGATAGAAGAATTTGGACGCCAGCACGTTCCGCTCACCATCGTCGACGGGGCCTTGTCGCGCCTCAGCCTGGCGTCGCCCACGGTGACCGAAGCAATGGTGCTGGCCACCGGCGCCGCCGTGTCGCCCAACATCAGCCAACTGATTTCGAAGACGCGCTATGTATGCCGCCTGATTGCCCTCGACGAAGTCGAACCCACGCTGCAACAGCAACTTAGCCCCATCGAGAAAGGCCTTTGGGGCATCGGCAGCGACGGCGAGGTCCACGACCTCGAGCTGCAGTCTGTCTTCCTGCTCGGCAAAAAGGAATGCAACATCTTTAGGTTCGGCACCACCCTCTTTGCCGCCGGAGCCGTCAGCGACCACCTGCTGAAATACCTGGCCTCGCAAAAGAACATCTCAGATATTCGCCTGATTGTCCGCGACTTCACCAAGCTGTTTGTTTCGCCCGAAGTCTATGCCGACTACTGCCGGCGCGGAGGACAGCTGCAGGTGCTGCAGCGTTCAAACCTAGTGGCCGTATGCCTCAACCCCACCTCGCCGCAAGGCTACAACCTACACTCCGAAACAGCCTGCGCAGCACTCTCCGAAGCACTGCAACTGCCTGTATATGACGTAAGAAAAGTTAAGGGAAGTTAGAGGGAAGTTAAGGGGAGTTAGAGGGAAGTTAAGGGGAGTTAAGGGACAATACAATTTGTATCTGAAGTTAAGGTTAAAGTTAAAGTTAAAGTTAAGGTTGAAGTTAAAGTTAAGGTTAAAGTTAAAATTAAAATTATACATATTAATTATCGCGAATGATACTGCTCAAAGATAAACTATCCGTTGAACCTGGTTTTCTGTACATTATCGACCAAATGGAGCTGATGTCGGCAGCGGGAAGACGCCGTATGCTGGCACAGCCTTTCGTCACCGACGCCGCCGTGTTGGAACGCGAATACGATAGCACCGAACGCGTTGTCGGCTGCCTGCAGCGGACCGAATGCTCGCACGCCGTGGCCGTAATACGCCACCAGCTGATGCAGATGCACGACCTGCAGGGATCGCTCGCCAACCTGAGCCAGCGTATGACGATGGAAGAGATAGAACTGTTCGAAATCAAGAACTTCGCCTTCCTTTGTATGGAAACCGCCAAAGCGGCGGCGACGCTGGGCATCGACGACATTGTGGCCTTGCCCGACCTGCACGCCGTCTTCGACCTGCTGGACCCCGACAAGACGCAGATCCCCAATTTCTACATCTACGACAGCTACCACCCCGACCTGGGGCCACTGCGCCGCGAACTCAAGGCCCGGCAGACCCTGCTGGACGGCTGGAAGGGCAGCGACGACGAACGGGCAAACCTGCAACGCGAAGTCAACGACCTTTTTGAACGACAAAATACTATTCAGCAGCAGGTTGTGGCCCGACTGTCGGACCAGCTGCACGACTTTTGCACCCCCCTGCAGCTGGCCTTCGACCGGATGGCGTATACCGACCTGCTTTTCGCCCGCTCGACGATGGCTTTCGAATGGAAACTCAGCAGGCCGAAAATCGACGATAGCCAACTGGCATACACCTCGTTATGGAACCCGCGCCTGCGCCACCACAACGAGGAGCAGAAACAGCGCTACCAGCCGCTCGACATCAGCCTGCGCAGCGGCGTGTGCCTCATCACCGGAGCAAATATGGCAGGAAAGACCGTGACGCTCAAGACCGTAGGCATAGCCCAACTGATGGCGCAATTTGCAATGTTCGTCCCTGCCGACACGGCACAGACAACGCTGTTCGACGACGTAGTGTTCTGTATCGGCGACGAGCAGAACGAGATGAACGGACTTTCGTCGTTTGCTTCCGAAATCATCAAAATCAGCGACACCGTGACGCGTGCCGCCAACGAGCGACTGCTGATACTCATCGACGAGCCGGCACGCACCACAAACCCCGTCGAAGGCAAGGCCATCGTGCAGTCGGTGGCGACCCTCCTCGAACAGCGCCCCTCGACGACGCTCATCACCACCCACTACAGCCAGCTGGGCCTCGGCTGCCGGCGCCTTCGCGTCAAAGGGTTTGTCGAAGGACTGGCCGACAAACCTCTGACACCCGACAACATCAACCAGTTTATGGACTATTCGCTACTCGACGACGACAGCGACGAAGTGCCGCAGGAGGCACTGCGCATTGCTGACATCTTGCGCTGCAACCCTGAGCTGCTGGCCACAGCGAAAAAATTTCTGACGGCATAGACGCTCCAACATAGAAACAGAAACAATATGCTAAAATTTATTAAAAAAGATTCAAAAATCTGAATTTAAAAAATATTTCGTACTTTTGCACCAGTTTTCAAACCTGAAAAAAAACATAAAAGATGAAAAAAATAGGACATCTCATTCTATCTATGGCATTGTTTGTCAGTGCGCTTTCCGTTACCACGACCGCCACGGCCGGCGACATCAGCAAGACAAAGGCTCGTCAGGTCGGGGCCTATTTTATGGCTTCGCAATTCGGCAACAAGGCCATCACGGCCGAAAGCCTGGAACAAGTTTATGAAATCAAGAACACCGTCCGCGACATCGCCGCCCTCTACGTTTTCAACACCGCCGACAAGCGCGGATTCGTCATCGTGTCGGGCTCGGACTGCGCTGACCCCATTGTGGCCTACAGCACCGAAGGTTCTTTCGACCCCAACAACATTCCTCCCAATATGATGTGGTGGCTCAACGAGCAGGCAGCACCTATCGCTTACGCCCAGAACAACCACATCGAGGCCACCCTCGCAAACCGCGATGCGTGGAACGAGCTGGAGGAAGAGCGTCTGCCCTATTTTGGTCAGAACTCCAAAGCCATCACCCGCCTGCTGACCTCGACCTGGAACCAGGAGCCGCTGTACAACAACTGGTGCCCCACCGACGCCGGTGGACGCTGCGTTACGGGCTGTGTGGCCACAGCAATGTCGCAGATCATATACTATTGGAAATATCCCCGCGTAGGTAAATCCTACAAGGCCTACAGCAGCAACGGCACCCTTCTGGAAGTGAACTTTGCCGAGCAATACTACAACTACGAACTTATGGTCGACAAGCTGACTTCGAGCAGCACCGAGGAGCAGATCAACGAAGTGGCAAAACTGAACTTCCACTGCGGTGTGTCGGTCGAAATGAGCTACAGTTCGGAGTCGAGCGGAGCCAGCAGCGAAAAAGTGCCCGAAGCTTTCCGCAAATATTTCAAATATGATCAGGATAGTATGAATCTTATCGACCGCACCTCGGCCGAATACTACAATGCCAACAACCGACAGACCCCCAACGCCAAAGACACCAACTGGGTCAACGCCATCAAGGAACAGATTCTGCTTAAACGTCCCGTCTACTACTCCGGCTACGCTCCCAACAGCGGCGTCCACGCCCGCCACGCCTTTGTGTGCGACGGATGGAATTCGGTGGCTCGCACGCTTCATTTCAACTGGGGCTGGGGCGGCAGCGGCGACTGCTGGTGCAACGTCTATCGTTCCAACCTCAACGCCCCCGGCTACATCTTCACCAACGAGCACAAGGCCCTGCTGGGCCTGACGCCGCCGAAGGACAGCATTGCCAACAGCGAACCTGTCAACATCCAGTCGGTTGAGAATCCTTTTGTGGCTCAAATCTACCCCAACCCTACCAGCAGCCAGATCACTGTCAGCTACCGCATTGAAGGCAACAGCGACGTCGATATGCAGATATTCGACGCCACCGGCCGCGAAGTGCGTCGCGTGGCTCTTGCCCCCTCGTCGAACGTGGTGACCGTCAAGGTCGACGACCTGAACCCCGGCATCTACATCTGCCGCCTGCAGGGACACACGCAGAAATTCATAGTGAAATAAAGTATTCTCATATAAATTATAACAACGACGGAAGGATGCCATCAGGCACCCTTCCGTCGTTTTAGCATAGCACCGAAACAACACTGCAGCAAAAGCATAACAGTTTCTGATATTTCAACATACTATTGTTGATACTTTTACGTTATATGTATCAAACAATTACATTTTAAAGAGTACTTTTACAGAAAAATACAAACTTAAAAGAAATAAATATGTCACTGATCAACAGCATTTTGCTTCAAGCCGACCCCACCGAGGTCGCTGAAAAAATCTCCGTTCTGACCCTCGCCACCAAAGGTGGATGGGTGATGTTAGTCCTCGTCTGCCTTCTTGTGCTGGCACTCTACATCTCGATTGAGCGCTATCTGGTGCTGAACCACGCCTTGAAGGACGATTCGACCAACTTTATGAACAACATACGCGAATATGTACACAAAGGCGACATCGACGGTGCCCGCACTTTGGCCAAATCGACCGACACCTCGATAGGCCGTATGGTGGCCAAAGGTCTGTCGCGCCTGGGACGTCCGCTGAGCGACATCCAGACCGCTGTCGAGAACGAAGGCAAGCTGGAAGTGGCAAAACTCGAAAAACGCGTCTCGCTGGTCGCCACGGTGGCATCGCTGGGACCTATGCTGGGCTTCCTTGGCACCGTGACCGGTATGGTCAAAGCCTTCCAGGATATGGCCCACGCTGGCAACAACATTGACATCCAGCTTCTTTCGACAGGCATTTACGAAGCAATGGTCACCACCATCGGCGGTCTAATCGTCGGCATCATCGCCTACTTCCTCTACAACCTGCTTGTCAACCGCATCAACAAAGTGGTTATGGAACTCGAGGTGCGCTCGATGGAGTTTATGGACCTCCTGCACGAGCCGGCCTGAAAAAGTTGAAAGTTGAGAGTTGAAAGTTGAAACACCTTGTCAACGAATCAACAATGGACATATCAACATACAAACAAATAAAAAATGATTAAAAGTCAAAACCAAATAAGAATTGAAACAGGCTCCTCGTCGATGTCCGACCTGGTGTTCCTGTTGCTCATTTTCTTTATGCTCACATCCACACTTATCAGCCCCAACGCAGTCAAGTTGTTCCTGCCCGAAAGCAACAACAAGACTATGGCCAAGGAGAGCGTAACGATATACATCTCCGACCTTGGCACGGGAGGCGACGAAAGCTCGCCGCTGGCACGCTGCCAGTTCCAGATCGACGACACACCGCTGACGGCCACGATGGGACAGGATCTTGTCGAAGAGATGAAGGGTGTTCTCGTCACCGAGCTGGAGCGTCTGGCCCCCGGCGACGCCGAGGCTGGTGTCTTTGTGCGTGCCGACCAGACCGTCGATGTGCAGTACATCGTCAACGTAATCGACGCCGTCAACCAGATCAACAAAGAGCAGGAGACGAAGCATAAAGTGGTGCTGGGAACAAAGCAGGCAAATTGAGAGCAAAGAGCAAAAAGCGGAAAGCTTCAATATTTAACCTTTAATCTTTAAACTACAATAATGCAACAGGAAAAGAAAGACAAAACCATATCTGCCGTCAGCACATTGCTGATAATGGTATTTGCTGTGCTGCTCTGCTCGTGGATAGGCTACAAGTTGCCCAATCCGCCCATCGAGGAGGAAGGTATGGGCGTGGCAGGCGAAGTGCTGGGCGAAATCGAGGGCTTCGGCAACAACGACAATGCCACCTTCGACGACAACAGCGCCGCAGCCCCTGCAGCATCGACACCCGACGAAAGCTACACCACCGGCCAGGAGCCGACTCCCGTGGCAAAAAATCCCAAAAAGGACGACAAGCCTGTGCCTGACACCAAAAAGCCCGAACCCGCCAAAACAACGACCGACAACAACAGCAGCACCCAGACAGAATCCACACAACCCACCACCAACCCCAACGCCACCTTCAAAGGACGCAAAAACGGCAACGGCGGTGAAGGCAAGGGTACGGCCACCGGCAGCGGACAGGCCGGCAGTCCCGACGGCACGCAGGGTGCACAGGGCGGCACCGGCAAGGGCAACGGAGCCAGCTACAGCCTGGGCGGACGCAGCTTGCGCGGAACACTTCCCACACCGAGCTACACAAGCCCCAAAGACGGCAATGTAGTTGTCGAAATATGGGTCAACCAGGAAGGCACCGTCGTTGACGTCAGCGCACCCGCCAAAGGATCGTACAACTACGACAACGCAATGGTAGAGGCAGCGAAAAAAGCCGCCCGAAGCGCCCACTTCAACGCCGACCGCAACGCCACCGAGAAGCAGAAAGGCACCATCACCTACAAATTCCGACACGTAGGCTAAACAAAAAGATTACTACAATCGCAATATTTAAACACAAACTGATACTAACCTATGTTGACCGCAGAACGAGAGCAAGAAATAGTACAGGCCATCCTATCAGGCGACAAAGAGCAGTATGCCCTTATCGTTCGCGAGTATCAGGAGACCGTATCCAACATCTGCTACCGTTTGGTGGGCAACAAATTGGACATCGATGAGGTCACGCAGCAGGTCTTTGTCGAACTCTACACAGCCCTGCCACGTTTCCGCCACGAGTCCCGCTTGAGCACTTTCATATACCGCATCACCGTGAATGTTGTATCGAAGATGATCAAACACACCAGCCGCTTCGTGCAATACGACATAGGACAGGAAAACACCAATACCGACTACCAGCACTCGCGCGAAGAACAACTGATGAAAGAAGAACAGCACCAGCGACTGCACCAAGCAATAGGCCAACTGAAGCACGAACAGCGCACCGCCTTGGTACTATACGCCTTCAACGACTTCTCCTACAACGACATCGCCGATGTGATGCAAGTATCACTCTCCAAAGTGGAATCGCTGATATTCCGCGCTAAAAAGAACCTGCAAAAAATGATGACCCAATGATAACCCTGCACGACAAAAAAGAAATAAAGGACACGTGGTTTGAGCAGCAGCTCGACGCCATAAGGCAGATGAAGCCCAGCCACAAGCCCGACGTCACCGATGCTGTGATGCAACGCATCGCCTCGCTGCCACAGCCTATGGCACTGCCACAGCCTGCCAAGCGCCGGCCGCTACGCATAGCCAGCGGACTGGCAGCAGCTTGCTTTGCTGGTGCCGTCGTCGTGACATTTGCCATTTCGCACATCAACGGTGCCCAAGCCGCCACGACAAGCCCCGAAATAGGCAGCCGTGTTTTCGACATCTACCAATACTACAACGACTATGCCATCGACGAAGACATCGAAAGTGCAGCATACTACGACAACCCCATCACCAATTTCATCTGATGATAACCATAGAACAATACATCGATATATTATGAAACGGCTTATAATCATATCACTGATAGCACTCGTGGCCGCAGCGACAGCAACGGCGCAACCAGAAGCTAAGTCCCCAAGAGAGGACAATATGGAGATTGCCGATTTCGTGTCAGACCTCTCCAAAAACCAACAATCAAAGATAGACCTCATCACTAAACGCTCGACAAAAATCATCGGCAACTACCGCCAGCAGCTGCACGATGTCCGCGACAGTATCCGCACCTTTATGGACCGCCCCGACGACAACAGCGCCGTACTCTTTCCGCTCTACGAGCGCGAAGGACATCTGCAAAGCGAAATCAGCAAAGAATACTATCGCTGCAAGTTGTCCATCGACAAAGTGCTGACCCCTGAACAGCAACGCACGCTAAAGGAAAAGATGGACAAAGCCCGTCAAAATCGCGAGCTACGGCATCATAACAAAAGCGACAAAAACAAAAGCCCACAGAAAGCCCCGTCCAAGAAATAGTATGACCCGATGGCAAACACAGCTCATACCGCACGCAGACTCTGTCTCGCAGTAGCGATACTGACGCTCGTTGCTATGCCACAAGTGTCCAAGGCACAAGTATGCGAGACTTTCAGCGACGGTGAGTTGCACAACAACCCGTCGTGGACAGGCGATATCAGCAATTTCCGAATCAACAGCAACTGCCAGTTGCAGCTCTATGCCGACGAAGCTGGGGCATCGCAACTGTCGTTCCCATACAGATTTCCAGTAGCCGACACCGTCGAGTGGCACTTCTGGCTGCGGATAGGATTTACACCGACAGCGAACAACTATGCCATCGTCGCCCTCGTCAGCGACAGTGCAGACCTGTCGGCCGCCACACATTCACTCTCGCTAACGGTGACCGACCCGTCGAACAGCCAGAAAAACATCTGCCTCTTTCAAGACGGCACTCCTCTTTTCACCTATCCATACCAGCCGCGCAAAAGCAACAACCGGCTCCGATTCCGCATCCGTATGGTCGACCGCCAGCAACTGCTGATGGATATTGACACCACGGGCGACGCCGACAGCATAAGCTTCATTGCCTGCGGCAGCGCCACGACGGTACACAGCCAAATGCCCGACAGCGCCTACTTTGGCATCCAATGCCAATACACCTCGTCGCGGGCGCACCTCTTTTTCCTCGACGACATCGGAATCAACTGTTCCAACGCCCAACCCACCGACATCAAGACCGTCAACCCCGGCGACATACTTGTAAACGAAGTGCTTTTCAACCCCAAACCCGGAGGCGCAGACTATGTCGAACTCTACAACAACAGCGACAGACAAATCAGCCTGTCGCAATTGCGGCTGGCAGCAACGGACGGCGACGCCGTCACCAACCTCTACCCCATAGCCGCCGAAGGAGTGATAGAACCGCAAAGCCTCATCGCCGTGACCACCAACGTCGACGACATACGAAACCGCTACACCGTACCCAACCCCAACCGGCTGCTGCAAGTCGACGCAATGCCTCCCTATAGCGACAAAAGCGGCACCGTGGCAGTCTCCACCATTGACAGCATCGTAATAGACCGCCTTGACTACAACGAGAAGATGCACAGCAGCCTGCTCTCCGACATCGAAGGGGTTGCCCTCGAAAGGCGATCGCCTCAGCGTCCAACGCAAGAACATTCCAACTGGTACTCAGCAGCCTCGACCGTAGGCTATGGCACCCCCACAGGGCCCAACTCGCAGCAACACGAAATACTCTTCGACGACAACGACTTCAAGGCCTCTCCCACCCTCTTCTCGCCCGACGGCGACGGCTACAACGACCTGCTCGACATCAGTTACAACCTTTTGCAGTGCGGCCTAACCGCCAATATCAGCATCTACAATCGACAGGGCATAACCGTAAGGCACCTCGCAAAGGCTATGCTTCTTGGATGCCAGGGCGACTTTGTCTGGGACGGCACCGACGACAACGGACAGCCTTGCCGACGAGGCACCTATCTTATTGTCGTGGAGGCCTACAACGAAAACGGCGCCAGACAAAGCTGGCGCCGCACGATAAACTTAGTCAGGCGATAGTTCACTCGCCCTGTGGATTCTTCATAAAACGCACAAGCGATACCGTCATAAAGACCGTATAGACAACATACAGCAACAGGAAAGCGATGGCAAAACGCTTGCCGCCGGCAGGATTCATAAGCATACCCCCTACCAGAATAACGATGTGCAGGAAAAGTACGCCCACTGTCGTGGCAAGGAAAAACTGCACGAAAGCCTTAGGATGCTTGTTGACGCTGCTTACCGTCATCCAATACTGCACGCCATAAGCCGCAGCGAAATATAGCACAGAGACAATCAGCATCCACGTCGGCACAGGTGCAAACAGCGGCAGAGCAGTCCATTTGGCCACAAAGGCCAGCAGCAGCATTGCGGCACTAAGGACACCAAGTCCCGTCAAGTATCGCTTCATCATATCAGTCTAAGAATTTCATTGTCTCCTTGGTGGTGAACTTCTCGCAATAGTGGCAGCGCAACTTCAGATTCTCCTTGTCCACGACATCAAACTTGGTGTCAATCTGTTCGAAGTTGGTGATGCACTTGGGGTTCATACACTTGATGATGTGGTCGATATGATCGGGAATCTCGGCCTGTATTTTCTCCACCACAGCATAGTTGCGGATAGTGATAATGCTGGCCAACGGAGCCACGAGGGCTATCTTGTTGATCTCGTCCTTGTCGAAGAACTTGTTCTTGATTTTGATAATACCCTTGCGGCCGAACTTCTGGCTGTGCAGATAGTTGCCGATCAGCACCTCGTCGTTGTATTTCTCAAGACCGAGGATGCGTATCACCTGATACACGACATCAGTGGGGATATGGTCTATTACCGTACCATTCTCAATGGCCGATACTACTAATTCTTTTTTTGCTTCCATATAAAGTTTCAAGTTTAAAGGTTAAAGTATAAAGACCTTTCTAACGGATTAAAATGCAAAGACCTTTCCGTTAATCATCTGACACCGAGGATGGCCGACATCAAAGCCTGGCGCACATAGACACCGTTTTGGGCCTGCTGGAAATAATAGGCATAAGGTGTGCTGTCCACATCGACGGTAATCTCGTTGACGCGCGGCAGCGGGTGCAGCACCTTCATCGTCGGCTTGCAGCCCTCCAGCATCGACGCCGTAAGGATGCAGCTGTCCTTGACGCGCTCATATTCGAGCGGGTCGGGGAAACGCTCGCGCTGCACACGGGTCATATAGATGATATCTGCAGTCTGGATAACATCATTCAGGTCGGTGTACTGATAGTATTTCAGTCCTGCCTTTTTGATCGATGCCTTAACAGACGAAGGCAGCTTGAGTTCCTGGGGCGACACGAGGTGGAATGTGGCGTTGAAATTGCACATAGCCTGAACCAGCGAATGCACCGTGCGGCCATATTTCAGGTCTCCCACACAGGCAATCTGCAGGTTCTCGAGGGTGCCCTGAGTCTTGCGGATGCTGTAGAGGTCAAGCATACACTGCGTAGGGTGCTGGTTGGCACCGTCGCCGGCGTTGATTACAGGCACAGCGCTGACTTCGCTGGCATAGCGGCTGCTGCCCTCTTTGGGATTGCGCATCACGATAAGGTCGGCATAACTGGCCACCATAACAATCGTGTCGTGGAGTGATTCACCCTTCTGCACACTCGTGCCGCCGGGATCGCTGAAGCCGATAATACGGGCACCGAGCTGGTTGGCGGCACTTTCAAAGCTGAGACGCGTACGCGTCGAAGGCTCGAAAAAGAGCGTTGCCACCACCTTGTCGCTCAAAATAGGCTGTTTAGGATTTTTCTCAAATTCCTCAGCGATATCGAGGACCTGCAGGTATTCCTCCTTGCTGAAGTCTGTTATGGAAATCAAATTCCGTCCTTTTAAATTACCCATAGATATATCTGTTTTTGTTATGAATCGCTAATGAAGGTCAGACAAAGGAAAAGGTCTAATTATTTTTGTGCGCCGCGAGTCGTCGACTACAAAAAAAGCGACCGCCAAAAGTCGCCAATCCAAAAAAAAACTCCCCACAAGCATTGCATTCTGGCACCGCAACGCTGACATTCAAACCGTTAATATCATTTTCACTTTGTCTCATACAAAAACAAAGATATGATTTTTTTTCATTCCGAAAAAAAAAAGATTTCAACAACAAAGATTTTTTTTAAAGGTGGAGGATAAAACAAACGCCGCAGACAAAATCCACGGCGTCACTTTTTACATCTTGCGGAAAGGAAGGGATTCGAACCCCCGAAGCGCTTTTAACGCTTACTCGCTTTCCAGGCGGGCCTCTTCAACCACTCGAGCACCTTTCCGAATGTTTGTTTTCCAGCAATTTGCAAAGATTAATACTATTATCCTGCCTTGCTTTTCAGTTTGCAAAGATACAACTATTTTTTAATCCGACAAAAAAAAATACGGCAGCCCTGGGCAAACTCATCAAATTCCACATTCTGCAGGAGTCGTATAGAGTAGACGGAAATATAATCTGCAGTATACCATTGTCTCTTAACACCTCTCCTACTCCCACATTAAGGTGCAAAAAAAGGGCGTCCCTCATCGGGACGCCCTTTGGATGAATATGCCGTTGTCGGGAAGGACTACTTCACGACAAGTTTCTTGACCATATTCACGTTCTCACCGCTGATGCGGACGAAGTAGGCTCCCTGGGCAAGGCCAGTGACCTCAAGCGTCTTCGTGCAGTCGCCTTCGCAGCTCATCGAGTCGCTCATAACGACGCGGCCGTTCATATCAACGATGGTGATGGCCACCTCGCCGGCTACGCCG
>JAFROL010000013.1 GCA_017429685.1 Bacteroidales bacterium | reverse complement strand
GAGAGTTTCTTGTAGCCCTCGTAGCGCAGTTTGGCGTTGTTCACTGCATTTGATTTTATTTCAGCGGTGTTCACAGCCCTCGGCAGCGCTCGAAGAAATGCAAAACTATTAGGGTTCGGAAAGCTTTTTATAACCTTCATAACGGAGTTTTGCATTTCTTTCCGTGGCGACGAAGAGTTCTTCGGCCTCCTGGGGGAAGGTTTTCATCAGGGAGTTGTAGCGGACCTCGCCCATAATGAAGTCGCGGAACTTGCTCCAGTCGGGCACCTTCGAGTCGAGGTGGAAGCCATTCTTGCGTACAGGTGCGGGGTTGTCGGCCGAGCCGACACCCTCCTCTTCCTCAGCAGGGTTGTAGTGCCAGAGGTGCCAGTAGCCGCACTCGACGGCTTTCTTCTCCTCGTTCTGCGTGCGACCCATACCGATCTTGATGCCGTGGTTGCTCACTTCATCTGATTGATTTAAGCGGTGTTCGCGGCCTTCGGCTGATTGCAGGGAGCGTAGCAGATGATGAGCGACGGGCCGTGGTATGTGAAGAAAGTCCAGTGGACTTTCGATAGTGACCGAAGGGAACGGAGAATAAAAGCCTCCTTGATGACGTTGCTCACTTCGTTTGATTTTGATTTCAGCGGTGTTCGCAGCCTTCGGCAGAAGTACTGGGCCTGCGAGGCTCCCATAGCCACCTAGATACAAAACTAAAGGGCCGGCATTAATGCCGGCCCTTTGTATTATGATGTTGTTTGTGATGATCAGCTCTTGATTCTCATTTTATAGAACGAGCGGAAGACGAAGTAGAGAGCTATCAGGATGAAGACAACGCCGAGCCAGGGTGCTGCGGTCTGGAACTTGGGCGCGATGGCGATTTCCATAGCAAGCACACCGAAGAGGGTGGTGAACTTGATGATGGGGTTCAGGGCCACCGAACTGGTGTCCTTGAAGGGGTCGCCGACAGTGTCGCCAACGACGCTGGCGTCGTGCAGCGCGGTGCCTTTCTGCTTGAGGTCGACCTCGACAACCTTCTTGGCGTTATCCCAAGCGCCACCGGCATTGGCCATATAGACAGCCTGGAACAGGCCGAAGACGGCGATGGAGATAAGGTAGCTGACGAAGAGGCAGACGGCATTCTCGCCACCGATGCTGGCGGGCGAGCTGATGCAGGCAAAGCCGAGGGCAAAGCAGAAGATGGCGATGAAGATGTTGATCATACCTTTCTGTGCGTAGTTGGTGCAGATTTTCACCACTTCCTGGCTCTTCTCGGTGTCGGCCTTCTTGGGGGCGTTGGGGTCAAGCTTGATGTTGTTCTTGATGAACTCGACTGCACGGTTGGCACCAGTGGTGACAGCCTGCATCGAAGCTCCGGTGAACCAGTAGATGACGCAGCCGCCAAGTATGAAGCCAAGGATGCTGTAGGGGTTCAGCAGGTTGAGGATGCTGGCCGGCTCGATGCCGAGGGCCTTCTGAATCATCAGAATCAGCGAGAAAATCATCGTCGTGGCTCCCACAACGGCGGTGCCGATCAGGACGGGCTTGGCAGTGGCCTTGAAGGTGTTGCCGGCACCGTCGTTGGCCTCAAGGTAGTACTTGGCCTTCTCGAAGTCGGGAGTGAAACCGAATTCGCTTTCCACTTCCTTGGTGGTCTTCTCGATGTCGTCCTCGATGAGCGAGAGTTCATAGACCGACTGGGCATTGTCGGTAACGGGACCGTAGCTGTCGACAGCGATGGTCACAGGACCCATACCCAGCATACCGAAGGCCACGAGGCCGAAGGCGAAGATGGTGAAATAAGGTCCGAAAACGGGGCCGATGCCGAAACCGGTGGCGGCCATATAGGCAATGAGCATTAGCACGAAGAAGACAATGCCTGTCCAGAATGCGCCAAAGTTGCCGGCCACGATGCCGCTGAGGATGTTCAGCGAAGCGCCGCCCTGTTTCGAAGCCTCGACCACTTCACCAACGTGGCCCGAAGTGGGCGAGGTGAAGAGCTTGGTGAACTCGGGGATAAGGGCTGCGCCAAGGGTGCCGCAGCTGATGATGATGGAGAGTGCAAGCCAGAGGTTGTCGACGATGGTGACATCGCGCAGGATGAAATAGCTGGCCAGGAAGGTGCCGCAGATGGAAAGGATGGATGTGATCCACACCAGCGAGGTCAGCGGCTTCTCGAAGTTGATGTCGTCGGCTTTGCTGTAGCGTGCTTTGGCAATGGCGCCGTTAATGTAGTAGGCCAGGACCGAAGCCACAATACCGAGGATACGCATAACAAAGATCCACACCAGCAGTTTGACCTGGATGGCGGGGTCGGGGACAGCGAGCAGGATGAACGAAACAAGGGCAACGCCGGTGACGCCGTAGGTCTCGAAACCGTCGGCGGTGGGTCCGATGCTGTCGCCGGCATTGTCGCCAGTGCAGTCGGCAATGACGCCGGGGTTGCGCGGGTCGTCCTCACCAATCTTGAAGACCACCTTCATCAGGTCGCTTCCGATGTCGGCAATCTTGGTGAAGATACCGCCGGCGATGCGCAGTGCCGATGCTCCGAGCGACTCGCCGATGGCGAAGCCCATAAAGCAGCTGCCGGCCAGATTTTCAGGCATACAGAGCAGGATGACGAGCATCAGAACCAGCTCGACGCAGATCAGCACGATGCCGATGCTCATACCGGCACGCAGCGGGATGTTGAGCAGGTCGAGCGGGCGGCGGCGCAGCGAGGCAAATGCCATACGGGCATTGGCCAGGGTGTTCATACGAACACCGAACCAGGCAACACCATAGCTGCCCAGGATGCCGATGATGGTCCACGCCAGCACGAGGCAGACGCCGCCAATCTTCATATCGCTGAGAACGCCGAAATAGAGGGCGATAGCAGCGCCGATGAAGAGGAAAAGAATGATGAGAAACTTGCCCTGCTGTTTCAGGTAGGTCGAGCAGGTCTTGAAAATCACGTTGCCGATTTCGAGCATTGACTTGTGTGCCTTCAGGTTGCGGACTTTGCTGAATTGCCAGAAGCCGAACAGCAGTCCCAGAGCCACGATGAGGAAGCCCCAATAGAGAATCTTGGTGTCGGGATTCGAACTGAAGCCCTCAGGCATCATAAGGTCTGCCTCGCTTGCGAAACTCAATGCCGGCAAGGCGAGTGCAGCCAGTGTTGCGAATAATTTCTTCATAGATGTTGTTGTTAAGTTTATAATTATTTAGTTGTTTACCTTAATAAAAAATAATAACGTCGCAAAAAAGGTGTGTCGAAACAATGTCGGTAGCAAGAAGGCTCCGAATCTTCGGAGCCTTCTTCGCCTTATACTTTTATTGTACCAGAATGAGAATGTCGTTCTGTTGTCCCTTGACGACTCCTGCCTTGATAGGGAACACTTTCTCTTCTTCGCCTTCCGCCTGCAGTCGGATTTTGCCTTCGGTAAGGCTCGAGATGATGGGCGCGTGGTTCTCCAACAGTTCGAACAGTCCGCCTGTTCCGGGCAGCTGGACGAGAGTGGCAGTACCGTCGTAGAGTGTGGCGTCGGGTTTAATGATTTTTACGTTCATCGGTTTTCACTTTAACGCATTCTGCATTCGTTGTTATTTCGTTTCGGCAAGGATTTTCTCGCCTTTCTCGATGGCCTCTTCGATGGTGCCGACAAGCAGGAAGGCCTGTTCGGGCAGGTAGTCGACGTCGCCGTTGAGAATCATATTGAAACCCTTGATGGTGTCGTCGATATTGACGAATTTGCCTTGCAGACCCGTGAAGGCCTCAGCGACAAAGAAGGGCTGCGATAGGAAGCGCTGCACGCGGCGTGCGCGGCTGACAACCAGCTTGTCGGCCTCGCCGAGCTCTTCCATACCGAGGATGGCGATAATGTCCTGAAGCTCGTTGTAACGCTGCAGTATCTGCTTCACTTTCTGGGCGGTGTTGTAGTGCTCTTCGCCGACGATGTCGGGCGAGAGGATGCGCGACGTCGAGTCGAGCGGGTCGACAGCAGGGTAGATGCCGAGCTCCGAAATCTTGCGGCTGAGCACCGTCTGGGCGTCGAGGTGGGCGAAAGTCGTTGCAGGTGCGGGGTCGGTGAGGTCGTCGGCAGGCACATAGACGGCCTGGACCGACGTGATCGAACCGCGCTTGGTCGAGGTGATGCGCTCCTGCATCATACCCATCTCGGTGGCCAGCGTAGGCTGGTAGCCCACAGCCGACGGCATACGTCCCAGCAGGGCCGAAACCTCCGAGCCGGCCTGCGTGAAACGGAAAATGTTGTCGATGAAGAGCAGGATGTCGCGACCGCCGGTTTTCTCGTCGCCGTCGCGGTAGTATTCGGCAAGGGTAAGACCCGACAAGGCCACGCGGGCGCGGGCTCCGGGGGTCTCGTTCATCTGGCCGAAAACCATCGTGCATTTCGAGTCCTTGACAGCCTCTTTGTCGACTTTCGAGAGGTCCCAGCTGCCTTCTTCCATACTCTTGAGGAAAGCGTCGCCGTACTTGATAACGCCGGCTTCGATCATCTCGCGCAGCAGGTCGTTGCCTTCGCGGGTGCGTTCGCCGACACCGGTGAAGACCGACATACCGCTGTATTTCTTTGCAATGTTGTTTATAAGCTCCTGGATAAGGACCGTCTTGCCGACACCGGCGCCGCCGAACAGGCCGATTTTGCCACCTTTAAGGAACGGCTGGATAAGGTCGATGACCTTGATGCCGGTATAGAGGATCTCCTGAGTTGTCGAAAGGTCTTCGAACTTGGGGGGCTCGCGGTGGATGCCGTATTTCTTTTCGCATTCGGGAGCGGGCATACCGTCGATGGTCTGGCCGATCACGTTGAACAGGCGGCCATTGATGTTGTCGCCTACGGGCATCGAGATTGGGCCTCCGAGGGCGGTGACTTCCATACCTCGTTGCAGGCCGTCGGTGCTGTCCATAGCGATGGTACGCATAGTGTTTTCTCCGATGTCTTGCTGACACTCAAGGATGATTTCCGTGCCGTCGGGACGTTTCACGCTCAAAGCATCGTAGATGTCTGGCAGCGTTGCATCGGCATCGAAGGTGACGTCGATGACTGCGCCAATGATTTGCGAGATTTTTCCTTTAAGATTAGATTCCATTTATTCTATTGTATATTATTCGTTATAAGTTTGTTGCGCGGTCAAAACCTGTTGTTTGGCATAGTTTTGTCGGGTCGTGAATAAGTTTGCAAATTTACGACATTTCCGAGAAATACGCACATCTTTTTTCAATTTTTTTTGTCGGAAAAGTGTCAATATCTGAATTATAGTATTTTATATATCTTACCGGGAAGGCAGCGACACAGGTTTTTGAGTTCCAAGCCGAGCAATGCAGCGGCAATTTTGGGCAAGGTGAGGTCGCAATAATTATGAATCTCATCGACCGAGATTTCCTTTTTGTCGGCGAGGATGTTGTAGACCACCTGCTCGTCGTTCTTAAGTTCCGGAAACATAGATGTTTGTTTGCCGGCCGATGGGGCCGTCCGTTCCCAACCCATATTGGCAAAAATATCGTCGGCGCCGCGTATCAGCATAGCCTTGCAGGCTGCGATGATGGCATTGCAGCCTTCCGAATATTTGTCGCCGACGCGGCCAGGAAAGGCGAAGAGTTCGCGGTTGTAACTGTTTGCTATGTTGGCTGTTATTAACGCTCCGCCCGTTTTTGACGCCTCGACGACGACAGTTGCGTCGGTGAGACCCGCTATGATGCGGTTGCGGGCTGGGAACATACTTGGGGTGATGCGCGTGTCGGTGCGTATGTCGGTCAGCAGGGCGCCGCCTTGGGCAATCATACGTTTGGCCAGATTGCGGTTCTGGGGAGGGTAGAGGCGGTTCAGGCCGTGAGCCAGCACGCCGACGGTGGGCAGCCCGTTGGCCAATGCGGCCTCGTGCGAGGCGGCGTCGATGCCAAGGGCCAGGCCGCTGACCACCGTTATGCCTTCGCCCCGGAAGCCGTCCACCAGGCGCTGTGTCAGCTCGATGCCCTGTGGCGTGGCCTTGCGGGTCCCCACCACGCTGACGGCGCGCTGTGGGTTGAGGTCGGCGTTGCCGAGGGTGTACACCACAACAGGAGCGTCGACGCATCCCGGCAGATTGAGCCGTTGCGGAAAATCGGCATCCTTGTAGTAAAGCACTCGGATTCTGTTCTTTTCGATGAACCCGAGTTCCTTGTCGACGGCCGCGAAGACGCTGTGGGTGCGGATGGCATTGATAATTTCGACACGCCGGCCGAAAATTTCTTTCAACCCGCTCTCCGGCATATCGAACAAATCCTTGGACGACGGCACAATTTCCAGCAGTTGCCGAGCCGAACGGCATCCGATGCCGGGCAGCATCGTCAGTGCGATATCGTAGTATTTATCGTGCATTTCCACTTGTTTTTCTCCGTTGTTTCTGTGTGTTGCAGCATAATATTCGAGATGCAAAGTTACGTTTTTTTTCGAAAACCGTCATTTCAAATTTTTGGGAAAGCGTTTAGAGAAGGCCTGAAACGTTCCCTTGGACACGTTGTCCGAAAGAATACAACCCCCGTTTCGGCACCACCTCTGAGGCACAAAAACGGATGTCGGTTTGTACAAATTCCGGTCAAATTCCATTAACTTAAAATTTGGTAAGACTTTGGTAGGAGTTTGAGTGAACTTTGGTAGGTATTTGGTCCCTGGAAAACAGGGTTTTGTGATTTGTTAAAAATACTATGGATTTTAACTGTTTTTAACTTAAATATTAAGAAAATTAACGGTTGTTTTGATGCTTTTTGCACTGCGGACAGGATGCGGTTTGGAATTGTCTGAACCGATACTCGCGGTTCCGGTTTGTGCAGTTTTTTGGAAATGATGGCTGCGTTTTCGGAAAATGTGCTATTTTTGCAAAACAATTCTTGATTCCGCGATGTCTGTACATCGCACATTATGCGTAATTTAAACAATTGGCTTTTAAATATGGTTATCAATTTTCAATATAACAGCCTTTATGTTCTTGCGCCCGGCGAGGCGCTTCCCGACGGTTGTGCCGAGATGCCTGAAGATGGCGGTTGGGACCTTTGTTTCAGGCGATTGTCTGAAGGTGTTGGCGATATCGCTGTGCGCTGTCGCAACGTGCGTAGGTTGATGGACTATCTGCACGCTGCCTTCATCAATGTCAAGGCCGCCGGCGGCATCGTCGAGGACTGTGGCGGACGCCGCCTCTTGATGGTGCGCAACGACCGCTGCGACCTGCCCAAAGGCAAAGTCGAGGCGGGGGAGACCTTGGCCCAGGCCGCCTTGCGCGAGACCACCGAGGAGACGGGGCTCGCCGCGCTTGCGTTGGGGTCGCTGCTGCTTAAGACCTATCACGTCTACGACCTCTATGGCGGATGGCATTTCAAACAGACCTCCTGGTTTGCGATGAAAGCACTGGAAACGAGCCGTTTGGTGCCCCAAACCGAAGAGGGTATCACCGACCTGCGTTGGCTCTCTGTCGACGAATGGCGTGCAGGCCTTGCGTCGAGCTATGCCACGATGCGAATCATCAACGCGCAAGTTCCTGACGGGACGCTTGTTAGGCTCGACGGTTGATAAAATGTTAAAAAAAAGGATTCCTATAACGCCAAAAAGTTGTAATTTTGCGTTTTGAAACAACATAAAGAATAAGAGAGAAAATGAACGAAACTGCCGAACAAACAAGCGCTTTCCTGCTTCAGGTGAAAGCTGTGAAATTGAACAATGACAACCCATTTACCTGGGCTTCGGGCCGCAAGTCGCCAATATATTGCGACAACCGTGTCACGCTTTCCTATCCCGAAATCAGGACCTACATCCGCCAACGGTTTGTGGATGTCATCAACGAATGCTTCGGTGACGTCGATGTCATTGCTGGTGTCGCCACCGGAGGCATCGCACAGGGTGCTCTGGTTGCCCAGGAGCTTGGCAAACCTTTCGTATATGTACGTTCGGAAGAGAAAAAACACGGTCTCACCAACCAGATTGAAGGCGAGATTCACAGCGGCCAGACGGTCGTTGTCGTCGAGGACCTTGTTTCGACAGGCAAGAGCTCGCTTATCGCTGTCCACGCCCTGCGCGACAAGGGCTGTATCGTCAAAGGTATGGTGGCCATCTTTACATACGGTCTGGCTGTTGCCGCCAAGAATTTTGCCGACGCCAACGTGGAACTGCACACGCTGACCAACTACGACGCCCTTGTGAAAGTGGCTTGCGATCAGGAGTATATTATGGAGAAGGACCTTGCTTCGCTTAAGACTTGGCGCGAGAATCCCGAACAATGGTCGATAGATCACGGTGAATAAACCCAATAAATTCAAAATCATTTTTCTATGACCGCTGAATCAAAAAAAGTCACGGCACAGTGCAGCGCCGAGAAACTGTATAATTTTGCCTGCGATTTCCGCAATTTCCAGAGAATGCTGCCCCCTCAGGTCGAGGATTTCCAAACCGACGGCAACACCTGCTCGTTCAAGGTGGCAGGATTTATGCAGCTGACGCTCCAATATGCCGAGCGCAACCCTTATTCGTTGGTTGCCATTGCGCCGGCAGCAGGAAGCAACTCGCCGATGCCGTTCCGCTTTGTGATGGCTATCAGCGCGGTTGACGACAATGAATGCCACGTGGTTGTACGTGCCGAGATTGAGGGCGGCAACCCGATGATGACGATGATGCTCAAGCCCAAGCTGCGCCCGGCACTCGATAAAATTGCCGACCAGATTCAGTACTATTCTGCAGGACTTTGATTCGGACGCTTGCGGGCGATGCTTTGCTGTCTTCCGCAGGATTTCATTGACAAACATATAATCTTCCGATGCATTTTAACCAGCGTCGGAAGATTTTTTTGTTGTGGAAATATTCCTCGATAATTCTGTTTTTTTACTTCAATGTATATTTATAATTAATTATTCAATATTTTTATGTAAATTTGCAATTTCAATGCTTAAAAGAATAAATATTAGAATTAACAGTATACCAATATTTTAAACTGTATATGGATAAAAAATCAATCATTGGGCTGGTGCTGATTTTCCTGATTTTCCTGGGCTATATGTTCTGGATTAAGCCCAGCGACGAGGAAATTGCCGCCCGTCGCCGACAGGATTCGATTAATTATGTGGAGCGTATGCGTGCCGACTCGCTGGCACAGGCCGAAGCTATGCAGAAGCATCTGCAAGATTCGCTGTACCAGTTGGCTATGACCGACACGTCGCTGAATGACAGCACGGGTGCCGCCCTTGCAGCAGCAATGAAAATCAACCTGGGCCAGTTCGAGCCCAACAACGGCAACCAGCGCCTTAATGTGACTGTGGCCAACAAGGTGATGACCACCGACTTGCGCAGCCTCGGAGCTTCGGTGCAGAAGGTTGTTCTGGAGGACTTCAAGACCTTCGGCGACGGTCCGCTCGAAATCATCACTCCGAATCCCAACAATCTGGACCTGATGTTTGTCGATTCGCGAAACGACGTGATAAACACCAAGATGATTCCTTTTGCCACCTTCGTTGACGGTGGGCAGCTGGTGGGCGACAGCTTTGTCAAGGTGCCTGAAGGCGACTCGCTGACTGTCAGTTTCAGAGCCTATGTCCGCCAGGCTGACTCGCTGCCGGCCGATGAGGATGCCTATCTGGAATTCCGCTATGTCTTCTATGACGACAGCTATGAGGTCAATTTTGACGTCAATTTCCATAATATCAAGGATTTTGTAAGCGTGACGCCCAACCTGACGCTGAACTGGCAGAATTCGCTGAACCGCCAGGAGCAGTACGACCGCAGCCAGAAGGGGCGCAACGCCAATCGCAACAAGGACAGTGAACGCTTCTACACGACGCTTTTCTACAAGAACAGCGGCGACAATCCCAGCAGCCTTAAAGACGGTCGCGATGACGAAAAACAGATTACCACGCCTATCGACTGGGTGGCATATAAGCAGCAGTTTTTCTGTGCCATACTGATGTCGGAGGATGGTTTCCGCAATGCACAGCAGCTGCAGGTCACCACCGACCGCAGCAAGGAGGACGACAATTACCTCTGCGATATGAGCAGTTCGCTGGGTGTCGACTATGATGCTATGGCCGACAATTTCTCGATGGATATGCGTATGTACTTCGGTCCCAACAAATACCGTCTTTTGAAGGATATGGACCGCGGTTTCGAGCGCATCCTGCCTTTGGGTTGGGGCTTCTTCCTGACGCAGTGGGTCAGCCGCTTCGCCATCATCCCGGTCTTCAACTTCCTTGAAGGCTTTGGCTGGAACTATGGCATCATTATCATCATTTTGACGCTCTTGCTGAAGATTGTCATAATGCCTCTGACGTGGAGCAGCTACAAGACCGGTGCCGTGATGCGCCACCTGAAACCCGAGATGGATGCCATCAACAAGAAATTCCCCAAGCAGGAGCAGGCTATGCAGAAACAGCAGGCTATGACCCAGTTGCAGCGCAAAGCCGGCATCAATCCGATGGCGGGCTGTCTGCCTATGTTGCTTCAGCTGCCCATCATCTACGCTATGTTCCGCTTCTATCCTGCCTCGATCGAGCTGCGCCAGAAGCCGTTTCTGTGGTGCGACGACCTGTCGAGCTACGATTCGATTCTGAATCTGCCATTCAATATTCCGCTCTACGGCGACCACGTGAGCCTCTTCTGCCTGCTGATGTTCGCTATGCAGTTCCTCTATACCGTCTACACTATGAAGCAGCAGCAGGGACAGGCTTCGATGCCCGGAATGAAATTTATGATGTACTTTATGCCTTTTATGATGCTGTTCATCTTCAACAGCCAGTCGGCAGCACTCAACATCTACTATTTCTTCAACCTCCTGCTTTCGATGGCAACGATGTTCATCATCCGTGCCGTTATGACCGAAGACAAGGTTCGTGCCCGTATGGCCAAAGCTGAAGCCGCCGGCAAGGGCAAGCCGCAGAAGAAATCGAAATTCCAGCAGCGTCTGGAAGAGATGCAGCGTATGAGCGAGGAGATGCAGAAACAGCAACAACGCCGCAAATAAAAAACAAACAATAAAAATATACTGAAAATGGTTGTAGCATTAGTAACAGTCTTCATCATCGGATATGCGTGCATAGCGCTTGAGCATCCGTTGAAAGTGAACAAAACGGCGACGGCACTGCTGCTTGGCGTGCTGACATGGGCCATATTCTCGTTCAGCCACGTGGCTTTTGACCCGAATCTGGACATAGAGCAGTGGCGCGCATTTATGACGTCGAACCTTATCGAGAACCTTGGCGAGACGGCCGAAATCGTCTTCTTCTTGCTGGGAGCAATGACGATAGTGACTCTGATAGAAGATTACCAGGGTTTCAGCATCATCACCGACAAGATCAAGACGACCAACAAGAAGCGTCTCCTTTGGATCATCTCCATTCTGACCTTCTTCCTCTCGGCGCTGCTCGACAATATGACCACGGCTATCGTTATGGTGGCTCTGCTTCGCAAGCTGATAGCCGACCAGAAAGAGCGCTGGCTGTATGCCGGAATGGTGATTCTGGCAGCCAATGCCGGTGGCGCGTGGAGCCCGATTGGCGATGTGACGACCATTATGCTTTGGATTAAGGGCGAGGTGACCACCGTCAACATCATTGTGAAAACTTTGGTGGCCAGTTTGGCCTGTATGGCCGTACCGGTATGGCTGATAGGTCGCACGCTGAAGGGCGACATACAGCGTCCCGAACAAAACGCAGAAGGTATGGTTGTTCCTCACAACTTTCGCGTTCTGGTGCTCGTGATGGGCGTTTGTGCGCTGATTTTTGTCCCCATTTTCAAGACCATTTCCCATCTGCCGCCGTATCTCGGTATGCTGTTCGGTCTGTCGATTATGTGGATCACCACCGAGATTTTGAGTCGTAAATATTCGAAAGAGCATAAGCTGCCGACGGCGGTCAGCACGCTCGAACACGTCGACGTGCCGACGATACTGTTCTTCCTGGGTATACTGATGGCCGTTTCGTGTCTGAAGGTTGCCGGTATACTTGGCGGACTGGCACAGGGACTGAACGATGCCTTCCTGGGTATGCACATTGGCGAGGAACCTGTGGGATTCTTCGTTATCGACTTGATTATCGGTATTTTGTCGTCGATTGTCGACAATGTTCCTTTGGTAGCTGCCGTGCAGGGTATGTATCCCCATATTGGACCGGATGTTATTTTTGGTGTGAACCATCCCTTCTGGGAGTTCCTGGCCTACTGCGCCGGTACCGGCGGAAGCCTCCTCATCATCGGCTCCGCTGCCGGTGTCGCCGTGATGGGTATGGAGAAAATCGACTTCATCTGGTATTTCAAGAAAATCAGCCTCTTGGCCCTTGCAGGCTATATCGCCGGAGCCATCGTCTTCATCGTTATGGACGTCACCCTGTTCGAAAAAGTCGAATTCCTCCGCAACCTGGCCTTCCTTCCGGGGGCCAGCGCAATGATGTGTTGACGAAAATGTTTTGTTGAACGAGAACAGTAATGCAGAACCCTATTGCTAAACAAACTGTCAAAAGCCCGCTGTGGCGACGCATTTTCAATATTGTTGTCTATGCTTTCGCCATAGCAGGCTTTGGCATAACGGCGGCGTGGGCCGTTTTCAAGCTCGGCCTGACTAACAACAAGGGCGCCGTTGACGAAAACTACCGCTACTTGATGAGCGTGTCGGAAATGGAGCAGCTCGAAGATGCCGAACTGACACCTCAGCAGCGAAACGCACTCTGGCTTGAACAGTACCTGAAACTTGCCGCTTTCGGCAAGTTCTATCCCGAAAATGCACATCTTATCCTTGAGGCTGCCGAACAGAGCGACAACCCGTTGGTTGTTGACCGGATGATTTCGGCGGCATCGCTCTACACTGACAGTAGCGACAGCTACAACCAGTTTCTCAGACAGCTCAAGCAGGTCTACGACAGCCGCCCAGCAATGCAGTCGCCCACCGTCATTCCCTGGATGGCTACCACAGAATGGGAGATGCTGAAACCGTCCATAATGAAAGACAGCGCCCTCCTGGTCGAAGCAGGACGCCTCACCGGCGTCGAACCGCGTCTGATTGTCGCCTGTCTTGTTGGCGAGCAGATACGTCTCTTCAACAGCAACCGCGAGATTGTCAAGAAGTATCTTGGCCCCGTCAAGATGCTCTCTGTCCAATCGCAGTTCTCCTATGGTGTCAATGGCATCAAGGAGCATACCGCCAAAGCCGTCGAGGCCCATCTGAAGGACAGCACCTCGGAGTTCTATATGGGCAAGCATTATGAGAACATCCTCGATTTTGCGACCGACAATCACGAGATGGAACGCTACAACCGTTTGGTTGACTATCGTAACCATCTGTATTCTTATATATATACTGGCTGCATTCTGCATCAGACAATGTTGCAATGGCGTCGCGCCGGATTCGACATCTCCGACCGTCCCGACATCCTGTGCACGCTCTTCAACGTCGGCTTTGCCCAGTCGCACCCTCACGGCGAGCCGCGTTGTGGCGGTTCACATATCAGCGTAAACGGGCACCTCTACACTTTTGGCGCAATAGGTTTTGATTTCTACTATTCCGGCGACCTCGCATCGGCGTTTCCGTATTGGAAGAAGCGTTTCGTTGAAGACGACGGCATTCCGCTGACGCAGGCAGAAATAGAAAGCATTCAAAGCAATATGAGCAACTGCAGCCGTCCGGAAAAGGGACTGGAATACAAGACAGTCCAGGAGCCGGAGCCGATGAGCTGGTAGAGATTAGTGACAAGTGAATAGTGACCAGTGACAAGAGACCAATGATTTCAACTATCAACTATCAAAGTAACAAGTGATTTCAATTTTCAATTCTCAATATTCAATTTATTATGAGCGATTTTGGCAATAATTATGAAATCAAAAACACGGTGAATTTTTTCAAACGTCACTGGAAGCTGCTTACAGTGGTTTTCGTTGTCGCTGCCGCCGTTTCGGTTGTGGCATCGCTGCTGGTCACGCCGCGATACAAATCGACGGCCATACTTTTCCCCACCAGCTCCAACCGCCTGTCGAAAGCCATTTTGGCCGACCGTTACAGTTTGGACTATATGGACTATGGTATCGAGCGCGACTGTGAGTATGCTATACAGATTCTGCTCTCGCAGTCGATGGAGGACGATGTCTGTCGCCGCTTCAATATGATGGAACACTATGGCATCAGCGGCGACGACCATCAGAAGTACTTCAAGCTGCACGAGGCTTATCGTAGCAACGTGAGTGTGAAGCGCACCGAGTACCTTGGTGTCGAAATATCGGTTCTTGATGTCGACCCGCAGTGGGCGGCAGACATAGCCAACTTTATCGCATCGAACTACGACACGCTTACGAGCCGCATCCAGCAGGACCGTTCGCGCGACGCCTACGGCATTATGCAGGATGTATGTGCCGAACTTGAGGCCGACATTCGAGCCCTCGAAGATACACTGCGTCGTGACAAAAACCGTTTCGGTGTTGCCGAGCTGATTAGCAACAAGACGCAGGAGCTGGCTGAATTGCAGACGCGTATGTCGCAGACGAAGGTCGATATGGCCCGTCCGGTAAGCTATAAGTTCTGGCTCGACCAGGCATCGCCTGCCGACAAGAAGGCCTATCCGAAACGTGCCGTTATTGTGCTTTTGGGTACGCTCGGAGCATTGGCTATTTGCATCTTGATGCTGCTGATTATGGACCGGGTTCGTGACGAGGAAAGAAAAAAGTGAACGTATCGTCCCGATCCTAAGAATGAACGTCTATCAACTCCAGAAACCCTAAATCCCCAAAGCGTTTGTCCTGGCTTAAGAAACATAAGGATTTGGCTGTCGCGGTGCTTGTCACTGCGGCATTTCTTGTTGCAAGTTTCCTAACGTTGTCGCGCGACATCTATTGGCTTTTCCTTCTGCCTTTGGCAGGTCTGGTGGTTGCACTCTTCGTCCTCAAGTTCGAGACGGGGCTGCTGGTAATGGCACTTTTGACGCCGTTTGCCATTGACTATGCATTGTTGCCTGGTATGGAGCTGTCCATACCGGTCGAGCCGATGATGATACTCTTCACGGTGATGTTCTTTTTCAGGGTCTTGGTCGAACGCAGCTATGACCGACGCATATTGCGCCATCCGGTGACGATAGCCATTATGGCGATGCTGCTGTGGATGGTTGTCACGTCGACCACATCGCAGCTGCCGGCGGTGTCGTTCAAATATTTTGCTGCCCGGTTGTGGTTTGTCGTTCCTTTTTTCTTTGCTGCAACGCAGATTTTCAGGGACCGCAACAGGGTGGGGCAGTTCGTCTTCTGCTATGCCTTTTCGCTTGTGGTCGTCATTCTCATCTCTACGGCCAAAACGTTGGGCAATTTCCACGACCTGCAGACGCTGCACCGCGTGATGCGCCCGTTCTACAACGATCACACAGCTTATGGATGTGTCATCGCTTTGTTTGTGCCTATAGTGTTCCACTATTTCATCCGTTCTGGTGAAGAACGCCAGAGCGAAGGTGCAAGTCTCTGGCTTCGCCCAGTGCTGATGGTGGCGGTTGCATCGTTGGCCGTGGGTCTCTTTTTCTCCTATTCGCGCGCAGCGTGGATTAGTGTTTTGGGAGCAATCGGAGTTTATTTTGCTATCCGCATCGGTATGAAAGTCAGATGGCTGGTGCTACTGTTTACTTTGGGTGCCTCGCTCTTTTTTGTCTATCAGTCGGATGTCCTCTATAAGCTTGGCAAGAACAAGCAGGATTCGTCCTACGACCTGTCGGGCCAGGTGAAGTCTATTTCCAACATATCGACCGATGCGTCGAATCTGGAGCGTCTGAACCGTTGGGCGTCGGCGATGCGTATGTTCAAGGAGCGTCCTTTGCTTGGATGTGGCCCCGGAACCTACCAGTTCCTCTATGCTTCCTATCAGCGCAGCTATCAGCTGTCGGTCATCAGCACAAATTCGGGCAACCGCGGCAATGCCCATAGCGAATATATAGGCCCGCTTACCGAGCAGGGCATACCTGGCGCTGCCCTGATTCTCTGCATTTTCCTGGCCACTTTTGCCACCGGTGTCCACGTCTACCGCAGGGCGGCCAACCCCGAGGTGTCGCGTTTGGCACTGGCGTTGACCTTGAGCCTTCTTACATATTATATCCACGGCATCTTCAATAATTTTTTGGATACCGACAAACTTTCTGTCCCGTTTTGGGCCTTTACGGCAGCTGTTGTGGCCCTCGACGTCTTTTCGGAGAAGAAAACCGAAACTCCTGAAAACCATTCCGAAGCGGAAAACCGACTTTCTTAAAAAATTCTAAAACTGCCTTTGGCGGTTGGCTGTTTGGATTTTTATTGGTAATTTTGCATTCCTAAAAAAGAGTGCTGCTTATGTATAAAGCATTTAAAATATTGTTATTGTTGTTTTTACTTTCATTTTCCACCTTGTCGCAGGCACAGGTGTCCCTCTATCGTTCACCGTCGGCAACGGTGGCCGATATGGTCATCGACGAGGCAATGAAGTATATCGGCATTCCTTACCGTTGGGGCGGCAAGACCCCCAAGGGGTTTGACTGTGCCGGTTTCACGCGTTTCATCTATTCCAAGTTCGGTGTACAGCTTGCACCGTCGGCGGCGCCGCAATTCAAGGCGGGCCCGTCGCTCAAAAACGAGGATGTCCAGAAAGGCGACCTGGTATTCTATGGCGGCCGCGGTGGGTCGAAATCTATCGGCCACGTTGGCATTGTCACATCCGTCGACGACAAGGGTTTCTATTTCATACACAGTGCCACCTCGTCGGGCATCACTGTCTCGCACTCTACAGAACCGTACTATAAGAGCCGCTACAAAGGTGCCTGCCGCGTCGTCGACCTCGTCACCTCCAACCTGCCGGCCAACGATTCGGCAGCCAAAGCCAGCACGCCGGTCTATCGTCGTGCCATTTTTACAAACCGCCTTCTCACTCCGCAAATCCCCTTTGCGGCAAAATAGTGTCGCAGAAGAATTCTACAGATAATTCATCGAAAAAACAGAGCTGTCGTTTGACAGCTCTGCTTTTTTATGCTTTATTGTCGTGTTCCTATTCGCCGATAAGGTTGAGGATTTCGCTCATCTTGGGAGTCAGGATGATTTCGGTGCGGCGGTTCAGGGCCTTGTTGGCAGGCGTGTCGTTGGGCACCTTGGGGGCAAACTCACCGTGGCCGCAGGCCTCGATGCGTGCGGGGTCGATGGCGGGTCCGTGCTGGAGCAGCAGCTTGACGATAGATGTGGCGCGCATCACACTGAGGTCCCAGTTGTCCTTGACGGCCGTCGAGCCCTTGTAGGCGGCGTTGTCGGTGTGGCCTTCAACGAGGATGTTGAGGTCGGTGTTCTGCTCAAGGATTTTGGCCAGGGTCTTGATGGCCTCGACGCCGTCCTTCGACACGGTCCAGCTGGCCGAGGGGAACAGCAGTTTGCTTTCCATCGACACGTAGACTTTGCCGTCGCGGGTTTCGACGTTGAGTCCTTTGTCGGCAAAACCGACCAGGGCGTTGTTGAGCGACGAGCGCAGCTGCTCAAGCTCGCGTTCTTTGGCGGCCAGTGCGTTGCGGGCGTCCGACTCTTTCTTTTCCAGTTCGGCCTGCTTTATGCGGAGCTCGTTCTCCTTGGTGCGGAAGGTCTCTTCCTTGGCTGCAAATGCAGCCTCTTTGTCGTTCAGCTCTTTGGTGCGAGCTGCCAGCAGGTTGTTGGCGCGGGTCAGATCCTGGCTTTGTCCCGAAATGCGTTGGGCGTAGTTCTCTATTACGGTGTCGAATCCTAGCTTCTGGTTCTCGATGGCGCGGCGCAGGGCCACGATGCTGTCGTTCTGGCGGGTTCGAATGTCGTTAAGGTCGGTGATTTCTGTGTTCAGCGACTGGTTTTGCCGCTGCAGGCTGGCATTTTCGTCGCGCAGGTCGTTGAGCTCGCTCTGCGAAGTGTTGAATTCGCGGCGCAGCTGTGCATTTTTCGATTCGAGGGCCTCGTATTTGCCCAAAGTCACGCACGAACTGAATAGCAGTGCCGACAGACCGATAAATATGGCGTTTTTCTTCATTGGTTTATTGTTTTTTATTGTTTTTCCTTTATCTGTCATTAACGTCAATAATGTTTTTTTAGTTTGCATAATGAAAAAAAATTTGGCGGTTCGTGAAAACTTGTGTAATTTTGCATCTTATTTTTGAAATGATATTTTAAATTGAACAGCGTTATCAAGACATTCAAAGACACATACAAGCGTTTCATCGTGTGGCGTATGCGCCACGTCAGCGACCGCGTCTTCCTGCTTGCGCTCAGCGTGGTTGTGGGCATTCTGGCGGGTCTTGCTGCCGTTGTGCTCAAAACTCTTGTGCACGTCACCAACCGATGGCTCCTGCAGTTCAACATACCCACTTTTGTTGGTGGCAATTTGCTGATTCTGCTTTATCCAGCCATTGGCATACTGCTGACGATACTCTTTGTGCGCTATGTCGTCAAGGGCAACATCGGCCACGGATTGCCGTCGGTGCTGCTTTCGCTTTCGCGCAAAGGCGGTGTCCTTCCGGCGCGCAATATGTATTCGTCTTTGGTGGCATCCACTTTGACGGTGGCTTTCGGCGGCAGTGTCGGACTGGAGGCGCCCATCGCGTCGACGGGCAGCGCCATTGGGTCCAATGTCGGAAGGTTTTTCAGGCTTAGCGCCCACGATGTCAAGATGCTTCTGGGCTGTGGTGCCGCCGGTGCCATTGCAGGCATCTTCAAGGCTCCTATCGCAGGAGTGCTGTTTGTTATAGAGGTGTTTATGTTCGATATGACGGCGACGGCCATCTTGCCGCTGATGCTTTCGGCCGTCAGCGCTTCGACGGTGGCCTACTTCCTGATGGGCAACGATTTGCAGTTTGCCTTCCGTGTTGTTGGCGAGGTGGGGCTGTCGCAGATACCTTATTATATAGTGCTCGGAGTGTTTTGTGCCGCTGTGTCGATCTATTTTCTGCGCATCACCGACAAGGTGGAGGAGTGGTTTGCGCGTCGGCGCAACCAGGCCACGCGCGCCGTCATCGGTTCCATAGCGTTAGGATTGTTGATATTCCTTTTCCCGCCATTGTTTGGCGAGGGCTATTCGTTCCTGACCGAACTGCTCAACGGCAGCGACGAGTTGCTGTTCGACCACAGCGTGTTTGCGGCTTTCAAGGACAACAACTGGATTGTCCTTGCCTATATTCTTATCCTTATTCTGACCAAGGCTGTGGCTACGGCCACGACGATAGGATGTGGCGGTGTGGGCGGCACCTTCGGCCCCTCGCTCATCATTGGCGGAATGGCTGGCTATTTCCTCTGTATGCTCAGCAACCAGATCGGCTTGCCCGAACAGTCGACGGCCAATTTTGCCCTTGTCGGGATGGCGGCGGTGATGACTGGCGTTATGCACGCTCCGTTTATGGCCATCTTCCTCATTGCCGAAATCACTGGCGGCTACGCACTTATGGTCCCGCTGCTGGTGGCCTCGTCGGTCACCTACCTCTGCGTTTCGCCTTTCGAAAAGCATTCCATCTACGCACGCAAGCTGGCTGAAAAGGGCGACCTGATGACCCACGACAAGGACCGCTCGGCTTGGCAGCTGATGGATATGCGAAAACTCATCGAGACCAATTTCGTCATCGTGCGCGAAGAGGACAAGCTTCGCGACCTTGTCGAAGCCATCAAATACTCCAAACGCAACGTCTTCCCCGTGCTCAGCGACGACGACAAGTTTCTGGGCGTCATACTGCTCGACGATGTGCGCCACATAATGTTCCAGCCCGAACACTACGACGACACTGCTGTGATAGACCTGATGCACCCCATCTCTGAAGGCGACATCGTGCGCATCAGCGACCCGCCCAACGAGGTCGTCAACAAGTTCCGGATCGGCAACCGCTACAACCTTATTGTCATCGACGACCAGGGCTACTATCTCGGTTTCCTTTCGCGCGCCAACACCTTCTCGGCCTACAGACGTTTCGTCTCCGAAGTCAGCGAAGAGTAGTCAGTGGAGAACGGAAAACGGAGAACGGAAAACGGAGAACGGAGAACGGAGAACGGAAAGATAATTCGTATTGTCCCTTTTAACTTCCCTTTTAACTTCCCTTATAACTCCCCTTTTAACTCCCCCATTAACTAACTTATCAACACCCTGCGTTGAGAACTTTATTTGCCGCGTACGCCTATTTGTAGTACTTTTGCATTGTCAAAACAAGAGGCCTATAGAGGCAAAAAATGCCACTATTCATTCTTAATGAGTACTTTGACACTTTTGTAGGTCGAGGAAAAGCCCCGCATCTGTCGGGGAGGGAATCGCGTGCAATTCGCGAGCTGTCGCGCAACTGTGATGTCGGGTGGGGGAGTCTGTTCACCCACGTGGGGCAACAACAGCCATTGGACCGATGGGTCCGAGAAGGCGTTGCCCGTCGGACAAGCCAGGAGACCGGCCTCGACCAACGACAATGCTTTCGCGCCAAAAGCCAATTGTCCTCGTCGTCCGTTTTCGCCGTCGCAGCCCCATATGCAAGCTTTTGTCGCACAGCCAGCAAACCAAGTCCGTAAGGAGGGTCCGCTGAACTCTTTTTTGTGTAAAAATGAAAAAAATACATTATAAATGGAAAGTAGCAATATACTGACAATCACCAAGCGTGACGGAAATGCCGAACGCTTCTCGCTCGACAAGATAATGAACGCCGTCATCAAAGCCTTCAATTCGCTCGACAAGCCTGTCGACCTGGGTGCCCTGTCCAAAATCCTGACCCATCTCGACATCCACAATGGCATCACCGTCGAAGAGATTCAGAACCAGGTCGAAGTGGCACTGATGAAAGAGCAGTATTTCGATGTCGCCAAAAGTTTTATGCTCTACCGGCAGCGCCACACCGAGGACCGCGAGACGATGGAGAAGATGAAGTTCCTCTCCGAGTACTGCCAGGCTGCCAATGCCGCCACAGGCTCAAAATACGACGCCAACGCCAATGTCGAGCACAAGAACATCGCCACACTTATCGGCGAACTGCCCAAGTCGGGGTTCATCCGCCTCAACCGCCGCCTGCTCACCGACCGCATCAAGGCGATGTTCGGCAAAGAGCTGGCCGATAGGTATATAGAGCTGCTTACACACCATTTCATCTACAAGAACGACGAGACATCGCTGGCCAACTATTGCGCCAGCATCACGATGTATCCCTGGCTGCTCAGCGGCACAGCCTCAATCGGCGGCAACTCGACGGCGCCCACCAACCTCAAGTCCTTCTGCGGCGGATTCGTCAATATGGTCTTTATGGTCAGCAGTATGCTCAGCGGAGCTTGCGCCACGCCCGAATTCCTGATGTACCTCAACTACTTCATCGGCAAGGACTACGGCACCGACTACTACACCCGCGCCGACCAGGTGGTCGACCTCAGCCTCAAGCACCGCACGCTCGACAAGGTCATCACCGACTGCTTCGAGCAGATCGTCTACACCCTCAACCAGCCCACCGGCGCACGCAACTATCAGGCCGTGTTCTGGAACATAGCCTATTACGACAAGCCCTATTTCGACAGCCTCTTCGGCGAGTTCCGTTTCCCCGACGGCAGCGCACCCGACTGGGAAGGCCTCAAGTGGCTGCAGAAGCGCTTTATGCGCTGGTTCAACGAGGAGCGCACCAAGGCCGTGCTCACCTTCCCTGTCGAAACGATGGCGCTGCTCAGCAAGGACGGCGAGATGGTCGACCCCGAGATGGCCGACTTCACCGCCGAGATGTACGCTGCGGGCCACAGTTTCTTCACCTATATGAGCGACAACGCCGACTCGCTCAGCAGCTGCTGCCGTCTGCGTAACGAAATCACCGACAACGGCTTCAGCTACACCCTTGGCGCCGGCGGCGTCTCGACGGGCTCCAAAAGCGTTCTCACCATCAACCTGAACCGCTGCATACAGTATGCCGTCAACAACAAGAAGGACTATCGCGAGTTCCTCACCGACATCATCGACCTGTGCCACAAGGTGCAGTTGGCCTACAACGAGAACCTCAAGGAGCTCGCGTCGCACGGAATGCTGCCCCTTTTCGATGCCGGCTATATCAACATCAACCGCCAGTACCTCACCATCGGAGTTAACGGATTGGTTGAAGCCGCCGAGTTTATGGGTCTCACTATCAACGATAACCCCGACTACCGAAACTTCGTCCAGACCGTGCTCGGGCTGGTCGAGCAGAAGAACAAGGAGTACCGCACCAAGGAGGTGATGTTCAACTGCGAGATGATTCCCGCCGAGAATGTCGGTGTGAAGCACGCCAAATGGGACCGCGAGGACGGCTACTTCGTCCCGCGCGACTGCTACAACAGCTATTTCTACATCGTCGAAGACCCATCCATCTCTGTGCTCGAAAAATTCCGTCTCCACGGCAAGCCCTACATCGAGCATCTCACCGGAGGCAGCGCGCTGCACTGCAACCTCGAGGAGCACCTGTCGCAGGAGCAGTACCTGAAATTGCTGCACGTGGCTGCCAAGGAAGGCTGTAACTATTTCACTTTCAACATTCCCAACACCATCTGCAACGACTGTGGCCACATCGACAAGCGCTACCTCAAGGAGTGTCCGCACTGCCATTCCAAGAATGTCGACTATATGACGCGCATCATCGGCTACCTGAAGCGTGTCAGCAACTTCTCGATGCCTCGCCAGGAGGAGGCTGCCCGCCGCCACTACGCCACAGCCAACCTGTGAATAGTGAATGGTGAATAGTGACCTGTGACACGAACGCGCTCGTATCACTGGTCACTGGTCACTGGTCACTGGTCACTGACAAACGCGTTAACCAATATCCCGTGCTCAAATACACCAATAGCGACATAGTGTTTCAGGAGATTCCTGGCGAAGTGGCCCTTGCCGTCAACGTCAGCGGATGCCCCTGCCGTTGCCCCGGATGCCATTCGCCATACCTTTGGCGCGACGACGGGCAGCCTCTGACGACCGACGCCGTCGACAGCCTTGTCGACCGCTGCGACGGCAACATCACCTGTGTTGCCGTTATGGGTGGCGATGCCCATCCCGACGAGGTCGACGGTCTGATGCAGCATCTGCGGCAGCGCTATCCGTGGCTGCGGACAGCCTGGTACAGTGGCCGTTCGTTGCTTTCGAAGGCTGTCGACCTCCGCAATTTCGACTATGTCAAGCTCGGACCCTACCTTGCGCATCTGGGCAACCTGCGCAATCCCAAGACCAACCAGCGGCTCTATCGCGTCAGCGACGGCGCGATGCAGGACATCACCTCGCTTTTCTGGCGCAAATGAATCTGGGGGGTACACCATATTCTGTGCCCTGCCAGCGAGCTGGAATGCCGGCCATAATTCACACCACCTAAACGGCTGATCCTTAACACCTCCTTCGCCCGTTGTACGGTATATGTACGGTATATGTACGGTATTTGTACGCTTTCGAAGCGTACAAATACCGTACATATACCGTACATATACCGTACAACGGGCGAAGAGGGTACTGTCAGTCAGTGGTTTGCGGATGCGTTTTGTGGACGGTTTCCGGCTTTGAGGTCCTTGTGGTAGGGCGGTCTGGTTTTTTTTCTGTGTGTTTTTTGGTTTTTTGGCAACGGATATTGATTTTTTTTGTATATTTGCAATTTTGGATACAAGTGCCATCAAATAAGATAAAGGTATGAAATTTAGATTCTTACTCTGTACGATGCTTTCGTTTTGCGGCCTCGCGGGCGCGCAAAATATATCGAATGTTGCTTTCACCCGTCAGGACAAGGAGGTCACGCTGACCTACGATCTGAGCAAGGATGCCAACATAAGGGTGTGTGTGTCGATTGACGGCGGTCGCTATTACGGCGGCTATATTGAGAATATGGCTGGCGATATCGGCAAGGATGTGAAGGCCGGCAAGGGCAAGAAGATTATTGTCTACGACTTGCCCGACTTGCGCCTGCTGCCCTATGAGCCTGATTCGACGGGTTTTAATGCCTCGGACACGCTGATTCGCTTTTCGGTGGAGGTCGACGACGGTTCGGTGGACATCAAGGTGAACAATATGAAGTTCAGGATGATGCCTGTCGCTGGCGGCACTTTCACTATGGGCTGCACGCGTCCGCGGAGTGCGAAGCATAACTATGAGGCTGAATTTCCGACACATAAGGTCACGGTCGATTCGTTCTATATGGGCAAGTTCGAGGTCACGCAGCGCCTGTGGAAGGAGGTGATGGGCGACAATCCGAGCCGCTGGACATACAACGACAGTCTGCCTGTGGAGCAGGTGTCGTGGAACGACGTTCAGATGTTCATTGCGCGCCTGTCGCAGATGACGGGCTACCGTTTCCGCCTGCCTACCGAGGCCGAGTGGGAGTTTGCCGCCCGTGGTGGCAACCTGTCGAAGGGCTATGTGTATCCGGGCCAGGACGGCGATCCGGGAGCTGTGGCGTGGTACGGTATGAATTCGGGCAACTACACGCATCCTGTGGGCCGCAAGAAGCCCAACGAGCTGGGTTTGCACGATATGGCTGGCAATGTGTGGGAGTGGTGCTCGGACTGGTATGGTGCCTACAGCAGTGAGGATCAGACCAATCCGCGTGGTCCGAAGCACGGCGACAGCCGCATTTTGCGTGGCGGCAGCCTGAACAGTCCGTCGTGGGGCTGCACGGTCAGCGACCGCAGCTGGTACCAGCCGGACTATGGTTATGGTTTCCACGGTTTCCGCCTGGTGCTTGACTCAGTGGAGGAGCCGGAGGAAGAGTAGGGGAACGGAGAACGAAGAACGGAGAACGAAGAACGGAGAACGAAGAACGAATAACGAATAACGTAAATGACTAACAAATTGAAAAATTAACGAATTAACGAATTATCGATGATAACAGTACACGATAAAAATTTCGAGCTATATATGACCGAGGCTGAGATAAAGCGCGAGGTGGACAGGGTTGCTGCTGAGATTTCGCGCGACCTGAAGGACAAGAACCCGCTGTTTTGTCCGACCCTTACGGGGGCCTTTATGTTTATGACCGACCTGGCGCGCGCGCTGGACTTCGATGCCGAGACTTATTTCGTCAAATACAGTTCTTATAGTGGTATGAGCAGCACGGGCAAGGTGAGGACCGAACTGCCGTTTCCGGCCAAGTGCAAGGGGCGCTATGTGGTGATTGTGGAGGATATTGTCGACACGGGCATCACGATGGAGGCAATGCTTGAAGAGCTGCGCAAGATGGAACCTGCAGGCATCTATATTGCCTCGTTCCTCTACAAGCCTGACAGCTTCAAGAAGAACTTTAAGATAGACTATGTCGGACGCTCTATACCAAACGATTTCATACTTGGTTACGGCCTCGACTATGACAACTTTGGAAGGTTCTATAAAGACATTTATAAAGTGTGTTAATTTGTTAATTCGTTAGTGGTTGAAAAACGATGAAAAGTCGGAGAAGAAAAATATTGGTTTTTGTTGCCGCCACGCTGCTGCTTGCTGCTTGTGGCGAAAAGAAAAAGCAGTTCGACATTGACCTGATTGCCGGCAAATGGGTTGCCGGACAGGAATTCTGGCGCTATGACGCCGACGGCACTGGCGCCACTTGGGACGAAGCTGACGATGTGCACGAGGATGAGGCGCAGCCTTTCAAGTGGGAGTTTGACGGCGAGAACAACCGCCTGACGCATATGCACCAGATGGAGATGGGTGGCGTGATTCCGAAATCGTACACGCTTAAGGTGTTGGACAATAACACGTTGTCGTATACCGACCGTTTTGATTCCACTTATACTTTTAATAGGGTTAACTGATGGCAGAGGACAATTTGAATATGGCCGGCGAACAGCCGCAAAAGAAAAAGAAAGGGATGAAGAAAGGGTGGAAGATAGCCCTCGTTTCGTTGTGCTCGGTCTTGGGCTTGGTGATTGTCGTCGCTATTGTGGCTCTTTGGCTTGTGCTGACTCCGACGCGCTTGACATCGATTGTCAACAAGCTGTCGGACAAGTTTATACTGTGCGAAAGCAAATTCGACGATGTAGACCTGACGCTCTTCAAGACTTTCCCGTATGTGGGACTTGAGGTCCAGGGCGTTTCGCTGGTCAATCCGATGGAGGGCGCTGGGAGCGACACGCTGGCGCGCATCGGTTCGGTGGGTGTGGGTATCAACCTGCGTGAGTATCTGAAAAACAAGAATATCGAGGTCACCAAGTTGGTTGTCGACGATGTGGCGGCCAACCTCTATACCAACAAGGAGGGCAAGTCGAACTATGATATTTTCCCGTCGTCGGACGAGGACACCACGGCTTCGGAACCTTTCGAGATGCCGGAATTGGTGTCGCTGAAAAGCATTAAGATAAAGAAATTTGGAGCCTCTTACTTGAACGAGGCGTTGAACACGACGGCCACGTTGGACAACCTGAATTTGGCTGTCGACGGCAAATACGAGACCAACAGTATCGATGCCAAAGTGCGGCTGGACATTGACAGTGTCGCTATGCTCGTCGATGGCGACAGCAGCAATATGAATGCGTCGCTGAAGGATATCGTGCTGAAAATTGACGGCGACACGAAGCAGAGCCAGTTTGACGGCGATGTGCTGCTGAAGGTCAAGGCCGACTGCCTGACGCTGAACGGGCAGGAGTTTGTCAACGAAGTGGTTAAGGAAGGTATGCGCGCTGTCGACGACCTGCTTGTCGTTGAAGGGAAGCTGAACGGCGACCTGGAAAGCGGGCAAGTGAAGGCCGAGAAGCTGACGGTCAATCTGTTGAACTATGTTTTGACGGTTGACGGGGTGGTCGATTTGCCCAACGACGACGAGCCGATGACGATGGATTTGAATTTCGCCACAGGCAACTGGGGCGTGAATCAGCTGCTGGCGATGCTGCCGAAGCAATTCACTGAATGGCAGAAGGGTATGGACCTCGATGCCGTTGCGACGATTACGGGAAAGGTGGCTGGCCGCCTGTCGGACACGGTGCTGCCCCTTGTGACGGCCAACCTGAAGCTGAATTCGGGACGTTTCTACGACAAAAGCATCTTACCCTACAAGTTGACCGACATAAGTGCCGACCTCAATGCCGACCTGAATCTGAACGAGAATGGCGTCAGCAATGTGCAAATCACCAAGATAGCTGCCCGCACGGGCCGCAACAACATAGAGGTGAGCGGCAATGTCGCCGACCTGCTGGGTAAGATGAACACCGACGCCACGGTCAAAGGTGTTGTGTATCTGCCCGATGCAAAGCCGATGATGCCCGCCGACCTGGATATGAAGCTCGAAGGACGCGCCAACCTGAACCTGAAGGCCCAGACCAACCTGGAACAACTGCAGAAGGGCGATTTTGCCAAGATGAAGCTTTCGGGCAATATCGGGCTGACTGATGTCAATTACGAATATGACACCATCTATGCCAAAATCCCGAAAGGCAACATCAACGTGCAGATGCCCAGCAAGATGAAGCGCGGCCTGTTCGGCGAGCTGCTTTCGGCCACCATCACGGCCAGCGGCATCGATGCGCAGCTGCCGAACAACAAGATTGACGGCACGATAGGCGAGACGCGCCTGACGGCCGCCATAAGCGACATCTTCGACACGACGCTGCCGTTCCGCGTGGTGTGCGATTTCGACTTTGCGTCGCTCAAGGGCTCGATGGACAGCATCAAGGCCTCGGTGAGCAGTCCGAAGGGCACTTTTGCTATGGTGCCGGTGTCGAAGGAGAGCGACAAGGTGAAGTACAAGATCGATTTCACCAGCAGCGCGCTGCATTGCGACCTCGACGACAGCACCACGGTGGATTTGGCTGGTCTGACCATCAAGGGTGGTGCCAACTACGACCCGTCGAAGCCTAACACCCTGCAGCAGTGGTCGCCCGACCTGGACATCGATTTCAAGCGCGGATACATCGACCTGGAACAGTTCGACTATATGGTCCAGATTCCCGACATCAAGTTCAACTACAAGCCTGAGCGTTGCGAGATCGCCAATGCCAACATCGTTTTCGGCAATTCCGACTTCTACCTGTCGGGAGCGGTGACGGGCTTGGAAAAATGGCTCAGCCACGAGGATATGCTGAAGGGCGACCTCTATTTCACGTCGAACTACACGAATGTCGACGACCTTCTCGATGCGCTTAGTGGCTTAGGTAGCGATGCCGACACGTTGGAGGCCCAGCGCAAGGAAGACAATGTGGACACGTCGGCGCATCCGTTCATTGTGCCGAAGGATGTGGACTTCACTCTCCACACCCGTATCAAAGAGGCCCGCGCTTTCGACAACGACCTGCGCGAGGTGGCCGGCGACGTGCAAATCAGGGACGGTGTGGCGGTGCTGAACCAGGTGGGTTTTGTCTGCAAAGCCGCCAGGATGCAGCTGACGGGTATGTACCGCACGCCGAGGGTGAACCATATCTTTGTCGGTATGGACTTCCATCTGCTCGACATCAACATACAGGAGCTCATAGAGATGATACCTTATGTCGACACCCTTGTGCCACTGCTGAACGACCTGGAGGGCAATGCCGACTTCCATCTGTGTGCGGAGACATACGTCAACGCTTTCTACCAGCCCAAGATGAGCACCCTGCGCGGTGCTGCCGCCCTGACGGGCCAGAACCTTGTGGTGCTCGACAACAAGGATATAGACCGGATTGCCAAACTGCTGCAGCTGAAATCGTGGCGCGAGGACGACTCGAAGATCCACGTCGACAGCCTGGATGTGGCGATGACAGTGTTCCGGAAGGAACTGGAAGTGTACCCATTCCTGCTGTCGCTGCACAAATACCAGATTGTGGCCGAAGGCCGACACAGCCTGAGCAACAACTACGACTATCACGTCGAGATAGTCCAAAGTCCGCTGCCAGTGCGCCTTGCAGTCGATGTGCTTGGAACGATGCCGAAACTGAACTTTGCCGTATCGCCCAAGCTCCGATACAAGAATCTGTACCGTCCGTCAAAACGCAAAGATGTCGACGAGCAAGTGTTGAGACTGAAGAGGATGATTCGCGAGTCGCTCGAAGCCAACGTCAAGGAGTCGACAAGGGAGTACGAGGGATTGGAGGCGTCGGAGCATTAGTGTGTTAATGCGTTAGTGGCAGAAGCAATCATAGTATAAACAAAAAAACAAAATTATATAAATGACCAAAGTATCGGTAATACTCCCTGTATATGGAGTTGCAGAATATATAGAAAAATGTGCTCAGTCGCTGCTTGAACAGACGTTGCAGGAAATGGAGTTCATCTTTGTGGACGACCACGGTCCGGACAACAGTATCGAGTTGGTCCAGAAGATGATAGAAGGCCATCCGCGCAAGGACCAGTTTGTCTTTCTGAAGCCGGAGCACAACCTGGGAGCCGGTATGGCCCGCAATTACGCCATTCCTCAGGCCAAGGGCGAGTATGTGGCTTTTGTGGACAGCGACGACTGGGTGGAGCCGACGATGTTCGAGGAGCTATACAGCGAAGCTGTCCGGCAGGGTGGGGCAGAGCTCTGCTACTGCCAGATTTCGAAGGATTTCCTCGACGGTCAGCCTTCCGTTATACTCCAGAACCCTACGGTTGCCGCGGGTCCACTGAGCGACGAGAAAAGAAGTTTCTTCCTGACGCACTATGTGTCGATGTTTTCGACGTTTATCTATAAGCGCGATATGGTGGAACGCTACGGGATCAGGTTCCCGTCGTCGCGCAGCGCCGACGACAGCTATTTCATCACCAGCTGCCTGCTGCTGGCCTCGTCGACGGCAAGTGTCGACAAACCGTTCTATCACTACATAATCCGTCCCAGCTCGGTCTGTACCACCAAGGACAGCACCAAGTATCAGAAGCGCCTCGAGACTTTCCGCTCGCTTATGGCATTCCTCAAAGAGAAAGGGGCTTATGACAAATTCAAGAACGAGGTCGATTTCATATACATAAAGAAGGGCTACTTCTCGTCGGTGTTCAACTATGTATACAACTCGCTGGAACCCAAGCCGAACGTTGTCGGCATAATTCGTGACGAGCTTTTGGCACAGGTTCCCGACTATGCCGGCAATCCTTATTTCAAAAAGAAAAAATCCCTCGTTGCGCTCGATTGGATGCTTCGCCGATGCCCAAGGACGGCCCTAAAGATAATCCGCATCTATGTCAAGCGGAACAATCTTCTTGTCTGACATAATATTAACGACAAAATGAAAGAATTAGCGATGCACGTCTACGACCTGATGGAGAACAGCACTGCTGCCAACTCCACCGAGGTCCGACTGACGATAAAGGACAGCCTGAAAGACAATGTCTATGCCTTTACGATTGAGGACAACGGTAAGGGTATGACCCCCGAGTTTATGGCCAAAGTGACAGACCCCTACACCACATCGCGAACCACACGCAAGGTGGGTCTCGGACTGCCCCTCATCAAGATGAATACCGAGAACTGTGGCGGCGGGATGAAGCTGCAGAGCGAAGTCGGCAAAGGCACCCGTCTCGATTTCTGGTTCCAGCACAACCATTGGGACCGTCCGCCGATGGGCGACCTGTCGGGAACAATCGTTATGCTTTGTGCTGCCCATCAGGATATACATATAATATATAAGCATATCACCGACGACGGTGAGTTTGTTTTCGACACCGACGAAATCAAGGAAGCCCTCGACGGGATGGATATGAATGACGTCAAGGTGTTTAACTGGCTGAAAGAGATGGTGCAGGAGAACCTGGAGGAAATACATTATAACGACTGATGTTGAGAATCGGAATACTTTCGGACACGCACGGCACCGTTCCCAAGCAGGTGTATTCATTCTTCAAGGATTGCGACGAGTTGTGGCACGCCGGCGACATCGGCTCGGGCGTGCTCGACGAATTGAAGCAGTTCAAGCCCGTAGTGGCCGTATATGGCAATATGGACGGCTGGGATCTGCGTTATGTTGTGCCTCAGACACAGTTGCTGCGTCGCGAAAAATTCAAGATACTTATGACCCATATTGGCGGCTATCCGGGCCATTACGAAAAGCGCCTGCTGCCTATTTTCGATTCGGAAAAGCCAGATATTTTCATTGCGGGACATTCTCATATACTGCGTGTTATGTACGACAAGTCGTACAATATGCTGCACATCAATCCCGGTGCCGCCGGCCGTCAGGGGTTTCATAAGGTTTCGACTTTGATACGGTTGACTCTCGACGACAAACCGAAAGACCTTGAAATCTGCGAGTTTGACAAGTTCGGCAACACGTGAAGAATTTAATTCTATCTTTTTACAAATCAACTCATAACACAAACATTGAATACAAGTATAAACAACAAATATTTGCCTCAGTTCTTGATGATTTTGTCCTCAGCATTTTGGGGCGCATCGTTCATCTTCACTAAAGGCCTTTTCAATAATGAACAAGCAATCACACCACTGATTATCCTAACAGGCAGAATGCTGATAGCCACCGTGTTTGCGGTTCCAATACTATGGCTTACAGGCAGATTGGAGCCCATCAGGAAAGGCCATCTCAAGTATTTCCTTATGTTGGCGTTCACGGAGCCGTTCCTCTACAGCTTGTGCGAAACCGGCGGCGTGCAGTTTGTCTCCGGAAGCCTGGCATCCATTATCATTGCCACAATCCCGTTGTTTATCCCTTTCGCTATGGCGTTGGTATACAAAGAGAAACTTAAAGCCAATGCCATTGTCGGCGTGGTGCTGTCGCTCTTGGGTATCGCGCTGATGACGCTCAACGACAACCTTTCCCTGTCGGCAAGCCCCAAAGGCTTGCTGCTGCTTGCGCTGGCAGTGCTGATAGCTGTTGTCTACACACTTATCCTGGTCAAGGTTCTTGACCACTATCGTCCAATGACCATCACTTGCTACCAGAACCTTATAGGCCTGGTCTATTTCCTGCCGCTGATGCTCGTCATCGATGGTGACCGTCTGCCGATGCTGTCCTTCTCGTTTTCGATGTGGATGCCTTTGGCCTTTTTGGGAATATTTTGTTCCACAGTGGCATATATGTTTTACAACTACGGTATGAAACATCTTGGAGCCACAGCCGCATCGGTCTACAACAACGTCATTCCCGTCTTTTCGCTCCTTTTGGCATTGGCAATAGGGCAGGAGGGACTGAGCTTGTTTAAGGTGTTGGGAATGTGTGTCGTATTGCTTGGCCTCACTGTAGCGCAAAAAACATTCCGCCGTTCACACAATAAATGACAAGCACAATCGTTTTAGTATAATCTATTTTATATATATACAGATATTTCGAATGAAAATGAATCACAGAAGACCGATATTAACCTTTTCGTTGGCCCTGATGCTGTTTGCCGTGTCGTGCGACCGTTTTGACGGCGACGTGACCGTCCCAGCCTTTCTTAAAATCGACGCTATGACTGTTGTCGACAACCCGTCAAACTCCTGGAGCCAGGAAAAAGGTTTTTTCTCCAGCAATATAGACTGTGTCAACGTCGTCCTGTGGAAGCGCGGCGACACCGCCGAAACCAATCTGGGCACCTTCCAGCTGCCCTGCAAGCTGCCTGTGTTGCGCGAAGGCCTTATCGACTATATCCGCATTACACCCGTGGTGCGTCAGAACGGCATCGCCGGCACACGTATCAGCTATCCGTTCTATCAGACCATTACGCTCGACAGCGTCCGCCTCGCACCCGATTCGGTTACAGATTTCGGTACAATCCAAACCCGTTACATATCTAAATCGTCGATGCGCGTTGTGTGGAAAGAGTTTTTCGAACCGGGGCCGGGCAACATCTCGCTCGATTCGGTCGTGTCGCGTTGCTACAGTACCGACACCATCCATCCGCAGTATGGCGACTATGGGTGCGGCGTGGTGCGTGTGGCTGCTAACCAGTCGTCGGTCAGTTTCGGCACCGACACAACCTACAATGTCTCCGACCCTCTGGCAATACTCTATCTCGAAATGGATTATTTGAGCGACTTCGATTTCAGTGTCGGCCTCAAGAATCCAATCTATTCGGGCGGTCCGGTCAATTCGATTTCACATATGAAGGTTTTCGCCAATGCCGACAAAGGTTGGAAAAAGATTTACATCAACATCGGCAGCACCTGGTCGCAGGATTTCAACCATTACCCCGACATCAGGCCTTATTTTACAATCTTTAACTCCGAAGGTCGTTCAGGCAACTTGTATATCGACAATGTGAAATTGATAACAATGTGACAACAACCTTATAACATCCATTTTTTTTGAACTCGAAGCTACAAACAACGAAATATCTGCTCTGGGATGCGTTCTCGGCTCTGCTTGCGTGGGGATTGTTTTTCTTCTATCGCAAGCTTTCGGTCGAAAACGGCCGTTTTGACGACATCTGCAATGTGTTCCACGACTCCAATTTCTGGTGGGGCATCATCCTCTTGCCCGTAGCCTGGTGCTGCCTGTATGCTATGCAGGGCACCTACAAGAATGTCTTCCGCAAAGCCCGGCTCAAGGAACTGCAGATGACATTCTGGGCGTCGCTCATCGGCGTCATTGTCATTTTCTTCGCCCTGCTGCTCGACGACAATATCATCACCTATCGCAACTACTACGTCAGCTTCCTCATCCTCTTCCTGCTTCATTTCTGTTTGACCTACGCCGGCCGTCTCGCCATCACCTCGCGCACTGCGCACCGCATCCACACACGTCGTTTGGGGTTCCCCACGCTCCTTGTCGGCAGTGGCGACAAAGCCTACAAAACATACAAGGAACTTGACGACCAGGCTGTCTATTCCGGCAATATCTTTGTCGGCTTTGTCAAGGTCAACGGCAGCATCGACCAGCGCCTTCAGGCCGTGATGCCCTGTCTCGGAGGTCCTGCCGATATTAATAACCTTATCGAACAGCATCATATCGAGGAGGTTATCTTCGCCATCGACGATTGCGACTACGTCAAAATCAACAGCATCATCCGCCTTCTCGACCGGCGCGACGACGTCATAATCAAGATCACCCCCGATTTGCGCGACATCGTCTACGGTTCCGTCAAGCTCAACTCCATCTTCCATTCGCCGCTCATCACCTTCAACCCGCGGCCTATGGAGGAGTGGCAGTATTCCGTCAAGCGGCTGGCCGATATCCTGCTGTCGCTCTTGGCGCTGATAGTCCTCTCTCCGGTGTTTCTGGTGACCGCTGTCATCGTCAAGTGCACCTCGCCCGGCCCCGTCTTCTACGCTCAGGAGCGTATCGGCTATCGTGGCAAACCCTTCAAGATGCACAAGTTCCGCTCTATGTATGTCGACGCCGAATCCGCCGGACCCGCACTGTCCAGCGACAACGACCCCCGCATAACACCCTTCGGACGCATAATGCGCAAATACCGTCTCGACGAGATACCGCAGTTCTACAACGTCCTTAAGGGTACAATGTCCCTCGTCGGTCCGCGGCCCGAACGCCAGTACTTCATCGACCAGATTGTCGAGCGCGCCCCCGAATACTTGCTGCTGCAAAAGGTCAAGCCTGGCATAACCTCGTGGGGACAAGTTAAATACGGCTATGCCGAAAACGTCGACGAAATGGTCGAACGCCTGCGCTACGACCTCCTCTATCTCGAAAATATGTCCATAGCAACCGACATAAAAATCCTATTGTATACCGTCCTCATCATCTTCCAGGGACGGGGAAAATAAATGTGTGAATGTGTTAGTGGCTGACGCGTCAGCACTAACAAATTAACGAATTAACAAATTAACGAATTAGCAAATTCACAAATTTAAAATATTTTATTCAATGAAAAAAACCATTTTAACAATCACAGCAATGGCAATGATCGCTACCGGTTGTCACAAGAAGACGGAACTCACCTCCGGCATCAACCTCGACAACCTCGACACCACTGTGTCGCCTCAAGAAGATTTCTACCAGTACGCCTGCGGCGGATGGATGAAAAACCATCCTCTCGACGCCGAACACTCGCGCTACGGCTCCTTCGACTTCCTCGCCGAGGAAAACCAGAAGCAGCTCCGCGGCATCATCGACTCCGTCTCCGCCAACCAGAACCAGCCGGGCAGCATTGCCGACAAAATCGCTACCCTCTACAACATCGGTATGGACAGCGTCCGCCTGCAGGAGCAGGGCGCCGAGCCACTGAAACCCTACCTCGATGAAATCCAGGCAGTCAATACCCGCGAAGACATCAACGCCGAAATCATCCGTCTCCACAAGCGTGGCAACCACGTCCTCTTCGCCGTCTTCGGCGAGGCCGACAAGGACGATGCCAAGCAGTGCATCGCCTGGGCCTACCAGAGCGGACTCGGCCTTGGCGACCGCGACTACTACCTCACCGACGAGGGCAACAACGCCAAGATTCGCGAAGGCTACCTCAAACTGATGCAGACCCAGTTCGCCAATGCAGGCTACGACCAGATGACCGGCGTCAGCGCCGACAAACTGGCCGCCACCGTTATGGCTCTCGAAACCAAACTGGCTAAAGCCCAGTACGACAAGCTCACCAACCGCGACCCCTTCAAGACCTTCAACCGCAAGACCGTCGACGAGGCCATCGCCCTGGCCGCCAACATCGACTGGAAAGGCTACTTCTCCGCTATGGGCATTCTCGATGGTATGAAGACCTTCAACATTGCTCAGCCTGAGTACTTTGCCGCCGTCAGCGACATCCTCGCCAAGGAAGACATCAACACCCTCAAGGCCTACTTCGCCTGGCACGAGATCAACGGCGCAGCCTCCTACCTCAGCGACAACTTCGTCGACGCCAACTTCGAATTCTACGGCAAGCTCCTCAGCGGCCGCGAAGCCAACCGTCCTCGCTGGAAACGCGTCACCTCGACCGTCGACGGCGCTATGGGCGAAGCCCTCGGACACCTCTATGTCGACAAGTATTTCCCTGCCGAAGCCAAAGAGCGTATGAAAGTGATGGTCGACAACCTGATGACCGCCCTCGGACAGCGCATCGATATGGCCACCTGGATGAGCGACCAGACCAAGGCCAACGCCCACGAAAAACTCGCCACCATCCTCGTCAAAATCGGCTATCCCGACAAGTGGCGCGACTATAGCGGCCTCGAAATCAAGAACGACAGCTACTACGCCAACGTCGTCCGCAGCAACGAGTTCGATATGGCCTACTATATGAGCAAGATCAACAAGCCCGTCGACCGCGACGAATGGCAGATGACGCCCCAGACCGTCAACGCCTACTACAACCCCACCACCAACGAAATCTGCTTCCCCGCAGCCATCCTCCAGCCGCCCTTCTTCCAGTTCGACGCTGACGATGCTGCCAACTACGGCGCTATCGGAGTCGTCATTGGCCACGAGTTGACCCACGGTTTCGACGACCAGGGCCGCAACTACGACAAGGACGGCAACCTCAACGACTGGTGGAACGAGCAGGACGCCGAGAACTTCAAGCAGAACGCACAGGTCCTCGTCGATGCTTTCAACGCCGTCAAGGTCCTTGACGATCCCGAAACCTACGCCAACGGCGCCCTCACCCTCGGCGAGAACATCGCCGACAACGGCGGTCTCCACATCAGCCACCTCGCTATGCAGAACGCCATCCAGAAAGGCCAGGTCAACAAAGAGAAGATGGACGGCTTCACACCCGAACAGCGCTTCTTCCTTGCCTATGCCGCCGTCTGGGCCAGCAACGCCCGTCCCGAGGCCATCCTCCAGCTCACCCAGATGGACGTCCACGCCCTTGCCCGCAACCGCGTCAACGTCACTCTGCCCCACGTCGGTGAGTTCCACGATGCCTGGGCCGTCAAGCAGGGCGACAAGATGTGGCTCGACCCCGACAAGCGCGCCCAACTCTGGTAGCAATATAATAAGTTGAAAGTTGAGAGTTGAAAGTTGAAATCCTTTCCCGCAGGTCAATACCAGCGACAACTGATTTCAACTTTCAACTCTCAACTCTCAATTTTTTTAATTTTTAATCTTTAATTTTTAATCTTTAATGGATCTAATTATCGGAGCAGGCATCACAGGCCTTTCCTATGCCGCCTACACAAACAACGACTACATCGTCATCGAAAAAGACGACCAGGTGGGTGGCTATTGCAGGACAATCAAGCAGGACGGTTTCGTATGGGACTATTCCGGCCACTTCTTCCATTTCCAGGATCAGGCAATCAAAAACCTCATCTTCAGCGGAATCAATGCCGACGACGTCCTCACCGTCACCAAGCGCACTCAAATCAAGTACAAGGACCGCCTCGTCGACTACCCCTTCCAGAAAAACATCCATCAGCTCCCACAGCAAGAGTTCATCGACTGCCTCTACGACCTCTTCCAAAATCCCGTCAAGGACTACTCCACATTCAAGCAGATGCTCTACGCCAAGTTCGGCAAGTCCATCGCCGAAAAATTCCTCATCCCCTACAACCAGAAACTCTACGCCTGCGACCTCGACACACTCGACGTCGACGCTATGGGACGATTCTTCCCCTTCGCCGACAAGGAGGACATCATCGCCAACTTCAAGACCAACCCCGCAACCTCATACAACGCCACCTTCCTCTATCCCAAAGGCGGCGCTATGGAGTACGTCCATTCCCTCTGCAGGCACGTCGATATGTCCAAAGTCTGCTTGCGCGAATACATCACCCACATCGACCTGCAGGCACACGTCGCAACAACCAACAAGCGCCAGATCCACTACGACAACCTCATCTCCACAATGCCGTTCCCAGCACTGCTGACGCTCACCGCCACACCCTTCGACAAGTCGCTCTACACCTGCAACAAAGTGCTCGTATTCAATATCGGCTTCGACCGCAAAGGACTCGAAGTCAACAACAACTGGATCTACTATCCCGAAAGCAAATACATCTTCTATCGCGTCGGCTTCTACGATAACATCTTCCAGAAAGACCGACTCTCCGTCTACGTCGAAATAGGCTACAAGGAAGACCAGCCCATCGACTACGAATACGCCTTCCAACGGACACTGCACGATATGCAGCTCGCCGGAATCACCACTCCACAACACCGCGTCGTCTCACACAACACCCTGCTGATGAATCCCGCCTACGTCCACATCACCAAGCAGATGGAACAGGACCGCGCCCGCAAAATGGAACAGCTGGGCAATTCCGACGTCTTCTCCATCGGACGCTACGGCAGCTGGATCTACTGCTCTATCGAAGACAACATCAAGCAGTCCAAGAACCTGGCCAGCCAACTTTCCAGGTAGCACCAACCTCGCACCCGATGGCCCTTTTCGCACATCGTTCGAATGCAGTTCTTATATCGTTCTTATATTGCGGATATAAGAACGATATAAGAACTGCCTTCGAACGATAGGCAAAAATACGGCGCAGCCAGGACTGTGCGCACCCCTATTCCGCTGTGTACCCGAAAACGATTTCGCGTTTTTTAAGTTTATTTAATAATTTCCTGTAAAATAATTTCCCCGTTTTGCAGTTATTCCAGTTTTGAAATAATATTGAACGAAATGAAAAAACTTTTATTCATTATTTTGCTTTCAGCTTTGTTCGCCGCCCCAGCCCAGAGCCAGGTCAGATGGCAATCCATCGAACAGGCATCGCAGGTCGATGTCAAAACGAACAAGAAACTGTTTTTCGTCGACTTCTCCACCTCGTGGTGCGGATGGTGCAAAAAAATGGACCGCGACACGTTCAGCGACCCCGTCGTGGCTGCCATCCTCAACAAGTACTATATCCCCGTCAAGTTCGATGCCGAAGGCTCTGCCTCCTTCACCTGGAACGACGTCAAGTACAGCAACACGCAAACTCCAGGTCAGAAAGCTCAGATTCACCCCTTTTCGCGCGCCATACTCGGACAGAAGATTGGCTTCCCCTCGTTCGCCATCTTCAACAGGGAACGCGGACTGACGCAAATCCTGCAGGGCTATCAGGGCGCCTACGATTTCGCTATGCAGCTGTGGTTCATCTGTTCGGGCGACAGCCAACGCTATACATTCGATGAATATCAGCAAATCTTCCAGACTGAAATCAAACCGGGTATGATGAAAAAACTCGGACTTTAACAAACGGAGAACTCAAAACTGAAAACGGAGAACTGAAAGCCATAATGCGGCAGCCAGTTCTCCGTTTTCCGTTTTCAGTTCTCAGTTCTCACTTCCATCGTGTCGGCAATTTTGTCGACGTTCATACTGCGGGCACTGGCGTCGAAAATCTCCTTGTACAGACCTCCTTGCTTGTAGACCTCCGACGGCGAGCCGCTTTGTACGGCAGTGCCGTGGTCGAGGACATAGAGCTGCTCGGAATCGATGATCTGTCCTATGTTGTGGGATATTACAATCACTGTGCGCCCCTGCTTGATGGCGTCGATGCTCGACTTGATCTGCTCGGTGGCAATGGCGTCGAGGCTGGCGGTGGGCTCGTCGAGGAATATGATAGGCGGATTCTTCAGGAACATTCGCGCTATGGCGATGCGTTGCTGCTGTCCGCCGCTCAGCAGAAGGGCCTGTGAGCCGAAGCCGTCGGGCATTGCGGCTATCTGGTCGTAGATGTACGCCTTGCGTGCCGCCTCCTCAATCTCCTGGCGCGTGGCCGACGGTTTGCCGTAGCGTATGTTCTCCTCGACGGTGCCGCTGAAAATGTGGTTTTTCTGCAGCACAAGGCCGATGTTGTCGCGCAGCGTCTGTGTGTCCCATTCGTTGAGCGGCACCCCGTCGAGGGTGATAGTGCCGCTGTCGGGCGAATAGAATTTGTCCAGCAGGTTGACAATCGTTGTCTTTCCGGCACCGCTCAGCCCAACAAGGGCCGTCGTTTCGCCGGCACGGATGTCCATCGTCAGGTTGCGTATGGCGTGGGTGCCGTTGGGGTAGGTGAACTCCACATTGCGCAACGCGAAGTTGCCTTCCACCTTGGCGGGCTTGTATTTGCCGCTTTCCTCGACCTCTTCGTCGGCTTCGAGGATGCCAAAGAAGCCCTCGGCATAAATCAGCGCGTCGTTCAGGTCGTCGTAGATGCGGTGCAGCTGGCGGATGGGGGCACTGACGTTGTTGAAGAGCATCACGTGGTACATTATCTTGCCGATGCTCATCCCGGGGTAGTCGGTCAGGACAAGGTAGGCTGTAAGTATGATTATCAGCACGGTGCCTATTTGCTCGACAAAGCTTTTCAGTCCCTCGAACAGGAATGAGATGCGACGTGTCTGCATCTGCTGCTGCGTCGACTGCTCCTGCAGCGCAGCTTGGCGTGCGGCTTCCACGCTCTCGCGGTTGAAGGACTTGATGACGCCCATACTTTCAAGTATGTTCATAATGCCGTGGTTCAGAGCCTGATGTGTGCCGAAAACGTTGCGGCGCCACCCTTTCATCCGCACTCCTTGACGGGCGGTGATGATGAAATAGACGGGTATGATGGCCAGCGCCACAAGGCCCACGTAGACGTTGGCGGCAAAAATCAGAACCAGGGCCATTATGGCGCTGGTGAAGAGCGGCAGTATGTCGATGAAGAAGTTCTTGACGGTGTTGCTCAGGCTCATAATGCCGCGGTCGATGCGGGTCTGCAGCTTGCCGGGCTCGTTGCCGGCGGCGCTGAAGAAGGCCATCCTGAAGGTGAGGATGCGGTCTATCACCTTGAGCGACAGGTCGCGGCTGACATTGATGCGGATTTTTTCGCCGAAGATGCGCTGCCCGAAAGTGATGACGGCGGCAAGGATCTCTTTGCCCAGCAGGATGCTGCTGACGATGATGAGCAGGCGTGCCGCCTTGCCCCATTCGAAGATGGGCTGGTGCAGCAGGTCGTTGATAGAGTCGACGGTGCGGTCGAGCACAATGGCGTTGACCTGTGCCATCGATGCTCCCAAGGCGGTGAGTATCAGCGCGGAGATGAGCAGCCAACGGTAGGGGAGTACGTAGGGAACCAGCTTCTTGAGTAGGCCGCCGACTCCCATTTTTGACGTGTCGGACATTTTCGGTGTGCTTTGCTTGTTGGTGAAATATGATGGATTAGAGTCAGTTCAGACGCACTCGTGGGTCGAGGAGACCGTAGAGTATGTCGACAATGATGTTGATCAGTACTAACAGTATGCAGATGAAGAGGATGGCTCCCATAACGACAGGGAAGTCGTACTTCTCCAGGCCGTCGACGATGACAACGCCCATCCCTTTCCAGTCGAAGACGTATTCGACAAAGACGGCGCCGGCCAGCAATCCGGCCAGCCAGCCTGAGGCCGAGGTGACGATGGGGTTCATAGCATTGCGCAGTGCGTGTTTGAATATCAGGCGACTGCGGCTCATTCCCTTGGCGCGGGCAGTGCGGATATAGTCCTGCGACAGGGCCTCGAGCATCGAGCTTTTGGTCAGTTCGACAAGGACGGCCAAGGGGCGGATGCCCAGCGTCAGGGCCGGCAGGATGAGGTTGCGCAGGCTGATGTGCTCGCCGCAGCCGTAGTCGTCGACTTCATACAGGTTGCCGAACATATTGAGGTGGGTCCAGTCGGCAAGGACGTAGGCGAAAAACCAGGCTATCAGTATGGCGGCAAAGAAGGATGGAAGCGACATACCCATCGTGGACAGCAGCAGCGTCAGGCGGTCGATCCAGCTGCCTTTGTGCAGCGCCGAAAAGATGCCGAGCAGTATGCCGACAATCAGGGCGAAAGCCATCGCCGTCAGTGCAAGCACGGCAGTCTGCGGAAAAGCCGTTGCAATGACTTCGTTGACTTTGCGTTTGGTCTGGTACGAGCGGCGCAGATAGGGCGCCTTGAGCACGAGCGACGTGCTGCCGAGTTTAATCAGCGTGGTGCAGGGAGCATATTTTTCGGGGTCGAGAAACCAATAGCTGTCTTTGTCGCTGTTGTTGTGCAACGAGATGGGTGCCAGATCGTTGAGGTAGCCAAGGTATTGCGTCCCTATGGGCTTGTCCATACCGAGGTCGTGCTTGATGATTTCGATGCTTTCGGCATCGGCACGTTGGCCGAGCATCATTCGCGCCGGGTCGCCAGGCAGTATGTTGAAAAGGAAAAACACCAGCGTAACCACGCCCAGAATGACGAGGAATCCATACATCAACCGTTTTCCAATGTAGCGAAGCATTCCGTTAGCAAATTCTATTTAAAGTGTCTGTCTGTCATCGCTTTCCGTTTTCAGTTCTCGGTTCTCAGTTCTCCGATCTCCGTTCTCAGTTTTCCGCTCTCAACCCGTGGACTACTGATTTCTTGGCCACAAAGTCTTTAAGGTAGAAGGGCTCGAAATAGGCAGTGTCTTCGATTTGACCGTTTTTCAGTTTGTTTTCGGCGGTGGCTGCCATCCCCGTGGCCGATATGACGAAGGTGCTGTCGTAGAGGGCGTTGCTGTGGCAGGATAGCAGCGGTCGGGTCTTTTCCGCTCCGTCGCCGATAAAGACAACGGGACTTTTGTCCAGCCAGCGGTCGTAGATGCCGGCCTCGATTACGTCGGCCGAGGTTTCCTTCTCGATGCCGCTGCGGCTGAAGATGGCAGTATAGCATTCCATACGCCTTGCGTCGATCATCGGACAGACAAAGCCGTTGTATTCTGGATGTTGCGCAAAGTAAAGGTCTGCCATATTCTGCAATGTCGGCACGGCGAGCAGTGGTTTTCCGAGGGCGTAGCATAGGCCTTTGGCACTGCTTACGCCGATGCGGAGGCCGGTGTACGAGCCGGGACCCGACGAGACGCACACGGCGTCGAGCCGGTCGGGACTTATGCCGCTTTCTTTGAAAATATTGTCGATGAAAACTGCTAATTTCGACGAATGGGCGTTTGGCTCGTCGCTGTGTTTCTCGGCGACGATTTTGCCATTCTTTGCCAGTGCTATCGAGCACACTTGTGTGGCTGTTTCGAGTAGAAGTATAGTCATATCAGTGATTTATCGCATATCAATGACGTCGACGTCGGGATGCTCTTTCTGTGGAAAAGTGAAGTCGGCGGCTATGGCCTTTGCTGTGGCGAATTTGCTGACTTCGTATTCGCCCGAGGTCGAGTCGTAGTTGTGCATCTCCATCCTGCGTACGACGCTGTTGCTGCTTATGATGAAACGTATTTTGTAGTAACTGCGTGCTTTTTTGGGTGTCAGGTCGATGACGGCATCGCCGTTTGCCTCTTTGCGTATGAATTTGGCTTTGAAATTCTTACTGTAGTTGGCCAAAAGTGCTCCTGGGTTCATCAGGTCGTCTTCGGCATTGCTCATCTTGTTGACAACGACCTCTTTGGCCTCTTTGTTCCAGTGCCACGTTGCTGTGCCGTCGCAGTAGATGGTGTTTTCGCCGAATGTGACGCGGTATTTGCCTTGCTGGTACAGTACGTCGGCGGCCATCTTGGCGGTCTGTTTCTTGTTGGCGTCGCGGTTAATCATTGTCACCGTGAATTTTACGCCGCTGGCGGCATCGATTTTCTTCGATGCTTTTTTCAGAATCTCGTCGGCGTTTTTGTCCACCGTTCCTTGTGACGTGTGGGTTATTTGGGCGGTGACGGGCAGCACGAATGCCATTAGAAGCAGCGAGGTGATTAGTCTTTTCATTGCAGTCTGATTTTTGTGTTTAACGTCTTGTCGCGACAAATATTGTATAATGTTTCATCTTTATTTACACCTTAAGCCATCCTTCGGCGACGATGGCGGCAGGTCCGCCGACGCGGATTGTGCCGTCGGGCTCGAGGCGTGTCTTTACAATGGACGGGCGCCCCATCGTCTCGCCCTGCAGGAAACTGTGGCTGCCGGGGCCGATGATGCCGTTCTTGGCGAGGTAGTGGGTCAGGGCGGCGTTGGCTGTGCCGGTGGCGCTTTCCTCGGGCACTCCGTATGCCGGGGCGAAGTCGCGCACGTGGGCCGTGTGGCCGTCGTTGCCGAAAGCAAAGGGGTGAATGCTCACTATGTCAAGCTTTTGTGTGAACGCTGCTATTGCTCCCATATCGGGTTGCAGGGCGTTGAGCGTTTCGACCGATGGCATCGGCAACATCACGTCCGACAGACCTGAATATGAGATTTGTACCGGCAGGGTGGGGCGGTAGTCTTTCAGGCCCACGGCGCGGTATGCTTCTTCGGCCTCGGACGATGATAGGGTGCCGACGATGCGTGGCGTGGCCATCTGCATCATCACTTCCTGTGCGGTCTCGACTTCAAGTTCGCCTGCCAGTGTGCGGCACAGGCATTTGCCTGATGTTTCCCCCAGTTGGTGCAGCAGCGCGAAAGTGGCCACCGTGGCGTGGCCGCACAGCTCCACTTCGCCCTTGGGCGTGAAATAGCGAACGGTGTAGTGCGCGTTGCCGTCGCTGCGGACAAAGGCGGTCTCGGAATAGCGCAGCTCGGCAGCGATGCATTGCATCAGTTCGTTGTCTGGAAAAACGTTGCCTTCCAGCAAAACGACTCCAGCCGTATTGCCTCCAAAAGGCTTTTCGGTAAAGGCATCAACGATATAGTATTTCATAAGCTGTGTAATGTGCTGGTTTATTGCTTTTTTTGTTTGCTGACGTGACTCATTATTTCTTTTGCCAAACGACTGCTGTCGTCATACGACATATTGATGGCGAACCGATATCGGCCGTGTCGCCCGTATCGAATGCGTAGTGTGTCTGGCACTGTAAGGCTACTGCCTCTGCTGCCATCGTAGTGTTCCACTTGGCGTATGGAGGAGAGGGGTATGCTTTTGTATCGTCGCATAAAGCTGTGTGTGCATTCTATGACAAGGATATCGTCTTGTATTTTAATTGTTTCTTGCGAGAGGAATAGTCGAATGTTGTTGTCCAATGCGAAGAGGAACATATAGGCGCAAAAGATGAGAGTCGCCAAACATATAGCCAATGTGGATGGGTCAGTGTTTTCTTGTGTTGCCACTTTAACAGTGGCATATACTATCATAATGTTGATAATCGACATAATGAGAAGAGGCACATTGTCGAGAATGTGCTCCCAGATGGGGTGTCTTTGGGGACAGTTGACGGCGAGCGTTTTTTCCATAGGGAAGTGATTGTTTGACTGTTGGATGGTTCTATATTTCAATTATGGTGGCTTCGTTAGTCATCGCTGGCAATTTTGTAGAATCGGTTGATGTTGGAATAGTATACCGATGTCGGTATGGCGGCACGTATGGCGGTGGCCTTGTCTGATGGAAGTTCGCCGTAGTGGAGGTCGAAGAGTTGCAGCGCCAGGGAGTCGCGCAGCTCGATGATGGCGGCGGCAATCTCGTGGCGCACGCTGTCGACGGTTGCCTCGGGGGCGCTTTCCAAGGTGTGCAGTACCACAAGACCTATACTGACGGGACGCTCGCCCAACAGGGGAATGTCCTCTATGCGCTTCTGTGGCAGGTCGTTGTCGTCGTCGCGGTTGGTAAGGAAACGTTTCACCTGCTCGCGCAGCTGGCCGAGGTCGGTGGGCACGCGGTCGTCAACGTATTCATATTCCTCTCCCGGTGGCGGAGGTGGCAGTGGATCGTTGAAGATATCGTGGTTTAGGCTGAGAGCGCCGGTGGAGTCTACCCATACGGCCATAATGTTGCGCATACGCCAGTCGGAGCATATATCAAGCGGTATACTGTCTTCCGTCAGCGCTAGTGTGGTGTCGAGGTTAGATGCCTCGTGCCGTGAACCGCAGGCGGCAAGCAACAGTGTGGCTGCCAAAAGTATGTGGCGGGTCTTCATAGGCTACGGAGCCATTTTATCTCGTCGGCCCAGCGCATCGGGTCGGGGGTCTCGAGGATGATGGGCATATCGTCGAAGCGCGGGTCGTGCATCAGGCGCGAGAAGAACTCTTTGCCCATAGCGCCCTCGCCTAGCACCTCGTGGCGGTCCACGTGGCTGCCGGTGCCTTTCTTGCTGTCGTTGAGGTGCATAGCACGGAGATACTTGAACCCGACGATGCGTTCGAACTCATCCATCGTGAACTGGTAGCCCATCTCGGTAGTAAGATCATAGCCTGCCGCCAGCGTGTGGCAGGTGTCGATACAGACGCCCACGCGGCTCTTGTCGTCCACGCCCTCGATGATGCGTGCTATGTGCTCGAAGCGCCAGCCCAGGTTGGTGCCCTGCCCGGCGGTGTTTTCTATTACGGCCGTGACGCCTTCGGCCTTGCTCAGCGCCAAGTTGATTTCGCGAGCTATCTGGTCCAGACATTCCTCTTCGCTGATGCGGTTCAGGTGGCTGCCAGGGTGGAAGTTAAGCATAGTCAGGCCCAGCTGCTGGGCTCTGTACATTTCGTCGAAGAACGCTGCGCGGCTTTTTTGCAGCGTCTCCTCGTCGGGCGAGCCGAGGTTGATAAGGTAGCTGTCGTGCGGCAGCACCATCTCGGGCCTGAAGCCGCGGTCTGCCAGCAGTGCCTTGAAGCCGTCGATTTCCAGTTGCGGCAGCGGCTTGCTAACCCAGCTGCGCTGGTTGCGTGTAAACAGTGCGAAAGCGTTGGCCCCGATGGCTTCGGCATTCAAAATGGCGTTGCCCACGCCTCCCGATGCGCTCACGTGTGCGCCGATATATTTTGTCATAATTTCTACTTTTGAACGTTAATTGCCATTAATTACCTGTTAATTATCTTGGATTAAATCGTCTGCAAAAATACGCATTTTCAACGATACCGCAAAATTAATTTTGCGGTATCAGAAAAACTGTGTAATTTTGCACTCGGTTTTAGACAAAAACCACGAGGCGTTATGCTCGACTTTTGCCTACGGAAACGTGAGAAACTTCCAAAGAAAAGCAAAGACGGTATGACGGTTCGCGTGTATGCGTGGACTGTACCCTATTTCTTCTTTTCAAGGTAATTCTCACGACCCCCGTAGGGAGAAGTGGCATACAGAGCCACGCTTCTTTTAATATGGTTGTCCTTTTCGGCTCTGGCGGGACGTAAGTGGTCTATGCGAGAACAAACGCACAAAAAAAACTGCAGGCAACAGGATAAACACCGCCAGAGTAAAAATGAAGAAGATAATATTAATGTTTGTGGCCGTCTTTGGAATGGCATTTGTCGCCAATGCACAGGCTGACCAATGCAAACTTGCAAGTGGTAATGGAGGATATATTGATGCATATGTGTCAAGCACTTACTATATGAATTCGAAATGCGCAAATACTAATAAATGCCCTTATATTGAAATTACAACTACACCAAGTGTAGACCAACCAGCTGCAGGTAAAGTATTGGTAAAAGTTACTTACATACGAACGAGTGATGGTGAAAAAGAAGAAATAACAAGGTCAATCGCATTTGATAAATCGGGCTCAAAGACTAATGATGTTTCATTAGACTCTCAAGCAAAAAGAATTGTGAGTATCGAAATCTGGGGAGCCGAATGCAAAAGTGCAAGCAGACCTTGGTGATTATATAACAAAAAAGTAAACCGCATAGATCACAGATAGCGGCGCAAGCTTTCTTCGCGCCGCTATTTTTTTTCTGTCAATATCCGTTGCGTCGGATTTGCAATCCGACGCAACTTAATATAAGGATTTGCAATCCGCAAAATCAATAATTAATTAATAAGCTTTAGCTGTCTTGTCAGTTCATTATTGTCACGGCGTGTGTTCCACAACAAGACCACCTTTAAGACATCGCCTTTAGAATAATAGAGGATTATATGATACTTGGAGGTTAGAGCACGATAGGTGATGCCACTTTCAGTATCGTGGTAATATACCCTCCCTAATTGGGGAAAGAAAGCCAACTTATCCACCTCGTCATTAATTTCGTTGTTGACGTGGTAAGCAGCAGTTTCACCAAACGTGTCGACAACATACTTGAGTATATCAGACAGGTCGTCTAAAGCACGAGGACTCCACTCAATTCGCATACGAAGCAATCATTTTTTCCATCCTTTGCCTTACATCTTCGTGGGGAATGGTTTGGGCTTTGCCACTTTCAATCTCAACCATTCGTCGTTGTGCCTCGGCTACTACTTCTGCTTTGGAGTTATATGTGCAGGGCGGTTCGGCGATAGCGGTATGTGTTAGCCGTTCCACAATCTTATTCATCTCTTGTTGAGCCCATTGGTTAATGGCTTCAGGAGTTGAAAGGTCGGGATTCCAGCTGCGGACGGCAGCCTCGTTGATGTCTATGGTTACTCTACACATTGTTTATATTATTTGTATTGTAACAACGCAATGATGTTTGGTTTATTGTTCGATTGTGTTAAATTTCTGCAAAGTTGTGCAGTGCTTCCTCGTCGAGGCGCTGGATGGTCCAGTCGCTCATCGGGATGGCGCCGATGGCGCGGTAGGTCTTGAGGGCGTTTTCGTTCCAGTCGAGGCAAATCCATTCCATACGGCCGCAATTGCGCTCCACGGCAAGACGGGCCAGGTATTGCAGCAGCTGACGGCCGTAGCCGCGGCCCCGCTTCTCGTGGATGATGAAGAGGTCCTCAAGGTATAATCCTTTCCTGCCTACGAACGTGGAAAAATTGTGGAAAAACAGGGCGAAACCGACAATGGTGCCGTCGGGCTCTTCTGCAAAAACGACCTCGGCGGAATGCTCGACGAAGAGCGACCGGTGCAGCGTCGGCACGTCGGCCACCACCTCGTCGGCGCAGCGTTCGTATTCCGCCAGCCTCATAATAAAATCCAGCACGAGAGGCGTCTCTTCCTCCCGTGCCGGACGGATTGTAAGCGTAGTGTTCATACTGACTATCAATAGTTCTCGGCCAGAACCTGGAAGTATGCCTGGGGGTGGTTGCAGACGGGGCACACCTCGGGGGCAGTCTTGCCGATGACGATGTGGCCGCAGTTGGCACACTGCCAGATGGCGTCGCCGTCTTTCGAGAATACCTTCTTGTCGTTCAGATTCTTGAGCAACTTGCGATAGCGCTCCTCGTGGTGCTTCTCGATGGCGCCGACCATCTCGAACTTGCGGGCAATCTCCTCGAAGCCCTCTTCGCGTGCCTCGCGGGCCATACGCTCATACATATCGGTCCACTCGAAGTTCTCGCCTTCGGCGGCAGCCAGCAGGTTCTCGGCGGTCGAGGCAACCTCGCCACCGTGGAGGTACTTGAACCACAGTTTGGCGTGCTCGCGCTCGTTGACGGCGGTCTCCTCAAAGAGGGCTGCAATCTGCACGTAGCCTTCCTTCTTGGCTTTCGAGGCAAAGTAGGTGTATTTGTTGCGGGCCATCGATTCGCCGGCAAAGGCCTCTTCGAGGTTCTTCTCGGTCTTGGTGCCTTTCAGCGACTTGGGCTCGTCGACGATTTCGACGAATTTCTCTTTAGGCTGTTTGCATTTGGGGCAGATGGCGGGAGCCTCGTCGCCCTCGTGGATGTAGCCACAAACGGTACATTTGAATTTCTTGCTCATAATTAGTTGTGTTTTATGGATTAAATGTATTTTATTTCAATAAGAAGTTTAAGTTGTCTTTCAGGCCGTATTCCTTGGTGTTTTCCATTTTGGTTTTGAAGACTTTCATCTTGTTGGGCTTGCCGATCAGCGACAGGTTGCCCTCTTCGAGCAGTAGCGCCGTGGCCTCGCGGATGGCGGCAACGGTAGTTGTGGGGTTGACCATAATGTACTCTTTCAGGCGGTCGTCGCGTGTTTCGCCGCCGTGCTTGGGGTCGAAGAAGTCAGTGTAGTGGGGGTTGATCTGGAACGGCACGATGCCCATACAGTCGAACGAAGCCGGCATAACGATGGGCATATCGTTGGTGGTGCAGAGCGTAGGACCAGCCACGTTGCTGCCGGCGCTCCAACCCATATAGGGCATACCGTCGAAGGCACGCTGGCGGATGGCCTGCATCAGGCCTGTGCGCTGCAGCTCGCGGACCAGATGGAAGGTGTTGCCACCACCGACGGCTACGCAATCTGTGTCATACACTGCATTGATGGGTAGTGCTTTATGGTGTACTGATTGAAGTTTTACTCCAAATTCGGCATAAACCTTGGCCACCTTGGCTTCGTAGGCGTCGTAGCTCTTTTTCAGGCCGCCTTCGGCCAGGCTGACGCCGGCGTAGGGGACGAAAAGTACGCGTTTCACATTGTGCCGCTTGCAGAAGTCGGCAATCATATCCTTGCACCAGCCGAGGTAAGCCTCGCCGCGCATAGTGCTATTGCTGATCAGAAGGAGGTTACGTTTGTCCATACAGTTATTTATTGGTGTTTATATTATGTTCTCGTTTTTGGCTCGTTCGAGCAGTTCCCATTTGAAATATTTGTTGAAATATATGTCGTCCAACTCCTGAAGCGAGAGGTGGACTTCCTTGTCCCAGTCGGACCGCAGTATCACCTCGTCGTCGCCAGACTCGCATTCGGCGGGTCTGATTTCGCGTCGGACTCCCAGCACCGCCGATTCGGTGATGAACGCCCGCCGGCAGATGTCCAGCGTCAGTCTTCCGCCGTCGAGCGTCATAGCGGGGAGCCAGAGGCTTTCGCCGTTGTTGGTTTCAACGATTATGGCCCATTGCATACTTACCGATGTCGGTATACCGAATTCGGTCCTCAGCCGTTGTTCGATTTCTTGTGCTACCATATCAGATGGTTAGGCGTCGATGTTGGCGTAGGTAGCGTTGCGCTCAATGAATTCGCGGCGCGGCGGCACGTCGTCGCCCATCAGCATCGAGAAGGTGCGGTCGGCGCTGGCGGCGCTGTCGATGGTTATCTGGCGCAGCTGGCGGTTTTCGGGGTCCATAGTGGTCTCCCACAGCTGCTCGGGGTTCATCTCGCCAAGACCTTTGTAGCGCTGCACGTGCACAGCCGACTCCTTGCCGCCGCCCAGCTCCTCGATGGCGCGCAGGCGGTCGTCCTCGGTCCAGCAATAGACGTTCTTTTTGCCTTTCTTGACCGAATAGAGCGGGGGAGTGGCCAGGTAGACGTAGCCGTTCTCGATGAGTTCCGGCATATAGCGGAAGAAGAATGTCAGCATCAGCGTGTCGATGTGCGAACCATCGACATCGGCATCGGTCATAATGATAACCTTATGGTAACGAAGGCCTTCCATATTCAGGGCCTTGCTGTCCTCGGCGGTGCCGACCTTGACGCCCAGTGCGGTGTAGATGTTGCGGATTTCTTCGCTCTCGAAGGCGCGGTGCTGCAGTGCCTTCTCGACGTTGAGGATTTTGCCTCGCAGGGGCAGGATGGCCTGGAAGCGACGGTCGCGGCCCTGCTTGGCGCTTCCGCCTGCCGAGTCGCCCTCGACGAAGAAAATCTCGCACACCGACGGGTCGCCGTCCTGGCAGTCAGCCAGTTTGCCGGGCAGTCCGCCACTGCTGAAGACTGTGCCGCGTTGTACCATCTCGCGGGCCTTGCGGGCTGCTTGGCGTGCGCGTGCGGCCAGAATGACCTTTTCGACGATGGTCTTGGCCTCGTTGGGGTGCTCCTCAAGGTAGTTCTCGAGCATTTCGCTGACGGCGCTGTCCACTGCGGCGCGTACTTCGGTGTTGCCAAGCTTGGTTTTGGTCTGGCCTTCGAACTGAGGCTCAGCTACTTTGACGCTGATTACGGCCGTCAGCCCCTCGCGAAAGTCGTCGCCGCTGATGTCCACCTTGGCCTTGGCCAGCAGGCCGCTCTTGTCGGCGTAGGCCTTCAGTGTGCGCGTCAGGCCGCTGCGGAAGCCCGTCAGGTGGGTGCCGCCTTCGTGGGTGTTGATGTTGTTGACATAGCTGTGCAGGTTCTCGCTGAACGAGGTGTTGTACTGCATAGCGATTTCGATGGGTATGCCCTGGCGTTCGCCTTCGATGTAGATGCACTCGGGCATCAGCGGCTCGCGGTTCTCGTCCAGGTATTTGATGAAGTCTTGCAGACCTTTCTCGCTGAAAAAGCGCACTTTCTGCGTCTCGCCCTTCTCGTCGCGGTTGCGCTTGTCCTCGATGGTGAGCTCGATGCCCTTGTTGAGGTAGGCCAGCTCGCGCAGGCGGTTTTCGAGGGTGGGGAAGTCGTACTCCGACACGGTGAAAATCTGCGGGTCGGGGTGGAAATGTATCATCGTGCCGCGCTTGTCGGTGGTGCCGACCTCCTTGACGGGGTAGAGGGGCAGTCCGCGGCTGTACTCCTGTCGGTAGATTTTGCCGTCGCGGTACACCTCGGCGGTCATATGGTCGCTCAGAGCATTGACGCAGCTGACGCCGACGCCGTGCAGACCGCCGCTGACCTTGTAGCTGTTCTTGTTGAACTTGCCGCCGGCGTGCAGCACGGTCATAACCACCTCGAGGGCCGAGCGGTGTTCCTTCTCGTGCATATCGACGGGGATGCCACGGCCGTTGTCGACCACGGTGATGGAATTGTCCTCCTCGACGGTGACGTTGATACTGGTGCAGTATCCGGCCAAAGCCTCGTCGATCGAGTTGTCGACCACCTCATAGACCAGGTGGTGCATACCGCGGAAGTTGACGTCGCCGATGTACATAGCGGGACGCATTCTGACGGCCTCGAGACCTTCAAGGACGGTGATATTATTTGCGCTGTAATTCTCTTGGTTAGTGTTGTTTAACTCTTCGCTCATTGTGTCTTTTTCTGTTTTGTTTTAAGATGCAAAATTACTAAAAAATATTTGATTTTTGCCCGTCCGCAAATTATAGTTTTCAACAAAATGTGAAAAAATATTATTCGTTGTTTATGTAATTGGATTCCAGTTGTATACCGATGCCGTTATGGCATCGGAAAGCAATTTTTCCGTAACGTGGCGCGGTCTGTGGCAATTTATGCCATAACAATGTGCAATAAAAACAAATTCTTGTCGTTAATATGAAAAAATATTGTATTTTTGCAATTCGAAAATATGATTTGAAATGTTGAAGAAACTTTCGATGTTATTGATATTGAGTGTTTTCTTCTCAGCGGTTTCTGCGCAGGAATTCCGTTGTGGGGTTACTGTTAACTATCAGAAACTTCAAACCACGACACAGCAATACGAAACGGGCGACCTGAAGATTTTTGAGACTATGAAGCGTTCTATTGAGGATTTCGTCAACGAGCGTCATTGGACCAATCTCGAGTTCGAACAGATTGAACGCCTCGACTGCTCCATCAGCATCATCCTTTCGCAGCGCACGTCGGCAACGGATTTTGGCGGTCAGATATCAGTGCAGTTGCGCAGACCGATCTACAATTCCAACTATACGTCGGGAGTTTTCAACTATCTGGAAAACGGCAACGATTTCCTCTTTTCCTTTGACGAGAGCCGCCCTCTCGAATTCGATCCTAACTCGTTCTACGACAATCTGTCGTCGACTTTGGCATACTATTGCTATATTATGCTGGGCCTCTATTTCGACTCCTATGGCCCCAACGGTGGGCAGCCGTTCTTCGAAATGGCGCAGAATATAGCCATCACGGCAGGCTCTGCAGCCTACAAGGGTTGGAAGGCCAGCGACAGCCAGAAGGCGCGCTACTGGTTTGTCGAAAACCACACCAACTCGGCCTACGAGGCATTGCATAGTGTGTACTATTACTACTATCGTCTTGGCTTGGACAATATGACTAAAGACCAGCCCACCGCGCGGCGCAACATCATTCAGTCGCTCCGCTATCTGCAGCAAGTGCACAAAAAACGGAGCAACCTCTTGTCGGTCACGCAGTTCCTCGATGTCAATATGGCTGAAATCGTTTCCATTTTTACGCCCGCTCCTGCCGAGGAACAAAAAGAAATATATGATATTATCAAGGAAATCAGTCCGATAAATGTATCGAAACTAAAAGATTGGAACATAAAGTAACAAAGTTATAAATCCTTTAATTTAAATATTATGACTCAAATACCTATACAGAAAGAAACGATTGACCGCATTGCTGCGGCCAATAAAATCCAGAACCCTGGCAAGGCCAGCATCCGCGAGATGCGCAAGATGATTCAGGATGTCGAAAAGGAGACTGGCGTGCGCTTTGTCAAGATGGAGATGGGCATCCCTGGCCTTCCTGCCCCGCAGGTTGGCGTCGAAGCCCAGATCGAGGCTCTGCGCAACGGCGTGGCCAGCATCTATCCCGAAATCTACGGCACCGCCGATTTCAAGCAGGAGGCTGCACGCTTCGTCAAGAACTTCCTTGATATCGACGTGACTCCCGAATGCTGCGTGCCTACCGTCGGCTCGATGCAGGCCGGTTTCGCCTCGTTCCTGACCCTGACGCGCTACGATGCCAAGAAGACCAAGGTGCTTTTCATCGACCCCGGCTTCCCCGTCCAGAAGCAGCAGTGCCGCGTTCTCGGCATCCCGATGAAGTCCTTCGACGTCTACGAATACCGTGGCGACAAGCTGCGCGAAAAACTTGAAGAAGAACTTAAAGACGGCGACGTTGCCTGCCTGATTTACAGTAGTCCCAACAATCCCGCTTGGTTCTGCTTCACCGAGCACGAACTGCAGATTATCGGCGAGATGGCCAACAAGTACGGCGTCGTCGTCCTCGAGGATGATGCCTATTTCCTGATGGATTTCCGTAAGGACTACAGCGTCCCCGGCAAGGCTCCTTTCCAGCCCACCGTGGCCAAGTATACCGACCGCTACGTGCTGATGATCAGCGGCAGCAAGTCGTTCAGCTATGCCGGCGAGCGCATTGCTATGATGATTTGCAGCCCCAAGCTGTTCAATATGGAATGCCCCGACCTGGCACGCTACTACAGCCAGACGCAACTGGGCCGCGCCCTCATTTTTGGCACGCTCTACTGCCTCAGCTCCGGTACCGCCCACAGCGTGCAGTACGCTATGGCCGCGATGCTTAAGGGCGCCAACGACGGTACGTTCAACTTCGTCAAGGACATCAAGGAGTACGGCGAAAAGGCTGGCATTATGAAGAAAATGTTTACCGACAACGGATTCTACATCGTCTACGACAAAGATATGGGCGAGGACATCGGCGACGGTTTCTACTTCACTTTCTGCTATCCCGGCTATGAAGGCGTCGACCTGCTCAACGAACTTATCCGCTATGGTATCAGTGCTATAGCCCTCGATATCACCGGCAGCCACAAGCAGGGCATCCGTGCTTGCGTGGCTCTTGTGCTTCGCGACCAGTTCCCCGATTTGAAAGAGCGTTTGGAGAAATTCCACGCCGACCATCCGGTGAAATAAAGCAGCTCACACTGAGTGACAATATCTAATAGAGAGCCCCGCCAATCTATTGGCAGGGCTCTCGCTTTTTATGGGTGGAAGGGAGGTGTCGTCCTTCCCGCTTTGACGCTTCCGGCTCCGGTTTCCTATCATCGGAAGCACTCTCTTTGTTCTTTACACCTTCGGCTATTTCCTAATCTCGACGATAAAATATCGTTTCCGAACGCCCACTCTCAAATGTTAAAAAAACATTTTGATGCCGATTTTCTATCAAAAAAGTCAAGTGTCTGATAATCAAGCATAGTTGCAGGGCGTTCCCGTGAAGTCTACACACTAACTCCCCACAGTATTAATACTTTATACTAACCAAAACCCTATCATCTTCTACCGAGGTGAAATTTGGTAAAAAGTTGGTAGGAACTTGGGTAGAATATGGTAGGAAGATGGTGTGTCGTTATCAGCCAGTTAGCGTGGGGCGTTTTTGGCCTCTTTTCGGAATCTAAAAAGTTTAATTCTCACTTCTTGAAAACGAGTCTCAGCGGCTTTGTGACGCAATTTAATTAGCTGCACAATTTCCAACAAAAAAGCAAGGCCGTTTGGGCCTTGCTATGTATTCTTTCCGGATGGTGCTCTCTGATATGGATAATAACACCTTTGTCGGAAAAACTATTTGTTTTTTCTCTCTCTGAGAAACTACTCTTTGTCTTTTTTTCTGTCCAAAAGGAAATAGAAGAGTGTGAAGAGTACGCTGCTACTGAGTGAAGTAATTACGGAGATGCGGAGGTCGTGCATGCCCAGCACCTGGTCAAAGAGCAGCATCACCCCTGCGAACATGACGAACAGCAGGAAGTAGTAGGCCCAGCTCCGTTGTTTGACCTTTCTGATGAGGATGCCGATACCGCTAAGGATGGCCAGCATGGTAACGATTGCAATCGCGATGCCCGCAGCACCACTTACGGGGATTAGGGTTAAGGGTTCCATAGTGTGTTATTTTTTGCCGTTTTTCTTTTTGAACACGTAATATTGTATCAGCGTCATCAGCCCCGCCCCGGCCAGGACGATAAGTGTTTCGGTCAAGACAAGCCGCAGGGAGACGTCATAGTGGTCATTCCATATCCAAGCCATTATCACGACAATGGCCGCCAGCAAAACGACGCTTCCGATAAAGAATTCAATCAGTTTTTTCATCATCATATTTATTTTTTGTTATACATTTCGTGTTGTTTTACTATAACAGACGCACGAAGGGGGTCAAATCTTACTGATGTTACTCACTTTAACATTATTTAACAAGGTGTTCGCAGACATACCAGAAAACTTTTTTCTTCTGTGCCGTTGCCCGACGGGGCGGGATGTAGGATTACTCTGTTACAGGTCGGACGGAGAGTCCGTAGCAGCTGCGACCCAATCCTTGAGAAACGAGGCCTTGAAAACTGAAATGAATGGTACAAGCGCGGTCATCTTCCTCGCTGCTGGTGGATGACCAGTAGTCACCCAGTTCCCCGACATAATCGACCCACACACGGAAGCGATGTCCCGCCATAGGCAAGAAGATGGCGCCGGCGAGTTCCATCTGCGACCACTCCTCCAGCGTGTATTGGTTTGTATCCCAAGTTGGTAGGGGATAGAACAAGAGAGTTGTAGGCTTCGTCCAACTGTCTGGCAGGATAATGAGACCGTTGTATTGGCTGTCGATAACTGCCAGCCCGATCTTGTTATAGGCATCGTCACGCGAGACGAAAAGATACTGCCACTCCTCTGCCGTCAGCGTACGCCACAAGTGGGTGCGGTTGCCTCCGTTTGTTATGGCGTTGTGCCAGGCCCAGTCAGCCTTGGCATAGGTCCCGGTAAGGTCAATCAAGTCGCCATTGTCGTTGGGCGAGTAGTAGCCATAAATAGTGGTCGTTGCCCAAGGCTGGTAGGCAACTGCACCGCTTTGCCAGCCCGAGGTGCCCCATCCGAAAAGGTCTATCCATCCGCTGTAGGTCTCCGACATATTGGCGTTGTCACCGCCGATGTGGTCATACTGCTTCTCGGCAAACCGCCACAGCCCCGTAGAGGCCTGATACTGTAGATTGCCCCGCGAGAAGCGAACCTGCTTTGTCTTGCTTACGGAGAATTTTGCATAGCTTGCGCCGTTCTCGTCAAAGCCCGTAGTGGGTTTATTGATAGCGGGTTCTTCCTCGTGGTGACAGGCGGCAAGAAAGGATATTCCTATAGCAATCACACACACAAAGAGATTATTCTTCATAGCTTTTTTCGTTATCAGGATAATACTTTATCTATTATTATGATGCAAAGGTACGAACTTTTTTCAATATGAGGAAAATAATTTTAGTTTTATCCGATTACATTTTGATAAAACGCACGACATTTTGGTTGCTGCGGATAAGGTATACTCCCTTTCTAAGTGAACTGACATCGATAATATCCCGTCCGCCTTCATACGTATGTGTCAAAACCTTTCGTCCAGCCATATCATAGATACAGATTTCTCCGTCATCACCTTCAACGACAACGGTCTGTCTTGCAGGATTGGGGTAAATGCGCACCTTGGCATCGTCAGCCGGTGTTTCGATGCCGACGTAGGGGTCTTGCTCATAGCATCCGATATCGGCGCGGCCGCTGCGGAAACGGTTGTCGCCAGCCAGGTCAATGACGTAGGAACCGGTTCGGATTGTGTCGCCGGCGTTGACCAGAGGCGAAAGGCTGCTGAGGCGCCAGTCGCCAATTTCAGCAACAGGTCCGATGGTGGTGTCGGGAGCGACAAAGAAGGGTCCTATGCCTTCGTTGGGCCTGTTGATGTGGCTTATGCCGAAGTTGCTGTTGCTGTCTTTCTCGCCAAACCCTTCAATTGCCGAAAAGGTTATTCTCTGTATGTTGTTGTTGCTCAGCGAGCTGTCGTTGCGCCAGATGATGCTGTTGCGTATCTTGGTGTTGTTGTTGACGATGCCGACGCCGCTGTTGCAAACGACGTCGCTGCCGTCGACAGTGCTGTTTGAAGCTATGATGCCATTGCCGTTGTTGTGGGCTATCAGACTGTTTCTTACTTGTCCGTTGTTGATTTTCAGTGCGCTGCCGTTGTTGTTGCGGAATATGCTGCAGTAGATGTTGGTTTGGGTCAGGTAGGCTACAGCGTCGTTTTCGGGGTCGGACACCTGGTTGTTTTCAAAAACACATCGTTCCAGGCGTATGCTGTTCTTGACGTTTACGACTGCGCCGTTCGTGGCGATGCCGTCGGCGAAGGTGATGTCGTAGATGTTGCCGCTGGTCGTTGTGACAGGCGACAGCAGGACGGCACGCTGGTTGTTGCCGCTCAGCACGGTTGCGCCCGAATGAAGGTCACGTTCGCTGATGTCGCTTTCGGTGCCGGCAAAACCGCCATACAGGGTTACGCCCTTGGGCATTGTGAAAGCAACGTCAGAGCTTGTGTTGCCATAATAAGTGCCGTTTTTGATCCATATTTGTCCGGTGCTGTATAGGTTGGCAATAGCCATAGCGCTTTCAAGGTCCGGATAGGCCGAGCTCCAGCTGGAGCCGTCGCCGGTTCCGTCGGCGGCGACATACAGTGTGTCGTGCCACGGACCCATATTGCAGGGCACGATGTTGAAAACAGCGGCTTGTGCCGACGAGTATCCGTTGACGGAGGTCAGGCTGTAGAACCCGTCGCCGTAGCCGCTCCAGCCGAAGTTGAAGTGGTAGCGGCCGTTGTTGCGGTATCCGTCGCAGACAAAGGCGTGTCCTCCGTCGCTGTTGCTGCCGCTATAGTAGACGGGCCGGCCGGCATCGAGGTCGTGGCGCAGCAGCGAGTCCCATATCGTCGAGTTGCTGTTCTTGTCAAGATAGAAACTATTTGTATAGCCGAAAAATTGGAAGGCTTCGGGCACGTCCTGGCTGTGGGCTCCGCTGCCGTCGGTGTGCAGATAGCTCTGATAGTTCATTTTGACGGCAACACCGCAATGGTAGCAAAGCTGTGACACGGCGTGCTGCTGTGCGCTGTTGGAATATCCGCTCACCGAGTTGGGCATCAGCGAATAGTCATAGTGCGCCGAATCGAAATCGGCACGCAGCGAGCCGTAAACGGAGTGGACGTACTGGCGATGGTAGTAGCCGGTGCTGGGGAAACGATGATAGCGTATGATTTGGGCCATCGCCGTTGCCACACAGCCCGTAACGCTGTGGCCGCCATTGTATTCGGGACAGTAGTTGTTGTAGCCTGTACCCTGGTCCCAGCGGGTTTCGACAATGGCTTCTACGGCTTTGGGGCCTTTGGCGTCGTAATAGCTCGAACCGCCGTGTTCCAAAGCGTCCCATTCGTCGCGGAAATTGCGCTGTGCGGCAATGATTTCCGTCGACTTGGCGCTGCTTTTCTTTACGGCCGCCACGTCGTCGACATAGCTGTCGAGCCACCATCCCAGGTTGTCGGGAATGCGGCTGGTGTCGAAGGCGCCGTTGAACGAATAGCCCACGATTGGCGTGAACGAGCGGTCGGCGCCGGTGATGATGAAACCGTAGTCGCCGATGTTGAAGACGTTCATAACGACGTCGCCGTTGCCGTCAGCATATTGTCTGTAAGGCACTTGAGCTATATCGTCGGCAATTCCGGGCGATTCGTGGAGGGCCATAAACTGCCGTGCCGCTTTGCGCGCCTCGTCGGTGCCGACGGTTTGCGCGCCCGTTGTGGCGACGGCGAAAAGCAAAAGAATAGTAAACAGTATTTTTTTCATTATAACGTAACTTATTGTCTGTTGATGAAATCCCATACGTGGTCGAAGACTATGCCGGCGCGGATGTCGAATGCTTCGCGTGTGGCATAGCCAATATGCGGCACGGCTACGCAATTGGTTGCGTTCAGAAGCGGATGGCTGCCTTCCAGAGGTGGCTCTTTCTCGTAGACATCGATGCCTGCTCCGGCTATCGTTCCGTCGTTCAGCGCTTTGGCAAGAGCGTCGATTTCGACGACGTTGCCTCGGGCGGTATTGATGAGTACTGCTGTCGGTTTCATCAGCGACAGCTCCTTTGCGCCGACAAGGTGGTGAGTCTCGGCGGTCATAGGCACGTGCAGCGTTACGATGTCGCTGCGCTGCATCAGTGTGTCGAGGCTGCAATATTCGGCTCCGAGCGCTTTGGCTTCGTCGCGTTCTGTACGGCTGTAGGCCAGCAGGTTACATCCAAAGGCTTTGAGCAGGCGCATCGTGGCGATGCCTATGGCGCCCGTTCCGACGACGCCCACGGTCTTGCCCTTCAGCTCGCGGCCCAGGAAGGCGCCTCGGCTGCCGCCTTGGCGGATGGTGCCGTCGAGTTCCGTGATTTTGCGCAGCACGTCGAGCATCAGGCCTACGGCCAGTTCGCTGACTGCCGTGGTGGAGTAGCCGGCGGCGTTCTGCACAAAGATGTTGTGTGCCTTGCAGTAGTCAAGGTCGATGTGGTCCAGTCCGGTGAAGGCCACCGAAAGCATCTTCAGGTTTGGGCATTGCGACAGCACTGCGCTGCCCAGCTTGATGTTGGAGATGATGGCTATGTCGCTTGTTTTCATTCGGTCGACGAGCGAAACCTCGTCCTCGCGACGGTCCATAAAAAAAGAGAGCGTATGGCCCTTGGAGGCGAATTCGGATTGCAGTCTGAGAAAATCTTTTTCGCTGATTCCCAGCGGTTCGACGCAGGATATGTTCATAATATGCTATATCTTGTTATACGTTTTTATATTTTATCAAATACAGATAACGGCAAAATAATTCATTTATTTTGCCGTTGCCGTGTTACCGTTTCTTTTTTACCGAAAAACCGAAGCTGCCCAGTTTCTCGCCCAGGCCGTAGTATTTGCCGTGCGAATAGGCGAGGGGGGCGCTGTGGTTCAGCTGGAAGGCGCCTGTCGACTTGTCTATCAGCCGCTCTTCGGCGTCGATGGCCACCACGCGCGCCAGGAACATATCGTGGCTGCCGAGTTCTTTGACATCTATCACCTGGCATTCGATGTTCAGCGGCGACTCGGCGATGAGCGGAGCCTTGACTATCTGTCCTCGCTCGGGAGTGAGGCGGAGCTCCTTGAACTTGTTGACGTCGCGGCCGCTCTTCACACCGCACCAGTCGGTGGCGCGCACCAGGGCTTCGGTGGTGAGGTTGATGACAAACTCGCCGGTGCGGCGTATTATTGCGTACGAGTGGCGCTCTTTGCGCACCGATATATAGCACAAGGGCGGGTCACTGCACACAGTGCCCGTCCAGGCTATGGTCAATATGTTGTATTCCTGTTCGTTTTCGCCGCACGACACCATAACGGCGGGCAGCGGATAGATCATATTTCCGGGTTTGAAGGCCGTTTTCATAGCTTGCGGTGCTTGGATGGCGCGGGGCGCTATTCTTTGAACTTCTTCTCCAGCTCGTCGACCCAGAAGTGGAACTGCTTGTCGGTCTCGTTCAGGTTGGCGACGGTCTTGCAGGCGTGGAGCACGGTGGCGTGGTCCTTGTTGCCGCACTGAAGGCCTATCATAGCCAGCGACGTCTTGGTCATTTTCTTGGCGAAATACATCGTCAGCTGGCGGGCCTGCACGATTTCGCGCTTGCGTGTGGGCGACTGGATGCTGTCGAGGGGCAGCTTGAAGTAGTCGCACACCACCTTCTGGATATAGTCGATCGTGATCTCGCGTGTAGTGCTTTTGACAAACTTGTCAATCATCTGCTTGGCCAGGTCGATGGTTATCTCCCTGTGGTTCAGCGACGACTGTGCTATCAGCGACACCAGGGCGCCTTCCAGCTCGCGCACGTTGGTATTAATATTGTATGCAATATATTCAATAACGTCCTTTGGCATTTCGATGCCGTCGTTGGCCAGTTTCTGGTTCAGGATGGCTATGCGCGTCTCGACATCGGGAGTGCCGAGGTCGGCGGCCAGACCCCATTTCAGGCGCGACAGCAGGCGCGGCTCGAGGGTGCCGAGTTCCGACGGAGCCTTGTCGCTGGTGATGACAATCTGTTTGTTGCGCTGGTGCAGGTAGTTGAAAATGTGGAAGAAAGCCTCCTGCGTGTGGGTGCCCTTCGAGGCCCAGAACTGGATGTCGTCAAGAATCAGGAAGTCGATCATTTCGTAATAGTGCACAAAATCGTTGGTGTTCTTGTTGCGCACAGCCTCGACATACTGTTGCAGAAACTGCTCGGAAGTCACGTACAGCACCGTATCGTTGGGGTGCAACTCTTTGGCTTTGATGCCAATGGCGTGAGCCAGGTGGGTCTTGCCGAGACCTACGCCACCGTGCAGCAGCAGGGGGTTGAAAGCGGTGCGGCCCGGGTTTTCGGCCACGGCATATCCGGCGGCGCGAGCCAGGCTGTTGCAGTCGCCCTCCACAAAGTTCTCGAGCGTGTAGTTGCCGTTCAGCTGCGAGGGAATCTTCTGCTTGCGTATGCCTACAATGACGACGGGGTTGGTAGGTATGTCGCGTCCGCACTCTTCGCCGTCGATCATCAGAGGCACGTTTTTGGCCTTGTTGATTGTGGCCTGGCGTCCGGCCGAAGGCAGGTTGGTGGTGATCGGCGAGCCAGCGATACTGGTGTCCATCAGGATGCTGTATTTCAGCATACCGTTGGGGCCCAGCTGCAGGCGTATGGTGCGCTTCAGCAGGTCGATGAAATGCTCTTCCAGCCACTCGTAGAAAAACTGGCTGGGGACTCGGATTGTCAGCACGTTGTTCTCCAGTTGGATGGGGACAATCGGCTCAAACCAGGTCCTGTACACTTGCTCGTTTTCCGGTCCAAGATTCTCCTTGATTATTTTCAGGCAGTTTGCCCAAACAGTCTTATAGTTTTGCATCTCTTGACGATTTCTTTCAGTGTGATTTTATACGACTTACCTAATTCTGGTGTTTTTTTTGTTTCTGATGCAAAGTTCTCACATTTTTTTTTAATGGAATTTTGAAAAAAAATTTGCACATTTCGGATATTTTTACTAAACCGAATCGCCCCCTTGGGGCCCGAAAAATGTTTTATCTCTAAAAAACTTTATTTGACAATAAATTAACATTTCATTAACTTTTTTTCAGGGCCATAAATATACAATTATATTTTGAACAAAAAAATATTTTTGAAAAAAAATTGATGGTTTTTTGCACTTTTTTTGTTCAAATTTTTAAGTCGCTGTGTCGTAGCAAAGTGCTTGTGTCGGGCTTTGTAAAAGTCAGAAATTCAATCTGTTGCCATAACTTTTTGATTGATAGCAACAAGGTGTTTTCCTGTTTTTTTTAGTGTTCACATTTTCATTGTTTTCGGCCTTTGCGACGGCGGGTTTGAACATCGGCTGTTCACAAAAAAATATTTTTTTTCGGTCAAACGAAAAAATTTTTTCCGTGTGCCTGCCGTCGGAAATCGTTTCCAGCCCGGCCCAGGCCGGCTTGCACTGCCCGTTGTACGCTATATGTACGCTATATGTACGGTACTTGTACGGTAAAAAAGCGTACAAATACCGTACAAATAGCGTACAAATAGCGTACAACGGGTAAAGAAGGTGTAGTAAAGGTGGTGATATTCTGTGGTTTACGTGTTCGTTTTTGTCGTATGGTCTGACTGTATGCCATTATGTGCCGTTTGCTTTCATTATGTGCCGCCAGTTGGCGTTGTTTGTCGGAATGCGTCGCCGGGTGCCGTTGCTTTCCGCTGTGCGTCGTTGGGCTTCGGCTGGGAAGTGGAGCTTCGGGTGCCTTGTGGCGAGGGTGGCGGCGACGGTGTTGATAAAGCATTGAAAACTTTTTGAAAAAAATATTAATGATTTATACATTAATATTAAAAAAAGGCGTAACTTTGTAATTCCTTTTTAAGGGCAAGATTATTAATAAAATATTAAATATAACCATTTTAAAACAAAAATCAAAGATGAAAACAGCTTATAATTTCAACGCAGGTCCCTGTGTCCTGCCCAAAGAGGCCATTGAATCCACGATCAATGCCATCCGCGATTTCGACAACACCGGCATCGGTCTGCTCGAGATAAGCCACCGCACCCCCGGCTGGGAGCGCACTATGGAAGAAACCCGCCAGCTGTGGCGCGACCTTTTGGACATCCCCGCTGAATACGAGATCCTTTTCCTCGGCGGTGGTGCCAGCACCGGCTTTATGGATGTTCCCGCCAACCTGCTCAACAAGAAGGCTGCCTACCTGCAGACCGGCGTTTGGGCCAAGAAGGCTGCCAAAGAGGCTAAGAACTTCGGCGAGACCGTGATCGTCGCCAGCAGCGAGGACAAGACCTACAGCTACATCCCGAAGGGTTGGACCGTTCCTGCCGACGCCGACTACTTCCACATCACGACCAACAACACCATCTACGGTACCGAGATCCGCAAGGACTTCGCCGCCAACGAGATCAACAACGTTATGCTCGTCGCCGATATGAGCTCGGACATTATGAGCCGTCCCGTCGACGTTAAGAAGTACGGTCTGATCTACGGTGGTGCCCAGAAGAACGTCGGCCCTGCCGGTGTCACCTTCTACATCGTCCGCAAAGACATCCTCGGCAAGATCACCGACCGCCAGTATATGAATCCGCTGCCCACGATGGTCGACTTCCGCACCCACGCTGCCGAAGAGGCCAAGAACATCTCGATGTTCAACACTCCTCCGGTAAGCGCCATCTTCGTGATGCACGAAACCCTGAAGTGGGTCAAGAACACCATTGGCGGCGTCAAGGAAATGGAGAAGATCAACCTCAAGAAGAGCGCTATGCTGTATGAGGAAATCGACCGCAACTCGATGTTCCGCGGCACGGCCGAGAAGGAAGACCGCTCGATTATGAACCACTGCTGGGTTATGGCCGAAGGCCGTGAGAACCTGCAGGATGCCTTTATGGCCTTCGCCAAGGAGCGCGGTATGGTCGGCATCAAGGGTCACCGTTCGGTTGGTGGCTTCCGCGCCAGCCTCTACAACGCTTGCCCCGTCGAGGCCGTCGAGGCTCTCGTCCAGTGTATGCAGGACTTCGAAAAAGCCAACAAGTAACAATTGTTTAAATGGAAATAAGAGATTGCAGAGACGGCTTCGAGAAAAGACTTCACAAGGAGTCTCTCTGCAATTTTGTTGATCAAATTAAAATATACAATAAGATGAAAATTCTCGTAGCAACTGAAAAACCCTTTGCAAAGGTTGCTGTTGATGGAATCAGAAAAGTAGTCGAGGAAAATGGCCACCAGCTGGCTCTTCTCGAGAAATATACCGACGTGAACGACTTCTACAAAGCCGTCGAAGATGCTGACGCTCTGATCGTCCGCAGCGACAAGGTCACCAAGGAAGTCATCGACCACGCCAAGAACCTGAAGATCGTCGTGCGCGCCGGCGCCGGCTACGACAACCTCGACCTCGAGGCTTGCACCGCCCGCGGCATCGTCGCTATGAACACCCCCGGCCAGAACAGCAACGCTGTGGCTGAGCTCGTTATGGGTCTGCTCGTTTTCTGCGTCCGCAATTTCTACAATGGCAAGAGCGGCAGCGAGCTGATGGGCAAGAAACTTGGTATCCTCGCTTTCGGTAACGTGGGACGCAATGTGGCCCGCATCGCCAAAGGCTTCGGTATGGATGTCTATGCTTACGACGCATTCCTCACCGCCGACCAGATCAACCAGAGTGGTATGGCCAAGGCTGTGGCCAACCAGGAAGCCCTGTTCGAAACCTGCGACGTTGTGTCCCTCCACATCCCCGCAACCGCAGAGACCAAGCAGAGCATCAACTACGCCCTCGTCAACAAGATGCACAAGGGTGGTATCCTGGTCAACACTGCCCGCAAGGAAGTCATCAACGAGCCCGAGCTGCTCAAACTGATGGCCGAGCGCACCGACCTGAAATACATCACCGACATTATGCCTGATGCCGATGCCGAATTCAAGGCTTTCGAAGGCCGCTACTTCGCTACGCCCAAAAAGATGGGTGCCCAGACCGAAGAGGCCAACATCAACGCCGGTATCGCTGCTGCCAACCAGATCAGCGAATACTTCAAGAGCGGTTGCACCAAATTCCAGGTCAACAAATAAAATTTGGAATATGACTGTAAAAAAAGGGGGAGACTTAATGTTTCCCCTTTTTATTTGCAGAACAAGAGGTTTATGACTGCCGCTGCTACGCTTTGCATTTTCAATCCCGAGCACGACCTGTGCCTGGCCAACGGCGACGCTAACTATGTGCCGCCGCAGTCGGCCGTAGACTTTGCCCTGCGTTCGGCGTCGGTTATGCAGGTGCTTTATCCCGGCGCCTGCTGCTGCAGCGTCTATGACCCTAAGCTCGGACCGGCTGTCCTGCAGGGTGTTGCTGCCATCAAGGCTTGGGGATGGAATGTCGTCCTGAGGCGAGAACTCTTGAAACGCGGCGCCCCCGAATGCCTTATGCCCACTGATGCCGAGTTGCAAACGATACGTGAGCTGCAGCACCGTTCGACGGTGTTGCCTCTGCAAGGCGACTGCTATGCTTTGTACCGTGTCGACGAGATGGACGCTTTGCTGCGCGACCGGAAGGACTGGGTGCTGAAAGCGCCTTGGAGCGGGGCGGGGAGAGGCTTGCGGTGGGTACACGGCCGAATGTCGGACTTGGACCGCTCGTGGTTCGAGAAAACTGTGGCTTCGCAGCGTTGTGTCGTTGCCGAACCGCGTCGTGCCGTCGTTGCCGATGTCGCATTGGAATATTGTGGCGGCCGTTTTGTCGGCTATTCCTATTTCCGTACCGGCAACGGGGTGTACCGCGAGAATGTGATGTGGCGTGATGAGGTAATTGCCGGTCATTTCAGTTGCACTGATTTACAGGATGTCAAAGACCGTGTCGAACGGTGGCTTGCCGTCAATGTTTGGCCGCGCTATGGCGGGCCCCTTGGTGTGGACCTGATTGTCGGCAACGACAATAGAGTCTTTGTGTCAGAAATCAATTTTCGCCATACTATGGGTATGGTGGCCCATTCTAAAATATTGCAGCAATGAGTTTTGTCGAAATAATCCTGCTGGCGCTTGCATTGTGTGTCGATTCGTTTGTCGTGTCAACGACTTGTTCGTTCCGTTGTCGCCCGTCTTATCGCCGTGGTCTTTTGATGGCTTCGGTCTTCGCTTTTTTCCAGGGTGCGTTTCCTTTTCTGGGAGCTTTGTTGGGTTTGGCATTCCACGACCTTATAGCTTCTGTAGACCATTGGATTGCTTTCGGACTGCTTTCCTTTGTAGGTGGCAAGATGATTGTCGATGCTGTCCGCAATGTGCCGTCCGACGAACAGTTCGATGTGTCGAGCTTTGGCGTTATGTGCCTGTTGGGAATAGCCACGTCGATTGATGCCTTTGTTGTCGGCATTGGGCTTGGGTTGGATGTCGGTTTGCCGCAGATTGTTTTGGCTGTTGTGGTAGTGGGAATAATGACGTTTCTGGTCTCCCTGTTTGGTGTTTTCCTTGGCAAGCGCAAGGTGGCCATACCTGAGCGTTTGGCAGGAATTATTGCAGGAGTTGTTCTTGTAGGCCTCGGAATCATTACGCTTGTCGAGCACCTTTCGGTTGAAGGCTGAGGCCGCGATTCCCTGACGCAGTTCTTTCCCTGTGGGATGGAGTTGCTTTGTGGGTTTAGAGGTTGAATATTATTTCGATGGGGTAGTGGTCGGAGATATATTTGACGCCGTAGTTTTTGTTGAGGGTTTTGAATCGTTCCACTTCGATGTTGCGTACCAGGAAGTGGTCGATCATCGAACCTCTGGCGTTGCCGAAGGCGTTGAAGGTGTTTCTGTAGTCGGTGCGTTCGGCGTTGTCTCGGGCCGACGTCATACCGATGTCGTACAGCGGCTTGTAGTCGTCCCTGTCGAGTGACGAATCAAATGATCCGCCAATAATTACCATTGTGTTGGAAGAGGTCTCTTCTTGAATGAGCCTTGCGATGAGTTTGACAGACTCGGTATGGGATATGCTTCCGTCGCGGAACAGCTGTGTGTTGAGGTAGCATATCTCTTTGCCTGTCGAGATTTCTCTCAGTTTTATGATGACCGCTGTAAGATAAGACGTTGCGTCCCAACCAATGGAGACGCGCTGCGGAGTGACGCTAAGCCAGCGTGTTTTGTTCGAGATGACTTTATATTTGGTTTTGTCGTAGTAGATGGCGTTGTGTTCGCCGCGAGTCAGGCCGTTGTCGGCACCTGCGCCGATGCGGCGGTATCTTCTGTAGAAATTGCGGTCGATGTACGAAAGCTGGTCGAGCAGGGCCTCTTGAACGCCAAACAGGTCGGGATTTTCTTTTTCGATCATCTTTACAACAGCTCCGGCACGTTTGAACCAGGCGTTCTCGCCGTCTTCTTTGGGAGTCTTATTGTTACGTATATTGAATGATATGACCTTGACCTGCTGAGCGTTGATGCTTGACAGTTGGGCCACACCGGCAATCAATATTATGAGTAACAATATTTTTTTCATCTAATAGGGTAGTTTATTCTTGATAGTTGATGTTATAGTTTTTTGTTTTTGATGATTGTATCAGTTGTGTTGCCTCACTGATTCGTCATCCATTAACGGTTCGTTGTTTGTTAAATTGTTTGTTCTATTTTATTTCACTTTTTTTAATAATTGTATTGTCAAATGATGCTCATTTTTTTCAAAGCATTGAATATGCCTTCGTCGTCGGCACTGTCGGTGGTGTATTTGGCGTGCTGTTTGACAATGTCGGCGGCATTGCCCATAGCAATGCCTGTGCCTACATATTCGAGCATCTCGATGTCGTTGGCGCCGTCGCCGAAAGCCATAGCTTCGTCGCGAGCAATGCCGAAATGGTCGAGCATACGTTCGATGCCGACGGCTTTGCTGCTGTTCTGCGGAATGATGTCGGAGAAAGCGGGATGCCAGCGTGGCATACGGCAGTGGCTTAATGTCTGCAGCACTTCGGCATCTTTGTCGGCAGGCTGAAGGGCTATGAACTGATATACGCTTTGACCTCGCAATTCGTTGAGCGGCAGGACGGGCGGCATAGTGAATCCCAACTGGTCGCGCAATGCAACAGCCTCGGGCGCAATGCGGTTGATGTACATCTCGTTCTCGGTGAAGCACATCGTGGTGAGGCCGTTCTGCTCGACGTAATCAATCCATCGGCGACTGTCGCCGTCGTCGATGGTGTTGCGCAGCAGCACTTTGTCGCCGGCATAGCATAGTCCGCCGTTTACGGTGATAAAGCCATCGAAGTGGATGGGCATATCCGGAATCAGTATCGTCGGGCGTCCCGACGAGATGACAGTCTTTATGCCTCTGGCGCGAAGGGCATCGAAAGCCTCAACCGTCCCCGGCAGCACGCGATGCGTCTTGTAGCTTAGAAGCGTTCCGTCTATGTCGAAAAAAATGGCTTTAATCATTTATTTTTTAGTTTTTTTAAGTTTTTAATTTGCCGATAATTACTGAAAAATAATACAATTTTGGGTAAAACTGCATCGGAATTATTTGCTAATACGTTGTATAATACCCTTAATATGAATACTTTGTTCGTTTTTTACCGGGCAAAAAAAATCGTTGCAAATTTACGATTTTTTTTCGAAATAACAAAATGGTGCTTTCGCTTGAAATTAAGCTTGCTTTGATGTGGTTAGGCGGCTTTGTCGTAGACCGCGCGGCGCAGCATAGCAGCCTGTCCAAGACCGCGAGCCGACAGATAGACCATAAAAGCGATCCATAGGCAGTTGTTGGTGGCGTATTCATTGCCTGTGGTTGTCAGTGCCAGGAGACAATAATAGACTGCAAAGAAGGCGGCTGTTGCGACAAACATTGTGTTGCGCATTGTGCGCGATGCTGTTGCGCCGATAAAGATGCCGTCGAAAAGGAATGCCGAAAAGCCACATACTGGAATAACAAGAATCCAAAACATATAAGGCTTTGTGGCGAGGATGACGTTTTCTTTGTCGCTGAAAATGCGCAGGATTTGTTCGCCGAAGGCGGCATAGAGCGCTGTGAACAGCAGGGTCAGTGCCAAACCCCATCCAATCAGGTGGCGGACGGTGGTGACAAGGGCCTGGCGGTTGCGGGCACCGATGTAGCGTCCTACGAGCGACTCGCCGGCATAGGCGAAGCCGTCCATAATGTAGCTGAATAGTGTGAAGAACTGGAGCAGCAACGCATCGACGGCAAGAATCTGGTCGCTTATGCGTCCCGATTCGGAGGTGATGAAGGTGAAAACCGCAGCCAGACAGATGGTGCGGAGAAATATGTCGCCATTGACACGGAAGAAACGTCGCATCTCGTTCCATTTCAGCGTTTGGCGAACAAAGGATGTGGAAAGGTGCCGACGGAACAGTTTGCCATAGCGGAAGGTGACAAAGTAGAGCCCGACAAGGAGCCCGCTATATTGGGCTATGACGGTACCGAGAGCAACGCCCTTGATGTCCCAATGCAGTACAACTACGAAAAGGAGGCTGCAGACAATGTTGACGATGTTGATGAAGATGGCAATCCACATCGGCAGACGCGAGTTCTGCATACCGATAAACCATCCTTTGATGGCATAGAGTCCCAGAGTGGCGGGGGCTGCCCAAATCCTGATGAAGAAGTAGCTGAGGGCCATAGCGATAACCGTAGGGCTGCCGTTGAAAATCCATTTTGACAGCAGTGCCAGCGGATATTGAAGCACAATCAGCAGCAGAGCTATTGCCAATGCTATCGACAGGGCGCGAACAAAAACGCGCACCGCCTCGTCGAGGCGGCGCGCGCCGTAGGCTTGTGCCGTGAAGCCGCTGGTGCCCATACGCAAAAAACCGAAGTTCCAGTAGATGAGATTGAAAATCTGTGTTCCGATGGCAATGGCGCCGATGTGCATTTCGCTGAGGTGACCAACTATTGCCGTGTCGACCATACCCAGCAGGGGCACGGTGATGTTGGTGATGATGTTGGGCAGCGCCAGCTGCAGAATCTTGCGGTTTGTGCTGTGGCTGTTTTTATTCATCCTAATCGATGTGGCACTCAGCCACGTTGAGTATCTCGCGGCTATCCTTTTTGCTTACCATAGCCACGATGTGGCAGTTGGCGAGATTCCATTCGCTGCTGGCAGGGGTGTAGTTGAAAAGTGCTACGCGCTTTTCGCCGCTGGCGCCTGTGCAGTCAATGTCTGCACCCCAGATGTCGGTGATGACATCGCGCAGGACGTGATTGTGGACATAGTTCTCGTCGTCGCTGCCGTCGGGCTGCCGCTGTGTGACGACCAGGCCGTCCTCCATAATCAGAAGTGTGACCGTCAGCTTGTCGGCGACAGTTTGGAGAAATTCCAGGTTGACGTTGATTGTCATTGCGTTGTCGTTCGATGTGGCATCGACGGCCACAGCAACCTGTGCGTCATTGTTCAGTATGTTGTCGACGCGGTTGTTGATGCCGCTGGTGGGGGTGAAGAGGTCCCAGGCGGAGCCGTTGAGGGTTCGGCTGATGAGTCCGGCGGGATACTCGCCGGCAGCCCTTACGCCGAAATAGTTGCTCCAGGTGTTGCCGTCTTCAGTGCTGAGTCGCGGGTTGTCGCCAATAGGGCGAGTGAACGACGACGAGTCGTGGATGGCTAAGGCTATGAGCTTGTCGCCATATTGTGCCAGGGCGTCGTTGATGGCCACGTCGGCTGTGGGGCAGTTGACACAGCGCACTCCGGTATATTTTTCGATGATGGCACGCTGGCTGTGGTCGCTGACGCCGTTGCCGTCGAACCATTCGCCGGCAGCGCCGGAAAAGACGAGGTATTCGTTGCTGTCAATCTTGTCGCACGATGCCAGCAGCGTTGCTGCGCAGGCGATAGTGGCAATTGATTTTAATATCCTTTTCATTGTTGTCTGTTTTTAGAAAGATGTTGTAAGACTGAATGTGAGGCCGTTGCTGGCGGGTACCTGTCGGCAGACGCCGCCGATGCAGATGATGCCTTCGCGTTGCTTGCCGTAGCCGAGCTGCAGTCGTGTGGCATTCTTGGTGTATCCCACCGAAATGTTGTAGTAGTTGCCTATGCCGTCTTTGTATGCGTACTGGTCGCTGACGGAGACAAACCAGGCGCTCGTGAAGTTGTATTCGACGAGTCCCATAATCCAGTCGCCGGCACGTTTGTCGTCGACATTGGCGTCATATTTGCTATCGCTGCCCATCCATTCGGCTTCGAAGCGCAGTACGTTCTTGCGGTTGATTTTCCAGGTGAGGTCGGCGACAAGGATGTGGTTGTGGTGCAGGTCGCCTTCGTGTCCTTCGACGATGGGGTTGAAGACCATATATCCGTAGGTTCCTGTCAGCTTGACTTTGCTGCTGAGCTTTTTGGCCACTTCGAGGCTGAGGTCGCCATAGTAGGTGTCGCCTGTGCCGAAGAAGGTGGAGGTGTATCCGTCGGTACCTTTACCGCCGATGACGGTGGTGTCGAGTCCTGTGACCAGCGAGCCGTTGATGTGGATGTCGGTGCCGTATTTGCCTCCGAGCAGGGTTTCCTTTTTGAACTTGTACATAAAGTCAGCCTGAAGTCCCATTTCGCCTGTGCTTTGTGTGGCGTAGGGGTACATAGAGAGGAAGGCGTAGGTGTGCTGCTTGGTGATGGAAGGCGTATAGTTGATGTAGAGCATTTCGCCGCTGACGGAGCGCACGGACTTGAATCCCATATTGTCGACGCGTTTGGCCTGGATGTTGGCGCTGAGTCCTTTCTGCGAGTAGCTGGCGCTGATCCAGAGGGCTTCGCCTGTTTTGTAGATGTAGTTGTTCATAATGCTGGGGTCCTGTCCTTTGCGGGCATATTCGGCCTGAAGTCCAAAGCCGCCGTGTGCCAGGTCCATACGTAGCGATCCGGCGCCGACATTTTGGGGAAGGTTGAGCTTGTAGCCGCTGATGTCGGAGAGTATTGTCTCGTCGCCTTCATATTTGCTTACGAACGAACCTCCGAGGGTGAGGCGCGTCTTGGCTTCTGTCCAGCTGTTGACGATGTCGTTGAGCGACACTTCGGCATCGACGCCGCGCACCAGTCCGCGGGTGTCCCAATAGTAGCGCTGCTGACCGATCAAACCTTTTAGGGTGACGCCGTTCCAGGGGCGATATACGACGTCGATACCTCGTATGGCGTTGTCGAGTCCAAGGTAGCGGTCCTCGTAGGCGCGCAGGGTCATACCGTTGCCGAACTGCTCGTAGAAATGTCCTGCGGTGACGGCAAAGGTCTGGGTCTTGTAGCTGACGAAATAGTTGGCGATGCCTTGTCCTGAGTACTGGCTGTTGAATCCGAGCATAGGGCTCAGATAGGCCTCGTAGCGCAGTCCGGCGCTGAAGTTGCCGTTGGTGTAGAGGATGTCGGCGCGGGCGTTGCTGAGAAGTTTTTCGGGCACGTCGCTGGAGCCGATGACGGTGTCGCGTCGCGACAGCTGTCCATCGAATTGAACATTGCCGGTGACGTGGCCGCCGAGAATACCTTGAGCCTGCAGGGTGTTGAAGACAGAGACTTGCAGTTGGACGGCCAGTGCAGCGGCGATTATTTTTATCGCTTTGTTACTCATTGTTTTCTATGGTTTGAAAGATGTTCATATTTCTTCGCCGTTGGCGACTTTCTTGACGAGTTCGAAGAGTTCTTCCTCGCTGCCGTCGACGTATGCCGTGTGCTGCCAAACGATTTCGCCTTTGCCGTTGATAAGGAAGGTGTGAGGTACGTTGACTACGTTCATAGCACGTTTAAAGTCCTGGTTTTGGTCGAGGTAGACTTCGTATTCCCAGCCGTTGCCGTCGACGTGCGGTTTTACTTTCGATGCCGAGCGGGCGTCGTCGATTGAAACGGCAACGAGCTTGACGCCGGTTTCTTCTTGCCATTCTTCATAGACTTCCTTGATGGCGTTGAGCTCGCGGTTGCAGGGTTTGCACCAGGTGGCCCAGAAGCTGACGATGATGGGTTTGCCGTCGTTTTGGATGATGGATGTTTCGACTGTTTTGCCGTCGAGGGTCTTGATGGTTACGTTTTCAGGGAGTTTTGCGTTTTGAGCCATTGCAAAACTTGCCATAAGCGTGATGGCGAGGGTAAGGATGGATTTTTTCATTGTTGAAGGTTTTTATTTGATATTGTTTTCTGTTTTTTATTTAGTATGCTGTGTGACTGATTTATTTTGCGATGTGCAAGAAAAGACGTGGTGTCAAATTATTGGCTGCTTGAGGATGGAGATGATGTCGCTTAACAGTTGCCTGTATGGCGACTTGGGAAAACGGTGCAGACACTGCGTGGCATTGTCGAGGCGTTGATGCATCGTGTTGGTGGCTTTGTCGAGAAAACCACCATTAGATACGCTTTTGATGATGAGCTCGACATCGTTGTCGTCGGGGTTGTTTTTTGACAGGAGGGGAAATATTGAATTGCACGTTGTTTCGTCGTTGAGGGCTAGGATCAGGGGCAGTGTGCATTTGTGTTCGCGAATGTCATTGCCTTGAGGCTTGCCAGTGATGTCGGAAGGAAGAAAATCGATTATGTCGTCGCGCATCTGGAAGGCGATGCCGAGTTCTGAACCGAATTTTGCGGCGTCTTGATGCAGGGATGTATCGTCGTTGGTAAGGATGGCTCCGGCGAGACAACAGGTGGATAGGAGGGTGGCGGTCTTCTTTTTGATGATGGTCAGATAGATGTCGATGTCGGTATTGTAGACTCCGGAATACTGCTGTTGCAGGAGTTCGCCTTCGCACATTTCAATGACGCAGTCGTTGATGGCGGAGGTGAGCAGATGGTTGTCGATAGCGTTGATGGTTTTCATAACCTGTGCAAGATAGAAGTCGCCAATGAGGACGGCTGTTTTGTTGTTCCAGAGGTTGTTGATGGTTGGCGAGTTGCGCCTGAGGTTGGAATTGTCGATGACATCGTCGTGAATGAGAGTGCTGGTGTGGAGCATTTCGATGGCTGCAGCAGTGTTGAAGATGGGATGCGTAGGTTCAGCATTGAGGGGCAGTCCGCAACAGCAGGCGCTGATTAGTGTAAGCAATGGTCGCAACTGTTTCCCCTTGTTGGCCTGTATATGGGCGTTGAGTTGGTTGATGATAGTTATATTACTGGTGACCAAACGTTTCTGGGCATTATGGAAATGCTGCAGCAGAGGAGATATGGAGAGTTCGATGTCGGAGAGGTTCATTGTTATTGCGTTAGTGTGTTATTGCGTTAGTGTGTTAGTGGCTGGCGCGTTTTGTGTCACTGGTCACTTATCACAGGTAACTATTTTTGCTCCTGATGTAGTGACGAGTGCCACAGGGCGCTGCTCGCTGTCGGTGACATTTATTTGGAAGACGGCTTGCGAACGGCCCTGCCTGACGACCGAAGTTGTCGCCGTAAGGGTGTTGCCTTTGGGTGCGGTGAGGAAATGTATGTTGGACGATGCTGAAACCCATTGCAGAACAGGGATTTCGCCATCGGTTGAAAAGGCAAGAATGTGAGCATTGGCTGCGATGGCAAAGGCGAAGTCGGCCAAGGTGAAGATGACACCGCCCATAACGTTGCCTTTGGCATTGCAGTGAGCATCGGACAATGTGAGCTGGCAAACGGTGCGGTTTTCGTCGACAGCAACAATCTCGATACCAGTGGTTTGCGTGGCAAAGAGGTCGTTGCAAAATACTTTTTGGGCGATGGCAGTCAGGTTCATAGTTAATTTGTTAATTCGTTAATTTGTTAGTGGCTGGCGCGTTCGTTTCACAGGTCACTGGTCACAAGTCACTATTAGCGAATCGAGTTCGCGAAGCTTGTTGTATAGGGTTTTTGATACTTTCGACAGCGGTGAGCGGAGCTGGTTGGTGATGCGGCCCTGGATTTCGAGGAGTGCCTTGATGCCGCCGGGGTTGCCCTCTTCGAAGATGGCGTTCATCAGTGGCAGCAGGCGGTAGTGCAGGGGCAGTGCTTTCTTGTAGTCGCCTTTGTTTGCGAAGCGCACCATATCGGACATCTCTTTTGGGCAGGCGTTGGCGATGACGGATATGACTCCGGATGCTCCCAGGGTCATCATCGGGAAGGTGAGGCTGTCGTCGCCCGAGATGACGTTGAATCCGCTTGGTTTGCAACGCAGTATTTCCATCACTTGTGCGATGTTGCCCGAGGCTTCCTTGATGGCGATGATGTTGGGGCACTCTTCGGCGAGCTGGAGGGTGGTTTCGGCGGTCATATTGCAGGATGTGCGTCCGGGTACGTTGTATAGGACGACGGGCACGGGTGATAGGTCGGCGATGCTCTTGAAGTGCTGTATGAGGCCACGCTGCTGGGGCTTGTTGTAGTATGGTGTGACGGAGAGTATGCCGCTGATGCCGTCAAAATTGGTCTGGCTGATGGCGTCGGTGACGGCACGTGTGTTGTTGCCTCCCATACCGAGCATAATGGGCAGACGTCCGTTGACGCTTTCAATGATGAATTGCAGCAGGGCTGTGCGTTCGCTGTCGGACATTGTTGCCGCCTCTGAGGTGGTGCCGAGGGCGACGATATAGTCGACACCTGAGCTGATCAGGTGGTCAATGAGCTCTTCGAGCTTGCTGAAGTCAATAGTGTCCTGTTTGCGGAATGGCGTTACCAAAGCCACGCCGGTTCCTGTGAATAAATTGTTTTTTGCCATAATTGTTAATGATAATTCGTTAATTTGTTAATGTGTTAATACATAGTGACCTGTGACACGAACGCGTCAGCCTCGTTCTCAGTTCTCAGTTCTCCGTTCGTGTCACTGGTCACTATTCACTATTCACTACTTTTGAACCATAGTGAGGTATTTTACAATCTGTTCAATATAGTCTTTGAAATCCATCTCCTCGCTGCCTTTGATGGACATATCGTACATATCCATAACTCCTTCGTCCTCATCGCTTTCGGTGTTGGAATATCCCACCTTCAGGTTCGCGTCGCACATTGCGGTCACGTATTTCCCGAAGAAGTCGGGCTGGATAGTGGTGTCGATGACCAGGTCGTAATGCCTTCCGACGAAGCTGTCAATCACGCCTTCTTTGGGTAGCCCGAAGTGCGTGAAGTCCTCCTTTTCGTGGCAGATAGTGGTGCGCGTGTGTGAGAAGATGTAGTCAATCTCGTAGTTCTTGGCCTGATAGCCGATAAGGTGGACCTCCTTCCCGCGGCTTTCCTGTGCGGCGATGAAACGGTGAATCAGGTTCCAGCGTTCGGCGTTGCCGACGGTAAAGATAAGCCCTATTTGTTTGATTGCATCCCAGTTGTCGATGCGTTTGTCGCGCGGTCGGGCCATAAGGTTGCGCAAGTGTCGCTGCTGGTATTTCTTTATTATGTAGTCGATTATCATCATTGTAAATTCGTTAATTTGCTAATATGTTAATTTGTGACCAGTGAACAGTGAACAGTGACCTGTGATGAATGGAAAGATAATTCGTATTGTCCCTTTTAACTTCCCTTTAACTTCCCTTTAACTCCCAAATTTCCGCTTTCCGCTTTCCGCTTCTCCACTTTCCGCTTCTCCACTTTCCGCTTCCCAAAGCTCTTTCTGCCTGTATAGGGCATACGAGCGTCGGTGCAGGGGGCTGATGCCGTATTTCTCTATGGCGTCGTAGTGTTTCGTGGTGGGATAGCCCTTGTTCGAGTCCCACCCATACTGCGGGTACTTCATCTGCTGCTGTTTCATATACTCGTCCCTGTAGGTTTTGGCCAGAATCGACGCCGCCGCAATCGACTGGTACTTCCCGTCGCCTTTCACGATGCAGGTGTATGGTATCCCCAGCTCGTCGACAAAGCGGTTGCCGTCAATCAGAAGCAATTCGGGCCTCCTCTTCAGCTGCTGCACCGCCAGGTTCATAGCGTGGAACGAAGCTTTCAGGATATTCATCTTGTCAATCTCCTTGTTATCCACGGCGGCAACGGCATAGGCTACCGCGTCGCGCTCAATCTCCTTGCGCAGCACGTCGCGCTGCCGCTCGCTGAGCTGCTTCGAGTCGTTCAGCTTCTCGTTGCGGTAATCCTTGGGCAGAATCACAGCAGCGGCATACACCGGTCCCGCCAGGCAACCACGCCCCGCCTCGTCGCATCCAGCTTCAATCAAATCCTTCCTATAGTATTGCGCAAGCATCTATTTTAATTCGTTAATTCGTTAATTTGTTAATTTTTTAATTTGTTAATTCGTTAATTCGTTAATTTGTGACCAGTGACCAGTGACCAGTGACCAGTGTTGAATGGAAAGATAATTCGTATTGTCCCTTAACTTCCCTTAACTTCCCTTTTAACTTCCCTTAACTTCCCTTTAACTTCCCTTTAACTCCCCTTTAACTTCCCTTTTAACTTCCCTTTTAACTTCCCTTTAACTTCCCTTTTAACTTCCCTTAACTTCCCTTAACTTCCCTTTAACTCCCCTTTAGGCACTTATTCACCAAAATCGTCGCAATGAATATCCACACAAGGGCTTCGCTGATCCACTGCCGTTTCCGTTCGGCAACGAAAAAGCGCGAGCCTACAAAAGCAAAAGTCATTGCCGTCGAGCCAATGTCCACGTTGCGGTCCGGAGCATAGATCGACATTACGACCGACGCCAGCAGCGGCAGACACAGAATACTCGTGTTGATGCGCTGACCCACCGTGCGGTCCCCAAGGCTGCCAATCTGTTTCACCACTGCCGCCAGCAGAAAAAGCACATACACAACCGTCGGAATCACCGAGCCCAACGTCGTCCCAACCCATCCTATCCCCTCCGGCAGCAGGTCGTGACGCATCAGGATCAGGCAGTACTCAATCTTGTCCGTCAGAAAATTGTACGTCAGCAGCACAATCAATGGCGCCACAAGACCCAGTATCGCCACAATAAAGTGGCGCCAGCGGTACATCTTGTAGGTAACAAACACAAACACAAACGGCAACACATATCCGATGGCAGGCAGATGGCACAGCACCATCAGGCCGATGAAGAACGACGCGTTGAAGTTGCGTTCGAAACTCAGCTGCGTCGTGCCGTCCGACAGCAGGTTGCTGCAGGCTCCCAGCAGCAGCAGGCTCACCAGCAGCATCGGCGTGACCGTCAGCATCGAAGCGTCCCAGCTCATCACCAGCACATACAGAAACAGAGGCATCAGGCTGTGCGACTTCGTTATCTTGTGGTCCGTCAGCATACGGTTCAGGTAAGCCCCGCCAGCAACGACCGACACCAGCGCAATCCCGCTCGCCAATCGCGGCATCGACGAAAGCCATCCGTACAGCAAGTCATATAGCGGCGAGTAGCAATACTCCACAGGCATCGCCACAGGCACCACAAAAGCCCTGAACCACAGCACAACCACCGCCGCCGCAACGACAAGAATCTGCCCAATCGAATTATGTAAAAAAAGCTTTATCAAAATAAATTGCGTTATTGTGTTATTGCGTTAATTTGTGACCAGTGACCAGTGACCAGTGACCAGTGATAAACGGAAAGATAATTCGTATTGTCCCTTTAACTTCCCTTTAACTTCCCTTTAACTCCCCTTTAACTCCCAAATTTAACTTCCCTTAACTTACCTTTTAACTTCCCTTAACTCCCCTTTAACTTCCCTTAACTTCCCTTTAACTCCCAAATTTCAACTTTCCGCTTTCCGTTTTCCGTTTTCCGCTTTCCGCTTCCCCCTCACTCCACCACCAGCTTCTCCGTCCTCACTCCTGCGCGGTCCAGCACCCTCACAAAATACACACCACTCGACAAGCCGCTGACGTCAACCGTAGCTTCGCCACACACCGTGCCCCTCAGCACCAGACGGCCGTCAGCACTCAATATCTCCATCTCCTCAGCCCTCGCGCTGCCAGTCAGTATCGTCACATAGCCTCCCGCAGGGTTCGGATACACCACCAGCTTCGGACGAACCACCGACGCCGACTCGATGTCCAGCCTGTCATAGGCAGCATTGACAGCGCGCAGCGCGTCGACCTTACCGTGGCCCCATCTCACGCTGATGCTGTCCCTCTCCTGCAGCGGACCCGTCTTGTCGTCGTTGCGGGCCGTCGAGAACAGGATCTCGCGAATCTCGTCAACCGTCAGACGCGGATTCGCCTCAAGCATCAGCGCAACCACTCCCGTCACCGCAGGCGACGACATCGACGTGCCGCTCATTCGGCTCCAGATATAGTGCCGGCCGCCCGACAGCGCCTCGTAGGTCGCCGAATAGTTCCCACTCTCGTTATACGACGAAATCGACGAAATCACATTCACGCCGGGAGCCGAAATCTCAGGCTTGCTACGTCCGTCCAGCGTCGGACCGTAGCTCGAAAAATAAGCAATGTTGCCCGTCTGGTATTCGTTGTTCGGATTGTAGAAGTCCGACGTGTGAGCCGCCACCGTGATGGCCTTCTCCGCACACGCAGGCTCGCCGATGCCGTAGCCCGGGTCGCCGTTCTGGCATCCGAAAATGCCCGAGTTCATAAACGCACACCCCATATTGCCCGCATTGTTCGAAAGGTTCGCCATATTCCACACGTGAACCCTGCTGCCCTCAGCTCCCGTGCAGAGCATCATCAGCTTGTAGCCCCTCTTCCTCTCCACATTCAGCAGCACGTGCGGACGACCGCTGAAAGGATTCACACCCTCCACCATAATGTCGTAGTGCACCGTGTCCGTACCCGCCACGATGAACGACTCCTCATACGCAACATCCTCCTCCGTGTCGTACATCGGCGAATAGAAAATCTCCCCATCCGAGTCCCTCACCATAGCAAAACCCGCCTTGAACCCCCCGCTCCCAGCTTTCCGCTCTCCGTTCCCCGTTCTCCGTTCTCCGTTCTCCGTTCTCCGTTCTCCGTTCTCAGTTCTCCGTTCTCCGTACTCCGCTCCCTCGCCCCAGTATATCAAACCCTGGCCGATGCCGTCCGAATACCACGCAGCAATCGACTTCAGCGTGTCGCCAGCACCAGCGAACCTATGCTCCAGGTGGAAATTCTCGTCGCCGTTGTTGCCGCCGCTCGTGACGAACACGACTCCCTCATCCGAATAGCGGTCTATAGCCTGGCTCAGCAGCGACGTGCCGTCCAGCGTGCTGAAAGTGTACATCCCCCAGCTGCTGTTGATCACAAGCCTTTTTCCCGTCTCGTCGGCAACTCCCTTCATCCACGCCACCTGGTCAAGCCACGAAGCCTCGTCCAAAAACCACGACCCCAGTATAAAGTGCGCTCCCGGAGCCTGGCCGATGGCCTTTCCGGCCGAGGTGCCGTTACCGCCGCAGATACCCGCCACGTGAGTGCCGTGAGTCGCATAGCCGTACAGGTTCGACGTGTCGCATTTCGCAGCACGCACCTCCTCAGGCGTACCATATTCCGTACCGTAGTCGAAACCCGCAGGAGCAGGACCGCTCTGCTTGAAGTGGTCCCACGCACGCTCAATGCGCATATTGTTGGCCTTGTTCAGATTCGGGTGCGTATAGTCGAAACCCCAGTCCGTAATGCCTATCAGCACACCCTCGCCGTCGAAGGGCATAGGCACTCCCAGACCACCCTGCACACTGTCCGTGCGTGTGTCGATGCGTGTGCGGTCCATATCCGGCGACACCCTATGCGCTATCGTGTAGCTCACAATGCCATCACACCTCTCAAGCAACCCCAGCGACCTCACAGGCACACGAAGCGTCACAATGTCGCCGATCCGCGACCTCACTTTCACCCCAGCCGCTTCAAGCTCCACCCTCGAAAAATCATCACCTACCTTAGCAATCACTCCAGTCGTCAACTCTCCACCCTCCTCGCGCAAGGGAAAGCGCGCAAGAAGTCCCTTCGACATACCGTCAACACCCTTCGACTCTCTGTAATTGCTAATCAATGCCCGTGTTTCTATCGAGCCCTTCGTCTGTGCTGTGGCCAGCAATGCGCTGAAAACAAACAGCATAAGTACTATTTTCTTCATATGCGGATATCTTTGGTTCAAACTGCAAAAATACAATATTTTTATAAATTATTCATATTTATCTGCAAAAATGTTTTCCAAAAACTACCTTCCACCCTTATTCTCAACCCCCTGCACATCACCACCGCACAACACCACCATCAACACCCCTTCGCTCTCCGCCGACACTCAGTTCTTATATCGTTCTTATATCGGCAATATAAGAACGATATAAGAACTGCATTGGAACGGAATGGGAAAAGGCGACCCAAACGCAACGCCGACCCAAACGCAGGCTCCACAGGCACAAACATAGAATCGCCGCGGCAGCGTGCAGTACCCTAACGGATTAGGGCTCAGCACGCCACCGCGGCAATTCTCTCTTACGCCTCGCTCGCGCTATTCGGCGTCGCATCGCAGGCGAGGCACCTGCGTACCAGCTGGCTCGCCCCCCGCTATTGCTTGGAACGGCGGCGATAGACAACCACGACCGCGCCAGCAAAGGCAACAAGCATCAGAATCGAGATGACAAGGGTGACGTTGTCGAGACGGTGCATCGTGGGGGCCTCGTTGATGAACTGGATGGTGTGGTCGCCGGCAGGAACGACAAGGGCTCGCAGTATGTAGTTGACGCGTATGTAGTCGGCAGGCTCGCCGTCGATGTAGGCACGCCAGTCGGGCGCATAATAGACCTCGGAAAAGACCGCCAGGCGCGACGACGATGCGTGCGACGTGTAGGTCAGGCTGTCGGGAGTCTGCGGATAGGTGTGGACACGCACAATGCGGTCGCTGCTGTCGCCGCCAGCGGTCAGCGACTCAGCGTCGATGTCGAACTTGGAACGGTCCACGATGGCAGTGGTGCTCGGGTCGAACGTGTTCAGGGACAGGATCTCGGCATTGGCATCGGCGACAGCCTCAACACGCTCGACAAACCAGCACGGACCAAGGGCACTGTTGCGACGCACAGGCAGCGTCTGCCCGTCGCCAAAGGGACGCACAAGGTAGCGGCAGTTGAGCATATCGAGCACAGGGTACGACTCGTCGACAGTCAGCAGCGGCGTGTTGCCCACGTTGCCGGCAACGTCGATCTGTGCACTGTTGATATAGTCGTAGAAGTGGCGGCTGGCAATATAGAAGTCGATAAGGTCCTGATAGCGGCGCAGCTTGGCAGCACTGTAGCCGCCTATCTGGTTGTGGAACGCACTGGGACGCGAGTCGTTGAAGGTGTTGACCGAGAGGTCGTAGATGCGATAGTCGCTGTCGCCGTTGGCAGCGGCAACCTGGTCGATAAGCTGCTCGGAGGGCGTGCGGTGCAGCGCAATGCGCTCGGGAGCAACAAAATTGTCGTTGTTCAGGTAGCGGCGGTCGACGCCCCACAGGTCGGCCACGCTGAGCACGGCAAGGCTGATGACAACGAGGGTGTTGCTCTTCAGCTTGTCGCCGATGTGCAGCAGCAACAGCACGAATGCCAGTGCCACAAAAATGAGCGAACGCAGCGAGTCGCGAACAAAGAGTGACCTGCGCTCGTCGACCAGAAGCTGCTGGAACATAGGCCATTGGTCGCCAAGTTGAGCACGGTACTGCTCGTCGCCCACGCCGATGAACGTGAGCTTGGTCTTCGCAAGAATTAGGCCCACAACAAGGATGCCGCCAACGATGCCGCCCGACCAGTACAGGGCTTTGCGCAAACGGTGACGGATGTCGTAGTCGGCAACCTTGTTTTTGACGTCAGTGGCACCAAGCGCCTCGCCGACAGCCCCCAGCGACAGTGCGGCCATAATGGTCATCGCAGCATTGGCAAGCACAAGGCTCATCGACGGCGTGCGGAACTTGTTGTACAAAGGCAAGTGGTTGAACAGAAACTCGTTGACGGGAAGGAAGTGGCGGCCCCACGAAAGGACGATGGCCACGAACGTGGCGACGACAAGCCACCAGCGCTCGGGCCCTTTGACAACAAAGCATCCGAAGACGAAAAGGAAAAAGACTATGGCACCGAAATAGACGGGACCCGACGTGAAGGGCTGGTCGCCCCAATAGAGGGGGGCCTGCTGCTGACCTGTGCGACGAGCCCACTCGCTGTCTTCGGACACGCGCTCGCCCGAGCCGCCGCCACAGGCACCGGGGACAAGGAGGGTATAGGTCTCGCCAACACCATAGCTCCAGCTGAAGGCATAGTTGATGTCCAGTCCGCCGCTCTGCGTGCCTTCGGCAGCCTTGACGTCGTCGACACCGATATCGTGCGGAGTGACAGTGATTTCGCTACCGCCACGCATAGTGGCTTTGGCATATTCCTGGTTGACGGTGAGATGGCGGAAATTGCCGCCGACAGCAAAGGCGCATCCGACAAGGAGCAGGCCTACGACGGTCAGCATCTGTTTGAACCAGTGCTCCTTGATGGAATAGACAAGGTAGGTGAGACCCAGAATGACGCCACCGATGGCGGTGTAGAATGTTATCTGGATATGGTTGAAGGTGATCTGCAAACCAAGGGCCAGCGTAAACAGTATCGTTCCCCATACCACTTGGCGCCAGTTGATGAATGTGTTAATTCGTGAATGTGTTAATTCGTCAGTGTCTGACCCGCTTTCCGCTTTCCGCTTTCCGCTTTCCGCTCGCAGTGCCAGCACCATACCCGCCAGCACAGGGGCAATCATAGCTATGGCCCACGCCTTGGTGACGTGGCCAGCCTCGATGATGATGATATTGTATGACCCCAATCCGAATGAGAGGGCTCCAAAGAGCGACAGCCAGGGGTTGCAACCCATAGCAATCAGGGCCACATAGAAACCAATGAGGTAGAGCCACAGAATGCCGATGCTGCGTTCGAGCCCCACAGGACGCAGGATTAGAATGGACTTGAGGACAGTGAATACGGAACGCTGAGGTTCGGTGGCCGTCTGATAGCCAGGCATACCGCTGAACATAGCGGGGTTCCAGTTCGGAATGGTCCCCGTCGAGTCGGCAACCATACGCTGCTGGTGCGCCATAGATTCGGCCTTTACGATATCGCCCTGATAGACGACGTCGCCGCTCAGTGCCGGCGAAAAATAGATGCAGGCCGCAATGAACATCACCACGATGGCTGCGATGTGGGTGAGAGTCTTTTTCATAAAATTGAAAGTTAATTCGTTAATCCGTGAATGTGTTAATTTGTTAATTCGTTAATTCGTTAGTGCTGACGCGGTTCTCAGTTCTCAGTTCTCCGTTCTCAGTTCTCCGTTCTCCGCTTTCCGCTTTCCGCTTTCCGCTTCATTTTACTGGGTATTCGATGCGGACGTGGTAGATACTCATCATACGCTCCTTGATGTAGGACTGGATGCGCGTGATGTCGCGCAGGGTCAGCGGACAGTTGTTGAGCTGGTTGTGGCTGATTTTGTCGTTGATGATTTTGTCCACCATACTGTCGATCGACTCTTTGTCGTGGTTCTTGAGGCTCTTGCAGGCTGCTTCAACCGAGTCGACGAGCATAACGACGGCGGTTTCGCGACTGAAGGGCTTGGGACCCGGATAACGGTAGTCCTCGATGTTGATTTCCTCCTCGGCGCGGTGCAGCTTGGCTTGGGCGTAGAAATATCCCGTGACGGTGGTGCCGTGGTGGGTGCGGATGAAATCCGTCACTTCGGTGGGCAGCTTGTATTTTTTTGCAAGCATTATGCCGTCGCGCACGTGTTGGGTGATGATGTGGGCGCTTTCCTCGTAGTCGATGTTGTCGTGCGGGTTGAAGCCGTTGTTCTGGTTCTCGGTGAAATAGATTGGCGCCATTATCTTGCCGATGTCGTGATAGAGCGCGCCGACTTTGGCCAGCAGCGCGTTGCCGCCAATCTCGTTGATGAGGTCCTCGGCGATGTTGGCCACCTGCATAGAGTGCTGGAAAGTGCCTGGTGCTTTTTGCGACAGCTCGCGCAGCGCCGGCGTGTTGGTGCTCGAGATCTCCATCAGTGTCAGGTTGGTGGTAAGCCCGAACATACGCTCGAAAATGAATATGAGCGGGTAGGCGAGGAGTGTGAGAAGGGCATTGACGAAGAAGACAAGGAACCGCTCGGGATGGATGTTGACGAAGCTGGCGTCGGTGCTGAGCACACCGGCCACGTAGATGAGCGAATAGGTCGTGAAGATGACGACCGCTACGGCGAAGAAGCTGCTGCGCTTCTCGAAGTTGCGCACGGTGATGATGCTCATCATACCCGACACGAGCTGGTAGAAAATGAACTCGTAGCTGTTGGGAACCATATTGCCGATGATGATGACGGCGACAATGTGGATGTAGAGGGCCACTCGCATATCGAAGAAGATGCGCATCAGAATCGGCACCACGCACATCGGCACGATGAGCACCATCGCTGGATTGAGGCGCACCACGATGGCTTCGGAGGCCGAGATGAAGAGCACTATTAAGAATGCGAAAGTGACCTTCTTGATGTCCTCGAGCATCGGGTGGCGGATGTTTTTAAGGAACACGTAGAGGGCAACGAATGCGATGATGCAAAGCAGTGCCTGCCCCAGATAGTGCAGGAAAGGACTTGCGATATTGGCATTGCGGCGGTTCTCCTCCTGCTCGAGCGACGACAGGGCAAGGGCTGTTTCCTCGTCAATGCGCTGGCCCTTGGCCACAATGAGTTCGTCTTTTTCGATCATTCTTGACGAGTAGGAGAGTTGCGAAAGGCGTGTGTCGAGTTCCAGATGGGTGCGGTTCTCGTCGAACACCAGGGTCGGTGTCAGAATCGAGTCGGTCAGCAGTCGCGCCAGCCGTTCGGCGCTGGAGGTGTCCGATACGGTCTGCATAACGAACTGTTCGACGTCGGAAGGCGTCATTATGCCGTCGGGGTCAATTTCATAGCCAATGTTGCCCGACAGCACCACAAGCGGGTGCCCATTCAGCTCGCTGGCATTGGCGCAATATCCTTTCGAGTTGTATATCAATGCTATTGCCTCGTCTACGACCATCGCGTCGCGACGCTGCATCTGCTGACGTGCGGCATTCATAACGGCCTTTTCGCGAGCACTGCTGTCGATGTGGAAATAGCTGGTCGACGTTTCGCGGATATGCTGCGCTTCGCGCGAGCTTTCCTCGTTCGATTTCAGTATTGTGAAGTCGAAAGGAGCGTAAAGGTCTTCGTTCTGCCAGAACGAGCCGGGGGTGTAGCTGTACGCCACCTTTGAATAACTGTCGGGAAACATCAGCAGAATCAATGCTACGGAGACTGACAGAATGGCTATCAGATATAGTATGCGCAGGTGCGATATTAAATATGAAGCAAACTTCTTCATCGTCTTATCTTTCGACATTTTAATGATATACGTTTTTTTATTGTTCGAGTTCAAAAGTGCAAAAATATGAAATTTTTTCGAATTCGGCGTCCGCAGGACAAAAAAAGCTTCATCGGGACTGTTTTGTTTTTTAGTTTGCTTATGCGGGTCTTTGAATTTCGGCGTTTTCGTTGCAAGTATGAAAAAATGCGACACGTCAGTCAGTAGCGACTGACAAATTGTCAGTTTGTGTGACAAAATGTCTTTTTGGCACACTTTTGGATGTTTTTCAATTGCCACACGAAAAAAGGTGGCAAGAAAATAAAGAATAATTAATCAAAAAATAAATCAAGATATGAAAATTAAACCGTTAGCAGACAGAGTTCTCATTGAACCCGCCGAAGCAGAGCAGAAGACCGCTTCGGGCATCATCATTCCCGACACAGCAAAGGAAAAACCGCAGCGCGGCAAAGTCGTCGCCGTCGGCAAAGGCACCAAGGACTATGAAATGACTGTCAAGGTCGGCGACCAGGTCCTCTATGGCAAATACAGCGGCACCGAAATCAACATCGATGGCACCGCCTATATGATTATGAAAGAGAGCGACATTTACGCAATCATCTAAGTTGAGTGAAAAGTGACCTGTGACCAGTGAAACGATGCTGGTGACTTGTCACAAAACAAAAGATAAATATCAGAATTAACAAGACCAGTCGGCTGTCGTGTCACAGGTCACGGGTCACTGGTCACAAATCACAAAAGAAATGGCAAAAGAGATAATATTCAATAATGATGCTCGTGAGCAGTTGCGCAAAGGCGTCGACGCTCTGGCAAATGCAGTTAAAGTAACCCTCGGACCTAAAGGTCGCAACGTCGTTATCGACAAGAAGTTCGGTGCTCCCCAGGTAACCAAGGACGGCGTCACCGTCGCCAAGGAAATTGAACTCGAGAACGGCATCGAGAATATGGGTGCCCAGATGGTGAAAGAGGTTGCCTCGAAGACCAACGACCAGGCTGGTGACGGTACCACCACCGCTACCGTTCTGGCACAGGCTATCGTCAACACTGGCTTGAAGAACGTCACCGCCGGTGCCAACCCGATGGACCTGAAACGCGGTATCGACAAGGCTGTTGCCGCTATCGTTAAAGACATCAAGGCTCAGAGCAAGGAAGTCGGTGGCGACATCGCCAAGATCCGCCAGGTGGCTACCATCAGCGCCAACAACGACAGCACCATCGGCGACATCATCGCTGAGGCTATGGAGAAAGTTACGAAGGACGGTGTCATCACCATCGAGGACGCCAAGGGTATCGACACCCACGTCAAAGTCGTCGAAGGTATGCAGTTCGACCGTGGCTACATCAGCCCCTATTTCGTCACTGACACCGAGAAGATGGAATGCACCTACGACAATCCTTTCATCCTTATCTATGACAAGAAGATAAGCACGATGAAGGACCTCCTGCCCGTGCTCGAGAAGGTTGTCAACACCGGCCGTCCGCTCCTTATCATTGCTGAGGACGTTGAGAGCGAAGCTCTTGCAACCCTCGTCGTCAACCGTCTGCGCGGCAGCCTGAAGATTGCTGCTGTCAAGGCTCCTGGCTTCGGCGACCGTCGTAAAGAGATGCTCGAAGATATCGCCATCCTCACCGGCGGTACCGTCATCAGCGAAGAGAAGGGCTACAAGCTCGAAGACGCTGACCTCTCGATGCTCGGCCAGAGCGAGAAGATCAGCATCGACAAGGACAACACCACCATCGTCAGCGGCAAGGGCGACAGCGCTGCCATCAAGGCACGTGTCGGCCAGATCAAGGCTCAGATCGAGAAGACCACCAGCGACTACGACCGCGAGAAACTGCAGGAACGTCTTGCCAAATTGGCAGGTGGCGTGGCAGTCATCTATGTTGGCGCAGCCAGCGAGGTTGAAATGAAGGAGAAGAAAGACCGCTTCGACGACGCTCTGCACGCAACCCGCGCAGCTGTCGAAGAGGGTATCATCCCCGGCGGTGGCACGGCCCTGATCCGCGCTGCTGAAAAGCTGAACAAGGTAAAACCCGAGAACGAAGACGAGAAACTTGGTATCGAGATTATCCGTCGCGCCGTCGAAGAGCCTCTGCGTATGATTGTTGAGAACGCCGGCCTGGAAGGCAGCGTTGTCGTCAACGAAGTCCGCAACGGCAAGGGCGACTACGGCTACAATGCCCGCACCGAGAAGTACGAGAAGCTGTTCGAGAGCGGTGTCATCGACCCCGCCAAGGTTACCCGTGTGGCTCTGGAGAACGCCGCTAGCATCGCCGGTATGCTGCTGACCACCGAGTGCGTCCTCTGCGACATCAAGGAACCAGAACCTGCAGCCCCCGCCAACCCCGGTATGGGCGGAATGGGTGGAATGTATTAATGAATTGATACAACCAACAGAAAAGGGAGCATCCAACCGGGTGCTCCCTTTTTCATAATTATTTTGCCATATTAAGAAAAAGTTGTATCTTTGCATTTTGAAAATGAATGTTCAAGAACTGACATATTACCCCAAACCGAGTGATTTCTCAAAGGTTACCTTTTGGGATACCGACTTCTCGCACATCGACTGGAAACGTCACGCCAGCTTCGTTATAGAACGCGTGTTTGGCTACGGAACAGAGGAAGAGCAACAGCTTGTTGTCAAGATGTACGGCTGGACCATAGTTCGTGAATTTGAGCGCTCTTTCACCCCCAACGACTACAATAGAATCGCAAAGATAAACCTTCAAAAGATGATGGCCTATGCTTCACTATGAGACCGTCACACCTTATCTTCGCAACACTCTGGCACGTTTGATGTCTGACCCTCTGTTCAACGCCTTCCGGCTCGTTGGCGGTACCTCGTTGAGTTTGCGCCTTGGGCACAGGATGTCGATTGACATTGACTTGTTTACCGATACCTGTTATGGCGACATTGATTTCCTTTCTTTGCAGACCCACTTGCGCAGTATGTTTCCATATTGCGTGGGCGATTGCGGCAACCCTGTGGGTATGGGGGCAACATACATAGTGGGCACCAGTCGCGACGATGCCGTAAAACTCGACCTGTTCTATACCGACCCCTTCATTGCCCCGATGGATACCGAAGATGGTATCCGTATGGCCTCGGTTGAGGACATCATTGCGATGAAGCTCGACGTGGTGGCACGCGGTGGCCGCAAGAAAGATTTTTGGGACATTCACGAACTTGCAGGGCTCCACAGCCCCGCAGTGATGCTTGACCTTTATGAGAAGCGCTACCCCTACGGCTTTAACCGAGAAGATGTAATTCGGGGATTTGGTAACTATACTATAGCCGACAATGAACCCGACCCACATTGTTTGAGGAGCAAAGATTGGGATATCATAAAAGAAGAACTGCAAGCAACATTCGCAATATTATACTCCATATAAATAAAGGGAGAATATTGCATCGTTACAATATTCTCCCTACAAATAATAGGAGAATAAAATCACCCGCGACAGCCCCGTTTCAAATTCGTTTCATACGTCCGCAAACCAACAGGTATTCATTCTCATTTAGTTTCAATTGTTTCCGTACCACAGACAATTTGCCGCACAGTTGCAACACCACAGACAATTTGCCGCACAGTTGCAACGAAAAAGCATCCCTATCGTGAGGGATGCTCGTTCTTAATAAGAATAAGAATGTTAGTCTACAATTTCCGCATTAAAATCATACTGCCTGCAATAAGGAGCATCGCTCTCTTTGCCAGAATAGCAATGGAATGTTACTTCACAATCCACGTCATTTTGGCCAACTGTACCATAACGAGCCCCTTCAACAATAGTTCCTGTTATTTTGTCTTTTGGAGTCACCTTTACGCGATAATGGACACCTTTTTCTTTGTTCTTGATCCTAACCACGACGACGATTTCTCCGTTATCACTGTAACGTACATCATATACGTAAGCGGAAGGACTATCAGCGCAATCTTGAGAGGCGGCAACTGTATTATATTTTGCCTTATCGGTACCATTACTTGCATATATATTGTTTATGCTTAACATAGAAACGAAAGCAAATAATACAACCAATGCGATTTTCTTCATTTTTTTTGTTGTCTGTTATATACCATCGACCCGTCGGTTTTGAATTAATAACATGTTATTGTAGTTCCGATGAAGAATGCACATAAAAAGAGCGTGGAACTTTTTAGTCTTCATCGGTTTTTCTGAGGTCTTCGACTACCTAAACACTCCAATTACAACGTATAAGTCCACGCTTAACGCGGGAACGCCGTCGCTTGGTCTGGAGTGTTTTCTTGAAGTTGTCGAAGTTTCAGAAAAACCAGATTAGCTACTTCGCTATTTTCTATTCTATGATGTGCATACTAAACTATGCGCTATGTTTCATTGGCATTTATATTCGTTTATACTCCGTAAAATCGGCTGCAAAATTACACAAATATTTTCATATACAGAAATCTTTTTCGTTTATGTCGGAAAAAATTTGTAATTTTGCAGCGTGTAAACCGCAGAATTTGCGGCTTATTAACCGCGCAACAATTTGAATGATGCAAAAATATATCTACCATTCAACCAATTGGCCGACCTTCATTTGGGACAAAAACCTTATTATGGAGCGGCAGTCTGCCATCAACAAGATGGCAGGCCATCTCTTTGGCCGTTTGCACGACATTGGTCTCGACGCTCAGTTGCAGACTATGACGCAGATGGTGACCGACAACGTGGTGGATTCGTACTCGATAGAGGGCATTACCCTTGATGTGGCGCAGGTGCGCTCGTCGGTGGCAAGACGGCTTGGTGTGGAGCAAATGGTGCAGACTGAGCCGTCGCATTATATCGACGGCATCGTTGAAATGATGCTCGACGCCGCCACCAACTACCTTACACCCCTTACCGAAGACCGCCTCTTCGGTTGGCACTCGGCACTTTTCCCCAACACCCGAAGTGGCATACAAGGCATCGACGTTGGGCGCTACCGCCAGCGTGGAATGGATGTTGTCTCCGGAATGCTGGGACGCGAGAAAGTCCACTATCACGCACCGGAGCCGGACGTTGTGCCAGCTATGATGCACCAATTCCTCAATTGGTTCAACGGTAACATTACAAAAGACTACATCCGCTCTGCCGTCGCACATCTCCACTTCGTGAGCATCCACCCATTCGACGACGGCAACGGCCGCATCGCTCGCGCCATATCGGATATGGCCCTGTCGCAAGCCGACAACAGCCCTATGCGCTATTTTAGTATGTCGACCCAGGTGAACCGCGAGAAGAAACGCTACAACTCCATCTTGGAACATACGCAACGCGGCGACGGCGACATCACGGAGTGGATCGACTGGTATCTCGGCTGTATGGGTCGTGCAATTGAAAGTGCCGAGAAAAGCCTATCGCTAATCCTCCGCAAATCCATTTTCTGGCAGAACCACACATCGGATTCTTTCAGCCAACGTCAGCACACGATACTTAACATATACCTTGACGGCTACGACGGCAAGTTGACCGTAAAGAACTATGCCAAACTGGCTGAAGTGTCAACCGATACTGCCATCCGCGACATTCACGAACTTGCCGCCCGCGGCATCGTGAAAGCGAAGGAGGGTATGATGCGGAATGTGGAATACGAAATAATAATCAATAAATAAAGTAATATGCTACAGATTGGAACCAAGGCGCCGATGTTTGAAGGCGCGGACGAGAACGGAAACATCGTTAAACTTAGCGACTTCAGTGGCAAGAAGCTGGTGCTCTATTTTTATCCCAAGGACAGCACGCCAGGCTGCACCAGCGAGGCCTGCGACCTGCGCGACAACTACCACCGCTTCCTGGCGCAGGGCTACGAGGTGCTGGGCGTCAGCCGCGACAGCGCCGCGAGCCATCAGCGTTTTATAGCCAAATATGAGCTGCCTTTCCACCTTATCAGCGACCCAGAACACAAGATTCTGGAGGCCTACGAGGCTTGGGGCGAGAAGAAGAACTACGGCAAGGTCACGATGGGCACGCTGCGCACCACCTACGTCATCGACGAGCAGGGCACCATCATTGACGCCATCGGCAAGGTGAACACCAAGGAACACACCAAACAGATTTTGAAATGACACTACAGGAAGCCATCGTCGCACGCCACAGCGTGCGGCAGTACAAGAATCAGGCCATCGAGGCCGAAAAGGTCGAGCAGCTGCGCGCCGCCATCGACGAGGCCAACCGCACGGCAGGTCTGCATCTGCAGCTGGTGACCGACGAGCCGGAGGCCTTCGCCCACGGGCTGGCCAAATATGGCAAGTTCAGCGGCATCAGCAACTACATCGTCCTCGTGTGCCGCAAGGGGCTGGACGAACAGCTGGGATATTATGGCGAACGTATCGTTCTGCTGGCGCAGACGCTGGGACTGAACAGTTGCTGGGTCGGCCTGACGTTCAGCAAGCAGCCGGACAACTACACCATCCGGCCCGACGAGCAGCTGCACGGCGTCATCGCTCTCGGCTATGGTGCCACGCAGGGCGTGCAGCACCCCGTGAAGCCCATCGAAAAGTTCTACAAGGCACCTTCGGCCAACATTCCCGAATGGTTCAAGAAGGGTGTCGAAGCCGCAGTGCTGGCTCCCACGGCAATGAATATGCAGAAGTTCGAGTTCGAGCTGCTGTCCGACGGCCGTGTGGCGGCACGCACACGCTTCACGCTTATGGGAACATACCTGAAAATCGACCTCGGCATCGTCAAATGCCACTTCGAGCTCGGCGCCGGCAAGGAAAACTTCCGTTGGGCATAGCAATGTCGCAGCTCGATAATCGCTCTATAATCCCGATTTCTGAAAAAAATTCACTTACATAAAATAATGTATTCATTTTTGCGTTATGGTTGCAAAATACACAAAATAAGTAACTCAAAGCAAAAATGAAGCGCATATTCCTATTATACGCCATCCTTGCCATTGGCATTGGCACGGCATCAGCGCAACAGACGCAACAGTCAAAAACGACATCGCAACTCTTTGTTGAGGCTAACGACTTGTTCCGTAAGGAGAAATATGCTGTTGCACAGTATCTTTTCGACCGCTATCTCGACTGCAACGATGCTACCGAGCAGGTCGATGCCACCTATTATGCAGCCGTCTGCTCCCAGCAGCTGCGCAACGACGACGCCCTTTTCCGTCTCAACGAATTCCTGCGTCTCTATCCCGAAAGCGGCAGGGTCAATATGGCGCGTCTGGCCCTCGGAAACGTCTATTTCGACAATGCCGAATGGAACAATGCCCTGCACGAATACCTGCAGGTGGAACCCTCCGAGGTCGAATTCAACCATCGCAGCGAATTCGAGTACAAGACGGGATTCTGCTATTTCCAGCAGGGCGACAAGGAAAACGCCAAGAAATATTTTAAGCGCGTGGCCGACGGCAAGTCGTACTACAAGAACGCTGCCACATACTATTATGCCGACATCCTTTTCTCGGCAGGACAGTACGAGTCGGCCGACAAGGAGTTCCGCAAAATCGAGCGGGAGAAATCCTTCAAAAAACTTGTCCCCGTCTATCGTTTCTATATCAAATACCATCTGGGTCAGGAAGACGAAGTGATACGTATGGCCCCAGATCTGCTGGCCGACCCCAACCTGGTGCTTCGCGACGAGGTGGAGCGCATTGTCGGCGACGTCTATTTCAACCGTGGCGAATATCAGAAGGCACTGCAATACTACCAGCAGGCCGATGCCGATGCCACCAAGAAAAACAGCTCGGCCCACAATGCCGCCACCAACTATCCCAAGGGCTACTGCTACTATATGCTTGGACAGTACGACTCGGCGGCATCCTACCTTTCCACTTTCGTCGGACGCGACGATTCGACGGCCCAGAACGCACTTTTCACCCTTGGCGACACCTATATCAAGATGAACCGCAAGAACGATGCACGCACAGCCTTCAAAAGCGCCTCCGAAATGCGCCACAACGACGCCATCCAGGAGGAGGCGGCATTCAACTACGCCAAACTTAGCTGCGAACTCAACCCCAACGCCTACAACGAGTCGATACGCTCGTTCGAGAACTACCTGCAACGCTACCCCAACACAAAGCGTAAAGCCGAAGTGCAGCAGATACTTACATCGCTCTATTGCACCACAAAGAACTATAAGGACGCCCTCGCGCTTATCGAACGCAACAAAAAAGAACTTCTCAAAGACGCCACGATGCGGCAGGCCTATCAGCGCATTCTCGTCAATCGCGGCATCGATCTCTTCAACGAACGCAATCTGCAGCACGCCGCTGTCTGTTTCGACAGTGCCGTGTCGGTCAACGCCACACCGTCCATCACCACCGACGCCCTCTACCTCTCGGCCGAGTCGCAGTACCGGCTGGCCAACTACGGACGCAGCCAGAAGCAGCTCGACCGTTTCTTCACCGCTTCGTCGCGCAAAAGCTCGGTCTATTATCCGCAGGCTCTCTACACTGCCGGATACGTCTATATGCGCCGCAAACGCTACGACCTTGCCGAAGAGAAATTCAGCGAGTTCATCACCCTCTCCAAGAATGGCGACCGCAAACAGCTGCTCGACGCCTACAACCGTATGGGCGACTGCCTCTACGTGAAGAAAAACTTCGACGGCGCCATCGGCTACTACAACCGCGTCATCGACGCTCAGGGACAGGATGCCGACTATGCTACCTACCAGAAGGCTCTCTGCTACGGCGCACAGGGCAAGAATGTCGAAAAACTCAACAGCCTGAACTACATCTTCGAGAAATTCAACAATTCGCCGCTCTCGCCCAAGGCAATGTTCGAAATCGCCAACACCTACCTCATCTGCGACAACAACGAGATGGCTCTGCTATACTACAACAATTTCGTCAAGAAATACTCGCAGAGCAGCTTCGTGCCCCAGGCATTGCTCAACACCGGCCTTATCTACTATAACACCGAGCGGAACGACAAGGCCCTCGAAACTTTCGACCAGCTCCTGGCACGCTATCCCGGCACCGACGAGGCTCGCGATGCACTGATGTCCATCAAGAACATTTATATCGAGCAGGACCGCGTCGAGGAATACTTCTCCTACGTCAGCCGAACCACCAAGGCAACCGTCTCGGCCGTCGAACAGGACTCCACCCTCTATCTCGCCGCCGAAAACCGCTATTTTGCAGGCAACTACGACAATGCCATCGCTGGCTTTTCCAACTATATCCAGAAGTTCCCTCACGGACTCTTCATCCTCAAGGCACACTACTATCTTGCCGACGCACTGACGCGTACCGGCCAGCAGGACAAGGCGTTGGCCCACTACGAGTGGGTCGCCGAGCGCGGCAACAACCCCTACACCGAAAACTGCCTCTATCAGGCCGCTACGACCAATTTCGCACAGCGCAACTACCGTAAGGCTCTCGACTATTACGTGCCGCTCGTCGTCGTCTCCACCTCCGACGCATCACGCCTTCAGGCACGTATGGGTATCGTCAAAAGCTGGTATGCACTGAAGGATACCGCCAATGTCGCCATCAGCGCCAGCCAACTCCTTGCTGAGCCCAAGGCCACAGCCGAGCAGCGCGACGAGGCCGCTATTCTGACCGCACGCAGCTACTATTACGCCGACAACCGCCAGAAGGCCTTCGACGCCTATGGCGCCCTCGCGGGCTCCGCCAATGGCGACTATATGGGCGAGGCCACCTACCGCCGCGCCGAAATCCTCTTCCAGCAGGACGACCTCGACGGCGCCGAGCGCATCATCGAGCAGGTCGTCAACAACCCCGGTGCCGACTATTGGCTCGCCAAGTGCTTCGTCCTTTGGGCCGATATTTTCCATCGGCGCGGCAACGACATCCAGGCCAAACAGACCCTTCAGAGCATCATCGACAACTACCAGGTCGAGAACGATGCCGACGAAGAAATCGTGATGGAGGCACGCCAGCATCTGCAGTCCATCAACACACCGCAGAACAGCACCGGCACCCCGCAGCAACCCGACAACGACACCGAATCCGAAACCATTATCATAGAAAATGAATAGTGACCTGTGAATAGTGAATAGTGAAACGAAAATTGACGCGTCAGCCACTAACGCATTAACACATTAACGCATTAACGCATTCACTTAACATAAGACTAACAAATTTCTGCGCTTTCTGCGCTTTCTGCGGGACAGAAGATTAACACAATAACGCAATAACACAATAACGCAATAATAACACGATGAAACATTCCTTCAAAACCATCATAGCCGCTTTGGCAATCCTCGGGCTGAACACCACCCTCCACGCACAGACCGACACCACCGCAAGCTCCTACAACGAGTCGGTCATCGTCGTCGGCGACTACAACCCGGTCCTCGACGGCGTAACCGAAAAGGTCAATCTGCCGCCAGCCGTCAACGACAATATCAGCGAAACACTCCAGCCCACTTTCAACTACAATATCACCCCGCGCCGCATCAGCTCGCTGACACCCGCTTCCGGCATCAAGGCCGCCAAAGTGCTCGGCTCGCCCACACGACTCTACAACAACTACCTCCGTTTCGGCGTCGGCCACGATTTTGCCGCCATCGCCGACATCAATCCGCTCCTCGACCTCTACTACACCTCCACGCGGCACGACAATTACGCCTACGGCGCACGACTCTTCCACAACACCGATGTCACCACCTTCGGACGGGCCGACGACAGCCAGCCCTCACCGTCGCATTTCGGACGCACGCGCGAAACCGACACCAGATTCGACATCTTCGGAAAATACATCCTCAACAAGCAGCACCTCTTCTCCGCCAACCTCGCCTTCGACAGGCAGTATGGACGCTACTACGGCTTCAGCGACTCCACGCTGTTCCGCAATCTCGCCTACACGCGCGACTCAATCTCCTTCTCCGACTACGCCTTCGCCTACAACAACCTGGCCTTAAACCTCGGCGCCCAAAGCCTCAACACAGATGAGGGCAAGCTCGGCTACGACGCCAACCTCGGACTCTCCAACTTCTGGGGACGCTACGACTTCTCACAGTTCTCGATGGACCTCGACGCCAACATCCACTACGGCTTCCCGCTCCTCAGCAAATACAAGGCCATAGCCTACCTGCGCACCAAATGGCAGGGCTTCCGCCACAAGGCCGACGCACCAGCCTCAATCGACGACCTGCCGCTCGGCTACGGCACCATAACACCGCTGCCCGACTCACTCAGAAGCAGCAGCAACCTCTTCCAAATCAACCCCTACGTCGACTTCCTCTTCAGCGGATTCAAGTTCCACGCAGGACTCTCATTCGGCTTCAACGCCTACAACAACGACCAGACAACACACAACCTGTTCCCCGACCTCAGCATCGCCAAATCGTTCGCCAACAACGCAATGAGCCTCGCCATCGGATTCAAGGGCGACTACATAGCCAACGACTGGAACACCATTCGCCTGACCAACCCCTTCGTAGCACCCGCACCGCAGACACAAGCCACCGTCGACGACAACCTCTACGCACACCTCCGCATCAACTTCTCCAAAAAACTCATACTCAACATCACCGTCGACAACCACTTCTACCAGAACGCCATATTCTTCCAGCTCGACCCCGCATATCGGCTCAACAACCTCTTCACGCCCTACTATGTCGACTACAACGAAGCCGACTTCGCCGCCAACTTCACCTTCGTCAACGACGAAATGATCACTATGACCCTCGGCGCAATCTACAACCTCGACTACAACATACCCACCAACACCATCATCCTCCACGACCCCAATTTCACAGCACACTTCGACGTCGACCTCAACTACAAGGACAAGTGGCTCTTCACACTCCAAACACTTTTCGTAAGCTCGATGGACGCCGAATACCAAACCAATCCCACCACCGGCCTCAACCAAGTCACACAGACCATCCCCGCACACTTCGCCATAGGCCTCGGTGCCGAATACGTCCACAGCCGCGCGCTCTCATTCTTCGCACACATCGACAACCTCACCGCACAGCGCTACTACCTCTGGGCCAACTACCCCGCCCAGCGCTTCAACCTCCTCCTCGGCCTCACCTACACCATACCGACGAAACGGTGAATAGTGAATAGT
>JAFROL010000012.1 GCA_017429685.1 Bacteroidales bacterium | reverse complement strand
CTGAAACAGCATTTGAAAATCAAGAAATTCTGGGGTACCACTGAAAACGCAGTGCGCATCCAAATCTATTCGGCCATCTGCGCATACTGCCTTGTGGCAATTGTCCAACACGATCTGCAGCTGAAACGAAGCACCTATGAGGTGTTGCAGATACTCGGAGTTTCGCTTACAGACAAAACTCCGCTTTACGATCTCTTCAACAATAATCAACTCAACGATTTCAAAGAACTCAACGATTTTAATGGACAGTTATTGTTAAACTTTTAAATTGATATTTTTTTAGTGGACACTAATGAAATTAATCCAGTACAATTAGAAAATGCGTAATTCCCTATTTTGGTTACAGAATTGGGTATTGTTAACGAAATTAATCCAGTACAATTAGAAAATGCGGAATTCCCTATTTTGATTACTGAATTGGGTATTGTCATTGATGTTAAACCGCTATACTTATTAAAAGCACCATCGCCAATTTCGACAATTGAGTTAGGAATTACAGTATTATTACACCCTACAATAAGAGTATTAGACGAAGTTTCAATAATTGCATTGCAATCGTTTCGGCTGTCAAACACAGTGTTTTCAGGATCAATAGTTATAGTCGAGAGACTGGAACAACCATCAAATACGTGTTCCCCCAAATAAAAATCCGCTATATAATTAATCGTTTTGGGAATATATATAGATAATAAAGAATCACAATTTTTGAATGCTCCACCGCTTATTCCAATAATAGGATACGTATGGTTATTTCTAGAAACGCTGTCAGGAATAATCAAATTCCCTTTCATCGTAAGAGGATCACTTTGTATAATATAAACCTCACTATTATAAAGGCTACAGTGTAGAGTTTGCCCACTTGGAACAACTACTGAAAATGATTGAGCATAACCATTCTTAAAAAAAGAAAATAAAACAACTAAAACAAGGAGGCCTTTTTTTAAACCGACTACGGATATTCGTTTTTTTCTGGGTGAATATAATTTAACCGTCGGATTAATTATAAAGCATTCGTTGCGCAATCTGACAACATAACCTTCAATAAATAAACATTTGCCATCGGCAGTTTTGAGGTTTGTGTTATACTTTATTTTTGAGTTTGAAGAAACTTTTTCATCAAGCGTTCTATCATTACTGTTTAATACCTGTTTCGCTTGCCCCTCAAAATAACTATGCAAATTAACGTCACCATTTGTCACTACATCCACATCCTTCAATTCATTTTCAAATGCCTCATACCGTTTGTAATTTTCAAAATACAAAAAACCCAGCTTAATAGAATTATTCTCAGATACATAATTATCAAAATCAGAATGAGTCCCTACATTTACCTTCCCAAATTCTCCATTCGATTTTCTGTGCATCCACACGTAAATTTGATCTCCTTTTTCAGTCGTATAACCATCCGGCATTATGCATATATACGATGCTAAATTATATGTTATTTTTTCACCATCAATTCTAACAGATTTTCCCAATTCATTTAAATAGTGTTTCTTTGAGTTAATGAAAATACTAAGAATATCAATTTTAGATAGTTTTTCTTTGCCATATAGTTTATTAAACTTTCCACATACTATTGTGCTAACTTTTCCTTCGAAATCATCATCAAAATTAAGCTTCATAAGTTTTATTATTGCTATTGTTTTTCCACGGCTCGATGGGGAATAAGTACAACGAAGAAAGTGGAGCCATCCATTATGTCTCTATCTTCTCGTGTAAGGGTCTCGACTTCCCTGAAAAACGAATATAAAGGTTAGTGAATTGCTCCACAAATGGACGTATATTGGGTACAATATAATCCAATGGAGCATCTCGGAACTCCTTTATTCCTAGTTTTTCAGATGGGTAAATTGTCGAGATTTACACGATCGGAATAAGGCGAAAATGCGCTTTCTTTCGGCAAACCTTCCTTGCGGTTTGCGAATGCAAAAATACGACTTTTCCCAAAACTGGCAAAAAAAATTTGCGGGGATAAAAATTTATTCCTATCTTTGCAAATTGTATTAAGACAGAAAAGACAGGAGCCTGGAAGGAGTATCACGATGAATAACATATCAATCAAAACAATATGGTTTGACGAAGGGCGCATCTATATGCGCGATAGCGCAGGGCAAACCCACAGCCGTCCGCTGGAAGCATTCCCGTTGCTAATGGATGCAGACAGCAAACAGCGACAAGAATACATCATCGACCCACAGGGCGATGCTGTGCGTTGGCCTGAAATCGACGAAGATATACACATATCCAGTTTTCTCGAAGAAAAAGAGCCAGATAGAGACAATGAGATAGCTCGGATTTTCAAGCGTTTCCCGCAGTTGAACGTATCGGAAGTGGCTCGTCAGATGGGCATAAACAAAAGCCTTTTGTCGAAATATATATATGGAATAAAAACACCCAGCGAGCACCGCAAACTTGAAATAAAACAGGCATTGAAAAATCTTGGCGAAGAACTTATCGCCATCTGATTCTTTGAACAGGAATTACCATAAATAACCAGGAATTGACCATAAATGTCAATTATTTTACCAATTAACAATACTGAATAACAATATTATATCAACATAAATTATGGCAGACGACAAAAAGATTATTTTCTCGATGGTTGGCGTGGGCAAGCTGATTCCGCCAAGCCGCCAGATATTGAAAGACATTTATTTAAGCTTCTTCTATGGAGCCAAAATCGGCATCATCGGCCTCAACGGCAGCGGCAAGTCTTCGCTTTTGAAGATTATTGCCGGCGTGGACAAGGACTATCAGGGCGAGGTGGTCTTCTCGCCCGGCTACAGCGTCGGCTACCTCGAGCAGGAGCCCAAGCTGGACGACACCAAGACCGTCAAGGAGGTGGTGCAGGAAGCCGTGCAGGACGTGGTCGACTGGCTGAAGGAATACGAAGAGGTCAACAATGCCTTCGCCGAGCCCGATGCCGACTTCGACAAGCTGTGCGAACGGCAGGGCGAGCTGACCGAACTGCTTGAGCAGCACGACGCCTGGAACCTCGACAGCCGCCTGGAGCGCGCTATGGACGCCCTGCGCTGCCCCGACGAGGACCAGCTGGTGAAGAACCTCAGCGGTGGCGAACGCCGCCGCGTGGCGCTGTGCCGTCTGCTGCTTCAAGAACCTGACATCCTGCTACTTGACGAGCCTACAAACCACCTCGACGCCGAGTCGATCGAGTGGCTCGAACACCACCTGCAGCAATATAAGGGCACCGTCATCGCCGTGACGCACGACCGCTACTTCCTCGACAACGTGGCCGGCTGGATCCTCGAGCTGGACCGCGGCGAAGGCATCCCCTGGCAGGGCAACTACAGCAGCTGGCTCGACCAGAAGACCCAGCGCCTGGCGATGGAGGAAAAGCAGGAAAGCAAGCGCCGCAAGACCCTGCAGCGCGAGCTGGAATGGGTGCGTATGGCCCCCAAGGCGCGCCACGCCAAGGGCAAAGCCCGTCTGGCAGCTTACGACCGTATGATGAACGAGGACGTCAAGGAAAAGGAGCAGAACCTCGAAATCTTCATCCCCAACGGACCGCGCCTGGGCAACAAAGTGCTTGAAGTAGAGGGTGTAAGCAAAGCCTACGGCGACAAGCTGCTCTACGAGAACCTCACCTTCTCGCTGCCCCCGGCCGGCATCGTCGGCGTCATCGGCCCCAACGGATGCGGCAAGACGACCCTGTTCCGCCTCATTATGGGCCTCGAAAAGCCCGACACCGGCACCTTCACCGTCGGCGAGACCGTCAAAATCGGCTACGTCGACCAGCAGCACGTGCAGATCGACCCCGAGAAGTCGGTCTGGGAGGTGGTCAGCGAAGGCAACGAGCAGATACAGATGGGCGGCCGACTGGTCAACAGCCGCGCCTACATCAGCCGCTTCAACTTCAGCGGCAACGACCAGAGCAAGAAGGCCGGCGTGCTCAGCGGCGGCGAGCGCAACCGCCTGCACCTGGCGCTGACCCTGAAGAGCGAGGCCAACGTACTGCTGCTCGACGAGCCCACCAACGACATCGATGTCAATACGATGCGCGCCCTCGAGGAAGGCCTCGAGAACTTCGCCGGCTGCGCCGTGGTCATCAGCCACGACCGCTGGTTCCTCGACCGCATCTGCACCCATATCCTCGCCTTCGAGGGCGACTCACAGGTCTACTTCTTCGAAGGCAGCTACTCCGAATACGAAGAGAACCGCCGCAAACGCCTCGGCGACGACACACCCCACCGCTTCCACTACAAAAAACTGCAATAAACTTTTTTTTCAAACAGGAATTATCAGTTTTCTTTTAGACAGGAATTATCAGTCTTTTTAAACAGGAATTACCAGAAATAAACCAGGAATTGACCAGAAATAATTATGACTGACCTAACCAAATACAAAGAACGGGATTTCTGATAATTCCTGTTTAAAACCGGCCTGCGCAAGCAGGCCAAACAGTAACGATTCTTATGAAAAAATTCTTTTGCTTCTTATTCTTGTTCCCCTGCCTGATGTACGCGCAGCACTCGCGGCAGGGGCTCACGCAGCCCGACTACGACACCTACAACCTGCGGGCGTGGCCACGGCAAATCACTGTCGTACAGAAATATGAGGGCGGGAACGACAACAACTTCCAGGAGACCTATTTGTTCGATTCCGTCGGAAAGCTGACAGAGTACCGCAAGCGTGGCTTCGGCGGCGAGCGCACGACGCGCTACCCATTGACGATGAGCGACATAGGCCAGAACAAGCAATACACCTTCGACTACGACGGCGACCTCGTCGAGCTGCGCCAGTACGACCTCCGCAAGCGCCTGATTTCGTCGACGCACTGCATCTATGCCGAAGGCGGCAACCTGGCGATGAGCATCGAGTACACCTACCACCCCGACAGCACCGTCGTCACGCGGCGCACCGTCAGCACCTACGACAAGCGCGAGCGTCTGGCCTCGATCGAGCAGTACACCGCCGACGAGCTGCTGCTCTGGACCGAGCGGCGCAAATACGACAAAAAGGGCAACCTGAAAAAGCGCACCCAGACCTTCTACAACGACGACGAGGTGACCGTAACCACCGAAACGCGCACCTACACCTACGACCGCCGCGGCAACTGGACCCGCTGCCGCTACGCGCTCAACGGCCAGCCGATGTACACCATCGAGCGCACCATCGAATACTACGGCCAGCCCTGACCCTCGCCGCCCACAGCCGACAAAAAACGCAAGCCCGGGAAAACCGCCAGCTTGCGTTTTTTTGAACCCATTCTATACCAAGCCTTTACCGCACCTTCACTGCCCGTTGTACAGTATTTGTACAGTATATGTACAGTATTTGTACGCTTTCGAAGCGTACAAATACTGTACATATAGCGTACATATACCGTACAACGGGCAGTGCGGGTGCTGATTTACAGGCGTTTGCCACTGGGCCAAAACAGAGGGGAATGGGAGGGCGACAGAGCGAAAACGGTGGGCAAACAAATTTGATCCCTAACTTGTTGTATCCATAGCCTTTAGACGGGCTGTTGATAAGTTTTGTCCGGCGAGGGCCGCCGGAAAGCGTTTTTTTTTGTAATTTTACACCCTCTTAAGCTCACCTTAAAACAAGTATAGTATGCCATATTTCACCCACTTACACGTGCACTCGCACTTCTCGATACTCGACGGAATGTCGAAGGTGCCCGACCTTATCAGCAAATGCAAACGCAACGGAATGTACGCTATGGCCCTCACGGACCACGGCAATATGTTCGGTATCAAGGAGCTGGTAGACACTGCAAAGAAGGAAAATGGCAAGGTGAAAGACAAAATCGGCGAGCTGGAGGCGAAGAAAAAGGAAATCGAAGAAAAAATCAAGGAGGTCGAGGAGCTCTACTCCAACACCGAGGTGCCCGAAGGAACGCCGAAACTGAGCGACCTGCAGGAGGAGCTGGAGGGCATCGGCGTGCAAATCGGCGAGCTTAACACCCAGTTTTTCAAGCCAATAATCGGCATCGAAACCTACTGCGCGCACCGCACGCTGTACGACAAAGACCCCGCCGTCAAGGAGCGCGACCCCGAAACGGGCCGCGAACGCATCACCGACCGCAGCGGATGGCACCTCATCCTGCTGGCCAAGAACAAGCAGGGCTACAAGAACCTGTGCAAGCTCAGCTCGATAGCCTTCACCGACGGTTTTTTCTACAATCCGCGCATTGACCACAACCTGCTGGAGCAATACCACGAGGGACTCATCTGCTGCTCGGCCTGCATCGGCGGCGAGATTCCGCAGAAGATAATGAAAGGCGACATCGAAGGCGCCGAGCAGGCTGTCGTCTGGTTCAAGAACCTCTTCGGCGACGATTTCTACCTCGAAATGCAACGCCACAAGACCGACAAGCCCAACGCCGCCTACGACACCTATCCGCGCCAGCAACTGGTCAACGGACACCTCGTTGAGTTTGCCAAGAAGTACAATATCAAGCTGATAGCTACCAACGACGTACACTTTGTCGAGGAGGAGCACGGCGAGGCCCACGACCGCCTGATCTGCCTCAGCACGGGCAAGGACTTCGACGACCCCACGCGTCTGCACTACACCAAGCAGGAGTGGCTGAAAAGTCCCGACGAGATGGCCGCCATCTTTGCCGATATGCCCGAAGTCCTTGAAAACACCCGCGAGATTGCCGATAAGGTAGAGACCTACAGCATTGACAGCGACCCCATTATGCCGAAGTTCGACATACCCGCCAGCTTCGGCACCGAGGAGGAATACCGCAGCTGCATTACCGAGCAGGAGCTTTTCGACGAATTCACGCGCAACGACAAGGGCGAAGTGGTGCTGGACCAGAAAGCCGCCGAGAAAAAAATCGTCAAGCTGGGCGGCTACGAAAAGCTGTACCGCATCAAGTTCGAGGCCGACTACCTGGCGCAGCTGGTGTGGCAGGGTGCGCGCAAACGCTACCTTTCCGACCGCACCGACCTGAACGACCAGTCGAGCCAGGACGACATCAAGGCCGCCTGCAGCGAGGAGGTGCGCGAGCGCATCACCTTCGAGCTGCACACCATCAAGACGATGGGCTTCCCGGGCTATTTCCTCATCGTGGCCGACTATATACGCGGCGCCCGCGAGGAGCTGGGCGTCAGCGTCGGGCCCGGCCGTGGCTCGGCGGCAGGCAGCGTGGTGGCCTACTGCCTATGGATCACCGACATAGACCCACTAAAATACAATCTCCTGTTCGAGCGTTTCCTCAACCCCGACCGCATTTCGCTGCCCGATATCGACGTCGACTTCGACGATGCCGGTCGCGGACGCGTGCTAGACTGGATTACAGAGAAATACGGCAAAGAAAAGGTGGCCCACATCATCATCTACGGCACTATGGCCAGCAAGTCGGCCATCGCCGACGTGGGACGCATCCAAAAGGTGCCGCTCTCGACGGTCAACCTGATCAAGAGCTACATCCCCGACCGCAGTTTTCCGGACAACATCAAGGACGAGAAAGGCAAGAGTCCGAAAGTGAACCTGAAAAACTGCTACAAGTATGTGCCTGAACTGCGGGCCATTATGGAAGGCGACGACCAGGAACTGAAGTCGATGCTCACCTACGCCGAAGAGCTCGAGGACACCAACCGCCAGACCGGCATCCACGCCTGCGGCGTCATCATCGGCGCCGACGACCTGACCAACTTCGCCCCGATGTGCACCATCAAGGACAAGGACAGCGGCGAGGATGTGCTGGTGACGCAGTACGACGGCCACGTCATTGAGAACGTGGGACTTATCAAGATGGACTTCCTCGGCCTGAAGAACCTCACCATCATCAAGGACGCCCTGCGCAACATCAAGAAAAGCCACGGCGTCGACATCGACATCGACCACATACCCATCGACGACGAGTTGACCTACCAGCTTTTCTGCGACGGCAACACAGTGGGCACTTTCCAGTTCGAGTCGGCCGGAATGCAGAAATACCTGCGCGAGCTGAAGCCGCACGTCTTCGAAGACCTCATCGCTATGAACGCCCTCTACCGTCCGGGCCCGATGGACTACATTCCCGACTTCATCGACCGCAAGCTGGGACGCAAGCCCGTCGAGTACGACATCCCCTGTATGGAGGAATACCTAAAGGACACCTACGGCATCACCGTCTACCAGGAGCAGGTGATGCTCCTGTCGCGCCAGCTGGCAGGCTTCACGCGCGGCCAGAGCGACACGCTGCGCAAAGCAATGGGCAAGAAGCAGATAGAGAAGATGAACGAGCTCGAGGTCCTCTTCTACGAAGGCGGCGAAAAGAATGGCCACAAGCGCGAGGTGCTCAACAAGATATGGGAAGACTGGAAGAAATTCGCCTCCTACGCCTTCAACAAGAGCCACGCCACCTGCTATTCGTGGGTGGCCTACCAGACGGCCTACCTCAAGGCCCACTATCCGGCCGAATATATGGCCGCCGTGATGACCTCGTTCCTGAGCAACATCGAGCGCGTCACCGAGCTGATGGAGGACTGCCGCAAGAACAAGATCGAAATCCTCGCCCCCTGCGTCAACGAGTCGGACATCAACTTCTCCGTCAACGAGAAAGGCCAGATCCGCTTCGGCCTCAGCGCCATCAAGGGTATGGGCGAGGCGGCGGCACAGGTCATCATCAGCGAGCGCGAAAAGAACGGTCCCTACAAGGACATCTTCGACCTGCTGGATCGCATAGACCTCAAAGCCATCAACCGCAAAAACCTCGAAGTGCTCGTAAAATCGGGCGCTTTCGACCAGCTACAGGGTATGCACCGCGCACAATATATGCACAAAGATGTGCAGTCCGACAATGCCCCCTCCTACCTCGAAAAGCTTATACGCTGGCAGGCACGCAAACGCGAGTCGGCCAATGCCGCACAGATGTCCATCTTCGATATGTCCGAAGACATCAAGGCCGAAGACCATCCGCCCATCCCCGAATGCGAGCATTGGACCAGCGTGGAGCAGTGCAGCTACGAGAAGGAGGTCATCGGATTCTATATCAGCGGCCATCCCCTCGACGACTACAAGGAAGAGATGACCAATTACGTCAATATCAGCGTCACGCAACTGGCCAACCTCGAATCCCTGGTGACACGCCGCGAAATCAAGTTCGGCGGCATCGTCACCGCAGGAATGTCGGGCATTTCGCAGCGCACCGGAAAACCCTACGGCAGTATGACCATCGAAGACTACGACGGCTCGTACGAGCTGCGCCTTTTCGGAGAAGACTGCGTAAAATACAAGGACTTCTGCACCAAAGGCCTCTTCGTCTTCGTACACGCCAATGTGACGCAGCTGACAGTTCGCAAGGACGGCGTCGAAACGAAACTGGCACCACGCCTCAAAATCCTGAAAATAATGCTGCTGAGCGAAGTGATGGACCACTACACCAAGACCATCAACTTCAGCATCGACATCCACAAACTCAGCGACGAATTCTGCACCAACCTCAAAAACCTGGTCAAACAGAACCGCGGCAAGACAAAACTCACCGTCAACGTGAAAGACAGGAGCAAAGACATCTCGCTCTTTATGTCCTCAAACGAAATGAGCGTCGAAGCCAGCAAATTTGTCCACATCCTGAAAACCCTGCCCGAAGTGGAAGACATAAAATTCAACAAATAGAGCCGACGCGACCTGTCCGGCATACAAAACACCATAAAAAACACGTCAAACCATCTGTCATACCAATGAAACAAATCAGGCTACAAACCACCGTCCCAACCGAGCCTCTGCCCTTCAAGGTGTCGCACGACGAGCCCATCCTGCTCATAGGCTCCTGTTTCACCGAAAATATGGGACAGCGTATGGCCAGCCTGCACTTCGACACCCTCATCAACCCCTTCGGCATAATGTACAACCCGCTGTCCATTGCCGAAGCGCTGCGGCGATGCCTCGACAACGACCCCGTCGACGACAGCATACTTGTGCAACGCGACGGGCTGTGGCACTCGTGGCTGCACCACGGTGCCTTCTCGCGCCACGACAGGCAAGACTGCCTCGACGCCTGCAACGCACACATAGAAAAAGCCCACGCTTTCCTCGGCCGCTGCCGCAAAATCATCGTCACCTTGGGCTCGGCCTACTACTACACCCTCAACGCCACAGGCCTCGTCGTGGCCAACTGCCACAAAGTGCCGTCGGCCGAGTTCGGCCTACATCTGGCATCGGTCGAAGAGATCACAACTGCCTGGCAACCACTTATGCAGCGGCTCCGCGAGGCGGGTTTCGAGCTGCTCTTCACCGTCAGTCCCGTGCGCCACAACGCCTACGGACCCCACGGCAACCAGCTGGGCAAAGCGGCCCTGCTGCTGGCCGTCGACAGCCTGTGTCGGTCGTTCGGCGCCAGCTATTTCCCTGCCTACGAAATCGTTGTCGACGAATTGCGCGACTACCGATTCTATGCCGACGACCTCTCCCACCCTTCCCCTTTGGCCGAAAACATCGTGTGGCAACGCTTTCAGCTCTCGACAATGAGCGACGCGACCATTGCCCTTTGCGACCAATACGACAGCGAAAACCGCCGCACAGCACACCGGACGATACTAAGGGGGGAGTTAGAGGGAAGTTAAGGGGAGTTAAGGGAAGTTAAGGGAAGTTAGAGGAAGTTAAAGGAAGTTATGGAAGTTAAAGGAAGTTAGAGGGAAGTTAAGGAAAGTTAAAGGACAATACGTATCACTGGTCACAGGTCACAGGTCACAATTCACTAATCATAATTCACTAATCACAATTCACCAATCGCAAACAACAATTCACAATGAAAAACATAGCACTTGTAATGGGAGGCTTCTCTGGCGAGCATCAGATATCCATCAACAGCGGTTGCCAGGTCTACGAATCGCTGGACAAAAGCAAATACAACGTCTACAAGATCGTCGTCGGCGAGCTCACCGACGGTACCATCGACCGCCAGCAATGGTACTGGCTGGCCGACGACGGCAGCCACCGCCCCATCGACCGCGCCGACTTCACCGTCACCGACAACGGACAGAAGGTGCGCTTCGACCTCGCCTTCATCATCATCCACGGCAACCCCGGCGAAAACGGCGTAATGCAAGGCTATTTCGACCTGCTGGGCATCAAGTACACCACCTGCGGATTCTACACCTCGTCGCTCACCTTCAACAAAGGCTACTGCAACGCCGTGGTGCGCAGCTACCACATCGTCAAAGTGGCCAAATCGCGCCTCTACTACAAGGGGCAGCACGTCGACCAGCGCGACATCGCCGACCGGCTGGGCTATCCCGTCTTTGTCAAGCCCGCCTCGGGCGGCAGCAGCGTCGCCACCACAAAGGTGAAACGCCCCGAGGATTTGATGGCCGCCGTCGACGAGGCCTTCACCGAAGACGACGCCGTCCTCATCGAAGAGTTCGTCCAGGGCCGCGAATTCGACTGCGGCGTGATGAAAATCCACGGCAAAAAATACGTCTTCCCAATCACTGAAATCATACCCCTCGGCAACCACGAATTCTTCGACTATGCCGCCAAATACGACGGATTCTCCGACGAAGTCACCCCTGCCAACGTCGACGCCAGCATCGCCGACAAAATCCAGGACGTCTCCTCCAAGCTCTACGACCTCCTCAACTGCCGCGGCGTGGTCCGCTTCGACTACATCTACGACGAAGAGCGCCAGCGCCTCACCTTCCTCGAAGTCAACACCATCCCTGGCCAAAGCGCCGAAAGCATCGTCCCCAAGCAGGCCCGCGCAATGGGCATCTCGACCGCACAGCTCTACGAAATGATCATCGACGACGCACTGGAGAATTAAGGGGAGTTAAAGGAAGTTAAGGGAAGTTAAGGGAAGTTAAAGGGAAGTTAAAGGGAAGTTAAGGGACAATAGATTTTATTCGCAAAAAATATCAACATATATAATATGGACAACGAAATACTCAAAGCCTTGCGCACGCGGCGCAGCGTGCGCGCATTCAAGGCCGAACAGATAAGCGACGACGAACTCCACGCCGTGCTCGACGCTGGCACCTACGCCCCGACGGGAATGAACCGCCAGGACCCCTGGATCGTGGCCGTGCAGAACCCGACGATAATCAGCCAGTTGGTGAGGATGAACTCTATGTTTACCGAGCAGGAGGGCAACCCCTACTACGATGCGCCCACCATCGTCCTCGTCTTCTGCTCCCGCCCCGACATTTGGCCCAACGGCTTCGCCGACGGCACGCTGGTGCTGGGCAATATGATGAACGCCGCCCACGCCATCGGACTGGGCAGCTGCTGGATAAACCGCGAGCGGCAGATGTTCGACACCGACGAAGGCCGCCAGCTGATGGCGCAGCTCGGCCTGCCCGAAGGCCTGATGGGCGTCGGCGCCCTGGCCCTCGGCTATCCCGCCAAGCCGCTGCCTCCGGCCCGTCCGCGCAAAGAGAATTACTATAGAATTGTGAAATGAGCACATCCGTCGACACCGCGACAGCGCAGCTTCTGCGCGACCTGGCCGAGCGCTACGAGACGGCGGACTTCATCATCGGTGACCCCTCGTACTGGATGCATCAGGTCGAAGGCGCAGAAAACCAGGAGGCTATGGCCTTCATTGCATCGGTGCTAAGCTACGGCAGCCGCAAGCAGTTTATGCCCAAAATCGGGCAACTGCTGCAGTGGAGCGGCGGCGAAATGGACCGCTGGCTGCGCAACGGCGACTTCGCCCAGCATTTCCGCCCCGACGACAAGGGGTGCTTCTACCGGCTCTACAACAACGGCTGTATGTATCAGTTTTTCAGCGCCTACAGCCAGCTGATGGAGCGGCACGGCACCCTGGGCAAATACGTCAGGGCCAATGCCAGCGACGGCCTGGGCGCCGTCGAAGCCATCTGCCGCCATTTCGCGTCGGCCGGCGTCAGCGTCGTCGTGCCCAAAGACACCACGTCGGCCTGCAAGCGCGTCTGTATGTTTCTGCGCTGGATGGTGCGCAGCGGCTCGCCCGTCGACCTGGGCCTGTGGGCCGGCTTCATCGACCGCCGCACGCTGATTATGCCCCTCGACACACACGTCCTCTCGCAGTCCGTCCGCCTCGGGCTGCTGACCTCGGGCACCGCCTCGATGAGCGCGGCGCGCCGGCTGAGCGACACCCTCGCCACCATATTCCCCGACGACCCCCTGCGCGGCGACTTCGCCCTCTTCGGATACGGAGTGAACAACTGAACCGGCAACAGAAGCCACCTGCGCCCCCTTTTTTCACACCTTTTGCACTCAGTTCTTATATCGTTCTTATATCGCGAATATAAGAACGATATAAGAACTGAATGAAAAAGCCATAGGAAAATCCGGAGCAGGTCCTGTCAGGGCACAATGCGGAGACAATATTTTTTTCAACCCTTGTCGACGCTGTACATCAAACAATTAGAAGCGAAAAATACCCGATTGACATTTTTTTTTACAACCAATTGTTGAAAAGTCAAAAAAAATGTGTAATTTAGCAGTGTCAAAACAAGCCGGAAAAAAGGCTAAATATATAGAATAAACAATTAAAAATTAATAATATGGAAGCAAAAAAATCGGAGAAAGCCGACCTCGAAAAAAAGAAAGGTCTGCATCTTGAGATTGGTTTGGTGACAATCCTGGCCCTCGTTCTGGTTGCTTTCAACCTCAGAAGCACCGACAAGAAGGACAGCGGTTTTGTCCAGCAGATGGTTACGACCGAAATGGAAGAGGAAATCCTCCAGACACAGCAGGAGGAGGACATCCCCGAACCGGAACCAGAACAGCCTGAACCTGAAGTCACTACCGAACTTGAAGTGGTCGACGACGACGCCGACATCAAGAACGAGCTCGGTATTGTCGACGCTGGCGACAACGCCAACAAGCAGCAGGAAGAAGTGGTCATCACCGACGTTGGAACTGAGGAAGTTGTCGAAGAGGAAGAGATCTTCGTCTTCGTCGAGGAATACCCCAGCTACCCCGGCGGCGAGGAAGCCCTGTACAAATATCTGAGCCAGAACATCCAGTATCCTGACGTGGCTCGCGACAACAACATCACCGGCACGGTGGTTATCCGTTTCGTCGTCGAGAAGGACGGCAGCATCACCAAGGCCGCCATCGCCCGTGAAATCGGCGGCGGCTGCGGCAAGGAGGCTCTGCGCGTTGTCAACTCAATGCCCAAGTGGAAACCCGGCAAGCAGAGCGGCAAGGCTGTGCGTACCGAGTTCACCCTGCCCGTGCAGTTCCAGCTCGACTAAGCCACTCTATTCCAGAAGTACAAAGGCGGACACTCTGTTCGCCTTTTTTGGTTTACAAAACCTTCAATCCTACCAGTCTTGATCTCAGTCAATAATCTTTCAGTCCAGTTTACCGGCGTTGACCTTTTCGACGGCGTGACTTTCAACATCGGCGACCGCGACCGTATAGGCCTCGTCGGCAAAAACGGAGCCGGCAAGTCGACACTGCTTAAAATACTGTGCCACCGCCAAGAACCCGAGACCGGCACCGTCGTCATCGCGTCGGGACAGACGGTGGGCTACCTGCCACAGGAAATGATTCCCGACACCGTGGGCACCGTCATCGACGAAACGATGACCGCCTTCGAACAAATCGACGCGCTCGAAGCTGAACAACAACGGCTTACAACACTCGTCGCCGAGCGTACCGACTACGAGTCGAAGGACTACGAACGGCTGATTTCACAGCTGAACGAGGTCACGGAACATATAGCCCTGCTCGGTGGCTCCAACCGACGCGAAATGGCCGAAAAGATACTGCTCGGTCTTGGATTCAAGCACAGTGATTTCCAGCGCCTTGTAGCCGAATTTAGCGGCGGATGGCAGATGCGCGTCGAGCTGGCCAAACTGCTGCTGAAGCACCCCGACTTCATCCTGCTCGACGAGCCCACCAACCACCTCGACATTGAGTCGATACAATGGCTCGAGAACTACCTGTCGGCCTACGACGGCGCCGTGGTGCTGGTGTCGCACGACCGCACGTTCCTCGACAACATCACCAAGCGCACCATCGAGATCACTGCAGGGCGCATCTACGACTACAAAGTGCCTTATTCCGAATATGTTGTGCAGATGCAGGAACGCCGAGCCTCGCAGATGGCATCGCTGACCAACCAGCAGCGGCAAGTGGCACAGATAGAAGCCTTTATAGAGCGTTTCCGCTACAAGGCCACCAAGTCGAAACAGGTGCAGTCGCGCATCAAGATGCTGGAACGGATGGAGGAAATCAGCGTCGACGAGGTGTCGACCGAAAGCATTCATTTCCAGTTTCCTCCGGCACCGCACAGCGGCAAGATAGTCCTCGAGGCGCAGCATCTTGGCAAGGCCTACGGCGACAACCAGGTGTTCGACGGCGTCGACTTCCTGATTACCAAAGGCTCCAAGCTGGCCTTTGTGGGCCGCAACGGTGAAGGCAAGTCGACGATGGCCAAGATCATCGTCGGCGAACTGACCGACTACAGCGGGACGTTCAAGTTAGGGCATCAGGTACAGATAGGCTACTACGCACAGAACCAAGCAGCTATGCTCGACGGTGAGAAGACCGTATTCCAGACCATCGACGATGCCGCAGTGGGCGACATACGTCCAAAAATACGCAACATTCTTGGTTCGTTTCTTTTCGACAACGATGATATCGACAAGAAAGTCAAGGTGTTGTCGGGTGGCGAAAAAGCGCGCCTGGCTTTGGCCAAACTGCTGCTGACGCCCTGCAACCTGCTGGTGCTCGACGAGCCGACGAACCATCTGGATATGGACTCGAAGGACATACTGAAAAACGCCCTGCTGCAATATACAGGCACACTGATAGTTGTGTCGCACGACCGCGACTTCCTGCAGGGGCTGACCGATTCGATGTTCGAATTCCGCGACGGTGGTGTCCACGAGTTCAAGGGCGACATTTTCGAGTTTCTCGAATACTGCAAGATGGAGCATCTGAAGGATTTGGACAAAGAGCGGAAAGCAGAGAGCGAAAAGCGGAAAACAGAGAGCGAAAAACAGGGCAAGATCGACTACCTGCAGTCGAAAGAGCGCGAACGCGAGCTGCGCAAACTGCGCGGCAATGTGGAGAAAATTGAACAGGAGATAGCGCAACTGGAGGAAAACATTGCCGCCAAAGAGCAACTGCTTGCGTCGGGCAGCGACGCTATTGCTGCCGATGCGAATTTCTATGCTGAATACCAGTCGCTAAAAGACAAGCTTGAGCAGCGAATGAGCGAATGGGAGGAGGCGACCATTGCGCTCGAGGAGTTCAAGGGGTGTTGATGACGGGAGTTAAAGGGAAGTTAAAAGGAAGTTAAGGGGAGTTAAGGGAAGTTAAGGGGAGTTAAGGGAAGTTAAGGGACAATACGAATTGTAGGATCACTATTCACTATTCACTTTTCACTATTCACTTTTCACTATTCACCATTCACTAATCACCAACAATGGCTAAACACAATAGCACCGGCAAAGAGGGCGAAACATACGCTCGCAAATATCTGGAAGAGAACGAGTACCTGATCCTTGAAACGAACTGGCGTTTTGGGCATCTGGAAGCCGACATCATTGCCTACAAGGACAATCGCATTGTGTTTATAGAGGTGAAGACGCGTGGCACCGACGCCTATGGGACCCCAGAACAGTTTGTGGACCGCAAAAAGCAAAAAGCCTATATCCGATTGGCCAACGCCTACATCCTGCTCAACCGACGCACCGAAGAGGCCCGCTTCGACATAATATCTATCGTCAACAAACCCGAAGGAGCCGAAATCAAACACTTCATAAACGCCTATACAACAATAGGGTGACGCAAGAGACAATACGAATTGTCGGGGGCTCTGTTCGCTAATTTATCCCCGCTCGCAAGCGAGCGAGATCTTGGAAATCTTGGAAATCCTTTTTTTAGACGGCTTGGGCAAATCTTGGAAATCTGCTCGCAAGCGAGCAATTCTTGGAAATGGGTTCCGACTACGTCGGAAATAAAAACACTATTCACTGGTCACTAATCACTATTCACAATTCACTGACATTACAATCAATCATCGATCGGCTTTGCTGTCCTCACTTCACGGCTGGGGGCGTCGATGTCGAAGGTGATCGTGCCACCAAGCATATTGACCTTCATTTCGACCGTGGCACCCATAATTAGCGGCAGGTTGGTGTCGCCGTGACCACCTGGGAACCCGCAGAGTACGGGTATGTCGTAGTCTTTCAGATAATGATGCAGCATCTCCTCGACGCTGCTGTAACCCAGCTCGGCAGGGCAATCGGTGAAATCGCCCAGAATGACACCACGGCAATTCTTCATCACGCCGCGTTTGACTATAGTATTGAACATACGGTCAATGTGATGAAAGTCCTCCCCCACCTCTTCTATGAAGAGTATGAAATCCTGCAGCTGCGTTGCGTCGCAGTCGGTACCCGACAGGGCGGCAAAAGTGCACAGGTTGCCGCCTACGAGTGTGCCGCGGCCTGTGCCGTGCTGGTTGTATTTGTGATGAGGCGTGTGGTAGCGTGGCAGCGTGCCGAAGAGCATATCCCTCAGCAGGGCCACCGAAGCGCCTTCGCCTTTGCAATCAGCTATGCCTCCGCCCATTATGCCGTGAATGCTCATCGCACCCACCATTGCCGCCATCGAGTGGAGTGTGGTGACATCGCTATAGCCAACCATCCACTTTTGATATTTGGCAAGGAGCGAATAATCCATCTCGCCAAGAAAATGAATGCTGCCGTAACCACCACGATTACAGATGATAGCCTTGACGCTGGGATTTGTGTAGGCCCACATTATGTCGTCCATACGCTGACGGTCGGTGCCGGCATACTGCTTGTTGGCCCGCCGCCCCACATTAGGACCCAAGATTGGCACCAGTCCCCATTGCCGAATGATGTCAGCCGCGGCACGAACTTTCTCAATATCACAATAATAAGAGGGCGAGATTAAAGCCACCGTGTCGCCCGGGGCAAGGAACTGCGGCCCCCCATTGACGACGAGTCGACCGCCGTTGCAGGAAGCCGGCTGCTCGGTTTTGCGGGGATTGGATTCGACGAGGATCTCGTCGGTGAAGATCCACGCCGGTTTGCCTGCAGCGCGATGCCACTGCGGGATCTCCGGCAATGGAGTCGCCACTACGCGCAGGTAGTAGGCCTGTGTGGGTTGGTCCAGGTCGGTGCTGAATGTTTTTATCATCGGCGTGGCCAGGATTTCAGGGTTCTCGGGCGTGTGGCGTCCGACAAGACGCCAGTTTTCCTTATCGTTAGAAATATAGTATTCAATTTGTTGCGGCAGGAAAATCCACGACAGCGGATAGAAATAGAAGTCCATACTGATATGGCCCACAGTGTCGGTGGCGCCGAGCGAAATGACAGCGTCGAGCGTGTCGCCGTAAAAGCCCAGCCAATAATTGCGATAGTCGAGGATGCCGCCGGCGCCGTCGGTGAGGCTTTGCGCTCCCTCGCACGTGTAGGGTTCCGTGGGCGCCTTGCGCAGCTCGACAGGACGGAAGTAACTGTTGCTGTAGCTGAACGTTTTTTCGATGTAGCGCGCTATCAGTTCACGGTACTGGTCGGGCGAGATGCCCATTTCCATCATTTGGCTGACCCCGAAGCGGTTAAGGTCGTCAACCATCCGGTTCAGCATCGAATACATCTGCCTGACCTTGTCGGGCTTCTCCCCTTCCGGGAAAAGTTCCTCATAGAATGCGCCCGCTGCGGCAAGTTCGACGGTGGCAAAATCGAGCGAGAGCTCGAAAAAACGCAGACGCTGGTGGACGATGCTGTCTGTCGCGACAGCGTAGGCACGTCGCATCATCTCGCGATATTGGTTTATCCGTTCCGGTGCCAGATAACCCTCACAACCATCGATGGCATAGCCGTAAATATTAAGCCGTTCGCCCGAAGCGACGAGTGCGGCGGTCATTGTGTCGATGATGCTTTTGACATAATTACCAGCCGCACCATAATATCCGTTGCAAAAGTCGTTCAAAAGCGAATCGGCATCAAGGTTCGGATTCCACAGCAGTTTGGCTATCAGATATGTGCGCGGTTCCATCCACGACGTAACATTATCGCTGCCTGTGCCCTGCTCGAACATCTGGCACACCCCGTGGCTGCGGAAATAGCGCAGGTTGGGCTGCAGCACGTGCAGGTTGGGGAACGGGTTCCAGAAGTTGCGGAACTGCGCCACATAGTCCCAGATGAAGATGTTGCCAGTCAGCTGTTGCCAGTCCTCGAGGTCTTTGCGGAAAGCCGCCTCTTTCAGGCTTGTAGAGATTGCTTCCTCGCGGCCTGCCTCGATGGGGCAAAGCATTATGACCACGTTGCTGTCGGGCCGTACAAGACCACCCTTCGGAGCACTGCGCGTATATTGGTATGCCAGAGTAGAAATGGTGCGGTCGGGAAAACGGCGTGCCACCTGGTTTACAAATGTCAGCAGCGTGCCCGTCGGGCCACCATAGAGCGAGTCCAACCGCCGGCATTCGCCGCACTGGCAGACATTGTAGTTGTCGTTTGGCGACACCGACCATCCGCGATGGTCGCCTTCGTCGTTGGCGATGGCATCGGCCAAGGCCTCGCACAGCGCGTCGAGCACCTGCGGATTGGAGAGGCACAGCTGACCGTCGCGGACACGCTGACCGTCACGCAGCGAAAACCATTCGGGATGCTCGTCGAAATAGACATCGGCAGGAAGCAGCTTGTTGAATGTATGCACAAACATACCCCAGCGACCACTCCTGTCTTCTGCCGTATGCAGACGGTGCCAGTCGGCATACAGACGGCTATGGTTTGGAAAATAGTATGCCACCTCGCGATAGTCGAACGCCGGACGCTCGACTATGTTGGCGACAGGTATTGTCAGTTCGCTGACATCGGCAACGACAAGTGCATCTGGTGCATAGAGACGATATCCGCAGAAATGCTCAAGGAAGTCATAGACAGCATACAGCGCGCCCTTCTTTCCCGAACCGACCAGCATCATTCGGTCGCCGTCGCCAATCATACGATAGCTGTCGGCAGGGCGGATTTCGCTGCGGCCCACATAGATAACGCCGTGTTTGTAGCGTCGCCGTCCTGACGTGACAACAGGCAGGTCAAGGCCACCCTCTTTCAGCAGTTGCTGCAGCTGGGTGGCGGCATAACGGACATCGTCGTCGGCAAAGGCATCCACGGTGATGGCGTGGCACTTTGCGCCCCGTGCTGTGCCGGTCCCTTGTGCGTTGGCAGCGCAAGGAGACAGCAACAGTAGCCAAAGCGACAGGAGCAAAAGAGAAGAGAGAAAAGCGTGTCGTCGGTTCATAATAAAAAAAATCTGTTTCGGCAGTGGGCAAAAAAAATATAGAAAGCAAACAAAAGAAAAACGTTTCAGCAGTAACGGCCTGCAGCATTGCCTGTTGTAAAAGCCAGCTGCAGATTGTAACCGCCAGTGTCGGCATCAAGGTCCAGCACCTCGCCGGCAAAGAAAAGGCCTTTCACCAATTTTGACTCCATCGTCTTAGGGTTCACCTCCTTAAGACATACACCGCCCTGCGTGACGATGGCCTCCTCAAAATTGCCTGTACCCGTCAGGGTAAAAGTGAAGTCTTTCAGGAATTTCAGCAGCCGTCTGCGTTCTTCGCCATTGATTTGATTCAGTCGCTTATAATATTCAATATGAAGGTTTTTGAGCGCCATCGGCACCAGCTCGGCAGGGAGCCATAGCCGCAGTGCATCGTGGAACAGTCGCGTGCCGTTGCTGTCAAGGTCGCTGATGAGGCGTTTGTCGAGCGTTGCCGTCTCGACAGCAGGTTTCAGGTCCAGATGCGCCGTCACCTTCTCGCCACGATGCAGCGGTCCTGTGGCCACACGGCTGGCCGAAAGGACGATCGGCCCGCCGATGCCTGTTGGCGTAAACGTCATTTCTCCAAAATGTTCACTCATCTTGCGCCCGTCGCCATCAGTCAGCGTCAGGCGCACATTTTTCAGGACAAAAGCCACAAGTTCGTCGGGAATCTTCTCTTCGCAGTCCAGATGCACCAATGCCGGATAGCGCGGCGAGACAGTGTGGCCGCACTGTTCGGCCAGACGATAGCCGTCGCCCGTCGAACCTGTCAGCGGATAGCTCATTCCTCCGGTGGCCACGACCGTGCTGTCGGCAAGCAGCGTCGTGCCGTCTGCACAGCGTACGCCCTTGGCCGCACCTTCCTCCACCATCAGCGACGCGACACGCACATTCTTACGGATTTCCACGTTCGGCATCGCCTCAAGAGCCGTAACTATGCCAAGGAATATGTCGAGCGATTTACCGCTTTTGGGATAGACGCGGTCGCCACGTTCCACCACCAGCGGAACGCCGTGCGACTCGAAGAAGTCCATCAGCTCATTGTTGAAAAAGACCGAGAACGAGTTGCGCATAAAGCGAGCATCCGACCCCACGTGGGTCAGGAAGTCCTTCAGCGGTGCCGTATTGGTGAGGTTGCAGCGTCCCTTGCCGGTGATGCGCAACTTGCGGCCCGGCTGGTCCATCTTTTCGAGCAGCAGGACCTGCATTCCACGCTGTGCCGCCACATATGCCGCCATCATTCCCGCGGCACCGGCACCGACAACGATTACCTTTTTCTTTGCGTCGGCTTCCATCGTCAACGGGCTATGTCACCGATATCCTCGGGGTGAATGCAAAGTACAGGAATCTGCGAATTGTGGACTATCTGTTGGGCGTTGGTGCCAAGGAAGAGGCGTGCCAGCAGGCGGTCTTGCTCGGTATTGATGACCACAAGGTCGGCATTGATGCTGTTGGCATAGTCGAGAACGGTCTTGGAATAGTTCTCGTAGCGGCGTCCGCATTTCGAGCAAGGGATGCCCTCCTTCTTGAAATAATCCTCCACCTGCTGCAGATAGGTGCGCAGTGTCATAGCATCCTGGGCCGTCTCAATCAGACCAAGGATATAGACGTGCGAGCCGAAGATGCGCGCCATCTGGGCTGCTGGAGCCACCTTCTGGCGCGAATTGGCGTTGATGCGTATCGGCACAACAATATTGTCAAGCTTCTTGTGGAAGTCGAATCCTTCACGGATAGTCAGCGTCGGGCAAGGGGCCTCCTGGACAATGCGTACGGCCGTACTGCCCATCCAGTATTTCTCAAAACCCGAAGCACCGTTGGTACCAATAACAATCATTGGCGAATCCTCCTTGCGGGCTTCGTCGGCGATACAGGTGGCCACCTTGCCGCTCAGGATTTGCCATTCGATCTTGCCCTTGCGCATATTTGGCTGGTACTTTTCGCACAGTTGCTGCAACTTCTCTTCGGCCAGGTGGGCGGTCATTTCCATCTGCTCGCCCGACAGAAGCTTCTTCTCTTTTTTCACCCACAGCAACTTGATGTCGCTACCCAACTGGTTTGCAATGTCCACAGCGACCTCGAGAGCCACATACGATCCTTTCGAAAAATCGGTACCTACTATAACTGATTTCATACTTTTGTTTTTGTTGATTCTATATTTATCTTAATTTGTAACGCATATAATACGATTATATTGCATCAAAACGAAAAAGTTTATAAGCAAATGGACTAAAACAATTTACGCACACTCTGCCTCATATAACAATGGCATCTGACCGTGTCGCTTGAACGTCATTTATCCGCAACTTCCGCACCACATTTATTATCCACACAACCAATCATATACAAACTAGATAACAAATATTTTCAGCAATATGCACTTTTTTTTGTAATTTTGCATTTTTATAATACTCTTGACAAGACATCTTTAATATTTACATATTCAACGATGAACGACAATTTAGACCCAACAGGGAAAAGCCAGAGTGCCCGCGAACGCGAGGTCGAACGCGCGCTGCGCCCCAAGGCCTTCGACAATTTCGCCGGCCAGCAGCAGGTGCTCGACAACCTGCGGATATATGTTCAGGCCGCAAAAACGCGTGGCGAATCGCTCGACCACGTCCTGCTGCACGGACCTCCGGGACTGGGCAAGACCACCCTTTCGCACATCATAGCCAACGAGTTGGGCGTCAACATAAAGATGACATCAGGCCCCGTGCTCGACAAGCCCGGCGACCTGGCAGGCCTGCTCACCTCGCTGGGGCAGAACGACGTGCTTTTCATCGACGAAATCCACCGCCTCTCGCCCATCGTCGAGGAATACCTCTACTCCGCTATGGAGGACTACCGCATCGACATAATGATCGAGTCGGGCCCTGCGGCACGCAGCGTCCAGCTCAACCTCAAGCCCTTCACCCTCATCGGCGCCACCACGCGCAGCGGTATGCTCACGGCGCCCCTGCGCGCCCGCTTCGGCATTACCTGCCGCCTGCAGTACTACGACGCCCCGACTCTGACCCGTATCGTCAACCGCTCGGCCGAGCTGCTGGGCGTCAAAATCACCAGCGAGTCGGCACTCGAGATAGCACGCCGCAGCCGCGGCACACCGCGTATCGCCAACCTGCTGCTACGCCGAGTGCGCGACTTTGCGCAGGTCAAGGGCGACGGCACCATCACCCTCGACATAGCACGCTACGCCCTGCAGGCCCTCAACGTCGACCGCAACGGCCTCGACGAGATGGACATCCGCATCCTGTCGACCATCATCGACAAGTTCAAGGGCGGCCCCGTGGGCCTCGGCACCATAGCCACCGCCGTGGGCGAAGAGGCCGGCACCATCGAGGAGGTCTACGAGCCCTACCTGATCCAGGAGGGCTACATAATGCGCACCCCCCGCGGCCGCGAAGTTACGGCTCTCGCCTACCAGCATCTGGGCAAGCTGAGAACCAGCGGCAACCAGCAGCAGCTGGAAATATAACAACGACCGACCGAAGCGTCGCCATACCGCAAACAAGCAAACACAAACCACGAAATAAAACAGTTATGAAAAAAAGCATACTTTTGATAGCCGCCTGCATAATGCTGTTCGTTGGCTGCCAGGAAGAAGGAACAGAAGGAACCTCGGCCACCCACTACTACACAATCTCCACCAACGATATGTCGTGGGGCCGGGCCGATATGAACTATATTGCCGACTTCTTTACCGACGAGGTGAGGATGTTCTCCGTAGAGGGGACGACCGCCGACGCCGACCGCGAGGCTATGAAGCGCTACAACAACATCCTGTCGCAGATCGACGACGATGTCGTCTGCTCCCAGTTCCCCTGCGAGTACGACGAAAACCTGGAGGAGTATCTTTACTACCAGGTCTACCTGCTGCGCACAGAAGGAATGCCCGACACCCTCGCCGGCAAACGCTGGAGCCACGACGGCACAACCACAAGATAACGCTAATCTGAACGCCCTATGACCTACGACGTATTTATCAGCTATTCGCGCAAAGATACCGCCATCGCCGACCGCATCTGCGCCGCCTTCGACCGGGCAGGCATCAGCTACTTCATCGACCGCCAAGGCATCGCCGGCGGTATGGAGTTTCCCAAGATACTGGCCCCCGCCATCAAGGAGAGCGAGGTGTTCCTGCTGCTGGCCAGCGAGAACGCCTACCAGTCACCCTTCACCACCCGCGAAATACTCTACGCCTTCAACAAGAAGCGCGGTGAGAAGATGCTGCCCTACATCATCGACGGCAGCGTCCTGCCCGACGACGTAGAGTTTGTCTTCTCCAGCACCAACTGGCGCACTATGCGCGAACACCCCATCGACCCCGTGTTGGTCGACGATGTGCTGCGCCTGCTGGGCCGCCAGCGGCGCACCCAAGCCACATCATCCACTTCTACCAAACGCTACTCACAAGCCGAGTTGAAAGAAATTAACCGCAAAGGCGACGAATATTACAATGCCAATCAATATGCGAAGGCTGTAGAATGGTATAGAATTGCCGCTGAGCAAGGGTATGCCGACGCGCAGTACAGCCTCGGCTATATGTACCAGTATGGCCGAGGCGTGCCGCCGGACGATGCCGAGGCGGTGCGGTGGTATCGCAAGGCTGCCGAGCAGGGACATGCCGTTGCTCAGAATGAAATTGGTGCGATGTACTATATGGGCCAAGGCGTGACGATGGACTTTGCCGAGGCGGTGCGGTGGTACCGCAAGGCCGCCGACCAGGGACTTGCCCGTGCGCAGTCCAACCTCGGCTATATGTACCAGTTTGGCCAAGGCGTGACGCAGGACTCTGCCGAGGCGGTGCGGTGGTACCGCAAGGCCGCCGAGCAGGGGTATGCAGATGCGCAGTACAACCTCGGCATTATGTACGCGAATGGCCAAGGCGTGACGCAGGACTATGCCGAGGCGGTGCGGTGGTACCGCAAGGCCGCCGAGCAGGGACTTGCCCGTGCGCAGTGCAACCTTGCGCTTCGCTATAAGAACGGCCAGGGCGTGCCAAAAGACTTGAGCGAAGCCCGCCACTGGTTCCAGAAAGCCGCCGACCAAGGCGATGAGTTTGCCAAAGAACAGTTGCGGAAGTTATAAAAAAGTAGTTGTTCCCGTTGCGGCGGATTTGCAATCCGACGCTGTTTAATATAAGGATTTGCAATCCGCATAAATTTTAGAATCAAAAAAAAAGAATATGCTAACACTTATCAAAAACATAAAAGAACTGGTGCAGGTCGAGAGCGGCCAGCACAAGCTGCGCGCCCAGGGCAAGGAGATGGCGCAGATGGAGACCATCAAGAACGCCTACCTTATCGTCGAGGACGACAAAATCAAGGACTTCGGAACGATGGAAACGGAAAGCGGAAAGCGGAAAGCGGAAAGCGAGGCCGACATCGTCGTCGACGCCACGGGCCGTATGGTCTTCCCGACCTTCTGCGACTCGCACACCCACCTGGTCTATGCCAACTCGCGCGAGCTGGAGTTTGTCGACAAAATCCGTGGCCTCAGCTACGAGGAAATCGCCAAGCGCGGCGGCGGCATACTCAACTCCGCCAAAGCCACAGCAGCAGCCTCCGAGGACGAGCTCTACGAGCTGGCCCAGCAGCGCCTCGACGAGGCAATGCGCCTCGGCACCGGCGCCATCGAAATCAAAAGCGGCTATGGCCTTTCGACTGAAAGCGAGCTGAAGTTGCTGCGCGTCATCCGCCGCCTCAGGGAGAACTCGCCCCTGACCATCCGGTCCAACTTCCTCGGCGCCCACGGCATCCCTATGGAGTACCGCGGCCATCAAGAGGACTATGTAGACTTGGTTATCAACGAGATGCTGCCGCGCGTGGCAGCCGAAGGCCTGGCCGACTTCATCGACGTCTTCTGCGACCAGGGTTTCTTCACCGTCGACGACACCGCCCGCATCCTCGAGGCCGGCATCAAATACGGCCTGCGGCCAAAAATCCACGCCAACGAGATGGCCATTTCGGGCGGCGTGCAGGTGGGCGTAAAATACAACGCCATATCGGTCGACCACCTCGAGCAGATGGGCGACGCCGAAATCGAGTGCCTCAAAGGCAGCGACACGATGCCCACCATCCTGCCCGGCTGCGCCTTCTTCCTCAACCTGCCCCTCTCGCCGGCCCGCCGTATGATCGAAGCCGGCCTGCCCGTGGCAATGGCATCGGACTACAACCCAGGCACTTCGCCCTCGTGCAATATGCAGCTCGTCCTATCGATGGCCTGCATCCGCTACCGCCTGACCCCCGAAGAGGCCCTCAACGCCACCACCCTCAACACCGCCTACGCTATGGGCGTCAGCGACCAGCTGGGCACCATAGCCGTCGGCAAGCGTGCCAACTTCTTCATCACCAAGCCTATATCGAGTCTCGAATATATGCCCTACTCCTTCGGCGAAAACAAAGTGGAGTTGGTCTTTTTGAACGGAAAACGGAAATAAGCGAATTAAGCGGAAAGCGGAGATAAGCGGAAAGCGGAAAACGGAAAGCGGAAAACGGAAAGCGGAAAGCGGGCTGACGCGTCAGCCAATTCGTTGAAATTCGCGTTCCGCTTTGCGGAACAAAATTTGAAACAAAAAAATTCGTTCAATTCGATTAATTCGGTGACAAAAAAAAATAAAGCGGAAAGCGGAAAACGGAAAACGGAAAACGGAAAGCGGGCTGACGCGTCAGCCACTAACACATTAACAAATTAACGAATTAACACATTCACAAAAGACCGCGGCAGCCAATTCGATATAATTCGCGTTCCGCTTTGCGGAACAAAATTTGAAACAAAAAATTCGTCCAATTCGATTAATTCGGTGACAAAAAAACAGAATAAAACGAAAATATGATTCAGGTCGAACATATATGCAAATCGTACGGCAACCTGCAGGTGCTCAAGGACGTAAGCCTTGGCATCCAGCAGGGCGAGGTGGTGAGCATCGTCGGAGCCTCGGGAGCCGGCAAGACCACGCTGCTGCAAATCATCGGCACCCTCGACCGTCCCGACAGCGGCAGGGTGCTCATCGACGGCACCGACGTCACGACCCTCGGCGAACGCCAGCTGGCAGCCTTCCGCAACCAGAAAATCGGCTTCGTCTTCCAGTTCCACAACCTGCTGCCCGAATTCACGGCGCTCGAAAACATCTGTATGCCAGCACTTATCGGTGGCCGCACGATGGCCGAAGCCGAAAAGGAGGCCAGCGAGCTGCTCCAGTTCCTCAACCTCGCTGACCGCGCCACGCACAAGCCCTCCGAGCTCAGCGGCGGCGAGCAGCAACGCGTCGCCGTGGCCCGCGCCCTCATCAACAGGCCCGCCGTCGTCCTTGCCGACGAGCCCAGCGGCAACCTCGACTCGACCAACGCCAACGAGCTGCACGAGCTCTTCTTCCGCCTGCGCGACCACTACCGCCAGACCTTCGTCATCGTCACCCACAACAACGACCTGGCCCGTATGTCCGACCGCCAAATAACCATCAAAGACGGAGGCATTTGTTAAGCGGAAAGCGGAAAACGGAAAGCGGAAAGCGGAAAACGGAAAGCGGGCTGCCGCGTCAGCCACTAACACATTAACAAATTAACGAATTAACAAATTGACAAATTAACACATTAACAAAAGACCGCGTCAGCCTATTCGTTAAAATTCGCCGTTCCGCCTTGCGAAACAAAATTAAAAACAAAAAAATTCGTTCAATTCGATTAATTCGATGACAAAAAAAAAGAATAAAGCGGAAAACGGAAAGAGGAAAGCGGGCTGACGCGGTAGCCACTAACAAATTAACAAATTAACGAATTAACACATTCACCTATATGTTTGCCAATCCGAAATACAACCAACAGGGCGGCAAGCCCAAAAGCCGACCCCACAAAGAGACTGACAACCAATCGTTTCACTCGAAGCAGAAGAAGAGCGAGAAGCTACAGCTGGTGTGCGGTATGCGCCCCGTGATGGAGGCCATCGACGCCGGCCAGCAGATCGACAAGATACTGATGCTCAACAACCTCGAAGGCTCGCTGGCGCAAGAACTCACCTCGCGCATACGCCAGGCCGGGTTGCCGCTGCAGTACGTGCCCGTCGAGAAGCTGAACCGGATGACCGACGCCAACCACCAGGGCGTGGTGGCCATCATCTCGCCCATCGCCTACCGCGACTTCGGCCAGATGCTGCAACAACTTGAGGACGAGGGCAAAACACCCTTCCTCCTGATGCTCGACCACATCACCGACGTGCGCAACCTGGGCGCCATAGTGCGCACCGCCGAATGCGCCGGCGTCGACGCCGTCGTCGTCCCCGACCGCGGCAGCGCGCAGATCAGCGAAGACGCCATCAAGACCTCGTCGGGAGCCCTGCTCAGGATTCCCATTTGCCGCGAGCCGAACTTCAAGACCACCCTCAACCTGGCGCGCCAGATGGGCCTGCAGGTCGTCGCCGCCACCGAGAAAGGGGCCGACGACTACACGGCCGTCGACTTCAAGCGCCCCACCCTGCTCGTGATGGGCTCGGAGGAGACCGGCATTTCGCCTGAAGTGCTGAAACTGAGCGATGTGCGCGCTCGCCTGCCGATATGCGGCGAGGTGCAGTCGCTCAACGTCTCGGTGGCCGCCGGAGTGTTTATGTACGAAGTTTTGAGGCAGAGAGGCCTATAAACCAGCGCACTACGACAGGCAAACATCCCGCCACACAACAAAATCGTCCCACAGCGGACGATTTTTTTTTGCCGTAAGGAAAAAAATCAGTAACTTTGCAAACAGAAAGCGTACAAAACAGATGTCATAACATACTGACACACAACACCTGCACTGCCCGTTGTACGGTATTTGTACGGTATATGTACGGTATTTGTACGCTTTCGAAGCGTACAAATACCGTACATATAGCGTACATATACCGTACAACGGGCAGAGAAGGTATTGATTATTCATAACTTAAAACCTTAAAAAATTATGGCAAAAGACAAATTGACGGGCTTGATGCTCAACGGTACTCTGAAAAAGAGCGGAGTGACCTTCTATCACCGCAACGGACAACTGATTGTCCGCAGTTCGCATTCGAACGAAAGGCGCAGCAACACGCGCGGACAGTTCGACGCACGTATGCGAATGAAACACACCGTGGCGCTGTGGCAACAGCTGAACCACCTCGACCTGATGTTCATCGGACGCAAAAGCACCTACGCCGGCTTTGCGTCGCTGGCCAACCGGATGCCGGTGGTGTATGCCCCCAGCGGCGCTTCGCTGCTGATGCCCGGCCTGCCGGTCAGCGACGGCCCGATGCCCCCCGTCGTGCAGCGGCTGGACAGCGTCGACGGCGTCCCCGCGCTGGTGACGAACCTGAAAAAAGAGAGCCTGCAACGCAGCGACCAGCTGAAACTCTACACGTTGCGGCAAAACGCCTCGTCGCGCACCCCGCGCATTTCGACCAACGAACGGCGCGTCGAGAAGTCGGAGTTTACGCTTGTCGACGGATGCCTGGCACTCGTAGGCGAGGAGTTTGGCAACGATATGATGGGCTGGGCTCTGGTGCTGACGAACGGCAACCGCTGCTCGTCGCAGGGCATCGTCACGCGCTGCACCTACTATGAGCAGTTCACCACCGACGAGGCTTTCGAGAAATGCGCCAAACTGTACGGAGGATTAACCAAATAAACGTTTTTTTATTTTATGATTATGAAAAAAATATTCCTGCTGCTTCTGCTGGCCGTCATCGGCACATCGGCAGCACTTGCCTATACGCCAACCACTTACGCTCCACTGAAAAGTCCCGACGGACGGATGGAGATGCGCTTCGAGCTCCGCGATGGTAAACCATATTACAGCCTCTACCGCGACGGCAAGCCTGTAGTGCTCGACTCGCGGATGGGTTTCACGCTGGAGTGGCGCAAGAACGACCTCGCCAGCGGTTTTAGAATCAGGCACATACAATTCGATACCGTGGACGAAGTCTGGCATCCCGTGTGGGGTGAAGAATCGAACATACGCAACCACTACAACGAAATGAAGGTGGACTTGTGCCAGGATTACTATCTGGACCACGAGGGCAAACGCGTCGACAAACCGACAGTGATGGTGATACGCTTTCGAATATACGACGACGGGTTGGGATTCCGCTATGAATTCCCATCCGAGGTAGCCGTTGATCTGAATAGCGGAAGGGCTGTCTACAACTCACTCGTCACCTTCTGGCTGACCGAGGAGCTGACCGAGTTCCGCCTTGCGGGTGACCACACGGCGTGGTGGATTCCGGGCGACTACGACACGCAGGAGTTCAACTATACGAAGAGCCGCCTGAGCGAGGTGAGCAAACTGCACAACAATCCGCACCTGACGGGCGGATGGCCGTGGAAAAGCTTCTCGGACAGCGGCGTGCAGACGGCCCTGCAAATGAAGACCGACGACGGCCTCTACATCAACATCCACGAGGCGGCGGTGATGGATTTTCCGACGATGAACCTGGATGTTGAATGCGTTAATGCGTTAATGCGTGAATGTGTTAGTGCTGACGCGGCAAACACTAACGCAATAACGCAATCACACAATAACGCAATCACTTTGAGGGTTCACCTCACACCAGATGCCACGGGCTATGTGGGTCGCTTGACGGCGCCCTGCTACAGTCCCTGGCGCACCATCCAGGTCTGCGAGACGGCCACCGACGTTCTGCGTTCGCGCCTGATTCTCAACCTCAACGAACCCTGCGCGCTTGAGGATGTCAGCTGGATTCACCCGGTGAAGTATATGGGCGTGTGGTGGGAAATGATCAGCGACCACAGCACGTGGGGCTACACCAACGACTTCGCCAGCGTGCGCCTGCCGGGCGACCCGTCGCTGCCGCCCTCGCTGCAAAGCGCCATCACCGACTACACCAAGGCCAAACCCCACGGCCGCCACGGCGCCAACAATGCCAACGTGCGCCGCTATATCGACTTCGCCGCCGAGCACGGCTTCGACGCCCTGCTTATCGAGGGCTGGAACATCGGCTGGGAAGACTGGTACGGCAAGGACAAGGACTATGTCTTCGACTTCCAGACCCCCTACCCCGACTTCGACCTGCCGGCGCTGAACGAGTACGCCCACCGCAAGGGCATCCGCCTGATTATGCACCACGAGAGCAGCTCGTCGGTATCGAACTACGAGCGCTTTATGGAGCCGGCCTACTCGCTGATGAATAAGTACGGCTACGATGCCGTCAAGAGCGGCTACGTCGGCCACATCGTGCCCCACGGCGAGCACCACTACAGCCAGCCCATCATCAACCACTACCACCGTGCCATCGTCGAGGCCGCCAAGCACAAGATAATGGTCAACGCCCACGAGGCGGTGCGCCCCACCGGCCTGTGCCGCACGTGGCCCAATATGATTGGCAATGAGAGCGCTATGGGCACCGAGTTCCGCGGCCGCATCCTGCCCGGCCACACCACCATACTGCCCTTCACCCGTCTGCAGGGCGGCCCAATGGACTACACGCCCGGCATCTTCGAGACCGATATGGAGAAGAACGCCCCGTGGAACAAGGACCTGATGCGACACACGATTTGCAACCAGCTGGGTCTGTATGTCACCTTCTATTCGCCGCTGCAGATGGCGGCCGACTTCCCAGAGCACTACGAGCCGCATATGGACGCCTTCCAGTTCATCAAGGATGTCGCCGTCGACTGGGATACTTCGATTTACCTTATGGCTGAGCCGGGCGACTATATCGTCACCGCCCGCCACCCGAAGACCTCCACCCTCAACCTCGCCGCCGACGGTGTGGCCACCCTCGCCGACGGCAAGAAAGGCGTCATCAGCAACGCCGCCCGGTTCGTCTACGACATCCCCGACACGACTAACACATTAACGCATTCACACATTAACACATTAAAGCCCCTCGATGTCTGGTACATCGGTGGCGTCACCGACGAGAACGCCCGCGAGGTGGAGGTGAAGCTCGATTTCCTGAAGCCCGGCGTCAAATACGAGGCCACTATCTACGCCGACGCCAAGGACGCCAGCGGCTATGTGTCGGATGTGCACATCGGCTGGGAAGCCGCCCGCGCCGAAGGCTACAACCCCAAGGCCTACACCATCACCAAGAAGAAAGTCACCAACAAAAGCAAACTGAAACTCCGTATGGCCCCCTGCGGCGGTTTCGCCGTCAGCATCAGGGAACGATAGAAAATACAGATTATTAATATTATATTTTGCCAGTTCTGATATTTATGTAATTTTGCAGTCGAATTGCAAGATTGCATAAACCTATGACACCTTTGGAAGTAGCGGAAAATATACATTTTCTCCGCATATCCGTATAGTTGCCTTCTTGGTGAGCTCTTTGTGGGTTCTTTGTTGTTTCTGTGCTAACTTGTTTTATAGTATCTTCCTTTTCCACAATCTGTCGAGAAACTGCACGACAGGCCATACTTCTATGCAGTTCAGCATTCTAGGCCTTTCTTCTAGTGAAAGCAGTATCAGTTTTGCATCAGGGTGTTCTTCGCCAAAAGCCTTCAACCCCTTTGTATCACTCGAAACAACTTTGTCAGATGATTTTACTTCTATTGCAACCTCTGCGTTGCCAATGATTGCATCCACCTCATACTTGTTGTCGAGAGTGCGCCAATAGCTCAGAGCCTTGTCCTCATAAAAGTAGTATGAGAGAAATGCTCGCAGTTCCTGGATGACAAGATGTTCAAGTGTATGTCCGTAAATGTCGGTGCCTTGTTGCAGTGGCACGCGACGTAGCAAATGGTTGGGGATAGCCACGTCGAAGTAGTAGAATTTGGGCGACTGTATTAGTTTGCGCTTTACTACACGGGTGTATGCGGGCAGGAAAAAACCCAGCATAGTCTCCTCCAAGATGGAGAAATACTCTTTTACCGTCTTAGCCGAAATGCCGCAATCCTGGGCAATATTGGTGTAGTTTACTATTTCTGTATTGCATAAGGCCGCAACTTGCAGGAAACGTGTAAAGGCATCCAACTGGCGGACAACAGCTTCTTCCACAATTTCCTGTTGCAGATAGTCGCCGATATAGGACTGTATGCGTTTCGATGGATCTGCCACCAGATAGTGGCGTGGCAGCATACCGTTGTTCAATGCCCTGTTAAGGTTAAAGTCGGGGATTTCTGCACTTACTAAGGGAAACAACGTGCGTTTCAATGCCCTTCCTCCTAATAAGTTGGCACCGCTGCGTCGTAGTTTGAGTGCACTTGATCCGCTGAGAATGAAGCGCAGCCCGCGGTTCTCTATCAGCCAATGAACTTCGTCGAGCAGTGCAGGCACTTTCTGAACCTCATCGATTATAACAATCTCTCCCTCTTCCAACATCTGGCATTCTTCCCGTAGTTGTGAAGGACGCAATTGAAAAGCTGTGCGGACATCGGTCTTCAGCAGGTCGTATAGCTGAACTTTTGGGAAAAGCGCCTTCAGTAATGTACTCTTACCCGTCTGACGACTCCCCCAGAGGAAAAGACTATCCTCATCTACTTCGTTTAATTTCAGTATTCTATCAAGCATATGCCCTTATAGTTTAGCATTGCAAAAATAAAAAAAAATAATAATGTGAGCAAAAAAAATACATAAAATCCGAAGTGCCACTTCGGAAATTCATCGAAAATCCGAAGTGGCGGTTCTGTTTTTCATTACAAATATGCGTCGACGGGGAAATTCCAATTTTTCTCCACACATTCGTATTGATGCCTTCTTGGTAAGCTCTTTGTGCCTTCTTGGAGGACTCTTTGTTCCAATGCCAGAATCACTACAAAAAGAGGGGAGTAAAGCCTTACTGGTTTTGCTCCCCCCTTTGTTTTACCTATTGCTACGACAAAAGTGTCCTTCGACAATCTATCGATAGTTAATTGTTACAATATTCAGCACCCAGCTTCTCTTTCATTAGTTTCTCTTGTGCTATTACTTGGTCATCAGGAGTGTTCTTTGACATTATCATCAATAATGAGAATGCAAAGTTCTTGGAATAGCCTGGATCACCATCAACCATCTCTTTTAGAGTTTTGTTGTTACCATGCCCATTGGTCTTTACATACACTTCCCATCGTTGCCAGATGCCTTCCTTGCCATATGCCGATCCAATATAGAGTTTGTCGGTTTTTGTGTCTCTAATCACATAGACACCGTAAACATTTGAAAGCATGTGACGCCATTCTTCGTTGTCGGTATTTACCAACTCAGTCAACTCATCGAATGTGAGAATGAAGTCAAGATAGCCAGGGAAAGGCTTGGAATCGAAACCAGAAGATATTTCGATAACCTCCATCTCGTTGCTGAATTTCTGATGCCATGAGATTGGGTTGGACCAATTGATAATTACACGTTCTTTTAATCTTTCGAAACCTCCGACTTCCTCTAATGTATAGAAATATTTGTCGTTGGGATTTTCAATCGTTTGACGGACTTCCTCTATGGGCTGAACACGCAAAACACGATACACGCCAACAAAACGAGCTCTTCTACCTTCCTCGCCGATGAAACTGACAATGTAGTCCAACTTGTCGAAAACAGGCTTGGATTGTATCGCCTGATAATCCTCAAATTTATCCCGATGGAAGCGATAAAGGTCATAAACATTCTGGCGATGGTCTTTGTGTCGCACCAGTTTGGCCTTTGCGTCCTTTGGGAGTCCGCATCTTACTAATAATTCTTGAATTGTGATAAGCATAATTAAAATGTTTTATAGGTTTATTAATGTCTCCAATTGTACTCAACACCCAACTCGTTTAGAACAATGTAGGGAATGTTATCCGTAAAGAAATTTGGGGTTAATCTGGCCTTTGCCAGTTCTTTTCCCAATGTACTTGTAGGTGGGCTGGCGAAGGCTCCGTAAACGCTGCTAAAGAATTGTCCGTTACGGTTTCTTACCAACTTGTCGTCATTAAAATTGGCATCCAAACCATAGAACACTGTTCCAAGTCGGTCAAACTTGGAACATTCAGACATACGAATGCAGTGATTGTCGAGCAACAATGCATACTCTTCATGAACCACTCCGACTGGTAAAACATAGGATGCCCCATGAAAATAGGCCCGAACTATGTCTCCCGTATAAATGTAGTCTCCCCGTTTGTCTTTAAACGGGGTACGCACTCCAGCAAAATGTACCCTGCGTACATAGCCTTTGTTTGGACATTCGTCATGAAATTCATCGTATAGGATATAATCTGCATGCTGATCTTTGTATTTCTCGTCCTTAGAACACACATAGAATTCCCATGGACTGTGAAAAAAGAAGCCAAAACCGAAACTTGTGTAGCCGAATTTACCGTCACCATCAACATAACGTATTCCTATATATGGATAGCTATTATTAAGTGCTGCTCCTATTTCATATCTGTACATACGGCTTAAACGCACAAGTTCTTCTTCGTCGATTCCATAATTCAACGCGGGAGACTCTTCCTTTTGTCTGCCCAGTCTCATATCTATATCAAAAAAAACGAGCCACCATTCAAGAGCAAACACTGCATTATTCACATCACGCAATTCATAGAATAGAGGTGCGACCTGTTGGTCTTTAAAGCCAGCTATACCACATCCCAACCGTGTGATAAGAAACCTGTTCATTGGATGGTCTCTTACATATTCTATAAAATCTTGGACGTATGGAACCATTTCTCCAACTGTTTCGAACATGGTTGGAATGGCATAGCATTGTCCTTGGGGCCCAACTCCTTGTCCAAAGGTTGCACCAAAATGACGGCAGGCATATCCTGCAGCACCACCACGGTGTTTGCCTTCCAAATTGCTGCCAAAAACAAATACCTCACAACGCGTCAATTCTCTAATAGGTTCTGCTGACAACTTTCTACCTTTATAGTTTGACACCATAATCTACACTATTTAAAGTTATCATATCTTTCTTTAGAGACAGGAAATCTCATCATCACCGCTTCCCACCAGCATCCTAAACCGACATCCTCTTTCCAGTCGTATGGTTGTTCTTCACCACCGCCGATAGTTTTCCGCCAAACATTCCATCCGTATGGCTTCGTCGGAACAGAACGGTAAATATAGTTGCCGCATTCTGGTATCAAATACATCTCTTTCGTGAAGAGCTTCTCAAAAAATAAAACAGCTTCCATTATTTAAACCTATTATTGTTACTTTCGAATGCAAAGATATATCATTGGAGTGCCATAATGTGACACAGTGTTTCTTTTTTTTTGCATAAAAAAAGCCGTGAACTTCATTTGTTCAAGTGGAGGCTCTGGTAAAACCCTTACAGCAACAAGAAAGCTCACGGTATTGTGAACATTTCTCCTTTCTATTGCTGTAAGTTTGAAGAAATTTACCAGATTTCCACCTGCAAAGAAAAGCGAATACGCTTTAATATGTCTTTGTTTTTCTAATAATTCCTTTGTCTTTATGCCATATATTGTTGTATTTTAATTATCGGTGCAAAAATACATACTTTTTCCGACGTAGGCAAATATATTTTCTTTATCTCGCGAAAATGTGTGTCTTTGTTTTATGCCAGCGTTACTTCATTTGACTTCGTCCAAGTTGCTTCATCTCGGCAAAATAAGAAAACTTCTTCTGCTCTCGACTTCCGTAACTTTCACTCCGTGGGCATTACTTCATTTCGGATATGTCAAAATAAATTTTGCCATGTCGCTCAACTTTCGTAATTTTGCACCATAAACGAAGAGGGGATTCATTACATTATTATTGTTGAATGAGGTGAGTATATAGAATAGTTAGAGAATTACTTGGAATATGAAAAAAATGTATACGATATTTTTTTTGCTGGTACTGTCAGTGGCAACCTCGGCTCAGGAGCGGTCGTTAACCCTTGCCTCGCCCAACAGTCGGCTGGTAGCACATATCGAGTCAGACGGCGTATCGTCTGGATATTACGTCTATTACGACAGTGTACAGCTGTTGCGTCCCACGTTCATTGACCTTGAATACACTCAAGGGAAGCAGTCGTTCGACAAGATGAGCGTTCGGAAGGTCACGCGCCGCACGGTCGACGAGGTTGTAGCCTCGCCCTTCACGCGGCAGGCCTCGATGCGTAACCACTTCAACGAGATGACACTGCACCTGAAAGAAGGTCTCTCGCTTGTCTTCCGAGCCTACAACGAGGGCATAGCCTACCGCTTCGTATGGGAGGGCGAACCCGGCAGGGTCATACAAGAGACCGTGAGCTACAATTTCGACCCCAACTGGGAGGTCACCGCGCCATACGTCAGCCAGTTCGACTCGCTGCGCCACGATGTGCAGTACAGCACCTCGTTTGAGAACCAATACACCCACACCACCCTCTCGCAGTTGGACAAGCGCCGCCTCTGCTTCCTGCCGCTGATGGTGCATTGCGACAATGGCGTGAAGGTGTGCATCACCGAGTCCGCACTGCTCGACTACCCCGGCATGTACCTGCGCCATTTCACCGACGGCATTCTCGATTGCCAACATGCCCCGCTGCCCCGCCGTGTGGAGCAGGGAGGCCACAACAACCTGCAGCTGCTGGTGAAGGAGCGCGAGGACTACATTGCCGAGATGGACCGCAGCAAGGTCTTCCCGTGGCGCATCATGATGGTGGGCACCGACACCGAGATTGCGATGAACAACATGAGCTATCTGCTGGCGGAGCCGTCGCGAGTGGATGATATCAGCTGGATCAAGCCCGGCAAGGTGGCTTGGGAGTGGTGGAACTGCTTTAACATCAGCGGCGTCGACTTCCCTGCCGGAGTGAACAACGACACCTACAAGCACTACATCGACTTCGCCTCCAAGTATGGCATCGAATACGTCATCCTCGACGAGGGCTGGGCCGTCAACGGCGAGGCCGACCTCTTCCAGGTGGTGCCTGAGATCGACCTGCCCATGCTGGCGCAGTATGCCAAAGAAAGGAATGTCGGCATCATCCTCTGGGCCGGCTATTATGCCTTTGAAAGGGACATGGAGCGCGTGTGCGAGCACTATAGTCAGATGGGCATCAAAGGCTTCAAGATCGACTTTATGGACCGCGACGACCAGCTCGCCGTCGACTTCTACCGCCGTGCGGCGGAGACCTGCGCCAAGCACCACCTGCTTGTCGACTTCCACGGCGCCTTCAAGCCCGCAGGCTTCACGCGCACCTACCCCAACGTGCTCAACTTCGAGGGCGTCTTCGGATTGGAGCAGATGAAGTGGGCCCCGACCACCGTAGACCAGATGCGCTACGACTGCGAGATACCCTTCATCCGCCAGGCCGCCGGCCCGATGGACTATACGCAGGGGGCGATGCTAAACGGCGGCAAGTGGAACTACCACCCTTGCTGGATGGAGCCGATGAGCCAGGGCACGCGCTGCCACCAGTTGGCGCTGTACATCGTGCTGGAGTCGCCGCTCAATATGCTCTGCGACTCGCCGACGCACTACGAGCGCGAGCCTGACTATACGCGCTTTGTAGCCGAGATACCCACCGTGTGGGACGAGACGCGCGTGCTGCAGGGCGAAGTGGGCGAGTACATCGTCACCGCCCGCCGCAAAGGCAAAACGTGGTACGTTGGAGGCATCACCAACTGGACCGAACGGGAAGTGGAAATAGACTTGAAACAGCTGACAGACAGAGCCGTGAATATAGAGTTATACACTGACGGTATCAACGCCCACAGGAAAGGGAGCGACTACCGCGTGACAAAATCCGATGCAAACCAAAACACGACAGTCATTAAGGTCAGGATGGCTCCCGGCGGTGGATTTGTCGCAAAAATAGAATAACAAGCAAAACCCATTCCTAAACTATGAACATCTTCAAAAAAATACTGAAAAGCTACACATCCGTCAGCCTGATGCTGAGGATACTGATCGGACTTGCCATAGGCACCATCCTGGGCCTGACCCTGCCGGGATGGAGCGGCATCGGCATTCTGGGCCGCATCTTTGTCAGCGCCCTGAAGGGCATCGCACCCGTGTTGGTTGCTGTACTGGTAATCTCTTCCATTGCCAAGGCAGGGAAGGGATTGGGACGACGATTCACAACGCTGATAAGCATATACATTCTCAGTACCTTTATCGCTGCCGTATGCGCCGTAGTGGGCAGTTTTCTGTTCCCTGTGACGCTGCAACTGGGCGGCGTTGCAACTGCCGCTACCGGCGAAGCAGCGGGCTCGCTGGGCGAAGTGTTCACCAACCTGCTGACCAGTATGGTTGGCAATCCCGTGGCCGCTGTGGCTAACGCCAACTATATAGCCATCCTGTTCTGGAGCATCGTCCTCGGCATCGCGCTGAAGACGATGGCATCGAAAGCCACAGTACAGGTGGTGCACGATCTGAGCGACGTGGTGTCGAAGGTGGTTAAATGGGTCATCCAGTTTGCCCCGTTCGGCATCCTGGGTCTGGTCTTCACCACCGTCAGCGAAAACGGCCTGTCGGTCTTCACCACCTACGGCCACCTGCTGTTGCTCCTGGTGGGCTGTATGTTTGCCAATGCTTTCATCTTCAATCCGCTGCTGTCGTTCATACTTACGCGCCGAAACCCCTATCCCCTGCTCTTCACCTGTCTGAAAGAAAGCGGCTTGCAAGCTTTCTTCACCCGCTCGTCGGCAGCCAACATCCCCATCAATATGTCGCTGTGCAAGAAAATGGGACTCGACGAGGATTTCTACAGCGTCAGCATTCCGCTCGGAGCCACTATCAATATGGACGGCGCGGCGGTGACCATCACCGTTTTTTCGCTGGCGGTGGCACACACACTGGGCATCGACGTCACCTTCGGTTCGGCGCTGTTTCTTGGCATCATCGCCACCCTTGGTGCCTGCGGCGCTTCGGGCGTGGCCGGCGGAAGCCTGCTGCTCATCCCGATGGCCTGCTCCTTCTTCGGCATCGGCAACGACATCGCTATGCAGGCCGTCGCCATCGGCTTCATTATCGGCGTGGTGCAGGACTCGGTGGAGACCGCACTCAACAGCAGCGGCGACGCTTTCTTTACCGCTACAGCAGAATATTACGACAAGAAGAAAAACGGACAGCTATGAAGAAACTGTTTCTGCTTCCGCTAATGCTGATGCTGGCCATTGTGGTTCAGGGGCAGTCGTTCATCGGCTGTCGCATCGATGGCGGATGGGCGGAAACGCCTATGCTGCGCAAGACATTCACCGTAAAGAAAAACGAGCTAAAACGCTATGATTTTCAGACGCTAACTTTCCACATCAGCGTAACATCGCTGGGCTACCACGAGGTCTATATCAATGGCGTGAAGGTTGGCGACCGGGTGCTGCAACCCGCTGTATCGCAACTCGACAAGCGCGCTCTGGAGGTAAGCTACGACATCACCGACCTGGTGCGCGAAGGCGACAACGAGGTGATGCTCTGGCTCGGTCAGGGCTGGGGACGAATCTATGGCACGCCAGCGGTGGCGAAGGCAGCATTGATGAGCGAAGTGGCAGACAAAGAGTGCGGTCTGATCGACTACGTCGTATGGACCGACAGCACCTGGCAGGCCACGCCCTCGCCCTACAGCTACACCGGCAGCTGGCAACCCCTACAGTTCGGCGGCGAGCGCTACGACGCACGGTTACGCGAGCATTGGCGTCCTACCTCGGTCTATGATGCGAGCGGCATCACAGTTAGGCAACAGGAATTCGAAGGCAACCGCATCGTCGACATCATCAAGCTGAAAGACATCGAAAAAGAGCCTGACGGCAGCATCGTTTTAGATTTCGGCCGCGTGGTGACAGGCTGGCTGGTAGTGGCGTTCGACTCTATGACCGTAGGACAGCAGGCCACAATGGAATACCTCGACCATCGCAGCGCCAAGCCTCCCCACACCGAGACCGACATCTATATCAGCGACGGCAGCGGAAAGGATATATTCCGTAACCGTTTCCACACCCACAGTTTCCGCTATGTGCGAGTCAAAGGCGCCACCGTAGCATCTGCCAACGTCCAGCAAATCAGCGCCGTCGACCCCTTTGGCGGAGCCTCGTTCGAGTGCAGCGACCCGCGCCTGAACGCCATCCACGATATGGTGAAATACACGCTCAGCTGCCTAACCTTCAGCGGATATATGGTCGACTGCCCGCATATAGAACGTATGGGCTACGGCGGCGACGGCAACAGCAGCACCAACACCCTGCAGACCCTCTGGGACGTGCGCGACACCTACCGCCAGTGGATGCAAGCCTGGCACGTCGCGCTGGACAGCACGGGCGACCTGCCCTATGTGGCTCCGGCCTTCCACACCGGCGGCGGGCCCTACTGGCAAGGCTTCATAGTCAAGGCCCCGTGGCGCACCTATGTCAACTATGACGACCGCAGCCTCATCTACAACTACTACAACGATATGCTCCGCTGGATGGACTACATCGAGCGGCATAGTGTGGACGGCATCCTGCAACCGTGGGGCGACACCGAGCGGCACTCGTGGTTTCTGGCCGACTGGCTGGCACCCGACGGCGTCGACATCGGTGGCGAGAGTGTGCTGCACGCCAGCAGCTGCTTCATTGCCGAATGCCTATCGAATATGGAACAGATGGCTATTATGACTGGCCATCTGGACGATGCAGAGCAATTCGCTGCACGGCGGCAAAAAGTCGTAGAGGCCATCCACCGCCATTTCTACCACCCCGAGACCCACACTTACGCCAACGGCACACCGCTCGATATGGCCTACGCCCTGCTAATGGTCATACCGCCCGACAGTGCCACCGCTGCCGCCGTAAAGGCGCAATTAATCAAAGACATTCACGGTAAATACCGCGACCACGTGGCATTTGGGCTTATGGGAACACCGATTTTCACCGAATGGTGCATCCGCGAAAGGCAGACCGACCTGATGGCCACCCTGCTGCGCCAGCCCGACTACCCGGGCTACCTGAGGATGATGGAAGCGGAAAGCGGAGAGCGGAAAGCGGAAAACGGAGAGCGGAAAGCGGAAAGCGGGCTGACGCGGCAGCCACTAACGCATTCACACATTAACACATTAACGCATTCACACATTAACACATTCACCACCTGGGAATCGTGGGGTTGTGGCTTGCCCGGTAAGGAGGACCGCAGCCGAGTCCACAACTGCTACAATGGCATTGGAATCTGGTTCTATCAGGCACTCGCCGGCATCCGTCCTGACCCCGAACAGCCTGGCTACAAGCACTTCTTCGTCGACCCACAGCCTTGCGAGGGCATCGAATGGGTTCGGGTAGTGAAGCCGACCCAATACGGCGACATACAGGTGGAAATCAGTGGTGATAAGCTGGAAGTCACGATTCCCGAAGGCACCACCGCCACCGTATTCCCCGGCACCGCAAGAGAGCGCACACTCTCGCCCGGTCACCATTCACTCGTCATTAGTCACTAAATACCCCAAAATAAAATGAAACGTCTTATTCCTATACTGTTCACTTTGATGCTTTCTGCTTGCGGCAGCAAAGTCGAAATCACCAATCCTACCGTCGAAATGCAGGACGGAAGTATGCCATTGGCCACAGCCACGCCGCGCTTCAGCTGGAACTACGAGGCACGAGTGGACAACGTGATGCAGACGAATTACCGCATCATTGTGGCCAGCAGCGAGGAGAAGGCCCGCCGCGGCGAGGGAGACCTGTGGGACTCGGGAAACGGAGATGTGAGAACGGAGAACGGAAATAGGATGCTGTATATTCCATACGAGGGCAAGCCGCTCAAGAGCCGCGACCGCTGCTGGTGGCGGGTGTATACTACTGTGACTTACGGCAACGGTAGGACCATAGAACTTGAAAGTCCAGTGCAGTATTTCGAAATCAGCCTATTGGAGCGCAGTGATTGGCACGCCAGTTGGATTGGACGCGACTACCCCGACGACAAGATCGAGGGCCACACCGAAGTGGCTGCCCGCTATCTGCGCAAGGAGTTCCAGCTGCGGCAGGGCATCGACCACGCGCGCCTCTACATCAGCGGTCTCGGCCAATACCAGGCATTTTTCAATGGTCAGGAGGTGGCTCCCGACGAGCTGCTGAAACCTGCCCTGAGCGACTACACACGCCGCGTCTACTTCAACGCCTACGACGTCACTGATATGCTCCAAGCGGGCGATAACGCCGTCGGCGTCATCCTCGCCCCCGGCCGCTTCACTACCCCTCGCCACGACACCAACTATCTGGAATGGTGCGGTATCAACCACGCCGCCCACTATGGTCGTCCGCAGCTACTGATGCAACTGGAGGTCTTTTATAAGGACGGCACCGCCGACACCATCGTTTCCGGCGAAGGCTGGCGTATCACCAACCGAGGCCCCATCCGCAAGGCCAACGAGTTCGATGGCGAGACTTTCGACCAGCACCTCGACGTAGCCCTTGGGGCCTGGCTCCACACCGACTACGACGACAGCCAATGGCAGGACGCCGTCGTCGACTACGACCGCCAGAATATGAACCTCGAGGACCGCTTCAATCCCCGCTGGAAACGCCGCGACGACAAATACGACGCCTCGATACCTTTCCCCGACAGTGCCGAGATTGCAGCCCAGCGCTTGGAATACGAACTGACACCGCAGCCCAACCCCAATATCCGCGTGATGGAGCGTCTCAAACCCAAGGCCATCTTCCGCAAGGGCGACAAATGGATTCTCGATATGGGGCAAAATATGGTAGGGACGCTGGAGTGCGGGAATGCGTTATTGCGTAAATGCGTGAGTGGCGACACCGTCACCTTCCGCTACGCCGAACTGCTCACGGAGGATAGTACACTCTATGTGGACAACCTCCGCAGTGCCGAGTGCACCGACCGCTACATCGCGGCAGCCACTAACGCATTAACGCATTCACACAATCACACATTCAACTTCGTCTACCACGGCTTCCGTTACGTAGAAATCAGCGGCCTGCCCGAAGACAGCAAGCCCAGTCTCAGCGACTTCACCGGACTGGTACTCTACGACCAGATGGCCTCAACCTCCACCTTCGAGACCGACAACGACATCATCAACGCCGTGCACCGCAACGCCTTCTGGGGTATCCGCGGTAACTACCGCTCGATGCCCACCGACTGTCCCCAGCGCGACGAGCGTATGGGCTGGACCGGCGACCGCACCACCGGCTGCTACGGCGAGAGTTTCCTCTTCGACAACCACCGCCTCTACGCCAAGTGGCTGCAGGACCTCGAGGACTGCCAGTGGCCCAACGGACAGCTCAGCGACGTCGCCCCCGCCTACTGGCGCAACTACACCGACAATATGACCTGGCCCGGCGCCTTCATCACCGTGGCCGATATGCTCTACACCCGCTTCGGCGACATCGAGCCCATCCGCCGCCACTACGACGCTATGCGCAAATGGCTGCTGCATATGCGCTTGTGGTACTGCAAAGAGGGCATAATGACGCGCGACTGCTACGGCGACTGGTGTATGCCGCCCGAGAGCCCCGAGATGATCCACTCCAAGGACCCCAGCCGCATCACCGAGGCCGCCGCCATCTCCACGCCCTTCTACTGCTACCTTTGCAACATAATGAAAAGCTTCGCCATCCGGCTCGGCAAGGACGACGATGCCGACTTCTTCCAGCAAGAATTCGACACCATAACAGCCGTCTATAATAGCCGCTATCTCGACACCCTCACGGGCAACTACGCCAACGGCACCGTCACCGCCAACATCCTGCCTCTATGGTTCGGTATGGTGCCCAACAAATTGGAGGACAAAGTCTTCGACAACATCATCAGCAAGACCGAGCGCGACTTCGGTGGACACGTCAGCACCGGCGTGGTCGGCATACAGCAGCTGATGCGCACCCTCACCCACTACGGCCGCGCCGACCTCGCCCTCCATCTGGCCACCGACACCACCTACCCCTCGTGGGGATATATGGCCCGGCGCGGCGCCACCACCATCTGGGAGCTCTGGAATGGCGACACCGGCGACCCCTCGATGAACAGCGCCAACCACGTGATGCTCCTCGGCGACCTCCTCATCTGGGAATACGAATACCTTGCCGGCATCCGCCCCCTCGAGCCTGGATACAGCAAGATACAGTTCCGCCCAACCTTCATCGAAGGCCTCAACCGCGTCGACTGCACCTACCGCTCCGTCAGCGGCACCATCGAGAGCCACTGGCGTCGTACCGGCAAAGGCATCGAATGGACCGTCGTCATCCCGCCCAACACCACCGCCGAAGTCCACCTGCCCACCGCCGACGGCAACCACGATATAAAGACCCTCGGCAGCGGCCGTCATCGCTTTACGCTCTGACCACCACTTCCTCCAGTAAGAATATCTATTTGATGGGGCACGATGAACCGATGATTTGGGAAAAATTTTGCCTAATAAAATAATCTTTGTATCTTTGCAGCGCGAAACGATAATAACAATACGACATAATAAAAAACATAGCATTGTGAATACCAGGAGTTCAGTTTTGAATTTGATACGTACCACAATACGTAGCTCCGAACCCGACGCCAGCATCATACTCTACGGGTCTCGTGCCCGTGGTGATGCACGCGAGGATTCGGACTGGGATATTGTGGTGTTGCTCAACAAGCCTCCGATGCCCCACGACGAACGCTATGCAATTGCCTACGAATTGTGGGACAAAGGACAGGATATTGGTGAGGAGATCAACACTCTGGTATACACTAAAGACCAATGGGACAGTGCCCCGCCATCATTATTCAAATATAACGTTAGAGAGGAAGGAATACAACTATGAGTTTATCCGACGAAGAACGCCACGCGATTGTACTCTATCGCATAGAGAAAGCGAATGCCGCATTGGACGACATACGAAAGGTTCTGCCATTGGAATTGTGGAGCATAATTGCCAACAGGATGTATTATGCGCTGTACTATGCCGCTTCCGCATTGCTTATTCACGATGGGCATAAAGTTGGCACACACAAAGGCGTTATAGCCCTCTTCAACCTCAAATATGTCAAGGAAGGCCCTTTGTCCAGAGAAGATGGAGCTTTGTTCTCGAATGTTTTTGCGTTCAGGCAGGGCAGTGACTATGATGATTTTATTGATGCAACAGAAGAGGATGTGAAACGCTATCTTCCCCGCGTAGAGGCACTTGTCTGCAAGATTATCACTATGACAAAATAATACTTCTTTGCAACGTGAAAATGATAAAATGAATATGACATAAAACGTAGAAATAGAAAAGAAATAGATAGAGCTTGAAGTGCTTGTTCGCCTTGATTGAAGACTGGTAATCTAAATAAAAGGGGCATGAATGAGTAACGACAGGTTCACGCTTTGGCGTGAAATGTTCGTTCCTTATTTGCCCCAAGGTAATTACCAGTCACCTAATCAAGAAATAAGGATTGCTTTTACAGACGAAGGTTTCGCGCCTTTTTCATATCCTTACCCCGACATCGGCTTCCGGCTCTACGGCCGGAAGCCGATAGTTTATTAACACACAAAATATTCAATAATATGAACAAACAAAAAAAACAACAAGTCATCGACAATGTGATTGACAGCACTTTTAAGTCCATTGAAGCACTTTTTAAAAACAAAAATGGATTTGCACGAAACACAAGGTTGTGCATTCCGTCGTACCATCATGGCTCCAACGAAAACAAAATCCGCTTGAGTGAACAAGAACTTAGATTTCTGTTCGTTGAAGAATTCAACAAAAACGCAGATGTAAAGAAATTGGATTTGCGTTATTCTGTAGAAACGCCAACTGTAGGCTGGTATAATAATACAGGAGAACGCAAACGTTCTGGCAATTTCGATATGACTATCTGGCAGAATGAGAAAATTGTAGCCATCATTGAGTTTAAGGCAAAGAACCGTTATTACGAAACCGATCTTAAAAAGCTGACGAATCTTGAAGAGGGCGATGTTCTTCGTTATCTCGTTAATATTTTGGAAGCATCCACTCCTAAAACAAGCAGAAACCTTCGAAAGAAGTTCAATGTTGAGAATCAAAAAGGCGAGCATATTGTATATCTGAAATTCTACTCATTAAACAAATCTAGCCACAACGAAACATTTCCTGAAACCTATAAATATTAATCCTTATGAAAAATATAGCTTTAATCGTTTTGATAGTCTCGCTGTTGGCAACCTTCAGCGCCAATGCCCAAATTGGCATCACCCGCAATGGTCAATTGAACAGTACACTATTTGAAAGTGACGTGGATATATTCGTAGATGGTATTATGGATGCCAGTTCCGGATTTTGGACAGCCGATTACTTAATATGCCCTACTTTTGCAAATCAGACACTTCCTAAATATTTACCAAAAACAAAAACAGTCAAAATAAATGCACGCCGAATAGGCTTTGACCTTTTCAATGAGACAATGGCTATCAGTGATGTCAGTGAATATCAAATTACCATTGAATATGACAGCACGGGCAAAATTACAAGTATTCGCAGCTTTACCCCATCTTTTATTTCAAGAGAATATAAACTTGAACCAGATTTAGAAAAAACATTTTCTTATGATGAAACAGGACGACTTACCGCTATCAATAACAATCATCCTGACGAAAGATTCTATCTTGACACCAGACTCTTTTATGATGGGAAAGGTCATCTTTCTAAAATAAAATTTAAAACGGGTCGATGGAGTTTCTGGGATGTTATTGAGTATCATATTACATGGGGTGAAAAAGGCAATATTCCTCGTATTATCAAAATGTATTATAACGGGAGTTCTGCCTGTGACTATATCTATACTGTTTCGGAAAATGGAAAAAAGATTACGCTCAAATATAAATACTTTGGATACAATTGGGCAATAACAACGAGAAGTCTCATTTCCGTGACAAGAGATGCAAAAGGGCATATTGTTGAAGAATATACCACAGATAACCCTAATTCTGATTATAGAAAAAAACGTATAAAAACAAAATATGATACTTTAGGTAACCTTGTAGAACAGTTGTTTTACGAGCAGAGAGACATTGGCAATGGATACACCAGTGGGTTTAAATACGAATATGAGTACGAGTTTTACGAATAACTCCGTTGTGGCGGATTTGCATTTCGCTCGACTTGAGAGGAGTGTAGAATAATAACTCACCCAGAGCCCACCAAGAAGGCATAAAGAAAGGAGCGTCAACTTTGGCGCTCCTATTTATCAATAACTATTTCACCAGATCGTACCCGGTGCTGCGGCCGCCCGAGTCGGTGCGGACAAGAATGCCTTTTGCAACAAGGTCTTGTAGGTCGCGCAAGGCGGTGTCGGGAGAGCATTTGTTTATTTTTGCCCATTTGGATGAGGTCAATTTACCATCGAAACCATCCCACAGCATATTGACCATCTTGGTCTGCCGTTCGTTCATCGACACGTGACGGTGGCTCTCCCAGAACGAGGCTTTATTCAGTGTGTGCTCTATAGTTTTCATTGCAGTGTCGACAGCAATCATCATCCTGCCAAGAAACCAAAAAAGCCACGCGGTGATGTCGAGCGTCCCTTTCTGAGTTTGCTCCAATATGTCGTAATACTCTTTTCGGGCCAAAGCAATCTGTGTCGACATACTGTAAAAACGGTAGGACGTAGCATCTGATTTGGCCAAAAGCATATCGGTGATGGTTCTGGCCAGACGGCCATTGCCGTCACTGAAAGGATGTATGCTGACAAACCACAGGTGGGCGATGGCAGCTTTGAGCACTGGATCCAAATCTGTGGTATTTATCCAGAGCAACATTTCGTCCATCATCTGCGGCACATCATTGCTGGGAGGTGCCTCGTAATGGACCTTTTCTTTGCCATACTGCCCAGACACCACCTGCATATCCCCCTTCCGCCAGCCTCCAACAGTGATGTGTGCCAATCGGTTGGAATTCGGAAACAAAGCACTATGCCAACGGAACAGCCGTTCCTGCGTCAAAGGGTCGTCATAATGATGCACAGCGTCAAACATAACATCCACCACCCCTTCAATATAGCGGTCAGAAGAAGGCACTCCTACGCGGTCAATTCCCAATTGCCAAGCCACCGACGAGCGTACATCGTCAGCATTTAAGGCGATGCCCTCTATCTCCGACGACTTTATGACATCCGATGTCATTGTATCAAGAACAACGGGACTTTTCACATCGAACCCAAGGGTATCTGCCATTCCCAAAAGTCTGCCTTGCCGATACCTCACTTGCACCAGCAATTCGTTGATTTTCTGCTCATCCCACTTGAATTTAGGCCAATCTTTATGTTCCCATATATACATATTCCATTGTTTTTGTGCGGATTATACAATTGTTATTCTCCGCATATTTTGCGGCAAATATACAACTTTTTCTCCGCATAGCAAAAAAAAGAGGTGCAACTTGCTGTTGCACCTCTATTTCATTATTAGTGAAGCTTTTTTCACTTAACTTCTTCATAATCCGCATCCCGTTGCGGCGGATTTTGTACGCCATTATCCAACACGTTTAATCAGGTCTTCAATGGTCTCACCTTCCTGCAGTTCGTATGAGGGGCCCTCTTTTGCTGCATCCACACGGGCAAAGAACTCCTCTTTGGTCATAAGAGACGGATCCTTCTCTTTGGCCAGTTTCTTGGCGTAACGAGTCAGACGGCGCATAAGTGCTTCGTCATCGGCAATGTAGCCGATACTTTGCCACAGTTCTGTGTTCATCGCATTTTGTTGTGCCGATGTCATCATATATACTCCTCCTTTTTTCTTGTACAACGCAAATTGTTTGGCATTATTGCCTTGACAGCAAAAAAAAGAGGCGCAACTTGCTGTTGCACCTCTTTTTGCTGGTTGTGATTGTAAAGCTTCTGAATTTACCGCGGTATTCGAATCCGCGGGGCGGTCCCGGAGGCCGCAGACACCGCGAGGGTGTCTTTCTCCGCTTTGTTATCGTAAAGAGCCACCGGCTCTTTACTTCACTTCTTCGTAATCAGCATCTTCGACGGTATCATTATTTGAGCCACCGTTGTTCTGCTGGCCGGCGTTGGGGTTGCCTTGGAAGCCTTGGCCGGGGTTCTGGGGGCCGGCCTGCTGCTGGGCGTTGTACATATCCTGGCTGGCGGCCTGCCAAGCGGCGTTAATCTTCTCCATAGCCTGGTCGATGCCGGCGACGTTGCGGGCGTTGTGGGCGGCCTTCAGTTCGTTGAGGGCGTTCTCGATGGCGCTCTTCTTGTCGGCGGGCAGCTTGTCGCCGTAGTCCTTCAGGTTCTTCTCGCTCTGGAAGATCATACTGTCGGCAGCGTTAATCTTCTCGATTTCCTCCTTGGCCTTCTTGTCGTCGGCAGCGTGAGCCTCGGCTTCAGCCTTCATACGCTTGATTTCGTCGTCGCTCAAGCCGCTCGAAGCCTCGATGCGGATATTCTGGCTCTTGCCTGTTGCTTTATCCAAAGCGCTGACGTTGAGGATGCCGTTGGCGTCGATGTCGAATGTGACCTCAATCTGGGGCACTCCACGCGGTGCTGGCGGAATGCCGGCCAGGTGGAAGCGGCCGATGGTCTTGTTGTCGGCTGCCATCGGGCGCTCGCCCTGCAGGACGTGGATTTCGACCTCGGGCTGGTTGTCGGCAGCAGTTGAGAAGACCTGCGATTTCTTGGTCGGGATGGTGGTGTTGGCATCGATCAGACGGGTCATCACGCCGCCGAGGGTCTCGATACCCAGCGAAAGAGGAGTGACATCAAGCAGAAGCACATCCTTCACCTCGCCAGTCAGCACACCGCCCTGGATGGCAGCGCCGATAGCGACCACCTCGTCGGGGTTGACGCCCTTGTTGGGAGTCTTGCCGAAGAACTCTTCGACCTTCTTCTGCACGGCGGGGATACGGGTCGAACCGCCCACCAGAATAACTTCATTTATATCGCTGTTCGTAAGTCCAGCGTCCTTCATAGCCTGACGGCAGGGCTCGATGGTGGCCTGGATCAGGTCGTCGCAGAGCTGCTCGAATTTGGCGCGGGTCAGCTTCATCACCAAGTGCTGCGGCACGCCGTCGGCAACGGTGATGTAAGGCAGATTGATTTCGGTCTCCTGGCTCGACGAAAGCTCGATCTTAGCCTTCTCGGCAGCCTCTTTCAGGCGCTGCATTGCCATCGGGTCCTTGCGCAGGTCGATGCCCTTGTCGCTCTTGAAGCTGTCGGCCAGCCAGTTGATGATCTTCAGGTCGAAGTCGTCGCCGCCCAGGTGCGTGTTGCCGTTGGTCGACTTGACCTCAAACACGCCGTCGCCCAGGTTCAGAATCGAGATATCGAACGTACCGCCACCGAGGTCGAAGACGGCCACATTCATATCTTTGTTCTTCTTGTCGAGGCCGTAGGCCAGAGCGGCGGCCGTAGGCTCGTTGACGATACGGCGCACCTTCAGACCGGCAATTTCGCCTGCCTCCTTGGTGGCCTGACGCTGACTGTCGTTGAAGTAAGCCGGCACGGTGATGACGGCTTCGGTCACCTCTGTGCCCAGGAAGTCCTCGGCAGTCTTCTTCATCTTCTGAAGAACGATTGCGCTGATTTCCTGCGGAGTATAGAGGCGTCCGTTGATGTCGACGCGGGGCGTGTTGTTGTCGCCCTTGACGACCTTATAAGGCACAGCCTCAATCTCTTTCTGCACGCGGTCGTAACTCTCGCCCATAAAACGCTTGATCGAGTAGACCGTGTTGTGAGGGTTGGTGATGGCTTGACGCTTGGCGGGGTCGCCCACCTTGCGGTCGCCGTTTTCGAGGAATCCGACCACCGACGGGGTGGTGCGGTTGCCTTCGCTGTTCATAATGACCACAGGCTCATTGCCTTCCATAACGCTAACGCAGCTGTTGGTCGTTCCTAAGTCTATACCAATGATTTTTCCCATAATTTATTGTTTTTTTATTTTTTTCGTGAAACATTGTTGATTGTGGAACTCCGCTTCAGGCGGAAATTCAAACAGAAGCAATCAAGAACAATGCCAAGCGACACCGTGTCCTAAAAACTGACATTTTGTCAGTCGCCAAAGGGATAACTGCCACCACTATCTGCCATTACGTGTCAGTAGATGTTTTTGCAGCCCAGTCGAATTCATACCGACGCGCATACACTCCATTTACAAAAAATATGTTATATTTGCATTGCACAAAGGCCGAAAGAATAAAACGCAACACTCAGCCTTACAAAAGCTTACACACAACAAAGCCATTCTTTCGCCTACTGCAGAAAACAAAAAACAACGTTTTCGATAAGCCAAAAGCAGAGGGCAAGTCACGTAGTGTTTGCACTATGCTGAGGCTGGAAAACGACTATTTCAAAGAAAAGAACCAAAATCGAAACAAAAATGAAAAGAATCCTTCTGCCAATCCTTGCCACGTTGCTCTGCGCCAGCTGTGTAGTCTACCATCCCCACAACACCGACATACCGCTGCTGCGCGAGCAGGGCGACCTGCACGTCGACGGCTCCTTTTCGATGTCGGCACCGTTGCTGGCGGCTCCGGCCGTCAACGCCACGGTGGCATACGCGCCACTCAATATGCTGGGCGTACAGGCCTCGGCCAGCTTCACCGACGCTGGCATCTACCACATCCAGGGGGCTGCAGGCACCTATTTCCCTTTCGGAATGAGTGTTCTTGAATGCTACGTTGGCTACGCCTACGGTTCAACGCGTCAAGACACCGTCACCAATCTTGTCAACAACACCTACCGCACCGAAGGACACTATAACCTTGTTTTCAGCCAAATCAATTTCGGCTGGACAGGCCTCGACGACGACTGCATCGACCTCGGTTTCGGCATCAAGTGCGGCCTGATGACACCCCAGTTCGACAAATACCAGGTGGCCAGCGACGGCACCGAGAGCCTTGTAATCCGACACGACGCACCCACCTTCGTCTTCCAGCCCCAGCTGATGTTCCGCTTCGGCTGGCCCAAGTTCAAGTTCTGCTTCAACCTGGCCTACGCCGCCCTCAGCGGATGGCCCACCGACGACAACTATTTCAACTACGACCGCTTCAGCGCCGGATTCGGCGTACACTACAAATTCTAACCTTAACTTTAACCTTAACTTTAACTTTAGTTTCAATGAAACGACTCACATTCATTCTGTTACTCGTCATTTTATTGCCCGTCTACGCGCAAGCTGCAGGTCCCGTGCGCAAAATCTATCGTGACAGCATCGTTCCGAAGACTTACCAATACGTCGTCCGTGGCGACAAACCGCTGATGATGGACGTCTACACGCCCGACGAGGCGCGGCCCGACTCGGCTTGCGTCATCTTTATGTTCGGCGGCGGCTTCGTCAACGGCTCGCGCACCGACCTCAATGTCCGCCTCTTCTGCCAGCAGCTGGCACACGCAGGCTACACGGCCGTAGCCATCGACTACCGCCTGCACCTGCGCGAAGTCAAAGGCGACACCATTCGCCTCACCAATATGCAGCGCATCTTCCGCGACGCCATCAACATCGGAGCCGAGGACTGCGCCGATGCCGTGGCATACATTTGCCGCAACGCCGACGCGTGGGGTGTCAACCCGCGCCACATCGTGCTCAGTGGCAGCAGTGCCGGCGCCATCAGCGTGCTGCAGCTCGACTACTGCCGCGCCAACTGCCTTGCCCCTGCCGCAGCCCTGCCTGCCGGATGGCGGCCCGCCGCCGTGGTGGCCTATTCGGGTGCCGTCTACTGCGACGGCAAGCGCGCGCACTACGACTCGGCTCCGGCCCCCACTTTCTTCCTTCACGGCGACAAGGACAAGATAGTGAACTACCGCAAGTTTCCTCCCCTGCTGCACTCGGGTCTCTACGGGCCAAAGAAACTGCACCGTCTCTTCGAAAAGAAGGGCTATCCGCACTGGTACTTCATCTACGAAGGCATAGGCCACGAGGTGTCAGGACTGATGAACTACACCATACAGGAGTTCGACGCCTTTGTCGACAAAACGCTGGCCGGCAGCCGTATGCAATATGATGCCACCCTGCGCGATGCCAACGTCCGCCCAACCAAATGGACCTCGATGAACGTCTTCGAACTTTACAAAGGAAAATGAATGCGAATGCGTTAATGCGTTAGTGTGGGAATGCGTTAATGTGTGAATGTGTTAATGCGTTAGTGGCTACCGCGTCAGCCCGTTTTCCGTTTTCCGCTTTCCGTTCTCCGTTTTCACAACCCCGTTCCGTTAACTATCACCTTTGTATTACCTTCCACCTCACCTTGGTTGCCACCGCCGTAGACACTGCCAAACACCTTTGTTTTGCCATAAACTCTCAACTCCACATCGCCTATAACTTTGCCAAGGCCGTCGAGATCTACAGTGGTATATAATATGTGGTTGGTATTGTCAATGCCGAAAGACTCAGCGTGCTCCCATCTGTAAGTTGTCGTCGGGCCTTTGACACCTGTACGATAAGTACCAAGACTTTCATAATAGTATGGTTCTGTTTGGAAACCTATTTGATCAACTTCTACCGTAGGTAGTGATGCCGAATAGCCGGCGCCGAAAACACTTCCGTGCACAATGCAGCTGTCGAGCGTGGATGTCACAGGACCTTCAACCTTGCCAAGGCTGCCACCGCCATAGAAATCATTTAAAATGGTGCAACCTTTCAGCACCGATGTAACATTGTGTGTCGTTGCCAGCGAGAAACCGACAAATTCAACCCATAGACGGGCCACATTTTCGACATTGCTTGACATCGGAATAAACTGGTAATCAATCTGAGTAGAGATACCGCCGTATGTACTGTTATAAGATTGCGTATACTCTTCCTGCACCCATTCGTTCCAGGAATTAAAATATCTCACTTCACTATTATTTCCAGGAAGCTTACCATTACCTGGCAAATTAATTATATTGTTTCTATTAGCCGGAGCATAACGGCTGTATGAGTTGCCGCCATAGCCAGCACCGAAATAGGTGCCGAAAACACAGTTGGTTGCGGTTGTGGTGACAGTTCGTCCGTTTTTCATATCGCCGAATTTTGGGCCACCGCAGTACTGTCGCACGTTGCTGTTTGAGATGGTTGTATTTATATTGCCAAAAACAGGCTTGTCAAAGTTGATGCCACCTCCATAGAACTCATCGATATCAGCATTGTCGATAATCCAAGTAATATTACCCTTGCCGGCAGTGGTTCCTATGCCTTCCATTCCTGCACCGGCCATCTCGCCAAACCTTCCGCCATTGATATAGCATTCGGCGTTGTCATCGTATATTTTGGCCTGCGACTGATAGAATCCGGTGAGGTAGAATTTGTCGAAGTCTCCTCCTGTGACTGATATTGGCGGATGTGGAGTGCTCCTGTTTGTATGGTCTTGGTGGCTACCGCGGTGGAACTCCTTAAACCACACATTGCCCCCCACGTGGAAATACAAAACTCTGTCTCCTGCATCCTGCTGCTGTGTAACCCATTGCTCAATGACACCGCCCTGTAGGATATAGGGTTTCTTGACCCTGTCATTTCCACTGTATTCAAACTGGGTAACGCGGAAGAGGGCTGTGTTGGTCACCTCAAACCAATATTTGGGCTGCATAATACCCAGATTGTATGAACCTGTGCCGCCTGTAGTCTTCTGTGCCATACCAAGGCCTATCAAGTTTAAGAAATCATATCTTACCGGATGGAAGCCTAAACGACTGTTAAAACGAAGCAATAAAGAATAGTCCGGTTCATTGTCGCCATCCAAGTCAATAGAGGTAACCGTATAGGGCTTTCCTTCACTTGCTTCTGGGGCGGAAGTATGGTGATAATTGCCCACAAGCACCACGGCATAATCATAAACTGTATGACTGGCACTCTCTGTAGCCCCCTTAAAAAGACCATTATCTTTCGAACTTGAGATAGCGTCGCTCATTGAGGTGAAAACAATCTGGCCATTGAAGGTAGATACACCATTATTATAGCGCTGACTTCCACCAACGGTAGTGACATTGATGGGAGTGGCCATAGCATCATTTATATATCCTGCTTTAGTAAAATCATTTCCAGTACCATTCTTATAGGTCACATCCCAGTAAGCGTCGGACAGATAAACAGCCTTGCCCCAGTATGGCTGGATTGTGATGGCCGTCACCCCTTCGGGCACATCCCAGTAGGCACCCTGATTGAACACACGGCCGCTGACGCTGTAGAGGTCTTTGCCGGTACATTTACGGTCGGCAAAATTATAGGCTGGAGCATCATCGCCTGTAGTGAAACTGCCAGCTGTGCCACCAGTGATACTGGTAATCTTCCAACCGGTGACCACACGGTTTCCCGTATAGTTGCCGTTGCAGTAGTCATTATAGTATGGCAGCTGCACCTTGCCGTAGTTAAAGTTGAAGTGCTCAAAATCCTTGTCGGTGATAATAAGATCAAGCACACCTGATTCGCCAGGCTTTAGGCCGGCACCTGTCGGAGCAGTGAATTGTGCGCCCCCCGTTCCCATTTGTATGGTGACGTGCAACACACCATTGTCGCCTTCGCCGGTCAGTTTACGCCCCTGACAGCGGTGCGCCACATCATAGGCAGTCGAATTAGGAGTGTAGTTGACCACCGAAGCATATCTGCCAGGAGTTTTAAGGACAGGATATGGTATGGTGGTTCCTATCTGGCTGGGTTCCATCACCCATTTCATCATCTCGTCCTTGTTTGCAGCATCACCCGTGGCCCACCAGGCAGCAAGTTCGCGGTTGCTGTTGAGCAAGTGACGGTAAAACTCAAAGCGCTGCAGGAAGCGTGTCTCGGCTCCAAGTGCACAGTTATAGACTTTGGCAATGTTGTTATTCTGAATGTATGACGCTTCGATGCGGAAGTAGTTGAAGTTGTTGACGCCACTGGCATCGCCGTCGTTGGTGATAATCTCACCGTTGTAGATGGGAGCAATCGATGCACCACTCACTTCACCATAGAACATACAGTTCATCACCATCGTATTAAGGCTGTTCGCAGTGGTTGCCACATTGTTGTAACCCAATATGCCGCCCACATAGTTGCCTCTCGCGACATTGGCATAGCTGAAACAGTTGATGACGCGCGAAGTGCCGTCCAGAAGGCCCACGATGCCACCTACATATCCGCTGCCGCTGATGGTGCTGCTGCACGAAGTAATGACGTCATATCCGTCAGCGTCTTTTGCCACCGTGCTATTGCTGGCCAACACACCGCAGTTGTATATGCGGGTGGAACCCGTTGCTTCATTGCAGATTGCACCGACATTGGTGCCGCCACTGATGTTCACATTGTCAACAAATACATTCTTTATCGTCGCCCCGTCAGCATAAGCCACAAGCGGATGGTCGAGACCGCTGACAGTGTTCAGCTGGCCATCGATGACTCCCGTAAAGGGATTATCGCTGGTGCCGATCGAAGCCGTGGAAATAAAGTCACTGGCAAGGAAATATCGGCGGCTCATATCCACCATTTCGCTTGATGAATGCACTGTGAGAGGTGGAAGATACACAGCCTCGTTGGATTTGCGGTAACCTGCCTTTGTAGCGATGGCACGGACAATTGTGGAGCTGCCAAGATTGAAAGAGCCACTATAGGTCGGTGACAAATTGGTTGGCTCGCTGCCATCGGTGGAATAGTGGATGGTTGCCCCCAAGGTGGCACAGGATATAGTGATATCACTGTTGTTCACCACGATGTTAGGGCGTTCGCAGACAGGGAGATTGTATGTAGTGACATCCGACGGGAAAGGATCGCCTGCTATGTGTGCCATAGCCTTGATAATGGCCAAACTTTCTGTCTGATAGATAGTGACTGGCGTTGAACCGATGTTAGGAGTAGACAAGGTAGGGGTGGTTCCGTCGGTAGTATAATAGATGGTTGCTCCCGCCTCGGCAGTAATAGTGAATGTACCATCGTGATTGTTGGTGATAACAGGTGAGTGGATGGCGGCATTCTCAAGATAGAATTTCGAATTGTTGTCTCGCGTTGCATATATACCGATGATACCCTTGGTGTTGACATAGCCAGTTGGACCACCAGTCTTGCCCGAGACGCCTACAAGGCTGTTGTCGTTGCCACCGTTGACGGTGAGATAGGTACTAAGGGTTTTGGGCTTGATGTTCAAAGCCGTTCCATCCGGATCGGGCAACAGGGCAAAAAGAGCCTTGTCGTCGGGCTCTGCCAGTGCCTCCAGGTGCACACGCATTCGGTTGGCATCACCAGTCGTGTTGATCTGGCCGTTCAAAACGATATATTTGCCATCTGAGACACGTCGGATGTAGTAATAATCCTCTGTGGGGTGTTTCTCGACATACCACACTGCTTTTGCGTTTACGTCATAGTTCCCGTCGCGGCATCGGTGCGTTGTGAGGAAGGGCGTCTCGTTTGCTTGGCTGGTAAAGTCGTCGGGGGCCTGATAATAGCACCATCCTTCCGTTGGACAGAGGTAATAGTTGGTCGTAGGGTTGGCGGAATTGTAACCAGTGCTTGCAATATAATATATTCCCGAGTAATCCGTCTGAGCTTTGATGGCTCCGCAGCCCAACAAAAAGACCAGCAGGAACAAGTATGAAATAAGATAATTTTTTATATGTATAATGCTTTTTTTCATTATATATGACAAATTCTTCTTGCCGACAAACTATCTAAAAGTTAGCACGTTCGCAAGAAAATCATATAGCTTTCGTATATCATTTCTATATGCAAATATACACTTTTTTTTATTTATAGATCATTAACATCCATTAAAAAACATAAATTATTGATGTAATTATATGATTATTAGTAAATTTAAGCAGTTTTTAGTGCGCGACGATTTCAAATGATCATTTGGGTAGTTATCAATTCTTTACAAAAAAACACACCTCTTTTT
>JAFROL010000011.1 GCA_017429685.1 Bacteroidales bacterium | reverse complement strand
TCAAAAATAACTTTCATTTTCTTTTTACAGGAATTACCATAAATTGGCCAGGAATTAATCAGAAATTATTTTTTTGAACGTGAATGACCGTAAATGTCCGTGAATTACCATAAATGTCAAATAAATTTGACTAATTACTTAATAAACAAAAGGAGAGCCGACGACGTGCCGACTCTCCTTATTTTTTGCGTCAAAATAACTCACTATTTGGCTTCGTGCGTCTGATAGACAAGCACTGTTCCTGACCCCTCGAGGGTTATGGAGAAACTGTCGCCAAGGGCTTCGTTCAGCGTAGCTTCCCACCAGTAGTGCAGGCGACGTCCGTCAATGGGATATTTGAGCCCGCTGACGCTGACCACCAGGCCCTCGTCGAGCGAGAAGAGCGACACCTGCTGGCGTGCAAAACTGGGAAGCGTGGCACTGGCAATGACGGGAGTGAAAAAGCCATAGTCGGTATACATCCTCACCGTCAGCGGTTTGCCAGACGCCGTAAGCATCCCTGCATATGAGGCCAGCAGGCTGATGTTGCCCAAAGTGTGATCCTCGCGCAGCCCTGTGGCACCAAGAATCACAAGCCGCTCGACGCCAAGCGACAGAGCGTACCGCACCGCCTTGGTGAGGTCGTTGGTATCCTGGTCCTTATATTTGTCGACAAAGGTTGTGGGAAACGGCGGAACAACGCTGCCAAGCGAGTCGCCGTCGCCAACCACATAAACCTGCGGAATTGCCGCAGCGCGCAGGAAAAGCTGGCTGCCGACAAGCTTGTTGTAGGCTCCGTCGCAACAGATAACCGTGTTGGCCTGCAGCAGTGCCTGCAGGGCCTCCTCGCGGCTCGGGAAAGCCCCGTTGGCCAATATGAATGCTTTATTCATTTGCTTTGTATTTCTTATACCACGAAATGATTCCCAGAATGCAGAACACCTCATAGACGACATACAGAACCGCCGACGCGTAGTTGCCGCCAAGCCAGAACAGGACAACCATCAGCGGTTCTACTATCATCCAGCAGAACCATTGCTGCCACCATTTCTGCGCCAGCATCCACATTCCAACGATGGTCAGTGCCGACGAGATGCCGTCGAGTGCCGGAAACTGGCTCTCGCCAAGCACGTCGAGGAGCCACCAAAACAAGGCCGACAGCAATGCCGTAACGCCGATGATCCAGGGCCAATGCCGCCTCGGACAGCTACCAAAGGGACGCTCTTTCTTTTCTTTGCTCTGGAGCACACCTTTCCACACCAGAATGCCATAGACGGCCATAATGAAATTGTAGATGCAGATGCTGCCGTTGGCATAATAGCCCGAGCTGAAATCGATGACGATATAGAATGCAGACATCAGCAGGCAAAGCGGCCAGAACCACCGGCCTGCCCTGTATTCGCTGATGATATAGAACAGGCCGATGACCGAGCCGACAAGGTCAATGACTGATATCTGAAATCCAAAGACAGAAATCATATACTGAGGTGATTGCGTTAGTGCGTGAATGCGTTAGTGGCAGAGGCGTCATTCACGAATCCACGGATTTGTTTACATTAGAATCGGTATACCAGACGGAACATAAAGTTGCGTCCCGGTTGTTGCAGGTAACCCACGCTGTGATAGTAGGACACTGCTGTGGTGCTGCTCCAGTCGTCATACCAGTCGCCAACCCAGGCACCAAGGCGATAGTTGTGGTTGAGCAGATTGTTAACAACCAACTGGGCCTCGAGCTGATTGCCGCCCTGAAGATGCCAGGTGTAGGAAGCGCGCAGGTTGAGGAGGAAATAGGGGTCGACGGCATAGACGTCGCGGCCGGTATTGTCGATATACTGTTTGCCCACATATTTGCCTATGAGCTGCAGCTTGGTGTCCTTGAAAGGCGTGAAAGTGACTATCGCCGAGCCGATGACAGAAGGCGAGAAAGACAACGGGGTGGTCTTGGTGACGTTGAGGGATGTCCACGAGGTGTCGGTTCCGGAGACGACCATCGTGATGCTGTCGCCATCGTTGAAGTCGGCAAAAGTGAAATCCAAAGCCCTATTGAGGCTGAGTGTCAGGTTTGCATCGAAGCGCAGCCAATCAGCAGCTTTCACGCCGCCGGCCAATTCGACACCAATGCGATAGCTCTTGTCGACATTCTCCATCAGGGCGTAGCCGCTGCTGCTGATGTCGCCGCTCGGTGTCAGCTGGTCTTTGTAGAGCATAGCGTAGCCGTTGATGCTGAAGTTCCAGCGCGGTTTCTGGATCTGGTAGCCCAATTCGATGTCGAGCATATGTTCAGCCTTGATGGTGTCGCCGCTGCCGATGGCGTCCTTGATGTCCGAACGGCGCGGCTCGCGGCCCATAATGCCCGCCACGAAATAGGTGCGCTGGTTGTCATTGATGCGGTAGTTCAAACCGAATTTAGGATTGAAAAACAAGTAATTCTCTTCAAAATCCATATCAAACAGGTCGTCGGCAAAACCATACACCTTATAGTTTATATAGCGCAACTGCAAGTCGGCATAGCCGTTGAGGTTGGTGCCGAAATCGTAAGTACCTTTGGCATAGACCGTATTGTCAATCTTGTCGCCAAAGTTGCGATACCACTCGGCTGGGGCAAACGCCGAATCGCGGCACCAAATCACAGAGCCGAAGTGCTTGCCGTTGTAGAGCAGGAAGTTGTCGCCAAACGACAGCGTGGAGCGCGAGTCGGTGCGGCGGACGTTCAGATTGGCCATATAGGCATTGTTGTCGAGGTTCTTGCGGGTGATGAAGTCGCTTCTGCCAGCCCACGAGAATCCGTATTTCGAGTACTTCTTGTCCTCCTTGTACTGCTCATAGTAGCCGTCGCCGTGGGTGAAATCCAGAGCGCCGTTGATGCTCCAGCGGTCGCTGAAAAAATGCGACACATAGAGCTGGTAGTGCTGCTGCCAGTAGTTGTCGGTCTCGTTGTCGTAATAGAGCGTTTTGCCGTCGAGGTGGAACATACCGGCATCATTGTAAGTCGGGTCGGCATCGAGGTCGTCGGCCGAGGCGCCGTTCCAAGTTATGCCGCTATGCTGTTCGCCAACGATGGCAAGCAGCTTGACAATCGTGTTGTCGCCATACCACGACAGGTTGCCAAACAAGGAGCGCTGCTCGGTCTGACCGCCACGCAGATAGCCATCGCTGTTCAGGCCGCTGGCAGCCACGTCGAACGAAAGGCCACGCTTGCCAATGCCCGTTCCTGCCGTGACGCTGTACTGGCGTGTCGACCAGCTACCCAAACCGAAATCCACTTCGCCATAGGGCTTGCTGTTGGCGTTGAGGGTCTGCATATTGATGGCCGCACCAAAGGCAGGACTGCCTCCCGTAGAGGCACCCACACCGCGCTGTATCTGCAGGTTCTGCGCCATACCGCCAAGGTTCGGGATGTTGTACCAGAACACCTCTTGGCTCTCGGCGTCATTGAGGGTTATACCATTGATGTTGACATTGATACGGCTGGCATCGACACCGCGTATACGGATCGATGTGGCACCGACGGTGCCGTTTTCGCCGCTGGCAACGACCGAAGGCTGCGTCTCGAGCATAAACGGCAGGGCCACACTTGCACGGGCATCGCCCAGTTCGGCACGCCCCACGGTGCTGGTAGTCAGCGGCACCTTGTTGCTCACGCGCGAGTCGGAGATGATAACCTTCTCCAGCTGCTGCACCCTGACGGTGTCGCGCTTGTCGGTTTGACCATAAGTGACATTGGTTGCGGCAAGCATAACTGCCGCGGTGCAGAGCATCTTGCTCAATGCACCCATTCTAATCTGGTGTTTTTTCATAAAATTTTCCTCCGCCGGTATTATCCGGATCAGGTTCTAGGGGTATGATCTCAGCCATTGGCCGCAACGGCCTAGTTGGGCACCCCCTGGGGTTAATAAATTATGTTGTTTTTTTAAGAGTTTTCTGTTTTTGTTAAGGTTAATGATTTCGATTTCAGGCTAATGGTGCCAGGGGTCAGAAGGAACCGCTCTTGCCGATGCCGTTCCCTATTGCCCTCTGGCACCATTCCGATGGCCCGTTTATCTCTTGTAGACGATATAGAACCGGTCGGGTGTCGAGTAGCGCATACGCTCCACCTTTTCGCCGCTTTCCTTGCCGCAGGCGTCGGTGGCGCGCACCGTCTCGAACATAGCGGCACCGTTCACATTGATGATCTCGCTGACATAGAAATTGTCAGTTATATGTTTCTTGTTGCCCTTCGCGCCGATGGTATAGGTCACATAGTTGCCGAAAGTGAGCGGACTATTGTCCACAGTGAACGACAGGCCGAGAGGTTTGCCGCGTTTGGGGGTGTCCTTGACGCCGCAGAGCTCCATTTCGCGAGTAGAGATGCGGTACTCCGAGAAATATTTTGTGCTGTGGGGCGGAATCATAGCCACGGCACGTTCCGTCACCTGGCTGGCCTTCATCTCGCTGGTGCTTGTACCTTCGAGGTTTTCGGTACTGGTTTTCTTCTTGTTTTTGCGTTCCTGCTTCGAGATGGTGATGGTCGACGACTTTGTGGTGGTCCATCCGCGAGCCTGATAGTAGTCGTTGGCATTGCCGTTCAGTATGAAGAACGTTTCGGCCAGGTTGACATACACCACCGAGTCGGTGTTGTTGGTGAACCAGAAGCCGGCGTCGCCGTTCTCGTCGAAGAAATTGTAACGCACCAGGCAGTTGCCGGCCTCGTGGCAAAGCTTTCCGTCTTTCTGCTCACACTGCGAGCCGTCGACAGGATTAGTCTGGTATACCTGATAGTAGGTTGTCTTCGAACAGCCCACTGCAAGACAGCCGCAAGCGATGGCCGTCAGGAAAAGAATACGTGCGTGTTTCATTGTGTTTTATGTATTAAAATGGTTAATAAATGAGTCTTGACAGGAAAACAAAAAAGACAGGGCCCCGAAACTAATTCAGCCTCTGATAGTACTTGGTCCACAGCTCCGGCACCTCGTTCTGCTGGGCCTGCTGATAGTCGGCATAGGTGCACGGCACCAGCAGGTGGCGCTGGTACTCCTCGCGGCGTTCGCCGCTATAGGGCACCTCCATCCACCAGCGGTCGCTCTTCTTGCTCTTGTAGAACGAAATCTCGAAGTCGCCCTCGTTGAGGCTGACAAGGTAGTGCTTGTAGTTATGCTTGTCGCGATGCGGGAAATCGGCAGCGCGGTTGCAGAAGCCGTCAATAAAATACCATATCGCGTGGGCCAACAGGTGAGCCGTCTGCCCACGACGGTCGTAGAGGGGGTTGTATTCATAGAACCCCATCGTCGACAGCTTGTCGCTCATTCCGGCAAAGCGTGCCAGGCGGCACAACTCCTCGCCGTAGAAGCCGTGCGGCGACCCCTGCTCCTGACCCGGAGCGTCGCTGAGCCGCACACTGCTGATGTCGACCGACACCATATCGGCCGACCTCACCAGCGTCTCGGCACGCACCATATCGCCCTGAATCACACCGAGGCGGTAGGCGTCGAAACCCAGCTCGTCCATCAGCCTCACAAGGCTGGAACCGTTAAAGTAAGTCTGGTAGCCAATATTGGCAAAATTGAACAGATAGTTAGGCTGCTGCGCCACGATGTGGCTGATCCAGTTGCGGTTGTCGAGAGGCATAGTGTCGCTCCCCAGGTCCAGCATAGCGTCGATGCTGGCGATGTTCACCACACGGCCCAGCACCTCATAAGCCTTGTAGTTGGCATACGAAAGGTCCTGGCTTCCGCCAAGAATTATGACCGTAATATTCTTCTCAATCAGCTTGTAGAGCACCTCCGAAACGGCATATCGCGTGTCGTCGGGCGTATTGCCCGACTCGATATTGCCCAGGTCCACCATCCTGAACGTCTCGGCAGGCAGCGCCAACCGATACAGATAGCGCCTGATTTCGTCGGGCCCGTCCTTGCAACCCCGGTTGTGCGGCGAGCCACAGTCGTCGCAGATGCCCACAATAGCCAAAGTGGCCCCATCAAGGTCCGGAAAACCGTTCTGTGGCGTATGGATTTGCGTGGCCGAGGCGATGTTTGCATAAAAATCGCCCTCACGCAAAACGTCGGCATCGAGGCTAACAGGCTGAAAATACGTGCTTAACTCCATTACTATACAAAGATTTGATTTTGTAAAGATAGTATTTTTTTTCCATTCACAGAAAAAAAATATTCCCCACAGCACACACACCCCTACCCCTTTGCTCCGATGCCAAAAGCGGCCACCATAACCTGCTGATTCCAAACACCATCTTCTTATCAAAGTTCACTCAAAGCCTAATTTAACTTTTATAAAAATTTTCGCTGGTAGACAATAATAGGGCTTTGGTAGCGTTATAATAGATGAAAAACGTGGCGAAGGTTAGTCTCGGAGCACGTAACCTATTGAATTTTAATTATTAATTATTAATTTTAAATTATAAAGTACTATGGGAAAAACGAATCACGGATTTTTGGATGGCTTCAGCGGAAGGCTGGGCAATGTTGTCGGCTACCAGTGGCGCGGAAGGATGTGCGTGCGGTCGATGCCGTCGCGCTACCGCGACGCACAGACGCCCGAACAGCTGCAGCAACGCGCACTGTTCAAGGAGATTGTGCGTTTTGCAGCGCGGGCCCGCAAGGTCCTGAAATTAGGATTGCGGAACGCAAGCCTGAACGTTCAAATGACTGAAAGCAACTACTTTATGCGCATCAATAAGGGCTGTTTCGCGCTACGGCCTGAAGCGCAGGTTTCCAGCCCGCAAGATGATGCCCTTGCAAGTGAGACGCCTGCGTGCCAAAGCAGCCTGTCGGTTGACTACGAGAACCTTATGCTTGCCGACGGGCCTGTGGCTCCGGTGGCGTTCGGGGTGCCGCAAATGATTGACGAGACGACGTTAAGCATTGGTTTCGAGAAGAATCCGCTGCACCGCACGGTCCATCCGGACGACCTTGTATACCTTGTAGCATACTGCCCCGAGCTGGGCGACTTTGACCTGTCGACACCTGTCTACCGTCGCAGCAACCGGCTGACTATGAGCCTGAACGAGTACTGGGCCGGACGCGAGTTGCTCCTGTGGGGTTTTGTTGTGGACCGCAACGGCAGGGCGTCGCAAAGCCAATATGTCGGCAACGGGGGCGGCGAACCGGACGATGACGCCGACTTGCTGGAAGAACATTTGCAATCAACGCGTTATGACGATGGAATGCGTTTCGCTGACGTAAAGGCTGCAGGGCGGCCACTACCAACGGGAGGGGCGGCTGCGGACGGGCCACCGACGGACGTATTCCGGCGAATAGCAGACACTTAGCCGGTTGCCAAGCCGCTGCTATCGTCCCCACATAAGTTTGTTGCGGATGGCAGTGTAGAAATTCTGTTGATCGAGTCGGACAAGGCTGACGCAATAGTCGGCCTTGCCTATCAGCACGGTGCTGTGTCCGCGCAGGGTGGTGACATACGAGTCGACACCGAGGGTGCAGAGCATCCTGTCGTCGGTGTTGCTGAGGCGTATGGACGAATTGTCGGAGACGACCAGCGGCCGCAGCGTCAGTGTGTGTGCCGCAATGGGTGTGATGACCAGGCTGCCGGACCCGGGGGCCAGGATGGGACCGCCGCAAGAGAGGGAATAGGCCGTGGACCCCGTGGGTGTGGCAACGATGAGGCCGTCGGCAACGTAGGTGGCCACCATAAAACCGTCGACTTCGACCTGCGTGTGCAGCAGCGGGCCCTGGTCGCCGCGGTGCAGGTAGACCTCGTTGAGGGCGTAGAGCACCGTGTCGTCGGTGGTGACCTGCAGCAGCGAGCGCTTCTCGATGCTGTAGCGTCCTTCGATTAGGCTGTCGGCCAGCAGATTGATGTCGTCGCGTCCCGCGGTGGTGAGGAAACCCAGATGGCCGAAGTTGACGCCCATCACCGGCACGCCGCAGCGGCCTATGCGGTGGACGGCGCTGAGCAGCGTGCCGTCGCCGCCAATGGAAAGCATCAGGTCGATATGCGTTTCGGGGTTCCAGTCGGGTTCTATGTCGATGCCGCGGCTGCGCAAAGCCGTTTCGAGGGCCTGCCGGCCTTCGTTCTGCTCGTTGTTGGGGGTTCGTGTGTAGATGGCTACTCTCATTGGGCGGGATTAGTGGATTTGATATTATGGGTCTAATTAACAATCAGGAACGAGCCTGTCAACTGCCGTTCGGCGCCGTTGCTCTGCCGGTAGGTGATGGTGTAGACATATGAGCCGGCGGGCTGCATCTGTCCGCGGTAACGCCCATCCCAGGCCTGGGCTGGGTCGTCGGTCGAGAAGAGGCGCACACCGTGACGGTTGAAAATCAGGAACGAATAGCCTTCGGGGTTGATGAACAGCGAATGCGGTCCAAAAGTGTTGTTGGTGCTTTCGTTTGGCGTAAAGGCATTTGGCATCCATATGTCGGTGGGTGGGCAATATGACGCTATGGCACTCTGGACCGAATCGTTGTGCTTGTAGCGCGAATCCGGGCCTTCGATGGCGACAACCTTATAGTTGCTCTGTCCGAGGGGATGATTGTCAGTGATGGTGATGCTGTTGGTGGCCGTGACGGCTATTGGCTGCCACTGCGGTTGCGACGTTGACGATCTGTAGACGCAGTAGGTTGTTGTGCCTTCCCATCCCTCATAGTTGTTCCAACTGATGGTGGTGATGCCGCCATTGGCGTCGACGGTGGGCAGGATGGTCGAGGCCGGCGATGAGCGCATCTCGTTGCGGCCACAGGCGTCGGTGACGGCAAGCAGGTAGGTGTAGACCGTCTCGTTGTATTTTGCGCTGCAGTCCTGCCAATAGAGTTCGCCCTGCGGCGTCGGGGTGCAATGGCCCACGACCGTCGGATTGGAGCTGCCCGCACGGCGGTAGACCTTGAAGTCGGAGGAGCCCCATCCAGGCTCGGTGACGCCTTCGACCTGGACACAGGTGTTGCCGTCGTCGACCGACACGCGCCGCAGGTAGAGGTACTGAGGCCTTGCGGCAGCCTCGAAATCGACGGTCACAAGGTTGGAAAGGGCCGTCGAGGCACCGTCGGAAGAGATGGCCTTGACGTAGGAGCGCATCACTGTGCATCCCACCGCAACGGTGAAGGTGGCGCTGGTGGCCTCCTCACCGCCGACCTGCGCCCGGCGCAGGAATGGGCCGTCGTTTTCGCTGACCCAGACCTCATAGCTGCCTACTTCGGAGGGCATATTGAAATAGCGGTTCCACGTAGCCGTGACGTTTTGTCCGCAGGGCTCGCTTTCGATATAAAGAACCATATTGTTGCACAGCGACGTCAGGGCCGAGGCCTGGCGACAGGAATCGAAGGCACAGATGCGGAACTGGTGGACCTGCACACTGTCCTCGTAGGGGTAGGCATAGAGCGTGTTGAGACGCCCGAAGACGGTGTCGATGGCGATGCTGGGCGTTCCTTCGCAGATGAGGTAGCCCATAATGTCGGTATCGGTGCTTGCGGTCCATTGCAGGACGATTTGCTGCGTGGTGTGGTCCATCGTGACGACGCCCCATTGGGCGGGAGCCGTCGGCTCGCTGTCGCTGACAAAGACAGCGGCATAGCCCGTATCGGTTCCGTTGGTGACCATATAGCGCACCGTGTCGCCGCATACGGAACGGTGCTGGCGGTCGGTCCAGAAGTTGTCGGACGTGGCGCCGATGTCGACGTACTGCGGCTGGTCGGGATACTGGCGGCTGACGACTACAGAGCCGTATGTACCCGTCCAAGTGAGCTGCACGGTGCGTGGCGCAGTCTGCTGAGCCAGAAGGGGTATGGTCTCAGCCACGGCCGGCACCGCAGCAAGCAGCACGGCGAGCAGCACGACGGCCTGAAAGCATAGTCTTCTATTGGCGATGGCAGACATTGTTCAGCAGAGGTTTTCGAGGTTTATGACTTTGTCGCACGATGCTATTGTCGAAGCGCGGTGAGCGATGACGAAAAGTGTGCGCCCACGCATCGACGACCGCAGCGAAGCCGTGAGGCGCTGCTCGGTCTCGGAGTCGAGGGCCGCGGTGGCTTCGTCCATAACGACGACCGAGGGATTGCCAGCCAGGGCACGGGCTATGCTGACGCGCTGCTGCTCGCCGCCACTGAGGAGGCTGCCTCCGTCACCGACGACAGTCTTGAGGCCTGCGTTGTGCGAGGCGAGCACCGAGTCGAGCTGGGCGAGGTGAGCGGCCTGCTCGATGTCGGCATCGGTGAGCCACGGACGCCCGAAGCGGATGTTGGCTTCGATGGTGTCGTTGAAGAGCATAGGCTGCTGCGGGATATAGGCTATTCGCGAGGTGCGCCACCCTTCGGTGTCGGGCTGGCCATTGACGAGCAGCTGTCCGCCCTGCGGCTGCAGCAGGCCCGCGAGAAGGCGTCCCAGAGTGGTCTTGCCGCTGCCACTGGCTCCCGTCAGTGCCGTGTGGCAATGCATAGGCATCGTGAGCGAGAGGCGGTCGAAGACTTTGTTGCCGCCATAGCTGAAACTGAGGTCTTTGAGCTCTATGGACTCGATTGCGCCGTCGGGGGCAATGTCGCGCTCCACGGTGCTGTCATAGGGTCCATCGCAGGCTTCGGCAATGCGCTCCTCCACTCCCCTGCCCTTCTTCAGCTGGGCAATGGCGTTGCTGAAATCCTTGATTGGCGTAAGCAGAAGGACGTAAATCATTATGTACGACACAAAGAGCGATGGCGGCATTGCTGCCGACTGGCTTCCGATGGTGTGGACGGCCCCGACGATAAGGATGACGGCGACAATGACGTTGCCTACAAAATCGCTGAGCGGCGAGGCGGCATAGATACGGCGGTAGATGCGGATACGGCGGTCGGTGAAATGGCTGTTTTGGCGCTGCTGGCGTCCGTTGACATAGTCGATGGCCGTGGCGGCTTTGATTTCCTTGAGCGAATCGAGAGTTTCCTGCGTGGTGGTCATCAGGTCGCCATTGAGGCTCTGCAGGAGTCGGCTTTCACGTTTGAGGCGTCGGCTGGCCGAGAGCAGCAGGGTGCCCACAGCCATCACAACGACGACAATCAGCGTGAGGCTCCAGTTGAGATAGACCAGCATAGCAACATAGATAAGCATCGTCAGCGACGACGCTATGAGCATCTGGATGCTGTCGAGAAGGTTGGTCTCGTACTCGGCAACGTCGTTGCCCATACGCGACAGCCACTGGCCTTGGGCCTGTGACGACCAGCGCGAGAAGTCCTGATGGAGCACTGCCCTATGCAGGGCGTTGCGGATGTCGAAAAGGACACCTGTCTTGATGCGCGCGAAAAGCACCGCTGCAAGGTAGGAGAATAGGTTTTTGAATGCGTAGAGCACGAAAAGCAAAACAGCATAGAGTACCAGAGCCCTTGCGGCCCCCTGGGCTATGAGGAGGTCGTAGACGACGCTGACAGCACGCATCACAGGATTGGAAACCGCCGACAAGGAGACGCCCTGCTCACCCGGGAAGATGAGCTGCAGGAAGTCGGTGACGCTGAGTGCCGACGCCATCGTCAGCAGGGCAGCGAGCACCGAGGCCAGCACAAAGGCGGCCATCAGTCCTTTCCTGCGTCGCAATGCTATGGTAGTGATGCTTTTCAATGGTGAGAGTTGAATTTATGAAATACAGATTTCAGCAATATCCTACCACTCTTCGGCGTAGCCCAAATAGTTGTGCGGAGTGATGGCCCGCAGACGCTCTTTGACGGAGGCATCGACGTCAAGGCCGTCGATAAAGTCGGCCATTGTCTGAGCAGTCACCTTGTCGTTGGTGCGAGTGAGCTGTTTGAGGGCCTCGTAGGGATTGGGATAGTTGACCGAACGCAAGACTGTCTGAATAGCCTCGGCCGTGACAGCCCAGTTGTCGTCGAGATCGGCGCTGAGCTTGGCTTCGTTGAGCAGAAGCTTGCCGAGTCCCTTCATCAACGACTGGAGGGCAACCATAGTGTGTGCCAGCGGCACGCCGAGGTTGCGGATTACCGTCGAGTCGGTGAGGTCGCGCTGCATACGCGAGATGGGCAGTTTCATCGAAAGGTGTGTCAAGATGGCGTCGGCGATGCCGAAATTGCCTTCGGCATTCTCGAAATCGATGGGGTTGACCTTGTGCGGCATTGCCGAACTTCCGACCTCGCCAGCCTTGATGCGCTGACGAAAATAGTTCATAGAGATGTAGGTCCAGATGTCGCGGCACAGGTCGATGAGGATGGTGTTCATCCTGCGCATTGCATCCAGATATGCGGCCAGATAGTCGTAGTTCTCGATCTGGGTTGTGAGCTCCTGCCGCTCGAGACCAAGGCTATCGTTCATAAAGCGCTTGGCGAAGTTGCGCCAGTCGATGTCGGGATAGGCTACGCGATGGGCATTGAGGTTGCCCGTGGCCCCGCCGAACTTGCCGGAGAAGGGTATGGCATCCATCGTCTTCATCTGCTCGCGCAGGCGGTAGACAAAGACCATCAGCTCCTTGCCGAGAGCCGTGGGCGATGCCGGCTGGCCGTGGGTGTGGGCAAGCATCGGAATGTTGCGCCACTCGTTGGCCAGGCCTTCTATTTTGGCTACCACTTCGACAAAAGCCGGACGGACGACGTTGAGGTGAGCCTCGTGCATCATCATCGGGAAAGAGGTGTTGTTGATGTCCTGCGAGGTGAGACCGAAATGGACCAGCTCGCGCGGCAGGACGATTCCGCTCTTGCCCAGCACCGAGGTGCTGTCGGCTTCAAGGGCATCGATGCGTTCTTTAATGAAATATTCGACAGCCTTGACATCGTGGTTGGTGGTTTTCTCTATTTCTTTGACCCGTTGTGCCGACGAGAGGTCCCACTGGCGGTAGATGTCGCGCAGTGCCTCGACAACGGGTTGCGAAAGGTTGAGCACACCCAGCTGTCCGACGAGGGCGATATAATATTCGATTTCGACACGGACACGATAGCGAATCAATGCAGACTCGGAGAAATATTCGGCCAGAGGTTCCGTTTTGGCACGATAACGGCCATCGACAGGTGATATAGCATTAAGGATATCCATTGTTATACGTGAGGTTTTAAGGGTTTTCTTATATGTTGATTTTGATTTTGTGAGCCAGCGGAAGTCGAATGACAATACGCATTGCCTGGTTGCAGACTCTCGAATAATCTATACTCCCACTGCGAGTTTGCTGTTGAGGAACTCGGTATTTTCGAGCAGTTTGATGATTTTCTTGTTTGCCGAGGCGTGGCGCAATGCCTGTGCATACATAACATTGTGCATATCGGTGCCGAGAAATTCGACCCACCCGTTCTCGATGAATTCGTAAGCTTTCTTCTGCGCGGCCTCGCCATAGAATCCGTCGAGCGACAATATATTAGCCTGAAAATAGACCCCCTGCTCCTTGAAGCGCTCAAGGGTGTCGCTGTGGGCGTCGTAATAGGGATAGCGTTCGGGGTGTGCCAGAATGACATCGTAGCCCTCCATCTGCAATCTGAACACCATCTCGTCGAGGCCCATACGCTTCTGATGGAGCGAAAACTCGATGAGGAGGAGTCCCTTCTCGGAACACTGTGAAGGGTCGGTGAACTTATATGTAAGCAAATCGCCGGCTTCGAGATACTCGACGAATCCGTCGCCGACCTGGAACTCGCCGCTGACACTCGTCATACGCGGTATCTGGCGGTTGCCTTTGTTAGCCTCGACCTCGTTGCAGAAATTCGTGTAACGCTGCTTGATGTCGTCGGCTTTGTTGGGGAATCGCGGATAGTTGAAATGCGGTGTGAGGCGGATTTCTTCGAAGCCACATTCTTTCATAGCCACCATCACTTCGAGCGACTCCTCGAGCGACTTGCTGCCGTCGTCGACCAAAGGCAGGAGATGGCAGTGCATATCCGTCACCAAAGGTGCGAAAGTGGGCAAGGTCTTTTTTTTCTTCAAAAAATCAAACATAAATTCTATGTTGTGTTTGTGGGTTTAAAGGTTTGGAGATTTAAGATTGTTGGCGAGGCCGTCAGCGTTTCCTGACGGAGTGCAGGACTAATTGTCCAGTCGTCGTATTTTTGCTCCCAAGGCATTGAGGCGTTCGTCAATATGCTCGTATCCGCGGTCGATTTGCTCGATATTGTCGATGACGCTTACCCCCTGTGCCGCCATAGCGGCGATGAGCAGTGCCACACCGGCCCTGATGTCGGGCGATGTCATATGCATACCCCTCAACTGGTGTTCGCGTGCAAGGCCTATGACCGTGGCCCGATGCGGGTCGCAAAGGATAATCTGTGCACCCATATCTATCAGTTTGTCGACAAAGAAGAGTCGGCTTTCGAACATTTTCTGGTGTATGAGCACACTGCCTCGCGCTTGGATTGCTGTCACCAAAGCTATGCTGATAAGGTCGGGCGTGAAACCTGGCCAAGGGGCGTCGGCGATGGTAAGGATGGATCCGTCCATAAAACGGTCAATTTCGTAAACATCCTTGGCAGGGATATAGAGGTCGTTGCCTTTTTGCCATATCTCGACGCCAAGACGACGGAAGACTTGAGGAATAAGGCCCAGATGCTCTATAGCCACGTTGCCGATGGTGATGTCGCTCTGCGTCATTGCAGCCATACCTATAAAGCTTCCCACCTCGATCATATCGGGCAGCAGTCGGTGAGTGGTGCCGCCAAGATGGTCGACACCCTCGATGGTGAGCCTGTTGCTGCATACGCCAGAGATATGGGCTCCCATAGCATTGAGCATCTCACAGAGCTGATAGACGTACGGCTCGCAGGCAGCATTCATAATAGTCGTTGTGCCTTCGGCCATAACGGCGGCCATAATGATGTTGGCCGTACCTGTGACGCTGGCCTCGTCGAGAAGCATATAACGGCCCTTCAGTCCGTTGGGAGAGCTGAGCGCATAACCACCGTAGGTTTTGCTGCGACTATTGCCGTCGGCAGCAACGCGGAGAACGAAATCGTCGACCTTGGCGCCAAGCATTTCAAGACCCGTGAGGTGGGTGTCGATGCGGCGACGGCCTATCTTGTCGCCACCAGGTTGAGGGATGACCGACTTGCCAAAACGCGCCAGGAGTGGTCCTGCCAGCATTATGCTACCACGCAGGCTTGAAGCAAGCTGACAGTAATCGGCACTGCCCAACACATCCATCCGCACATCGTCGGCCTGGAAAGCATAGCTCTTTCCCACACCGTCCCATTGCAACTCCTCGACTTTGACACCAAGAAGCTTCAGAAGGCCTATCAGATGATTGACATCCCTGATATCGGGGACATTCTCGATGACCACACGCTGGTCGGTCAGCAGCACAGCGCAAAGCACTTGCAAGGCTTCGTTTTTTGCCCCTTGCGGTACGATTGTGCCCCTCAACCGGGCACCTCCCTCTATCTCAAAGCTACCCATAATGCTAATTGTTTAATAGTTGTTCTTTTTCTTCTTCTTTTTCTTTTTTGAACTTGTGGTTTCGACAGGCAATGTGCCGTTGGGGAGCACAATAGGCTTGTCGCGCAGCAGGTCATTGATGCGGCTGTCGTCGGCGACGCGGACCATATAGTCCACAATGATATTGTCGTCGGCCAACTCGCCATTCCACACAAGATAGTCGCGCTTGGCCTGCTGGGCCAAGAGGGTCACGAGCTCATTATACTCGTTGCCGTCAGGCATTCCCTTTAAGTTGTGCAGCATCGATTCAAGATATTCGCCATAGTGACGGCTGGCGATGGTCTTGTCTTTGTACGACAGACGTTCTTTCTTATCGTCCTGCTGTTCTTTCTGTCGGTTTTCGAGAGATTCAAGTTCTTCGGTAGCAAAAGGCCACGCACTTTTCAACTGGAAGTCGGACATTACCATCAGATGGTCCCACAACTTATGGTAGGACACATCGTCGCGCAACGACACTCCGCTGACAAGGGCCATCATTGTCACTATGCCCTGCGCAGCTTCAGTCTTGGTGTTGCCTTCGGGAAGTGAGCAGACGTTCTCTATTATCTTTTTCACCGAACGGCCATATTCTCTGAACTGCATATCGCCCCTTTTGGTGTTGTATTCCATTCTATTTATTTATAGGTGGGTTCTATTTATTCACTTTTTGGTCATCCAAACAGACAGAACCCGTTAATCTGCCAGACAACCGTGTTTTGACATTCGATTTACGAGTGCAAAGTTACAACTATTTTTTCATTTGACAATGAACTTTTTGCCATA
>JAFROL010000047.1 GCA_017429685.1 Bacteroidales bacterium | reverse complement strand
GGCAAAAAGTTCATTGTCAAATGAAAAAATAGTTGTAACTTTGCACTCGTAAATCGAATGTCAAAACACGGTTGTCTGGCAGATTAACGGGTTCTGTCTGTTTGGATGACCAAAAAGTGAATAAATAGAACCCACCTTATTAATGTGCAATTCAAGAGGCATAAAATGTACTCTAAAGAATACCCTTCATTTAGTGAATAAATGATATTCAGAGTATCATTGCACAAATACTTATCATTATCAATTGTGGCAGTGATTTGATTTGCAATGTCTTGGATGACAATCTTTCTGTCAACCAAGAAATTATCTAGAACTCGAGGCCGTCCACCTGGCTTCTCACAGATTAAGGCAGGTTGATACCATATCCATTCATCGTTATACGGATGGGACCACCTTGAAATGTTGCGCCCACGAATAAATTTATAACAAGTATTATCAATAGGCTCATTAAAGACAAAGCGAGCATCATCGCTTGTCTTGATTCCCAGAGAGAATAATGCAATTTCAGAGAGTTTCTTGTGCGGAACATTCTCCAAAGAAATCGTTTTTTCAAACGCAAATGAAGAGTTTGGATTCTTAAGGATTTGTTTGTATGAAAGTACGAAGTCTTTCTTTACATATTCCTTATTTGTACAAGTATAGATATCCACAACGTTACTTACTTGTGGCAATGTATTTTGATAGAAACATAGGACTGTTGTAACAGTTGCATCTTCAAAAACTCCAGGAGGCAGTTCTACTAGTTGATAGACATTCACTTCTTTTGAAAGGAACTCTCTGAACTTGGAAAAACTTTCTGTACCCATCCAACTGTTTGGGAAGATAAAACCTAGTAATCCGTTGTCTTTCAATAAAGATTTGGATTTTTCTGTAAAAATGGAATATAGGTCACATTTGTTCTTAACGGTTGAATAGTTATTCTGATAAAACTTTCTTTCTTTTTCGTTTTGAATGTTTGCCATATTGACATACGGCGGATTGCCAATCACCACATCGAAACCGCCTTTTTCGAATACTTGTGGGAATTCCTTCTGCCAATCGAAAGCTTTAGCACCAGCGACGGTGGGGTCGCTGATAAGGGAGTTGCCGCACTTGATGTTTCGGTTCAGCGTGTTGAGTTTGCGGTGGGGCTTGGCAGTACGCAGCCAGAGGGCCAGCTGCGCTATCTCGACGCTTTCTTCGTTGATGTCCACGCCATATAGATTGTTCTCCAGAATGCTGCTCTCAATTCCTTGGAAGACGATGGCGTCGCCCGTGACTTTCGCCTGCATCTCGTCGATAAGGGAATGCTCTGCCATAAGGAACTGCAGCGCTGCATTGAGGAAGGCGCCGCTGCCACAGGCAGGGTCGAGGATGGTGAGTTGCAGCAGCCACTCACGGTATTGGTTCAGTTTATCAAGTAGCTTCAGCTTGGTTTGTTTCTGGCGGTTTTTATCGGCGAAATACTCTTCCTCCACGATGCCCAGCTCGCTTTTCTTTTCGGTGCAGAGGCGGCCAACGGTGTTTTCGACGATATACTTGGTGATGTACTGCGGCGTGTAGAATACGCCGTCCTGCTTGCGCTTGGAGGTTTGCGGCTTCTCGCCGCTGTTGATCTGCTGGCTGACTTCCTCGATTTCTGACAGCGAGTTTTCGAAGATATGTCCGAGGATGTTCACATCGACCTCGCTCTCAAAGTCGTAGGTGGAGAGGCGGCGGGTGTGCTCCACCAAGGGCTCGTCGCTGATGACGATATTGTCCAGCACCTCGTCGGGCTTGAAGAGGCCTCCATTGTATGCGAAGATATCGTACTTCTTACCATGGAAACCTGTATTCATTTTGCTAAAGTACTTCTTTATTTGGTCATATAATGGAGTATAATCGTCATTTTCCACCCTTTGCTCCCACCAAGTGATAATCGTCATCATCGAATTTGGTGGCAACAACCCTCCATCTTCTGCAAAGAAAATGAAGAGCAAGCGGTCGAGAAGTTTCTGTGTCTTCTTGAAGAGCAGAAGCTGCCACGCTTTCTCGTCTGCTGTCCAAGCGTTACCTTCTTGGTAAGGGTTACGGGCAATGATGTCGGCAAAGAGGACGCATTTGAATTGCGAATAGTCTTTGTAGAGGGCTTTGGTGATTTGGTCCTCGGAGGATACCGATTCCTGCTTCATGGTGCAGGCCACTCCGCGTTCCACCTGCGGCCAGGCGAGGCAGAGATATAGTTCGCGGAATTCCTCCTCGGTGAGGTTGAAGAGGCTCCACTCGCGGTGTTCGACGACGTTGTCGATATAGAGGCGCAGTTTCTCAAAGTTGGAGATGATGACCAGCCGTGCATCAGGATGCTGGCTCTTGTAATTGAAAGCTTGTGCTTCGACTTTTGACAGGTCGGTGGTCTTGTGGTCTTTCAGTTCGATTACTCCGATGACTTTGCCGTTCTGAAGGATGGCACCATCGGCTTTTTTGGAGTCGGTCTCGTTCTTTTGTTCGGTGATGAGGTTATAGTCGGGCGAAGGATTGAGGGTATATCCCAGCACTTTAACGAATAGCTCGCGGAGGAAGCCCTCCTGGAACTGCTCTTCATTAGACTGGCGGATATTCTGCTGTATCTCGGGGTTGAGAAAATAACTCTTATATTGCACCCACGAACGCTCTACATTTTCGGGTGCAAGCGTCGCATTGTATTTCTTCAGTATGTTCTTTTGGAATAACATATTGTTCTATATTTTCAATCTGCAAAGATACGAATGTTGAGCGACGTCTACGCTTTTTTGATGTTTGAGTTTAAGGCCAAAACATGCCAGCTGCCGTCGTCGCGGCGGTCGAGATAGCCTTTCTTGCGGAAGCTCTCTACCTGCTTCTGTACAGCAGAACGGTTGACCGACAGATAGTCCGCCATCTCGGAGAGCCACTGCTTGATGGGTTCCGCCTTCTTGGACGGAATGGATTGGATGATGCGAAATATCTGCTCTAAATCAGCAACATCAATGGCGCGATTCTTGCCGTCGGCAGCCGGCATTTTCAACTGCTTACGATTTGTAAGCAGTTCATCGGCACCTTCCTCTTTCAGGCGTTTTTTGAGCACAGCCCAATAGGTGCTCGCTTTGCGAGGGGTGGGTTGATCGGTCAATATCCGTACCACGTCGACAATAGAAAAATAATACTTTTCCTCTTCTTCATCCCATGCGATTCGGATCTGGCTTCCTTCAAAGATTTGTATGGATTTTTTTTGTGTCATCAATCTGATTAATCAAAACGCTTTATATTAGGTCGTTATATTCTCTTTATTCTATTCTGTTTCTTACTTTTACTGTAGTTTTTTATTATTGGTTTCTTTATTTGTTTTGCGATGCAAAGATACTACTTTTCTTCGATACTTTCGTTCTCTTTTCTTCGAAGTTGTTCCTTCACTTCGTTCACTTCGTTGATTAATTGCTGCTCCGTGGGAAGGTACAGTTTATATTCCGAAGCCAGAATGGTTTTATTGTCTTCGGGCAGAGTTGTACGTACAAGAGTATCGTTCTTGCTGAAAACAATTCAATTGCGAACACAGTGTGGACGCAATTGGAAATGTGCGACAGAAAAGACATTTCTGTTTTACAGAATTTTCACTTTCAGCATCTTGCAATTCTGCACCAAGTTGGTACAGTTTTCCGCTCGAGAAGCATCACCTCTATAGAAGAGACATCTTTGCTACATATACATATATCACATTGGTAAACAGCGGCTTCGCCATTCTCGGCAAATCTTTCTACAAATTGTTTTTCGAGACTCTGATCGACATTATCATACCAACAGTTGACCCTTTTTGCCCACTGCTCTATAATGTCTTCTTGCGCCTTTCCTCGTTGGCACTCTGCTTGGAAGCTGAGCCCTCCTGAAATTCCGCTATTTGCTGCAGCATCTGCTCCCGCGAGTAGGGATGCAATGACATTCGTTGCACCTCCCGTTGCGCAGCCATACTGTTCGAACGGTGAAAATCGTTTATATACAAGCCGTCCATTGATAAATAACTGACTTCGTCTACATTGCTTTGACTCGGCAAAGCGAGCAAGCTCTCTCTGCTCTCGTTTAGTGCAATTCCCTGCATAATAATCCAATTTTTGCAGACCCTCAGGAGTGAACCCGTTGGCAATAATGCTTTTTATGTCTTCCCAAAAATCCGCGTTGTTCATATTATGATAACGTTTTTCTTTGTCTTTTATTGTTCAAAAGTTCACAACCAAATTTCCTTTTTTCCTACTTTATTATTATTCTGTTATTTCTCTGCTTATTTTCTGTTGTATATCGGTTTATTTCGTACTGCAAAGATAGTACTTTTCTTTGATACTCTCATTTCCTTTTGACAGGTGTACACCTCTATTGTTTCTCGGTGAAGTATTTGAAGACAAGTTCTGCCTTGGCGGGGCCGATGGCTTTGGTGAGGTCGTCGAGGGTCTGCAGGCGCACCTCCTTGACCGAGCCGAAACGCAACAGGAGGTCGCGGGCGGTCTTTTCGCCTATGCCGGGAATGTCGGTCAGCTGGGTCTTGAAGGTGCCTTTGCTGCGCTTGTCGCGATGGAAAGTGATGGCGAAACGGTGCACCTCGTTCTGAATCTGTTCAAGGAGGTGAAACAACTGGTCGGTGGGCTTGAGGCCGACGACGCGGATTTGCCAGTGCTCGTCGTAGCAGAGCAGTTCGTTGGTGCGGTGGCGGTCGTCCTTGGCCAGACCGGCAATGGGTATGTCGAGCTGCAACTGGTCGACAATGACGCGTCGCGCCACCTCCATCTGTCCGGCACCGCCATCGACAATCAGCAGTTCGGGCAGCGGCTTGCCCTCGTCGTGCAGACGACGGTAGCGACGCTCGATGACCTCGGCCATCGAAGCGTAATCGTCTGGGCCTTCGACGGTTTTGATGTTAAATTTTCGGTATTCGGCACGGTTGGGCTTGCCGCCGGTGAAACGCACCATCGCCGCCACAGGATAGGCACCCTGTATGTTCGAGTTATCGAAGCACTCGATGTTCATCGGCAGGCGGCGCAGATGCAACTCGCGCTGCAGACGCTCAAGCAGCTGGTTGCGGCCGCCATCGGGGTCCACCAGCAGGCGCTGGTGCTCGCACTGGTGCTGATGGGCACGCACGTTGCGCTCGCTCAGGTCCAGCAGCTGCTTGCGGTCGCCGCGCGTCGGAACGGTCTGGCGCAGGTAGTCCTCGGGGATTTCTTCGACCTTGAAAGGCACAACGGCTTCGGTGGCAGTGCTTTCCGTACGCTCGTGCAACGCGGGAATGATGGTAGCCAGTATCTCGCTGTCGCTCTCATCGAGTTGCTTTTTCACCTCGGTAGAAAAGCTGTAGATGATGCTGCCGTTCTTGATGCGCATCATATTGATATACGCATACTTGGAATCGGAAAGAATAGAAAACACATCAACGTCGCGCACGCTGGTGTTGACCACCGTCGAACGGCTCTGGTACTCTTCGAGTAGCCTGATTTTGCGTCGCAACACCTCGGCCTCTTCAAAGCGCAGTTCGTCGGCGAGCGACAACATTTCCTTCTTCATAGCCTCGAGGATGTCGCCGAAATCGCCGCGCAGTATCTTGCGGATGCGACGGAACGTCTCCTGATATTCCTCATAGCTCTCCTTGCCAACGCAGGGGGCCTTGCAAAGACCAATCTGATGGTTCATACAGGGGCGGTCGCCGCCCAGAACAACCTGACGGTCAGCGTCCCAGCACAGGTTCTTCTTGCAGCTGCGATAGCTGAACAGCTTGCGGATGATGTCCTGCAGTTCGCGCAGGATGCGCTGGTTGGGATAAGGGCCGAAGAACTGTCCCCGGATGCGGGTGCGGTCGCGCGTGAAAAGCAGCTGCGGATAGTCCTCGTCGGTGATGCAGAGATAAGGATAGGTCTTGTCGTCCTTCAGCATACTGTTGTATCGCGGCTGGTACTGCTTGATGAGGTTGTTTTCGAGCAGCAGGGCGTCGACCTCGGTGGCGACGACGGTGGTGCGCAGGTCGTAGATGTGGCGCACAAGCATCTTGATTTTAGAGCTGTGCTCGTCGTAGCGGTTGAAATAAGAACTGACGCGGCGCTGCAGGTTGCGCGCCTTGCCGACATAGATCACCGTGCCCGCCTCGTCGAGGTACTGGTACACCCCGGGCGTTTCGGGCACCGTCTTGAGCTTCAGCTTTATACGGTCAATGTTCTTATTAATGCTACTGTCTATCACAATTCACTAACCCTCAATCCAAGACCGGCGATGCCACCAATTTCATACTTGCTGGTGCGTTGTTTTATGCGGTATGTGAACGTGCCTTCTTCGTTGAAAAGACGGCAACGGTCGATGGTGTCGACGACGGTGCAGAAACGGTCCACCTTCGTTCCGCGGCGCTGACCTCTATCGACAAGCCTGATTTCGGGGAAAAGGGTATGGCGCGCATTGCTGTCGGCAAAAAACTCGACGACAAGCGGCAGCGCGTCACCCGTGACGAGAGTCGTATCGTATTGCAGCGAGACAGTGACCTGGTACGGAACATCTATGTTTTTGACATTCACTTCAAACTGTTCGGGCTCGAAGCGCATCCAGGTGTTGTCTGCAAAGGAATGCGTCTCATCAATCAACACCCGTTTACCGCACGCTGTCAGCACAAGCATAGCCATTGCCGCTAAAAGAAGTTTGCTTAAGTACGTTTTCATAATTATCTGCGTTTGATCAATTCTTCCATTATTTCGATTGCGTTGGTGGCAGCGCCTTTGCGCAGATTGTCGGCCACAACCCAGAGGTTCAGCGTTTTGGGCTGCGACAGGTCGCGGCGCACGCGTCCAACAAACACCTCATCGCGGCCTTCTGACATTATGGGCATCGGGTAGCGATTCTGCGAGGGGTCGTCGTAAAGAACCACGCCTGGTGTCGACGCTATGATACCACGTACCTCGTTGATATCAAATTCATTGCGCAGCTCGACATTGACCGATTCGCTATGGCCTCCAACGACGGGGACGCGGGCCACGGTTGCCGTGATGGCGATGTCGGGGTCGCGAAGAATCTTGTGAGTCTCGTCCACCAGTTTCTGCTCCTCGGTGGTATAGCCATCGGCCTGGAAATCACCTCCGTGCGGAAACAGGTTGCGGAAAATCTGATAGGGGTACGCCTGGCTGTGCTCGCCCATAGCGTCGAGCTGCGACGGCACCTCGCCGCCAGCCTCGGCCACGCGCGCCGCGTGCCAGGCTTCCTCTTCCTGCAGCTGGCGCACAGCCTTGACGCCTGTGCCCGTAATAGACTGGTAGGTGCTTATAACCAGCCGTTTAATGCCATAGCGGCGATGCAGTCCCGACAGTGCCAGCACCATCTGGATGGTGCTGCAGTTGGGGTTGGCGATGATGCGGTCGTCCTCGCCGACGGCGTCGATATTTATTTCTGGCACCACCAGCGGCTTGTCGGCATCTTTGCGCCAGGCCGACGAATTGTCAACAACCGTCGTTCCGGCAGCGGCAAACAGCGGCGCATACTGTCGCGAAGCGGCGGCGCCGGCCGAAAATATGGCAAAGTCGGGACGCATAGCGATGGCGTCGTCGACCGACACCACCGTCAGCTCGCGTCCGGCAAAAGCTATGCGCTTCCCTACCGAGCGAAACGATGCGGCCGCAATAATCTCGTTATCCGCAAAACCGCGTTCTTCGAGAACACGAAGCATCACACTGCCAACCAGACCCGTGGCACCAACAACAGCTATTTTCATAACAATTAAACAATTGCTAACAATTCAACGACAAACACAAGTGCCGAATACGGCGGGATAGATGCACCGGCGCCACGTTCGCCATAGCCCAGCTGATAGGGGATATAGAATTTGTATTTCGAGCCGACACGCATCATCTGCACGCCTTCGGTCCATCCGGCAATAACCTGACGCAGACCGAATTCGGCGGGCTGGCCGCGGCGGTACGACGAATCGAAGACGGTGCCGTCGGGCAGCGTGCCTTCGTAGTGGCAGCGCACCGTGTCGTCGGCCGTGGGCTTCGGGCCGTTGCCCTCGGTCAGGACCTCATACTGCAAGCCGCTGCGGGTGCAGAACACGCCGTCGCGCTTGGCGTTCTCGGCCAGGAAGCGCTCGCCGTCGGCCTTGGCGGCCTTGCCCTTCTCGGCGGCTTCGGCCTGCTGCAGCTGTTCCATTTCGGTGAAAAAACGGTCGAGGACGCTATGAACCTCTTCGTTCGACATTTTCGGGCTGCGGCCGCCAAAAAGGTCGGCTATAGCCGAAGCGAAATCTTCAACATTAAGACTTGTCTCAAGTCCCATATCGAGCAGTTGACGGCCGATATTGTGGCCCAATGCATAACTTAATTTATCCATATTCAATTATTTATTTATTATTATCAGATTAAGTACAGTCTGCAAAGATACGAAAAAAAACGATAACATTTCCAAAAAAAAACGATTGCCGGCAAACGGCTCTTTTTGCATAGCGTTCGGATGCAGTTCTTATATCGTTCTTATATTGCGGATATAAGAACGATATAAGAACTGCATATAAAAATTGAAGGAAAACGCGATGCAAGTGTGAACGGTGTAGCGTTCGTGAGGGGGAAAGAATATTGTGTGGTGTGCGGGTATTCTTAGATGGTGTTTTTCAAGGATTTAAATATGCCAATGGTTCTAACTTGTTAATTTAGCGTTGCCGAAAAGGCTTGTGTTAAAATTTTTTTTGTATCTTTGCAAAATATTATAATAGATGGAATATATTGTAAAAATACATTAATACATTAATAAACAAACACTTAACGAGATGAAAAAAACATTATTCCTCATCGCCTTAGCCTCCCTGTTGGCGACATCGTGCCTGAAGGACGGCTTCAACGATTTCGAAGCCTTGAGGCACGAAATGAACGTGAGCGGGACTGTGAGCCCGACGCTTGGTGTTCCGATCGGGACGGGTTCGGCAACGATTTTCGATATGCTTAAGATGGTACAGATTTCGTATGCGAATCTGGAGGTCGACGAGCGCGGTATCATAACGATTGCCTACGACACGACGGCCAGTTTCCACGTGGACCTTGAAAACAGTAAAAAAGGCAGCGGACGGAAGGACGGCGACATTGTGCACGTAGCCCGCAACGAGATCAGCGGCTCGGTGGCCATCGACCTGTTCGACAACCTCACAATCCTTAACGAGGCTGACATTGAGGTGGACAGCCTGCTGGTGAAGCTTGACGCTTTCGTCAAGGCCCAGGCCGATCCCGAAGCGATACAGGCTATGCAGGACTATCACGTGCACGTGTACTATGACAACCTGACGATCAGCGTTCTGGGACACGACAATGTGCTGTATCCTGTCTATCCCGGCGCATACGACACAGGCGATTCGATTCCGATCGAGAACCTTATTGCGGGCGAGAACATCCGCCTGTTCAACAACACCGACATCAGCCTTGCGATCAACAAGCGCCCGAAGGAAATCCGCTACAGCGCGCGTATGAACATTGCCTTCGAGGCTGCTTTCTTCGGAACGGGAATTTCTGAGAACGAGTTTGTTGCCGACTCGATCGGTGTCAAGTCGGTCGATATCAACGCGGACATCAAGGTGCTCTTCCCTGTTTCGGCCTACCTGAACAACCTGCAGTACCAGACCGACATCAACTTCACTCCGTCGTTCCACCTGAACGACCTTGTCATTGACTCGTCGATGCTTTATCTGGACTGCCAGAACGGCATTCCGCTGTCGCTGCTGATGCGTGCCCAGTTTGTTGACGAGAACGACCAGGTGCTGTGCGACGTCTTCGACCCTGCCCAGACGGAGGTGGCTGGCGCCGACGTGGAGCTGAACCCGGTCACGAACCTCTATACGTCGACGGGTCCGAAGGAGACGCTGATTCAAATTCCGGTAACGAAAACGATTTTCGACCACCTGCTGGACACTCGCAAGATCCGCATTATGGCAGGTCTGAACACCACGCCGACCAACAACCCTGTACGCAACCGCGTCTCGATTCAGGCCAGCGACCTGCTGCAGCTTCGCGTGTGGGCCAAACTGCACCCGACGTATGAGCTAAACTTGGACCTGAACGGCAACAATGAAGAGGAAGGAGGTGAGCAATGAAAAAGACTATGATCCGCCTCACGGCCTGTCTGCTTCTGCTGGCCGCAACAGTCATTCCGCAAACTGCGGGGGCGCAAAGCAACATTATGTACGGCTCGAGCCGCAACCCGCTGATGAACACTGCCAACCCGGCGTTCTTCCCGAGCCACTCGCGCTTGTACCTGTCGCTGCCCGGCGTGAATATGAACCTTAACAGTCCGCTTGCATATTCGAGCATTTTCAACTATGACTCGACACAGAACAAGACGAATATTAACCTGAACAGCATTCTGGACACCCTCTCGAACGGCGAACAGCTGCGTCTCGGGACGGGCATCAATGCGGTTGGTCTGGGCATTGACTTCGGCAAGTTTTTCCTGACCCTCTCGACGCAGGCCAAAGTGGACTTGGGCTTCGGTATGCCGCAAGGACTGGTGACGTTTCTTAGCGAAGGTAACTATGGCCACACGGGTGACGACGTCATCGAGCTGCTGGACGGCAACCTGATCAACGCGCGTGTCTATGGCGAAGGGGCTGTGGGTTTCGGTCTGCGCCTGAACGACAACCTGACGGTAGGTGCACGGGTGAAGCTGCTGGTCGGTTACCTGGACCTGTCGAACGCTGGCTCGTCGCTGACTATGACGACGGCTCCGGACTATTCGTCGCTCACGGCCGACCTGAACCTGAATATGAACTACACTTCGGCCATCGACATCACGACGGACACTGTCAACAACACGACGAACGTCAACGTGCGCACCTATATGCCTAAGAACTATGGTGTAAACTTTGACCTTGGCGCACGCTATGAGACCGACCTTTTCGAGGTGTCGGCCAGCATCGTCGACTTCGGTCCCGGCATACACTGGACGGACGGCATCAAGCGCATTGTCTCGGCCCGCGAAGACAACACGTTCACTTTCACGGGTGTCGACGTAAGCAATATGATGCAGGGCGGCACGCTGGACTCGACCTACACGCAGGTGCTTATCGACTCGCTGAAGGCTTTGGCCGAATACAAGACCATCGACGGCGGCGACGCCTACTGGACGGCCATCCCCACGAAGGTGAACCTGGGCGGTATGTTCCACATCACGAAAGGTGTCAGCGCGGGACTGCTGTTCCACGGCGAGTTTGACCGCGGTCTGGTGAAGGTGGGCGACGTCTTCAAGACCAAGACTGTAGGATTCTACAGCCGCACGTCGGCTTTGGCACGCGTCAACCTGTACGACTGGGTCGAGGTGGTCGCAGCGGCCTCTGTGCTGACCAACAACGGCAAATGGAACTGGTTCAATCCAGGCATCGGCCTTACGCTGACGCCGTTCCGCACTCTGCAGATCTACACTTTCATCGACTATATGTCCAACTTCTATATCGTCGATACCAAACAGCTTAACATTTCGGCAGGTCTGAACCTCTTTTTCGGTAGCAGCTCGTCGAGATAGTGAATAGTGACCAGTTACCTGTGACCAGTTACACGAACACGCACGTATCACCGGTCACAGGTAACATTAACGCAACAACGCAACAATGAAAAAAACAATACTGATTGCAATAGCGGCGGCGCTGCTGGCCGTCGCCTGCAACCGCGACATTGACGAATTCAAATTCAAAGGAGTTGTCATCGGCGGCCAGATGTGTTCGTCATCGCAACTGGGATATGTCATCGACATTCTGTCGCCCGACAGCATCGGAGCATCCTTTTCCAGTGCATCGGCCACGTCGAAGAACGCTGTAATGGCATACAAATCGCCACGGCTGCTTCACGACGGCGACACCATCAACGGTGTGGCCTACATCACTGAGAGTTACGCGGCCCTCAATTGCTTCGGTGTTATAGACAACGGCCTGCCCGAAATCATCTTGCTTTCGGTAGACGAAGAGCCGGAGTGAATGCATTAATGTGTTAATGTGTTAATGCGTTAATGTGTTAGTGCGTTAGTGTGTGAATGCGTTAATGTGTTAATGCGTTAATGCGTTAGTGCTGACGCAGTCATAATTAGAGAATAATAATTCGTATTGTCCCTTAACTTCCCTTAACTTCCTTTAACTTCCCTTAACTTACCTTAACTTCCAATCATAACTTCCTATAACTCCATAAATTTCAACTTTCAACTCTCAACTTTAAACTTAAGAATCGTGTCTAATATCGTAGCTATAGTAGGACGCCCCAACGTGGGCAAATCGACTCTCTTCAACCGCCTCATCGAGGAGCGCAAAGCCATTGTCGACGAGACATCTGGCGTGACGCGCGACCGCCAGTACGGCCACAGCGACTGGAACGGCAAACATTTCTCCGTCATCGACACCGGCGGATACGTTATGGGTGGCGACGACGAATTCGAAATCGAAATCCGCAAGCAAGTGGCCCTGGCCATCGACGAGGCCGACGTCATCCTGTTCCTCGTCGACGCCAAGGAGGGTCTGACCCCGATGGACGAGGACGTGGCCGATATGCTACGTCGCTGCAAGAAGAAAGTGATGCTCGTGGTCAACAAGTGCGACACCGCCGCACGCCAGGAGAACATAGCGGAATTCTATGCCCTCGGCCTCGGCGAGCTCTATCCCATTGCGGGCATTACCGGCAGCGGCACGGGCGACCTACTCGACGCCGTAGTGGCCGACTTCGATGACGGAGAGGAAGAAGTTGAAGACACCCTGCCGCGCATCGCTGTGGTGGGACGCCCAAACGTGGGCAAATCGTCGTTCATCAACGCCATCACAGGCCAGGAACGCAACATCGTTACGCCCATCGCCGGCACCACGCGCGACTCGATATTGACACACTACAATCTGTTCGGTTTCGACTTCAACTTTGTCGACACCGCCGGACTGCGCAAAAAGCAGAAGGTCAACGAGGATCTGGAGTTCTACTCAGTCCTGCGCTCGGTGCGCGCCATCGAGGCCAGCGACGTCTGCATCCTGATGCTCGACGCTTCGCAAGGCATCGAACAGCAAGACCTGAACATTTTCGGCCTCATCCAGCGCAACCACAAAGGCGTGGTCGTCGTCATCAACAAATGGGACCTCATCGAAAAGAACAACCAGACGCATAAAGAATACGAAGAACTGGTACGCGAACGCATCGCGCCGTTTACCGATGTGCCGATTATCTTCACCTCGGTCATCAACAAGCAGCGCATATTCAAGGTGCTCGAGACAGCACGCCAGGTCTACGAAGCACGCAGCCGCAAAATCAGCACCTCGGAACTGAACGACGCCCTGCTACCCATCGTCAAGGAGCAGAACCCGCCACCCAGTGTCAAAGGCAAATGGGTAAAAATCAAATACATTACACAGCTACCTACGCCCTATCCGCAGTTTGTCTTCTTCTGCAACCTGCCGCAGTACGTGCGCGACCCCTACCGCCGCTATGTCGAGAACCGTATGCGCGAAATGTGGGACTTCCACGGCGTGCCGATGAACATCTATTTCCGCGCCAAATAACGGGTTACGACTTCGTTTTCTCTTCACCGAATTAATCCAATTCAGCGAATTAGTGATTCTGAATCACACGAATATAAACGAAAAGGCTGACGCACAAAATATATCAAAAGAAAACTTCTGCAGGACTAAATTTCAACTCTCAACCTTCAACTCCCAATGAGCGATATCCGCATAGACAAATACCTGTGGGCCGTGCGCCTCTTCAAAACACGCAGCATCGCCACCGACGCCTGCCGCGCCGGCAAAGTGAAGATGAACGATATGCCCGTCAAACCGTCGCACGAAATCAGCGTCGGCGAGATATATGAACTCAACATCGAGCAGATGCACCGCACCGTGCAGGTCAAAGAGTTGCTTGCCAACCGCGTCGGTGCCAAGCTGGTCGAGAACTACCTGACCGACCTCACGCCTCCGGAAGAATACGAGCGCATTCAAATGGCCCGCCAATACGGTTTCGAGCACCGCGACCGCGGCGCCGGCCGCCCCACCAAGCGCGACCGCCGCGAAATAGAAGAGTTCAAATACAAATAATTCTGTTTCAGCAACCTACATAAATTGCCATCCGACTTCCGATACTCACATCACACGCATCCAGCCGCCGAACACACTCCACCCGCTCCGCCATTTCCTATATATATTCTTTATATATAGGAAATGGCGGAGCGGGTGGCAACCGAAACGGACTCGAGGCTTCAAAAATTGTTCTCAAAAAAAAAGAATCAATCACCTGCTTGCCAATATATTCCAGTAAAACAACCGATACTGTTAATAACAAATATCACGAGCGAAAAGAATATCAAAGCTGCCCAATAGCCCCATAGAGGTATCAGAAGCACTAACATTTCAAAAAAAGTCATTATTGATATTTTTTTAATTCTCTCACCAAACGACTCTCCACTTTCGTGTAGAACAATTGACAGTCCACTTACAATCAAAAGAAGAATAATCCAAATTGTTTTCCCACAATTGAAAGCGTGAAAACCACTTTCTAAAAAACCTCTTTTATATTCAATTGTTCCAATTGTTTGATCAATTTTTTTTAAATTGGATTCTTCTTTTGTTATAAAAACAAAAGTATAAATAGTCGAATATGTGTGTGACGAAAAAGTCAAGAAATTCAGACTATCCATACGATATGTCTTTTTTATCCAGTCGCGTGAAAGCCTAAATGGCATTTCTTGTTTTTTGGATATTAGACTGTCAGGGTTAATTCCCGGAACAAAAGTCTTATCCATTATATCTGGGTTCCAACTGCCAGATTTTTTTTCAATTGCAAAAACAAGTAGCGAAAAATCTTTACACGCACCATCATAATAAATATAATCCTTCTTCGCATCAAATCGCTGCATATCATCAGGCAATTCGATGGAAATCTTTGAAGAAACGTTTATTCGCTGATTTGCAAACGAAAATAATGGCAATGCAATTAAGAATAATACAAATACTTTTTTCATATTAATAATTTTTAACGATCTTCTAACCAACCTAACAATAATCCGCCTCCTGCAATAACGAGAAAAGAGAGAATCATAACAAAGTCACCTTCAGTTACAAATAAAAGTATTCCTGCGGAACAAATAACACTAGTGTCCACTTAAAAAACCGAAATCTCGAATTTGGTAAAATGTCAAAATATACCATATGTGAATCAATTATTTATGCAATTGAAAACAAACATGCATCAAAATGGCGATTTCAAATCCGTTTACTGTAAAAGTCATC
>JAFROL010000046.1 GCA_017429685.1 Bacteroidales bacterium | reverse complement strand
TGTCTACCTCCGGTAATATGGATGGCCAGCATTACAGCATATATAGGTGTGAGCACCGACGCTATCCCGAAAGCCCACCCGTCGAGATGATAGGCTATTCTGACACCCTCGTCCAGGGACATAGACGCAATAACCACCCCCCACAGCACAAGTGCCGTGATGCCAATAATCCTGCGTATGGTTTTTGCTTTCATCTTTGTCATTGGTTATTCTTGTTGATCAAATTCACCACCACCTTTACCATCACGTCCTTCTCCTCGGGACGGCTCTCGGCTATCATCAGGGTGAGGGCCACGAGGGTGCCGTCGGCAATGCGTTTGGTGCCGTCCTCGCGGTAGAGGATGCGGTTGTTGTTCAGGAACCAGAGGAACAGCGTGGCGGCGATGCGCTTGTTGCCGTCGCTGAACGAGTGGTTTTTGGTGACGAGGTAGAGCAGCATTGCGGCCTTCTCCTCCACCGAGGGGTAGAGCTCCACACCGTCGAAGGTCTGATAGATCTGTCCGATGCTGCTGCGGAACGACTCGTCCTTCTCGTTGCCGAAGAGTGGGCTCTCCCCAAATCGTTCTTTGACAGCTTGGATGGCCTGCATCGCGTTGTCGTAGGTGGCGTGAAAAGGGGCATTTGCGGTGGTGTAGGCCACGGCAAGGCGCTGATAGTCGTAACTGTCGAGCGTGGAGAGGGCATAGGTGTAGTCCACTACCACGTCGAGCAGCCCTTGGCTGTCCACAGGTTTCTCTTCGTCGCTCTGCTTCAGCGTGCGTCCCACGAGTTGCACCAGCTGTCGCAACTCGGTAAGGTTCTCCTGCCGTATCTTCTCGTTAATGGCAAAACCCTTGGTGAGGTAGTCTTTCAGTACGCGGTTGGCCCAGATGCGGAACTGCGTGCCCCGCTGGCTCTTTACGCGGTAGCCGACGGAGATGATGACATCAAGGGAATAGAATGGAACAGGTTTCTTTACTCCATTAACGTGTAAAAAATGCACGTTATTCTCGCGCTCGAGTTCTCCCTCTTTGAATACGTTGATAATATGACGTCGGACATTCGACTCTTCGCGGTCAAATAACATCGCCATCTGTGTAGCCGACAGCCACACCGTCTCATTCTCCATCTTCACCTCCAGGCTGGTCTGCCCATCGGCGGTCTGGTATATGATTATTTCCCCACGGTTTTCCATATTTTCGTTTTGACTAATCATCTCATCCAGCCCTCCATACGATAAATTTTCTCCATCAACTTGCGGGCTTTGCCTTTTGTGGGCTTGTGCCATACCTCGACGCGCACAGCGTAGTAGTCCTCCCAGTCACCTTCGTAAATGGTGAAATCCTTGTGGTTCGGCTCAACTATCTGTCCAAAACCGTTGTGGTTCAGCACCTGCGTGGTGGTGCACGGCTTCAGCCTGTCTTTTGACAGTTCGATGTTATCCGTCACTTCAAAGCAGCGGAGGTAAATATCGCCGTCCTCTAATGCAGGCCAATAGAATGCGTAATTGTATATGCCGCCCTGGTCGCCGTTCCATATCTGCAGCCACGTGTTGGTGTCGGTGCTGTCTATGTCGACGGGGGTGAAGATGTCCCCATCAGTGGCATTCCATCTGTGAGCGGTGTCGGTAATGGGTATGTTATATTCCAGTCCTTCGGGTATAGGGTGGCTTTTGCCGAAATCGTCAGGCGCCATACTGAACAACCCTGCTACACCCATTGAGAAGAACATAAAACCGATGACAGCCTCCAAAACCAAACTGGCAATTCCTGCCAGAAATGCCCCCACGGCACGCCACCATTCCTTCCTCAGCAAGAGAATGATGAAAACCGGCAGCTGCAAAAGTAACACAAAGGCAGTAATGCCAGCAAGAACGAGCCCCCACACGGTTGACTCTCCACCAACAAACATCGAGGCCACAAGCAACAGCGGCGTCGCCAGCGGGAACACCCACCAGTAGCGCACAATCCAATCGTTGGATGAGCTTTTCTTTATGTGGTCGCAATTTGGCATAAGATTATTTTTAAGGTTGAATCTCCGCTTTCCTCTTTCCGCTTCCCGTTTTCCGCTTTAAAGTCCGATATTCGTCGTCTGGCCCGATTCTATCTGGAACCGCTTGGTGCGCACCGTGCGGTATTCGATGCTGTTCTGCGGCTTTATCACCAGCTGGTACTGGCCGGGCATCAGCAGTATGCGCTCGTTTATCTTGTTGGGATCAAGGTCGCAGACATAAGTCAGCACGCCTTCTTTCAGCTCGAAGATGGCTCCCGACGAAATAGCCTTGGGCTTGCTGATGTTGGCCAGGCCTGGGGTCGGAATGGTCAGGTCGGTCGCCGACGAGCCCACAATGCCCACATTTTCAAGTCGCAGGGTGGGGTAGGAGAGCACTTCGATGTCGTAGTTGCCGGCCAGGTAGTTGTTGCTTTCGCCCATCAGCTGGCGGCCAACCAGTTGGCTGCTGCCGTGACGGTACACCAGCACCGGATATTGCGGCACCTGATAGTTGGTGTGCCTTCCGTCGGTGCGCAGCCGCAACGAGCCCTGCTCCACGGTGATGTTCAGCCGGTTGATGCGACCAGACTTGAACTGCTTCTTTTTCAGTACTGTCGGCGGCGTGGTGAACAGCGTTATGTCGTAGGTCACCAGCGGGTCCACCGTCAGCGTGTCGGGCGTGTAGCGGCTGTCGATGCTGTAGAGCGTGGCATATTTCACCACGCCTGTCTGGCTGTCGTACAGCGCCATCGGCAGTGTGGCCTCCATCAGGTGGTCGGTCTCGTCGTTGACACTCACCACCACGCGGGCCTCCTCTTCCGACAGGCGAAAGATGTTGTAGAGCGTTTCGGTGTACTGCTCCTCGTTGGGCACGTAGGTGAACTTGCCGGCGCAGTCCAAGCTGTGCTGGAAGTCCTTCTTGTCGCCGATGCCGAGGATGAAGGTCTGCACGATGACGCCGCTCATCTGCACCTGGCGCGCCACGTCGCAGATGTTGCCGTCGCAGTCGTCCATACCGTCGGTGATAATCAGTATGATATTGCGCGGCTGCACATCCTCCTTCGAGTCGCCCGTCAGCGGCGGAAAGTCGTTCAGCGAACTGCTCAAGGCCGTCGCCGCTGTGCAGGCACCGTTGGGAACAAGGGTCTTTATCTTGCTCTGTATCTTGTAGTTGTTGCCTTTCCCGAAAGGAACCTCAAGGCGTGTGCCGTACGAGTTCTTGTTAAGATGGCCGAACACGCGCAGCGCCACCTCGATGTTCTGCTGGTTGGCCACGCTGTCCATAAACTTCAGCAGCACCTGCTGCGTCACCTTTATCTTCGCGTCGCTCTGCCAGCGGTCCCACATACTGTGCGAGCAGTCGAGGATTATCAGCACACGCGTATGCTGCTCGGACGGAGCCGTTTGCGAGTGTGCAACGGCTCCGCCAAACAACAAGAAGAGGACGATAAATAATCTAAGTGATTTCAATTTTCAAGTGATTAGAGATTAGTGACCTGTGACCAGTGACCAGTGACACGAGCGCATTCGTGTCACTGGTCACTGGTCACTTATCACTATTGATTAATAGTCTCCCAGCTCCGTTTCGGGCAGCTGAGCCAGAGCCTTCTGCAAGTCCTCGTCGTTCAGCACGGCACCGTGGTACTTGTTGGTGTTCTGCATAAAATCGACACCGTAGCCCATCTGGCTCTGCAGCAGAACGCACACGGGTTTACCCTTGCCAGTCAGCGACTTGGCCTTCTGCATACCGTCAATCACCTGCTGCATATCGTTGCCGTTCTCGATCACGACCACTTCCCACATAAAGCTCTCGAACTTGGCCTTCAGGTTGCCGAGGTCCATCACCTGCTCGACGGTGCCGTCGATCTGCTGGTGGTTGTAGTCGACAGTGCTGATCAGGTTGTCCACCTTCTTTGCACCGGCAAACATAGCGGCCTCCCAAATCTGGCCTTCCTGCAGCTCGCCGTCGCCGTGCATAGTGTAAACCAGGTGGTTGTCGCCAGTCATCTTCTTGCCCAGCGCAGCGCCGATGCCCACGCTCATACCCTGACCCAGCGAGCCGCTGGCCATACGGATGCCCGGCAGGCCGTGCTCGGTCGAGGGGTGGCCCTGCAGGCGGGTGCCGAATTTGCGGAACGTAGCCAGCTCGCTGACCGGGAAATAACCGCGGCGTGCCATAGTGCTGTAAATCACCGGCGTGATGTGACCCTGGCTGACGAAGAGCATATCCTGGCCCGTACCTTCCATCGTGAACTTGGCTGGGTCGTGATCCATCAGGTTGAACTGCATAGCCACAAACCAGTCGGTCGTTCCCAGCGAGCCACCTGGATGTCCGCTCTTGGCTGCCGTGGTCATTCTCAATATGTCTCTGCGCACTTGCTGCGCAATTGTCTGTAATTCTTGTGTTGTTTTCATATATTATAAATTTTAATTTTTTGCAAAAATACTAATAAAAAGGCCGCACCCCATCGAAAGTTATCAATGTTTATCAACAGGAGTGACCTGTGACAAGTGACTTGTGACCTGTGACTAGTGACACGAACGCGCTCGTTTCACTTGTCACTTGTCACTGGTCACAGGTCACAGGTCACAAGTCACAGTCTGAACACATACTGTCGGCCGTTCTGGTCGGTGCCGTACAGCTCGCCGCCGTGGCGCGTCACGGTGATGCTGTAGCTGTTCTCGTCGTCGTCGTGGATGGTGCCGCGACCCGTCTTGCCGTTCATCGTCACGTGGCCCCACACCTTGCCGTTGGCGCCGTAGGTCGAGATGTAGAGGGTCTCTTTGCCGCCATACGAGGGTTTGTCGACTTTCTGCTTCTGCTGTTGTGCCGGCTTGGTCTCAGGTTCTGCCACAGCAGCGTTGTAGTCCGACGAATCGCGCTCGAAGATCGGGGCGGCACCGTCATCGCCGTCCAACGGGGTGACGATGTCGATGCCCGTTTCGTCGGCCGGGGCCTCGCAGGAGTCGTTTTCAACGTTTCCGGTTGGCGCTGCAGGAGTGTTGCTGCCGTTGCACGAAATGCATAATGCTATGACGAATGTCGTCATTATGAGGGGAAAAGGTGTTTTTTTGTATTTCATCTGCTCTCTTTTTAAAGATACAAAAATATATATAATTTCCGATACGGCAAAATTAAAAACAACTTTCGGGCTTAAAAAGTCAAATATTTTTCCCCTTCGTACAATTTTTTTTGGAAAAGTGCGTATATTTGCAAAATAATTGTCCTTTGCGACGTGACGAATAAAACGATGAAATATAAACGATTTATGTAGTGTGCAGTGCTGTCGTCGCCAGCAAAGACCCGATAGATAATATAACTTGACAAATCAGAAAGAAATGAAACCCGTTATAATAGCAGGCCCTTGCGTGATCGAATCGATGGAATGCCTTTGCCAGGTGGCGGAAGAACTTGTCAGGCTGAACAAAAAGTTTGGTGTCGACATCATCTTCAAATCGTCGTTTGATAAGGCTAACCGCACCAGTATCAGCTCGTTCCGCGGTCCGGGACTGGACAGGGGACTGCAGATGCTTGCCGACATCAAGAGCCGTTACGGACTACGCTTGCTGACCGACATCCACGAAAGCTGGCAGGCCAAAGCTGTTGGCGAAGTGGTGGATGTGATACAAATCCCTGCTTTCCTCTGCCGCCAGACCGACCTGCTGGTGGCTGCAGCGCAGACGGGCAAGACCGTCAACATCAAGAAGGCACAGTTCCTCAGCGGTTTGGATATGGAGTTCCCCGTCCAGAAAGTCCGCGAAAGTGGCAACGACGACATTTGGCTCACCGAACGCGGCAACGTGTATGGCTATAACAACCTCGTCGTCGATTTCCGTAACATAGCTGATATGAAGCGCTTTACACCGACGGTGATAATGGATTGTACCCATTCCGTGCAGCGCCCTGGCGCTGCGGGAGGCAAGACGGGTGGCGATCGCCAGTTTGTGCCCGCTATGGCCTTGGCAGCCAAAGCTTTTGGCGCCACGGGCTATTTCTTCGAGGTGCATCCCAATCCTGACGAGGCCAAAAGCGATGGGCCCAATATGCTCCGTCTTACCGACCTCGAAAACGTACTGACGAGCATTGTTAAAGAGTGACCAGTGAATAGTGACCTGTGATACGAACGCGCCAGCTACCAACGCACTAACACATAACGCAATAACTAACATTCAACTCTCAACTTTCAACCAACCCCATTAAATGACTGATTCCAATATAATAGAAGTTGGGCAACGTTGTTTGCTCGATGAGGCTCAGGCCATTAGCGACCTCGTGCCTCGTCTGGACCATTCTTTCGTCCAGGCTGTCGAGATGATATACAACTGCAAAGGAAAATTCATCATTACCGGTGTCGGCAAATCGGGCCATATCGGCCACAAGATTGCTGCCACGATGGCCAGTACCGGCACCCCGTCGTTCTTCGTCAACCCGCTCGACGCCTACCACGGCGACCTGGGTATGATTCAGGAAGGCGACCTCGTTATGGCCATCTCCTATAGCGGAATGACCGAGGAACTGCTTCGTTTTCTGCCACTTCTGCATCGCCGCGGCATACCCATTATTGGTGTCAGCAGCAATGCGCGGTCGCCGCTGGCGCGCCTTTCGGTGTGCCATCTCGACATATCGGTCGACCACGAGGCCGACCCCCTCGGCCTGGCGCCCACGTCGTCGACCACGGCCACCTTGGCAATGGGCGACGCATTGGCCTGTGCCCTCATCAAACGGCGCAATTTCAAGGAAAGCGACTTCGCCAAGTACCACCCCGGCGGAAGCCTGGGCAAACGACTGCTTTCGCGCGTTGAGGATTTTATGATTTCCACCAACCTGCCCATCGTGAAGCCCACCGACAAGGTGAGCGACACAATCATCGAAATAAGCCGTGCCAAGCAGGGATTTGCCATCGTTATTGATCAGGGCCGAATGGTCGGCGTTGTTACCGACGGCGATGTGCGTAGGGCTATGCAAAACTATCAAGAGCGATTCTTTTCGCTGTCTGTTAGCGAGATAATGAGTCGCAACCCCAAGACAATCGATTCGCAGGCGCGCCTCTCGGATGCATCGGAGATTATGCGTCGCAACAGCATCCATACCCTCGTTGTGACCGATGCCAACAAGCAGGTTGTAGGCCTGATCGACTCGTTCAGCTGCCTTTGAATAATTAAAAATTAATAATTAATAATTAATATCTGTTGGGGTGAGTGACTTGTGACCTGTGATACGAGCGCGTTCGTGTCACTGGTCACTGTTTACAGGTCACCATACCCGAGTGATTTTAATTTTTAAGTTTTAATTTTTAATTTTTTTTAATTTCCTCAAGTCCAGTGCGTTCATAGCATTGGTGCGTAGTCCGCGGATGTTCTTGTGCGTAAAGTGCAGAATCTGGTCGTAGTAGAGCACTATAACGGGGGCTTCCTCCATCACCAGCGAGTCAATCTGCCGGCATAGCTGACGCCGACGGGCATCGTCGGGCTCGCGAACGGCCGCGCGGTACAGTCGGTCGACGCGCGGCGAGGTGAAGTGCGTGTAGTTGGGACCAGCAGGCGAATGGTTGGGGCTGAAAAACAGCGTCATATAGTTCTCGGCATCGGGATAGTCGGCAATCCACGAGCCTCGGAACCAAGGCGACTTGCCCTGCGCCATCTGCTCGCGGAGGGCGGCAGGCGGATTCACGTCGAGCTTTATGTCAATGCCTATCAGCGATAACTGCTGCTGTATGTATTTGCACAGGTCGAGATAGCTGCTCGTTGTGGCCAATCGGATGGGCGGCAGTCCTTTGCCATCGGCAAAACCGGCTTCGGCCAGCAGGCGCCGCGCCCGTTCGGGGTCGTAGTCGTAGCCATAGCCGGCAGTGCTGTCGTAGCCTGGCAATCCGCAGGGAATCATACCTTTGCATCCTGGCCGACCGACGTTGTTGCGCATATATTTCATCATCTTGGCCCGGTCGAAGCCGTAGCTGATGGCTTGGCGCACCAGGCGGGCTTCGTTGGCTCCGATCGTTTTGCCCGACTCTTTCGACAACTCCTGCTGGAATACGTCCATATTGAAGCCCAGGTATTCGGTGTTCAGGAACGGTATGGAAACCATATCGATACGGTCGGCATATTTGGCCTTGAGCTGTCCGGTGCGCGTCAGGATTTCGTCCTTGTACGATGCGTCGAGCGAGTTCATAAAATCCAGATTCCCTTTCACAAACTCCAGAAAAGCAGTCTGTTTGTCGATGATGAACGTGACTGCCACGGCGTCGATATAGGGCAGGGGACGCCCTTCGGCATCGTGCTCGAAATAGTTGTCGTTGCGGCGCATAACTAGTTTCACACCCTCCTTCCAATACTGGAAACGGAACGGCCCCGTGCCGACGGGGTGGCTGCGGAAGTCGGTGCCATAGTGCTCCACCACTTCGCGCGGAACGACACTGCAATAGGGCATCGAAAGCAGCGACAGCATCGGCGCAAAGGGCTCCTTCAGGCGAACGATGAAAGTGGTGTCGTCGGGGGCTTCAAAACCATTGTCGGCCACGTTGGCAAATATCCACAGTCCGGGCGAAGCCACATCGGGGTCGAGTATGCGGTTGAGCGAGTAAAGGAAGTCGGCGGCGACAACTTTGCGTGTAGAATCGTCGGTATTAAATAGCGGATTCTTATGAAAATAGACATCGTCTCTTAAAGTGAAGGTGTATGTCAGTCCGTCGGGAGTTATCGTCCATCGTTTGGCGATGCAGGGCTCCACGTTCAGGTTTGTGTCGAGCCGCACCAAACCATTGAACAGCTGCGAGGTGGCCCATATCAGCGCCTGGTCTTTGGCATAGGCTGGGTCGAGGGTGGCGATGCCAGCCGATTCGTTGTATCGGAAAATGGCTTTGCCGTCGCCTTCGCTGCTTCGTCGGCAGGCAGTAGCGGCAACGCACATTGTCGCGGCTAAAATATAATATATGATTCTTGTTTTCATTGTGTTACGGTTTCGCTGACTACGGCATTGCCGGCGGCGTAAATCAGGCGGTTAAGGAAATCGATATGCCTTTTAGCAGAGGTTGAAGTAAGTAGGTCCAATCCTTTGAAATAGCGGTTGTTGATATCTACAAGAAAGAAGTTGGCTTTGTTGCCTACCTTGATGTTGCCGTCGGGCAGGCCCAGGGCTCTGCGGCCGTTGGCCGATGCAACCTTCAGCACCTCGTCGGCTGGCAGCACCGAAGGGTCGCAGCGGGTGCCTTTTTGCAGCAGCGACATCACTTTCATAGCCTCGATCATATCCAGGTTGTCGCTCGAGGCGCATCCGTCGGTGCCCAGACAGACATTGACGCCGGCATCGCGCAACTCGGTGTAGAGGAATCGGCAGCCCGAGCCGAGTTTCAGGTTCGAGTTGGGACAGTGTACCACGCTGGCACCATATTCTCCAAGAATCTGTATTTCAGTCGGGTCGAGCCACAGCGCGTGGGCGCCTATGAAGTGGCTGCCGACGCGGTCCAGGACTCCCAGCCGCTGCAGGTAGACCACGGGCGGCACGCCGTGCTGGCTGATGCAGTCCTCGCGCTCTTTGCGTGTTTCGGACAAATGGATGTGGAACAATGTCTTGTGCTCGGCAGCGAAGTCGGCCAGGTATTGCAGGTGGGGTCCCGACACGGTGTATATGGCGTGGGGGGCGATGGAAAGGGTGATGCGCTGCCTGTGGTCGTCGCTTTCGGCCATTTTGGCCGCTGTTTCCAGAAACTGCGACACAAAGGGTCCTTTGTCGAAATCGCCGTCAGTCACCGAAAGGGCAATGTTGGCATCGAGTCCCGTTTCGCGTGCGGCGCGGATGGTGCTTTCGATGCTGAAATACATATCGTTGAAAGCCGTCGTGCCGCTTTGCCTCATCTCCTGGCAGGCGTCGAGGGCGCCACGGTGGATGAGCTCGGGTGTGAGCTGCGCCTCGCGGGGGAAGATGGCCTCGCCAAGCCAGCGCTGCAGGGGTAGGCCGCTTCCGGCGCTGCGCAGCAGTGTCATCGCCGAATGGGTGTGCATATTGGCCAGGCCCGGAATGGCATAGCGACATTCTTCGCCAGAGGCAAGTCGCTCTCTGATAACGTTTTCGGCCAAAGGCTCGATGGCGCTGATTGCTCCGTTTTCGACGCTGATGTCGCAAAGCGTTCCGTCGACAAAAATACTTTTATAAGTCATTGGTCCCTTGTTTTGTCACTTTTAACGACGATTGGATTGAAATATTGTGCCGTAATATATAATGTTGCGCGCGCGTCGGCAGCGGGTGCGGAATGGCTGCCACCGGCACCGCCTTTTTGCCCATCGTTCGGATTCAGTTCTTATATCGTTCTTATATTCCCGATATAAGAACGATATAAGAACTGCATAAAAACGAAGTGCGAAAATACGATGCCGGTCGGTGGGTGGGGGCGTTGGCTTGTCCTGCCGTTCCTGGTGGCCGTTTGCCGGGGGTGTGCTTTCGGAATGCAAATGAAGTTTTGCACACGGGTCGGAGAGATTTTTTTTGCCATATTGGAAAAAGTATGTACTTTTGCAGTCGATTTGGTCGCCCGAAAGGGCGTCAAAAGGGAATCAGGTGAGAGTCCTGAACAGTCCCGCTGCTGTGAGTTCAGTAGTTTGCCATTCAACGTTTTAGCCACTGCGCATCGCCATAGGTGCGTGGGAAGGCTGAAGGGCAAAGAACGAGTCAGAAGACCTGCCAAATCTGAAAATATCGGTCCGCTTTCGAGGAAAAAGTGCCCGGTAAATCGGAATCAGAAGGCAGGTTGTGCCGTTTTTTCTCCGAGTTATCGTTCCCCCTTTCCTTTGTTTGCCGCCGATACTGAATGGTGTGAATAATTGTATTAACATTTTAAAACAGTATCAGTTATGCTAAAAAAACTAATCTTTCTAACTTTGGGCTTGGTGATGGCCTTTGGCGCATCGGCCCAGGAGGGCAACAACGCCGGGCATATTAAAAACATTGCCCGTGCAAAGAGTGTAAGCTTTCCAGCTTCCGATGTCCAGTATTGGGTTGGCAGCGGCAGCAATTCAGCAGTTGTTGTTGTTGGCTGGGATGATAATCCGAACGGAAACTTTGCCTTGGCTTGGGGCGTCCATTGGAATGGCAACACCACGGCCCTCGGCTTGATTGACTCGATAGCCACGCACGACAGCCGTTTCAGCTATACCTACTCAAGCTCGTTAATGGGCGAGGTGTCGTACAATGACGGCACCCTTGTTTCTGGCAGTTCCTCCTACGGATGGTGCTACTACCTCAACGGATCGTGGGCTATGAATGCATATGGCAATCAACCGGTTAGCGACGGCGATTTGATCGAAGTCAGCAGCAGTTGCAGTTTTACTATGACCTCAGCAGTGGCCGCCAGCGACCCCAACGGCGGCTCGTCGTCCGACCCCGTCGACGCCACTATCGCCTTCAGCGACATCCTGTTCTGGGTTGGCTCGGGCAGCGACAGCGCCGCCTTCATCGTCAACTTCGCCCAGCCCGACACGGCTTTTGCCTGGGGGTACCTCTTCAACGGCTCTACCACGGCTCAGGCGATGATCGACGCCATCGATGCCGCCGACCCGCGCTTCTGGACGGTGGGAACGCCCTCGTTTAATGGTGATATTCACTTCGTTACCGATAATGGCGACACTCTTGGACTTTCGCCTATTGACCCCTCGGTGGGCTACAACTTCTGGTGGACCAACCTCAACGGTGTCAGTGCCGATGCTGGTGCCGGTTCGACAATGCACAACGGCGACGTCTTCAAATACGGCGATATGAACTCGGCCATCGGCTGGGACCCGCTTGGTACTTATTTTCTGCAGGAGGCTTGGATCAAGGCCCCCACGCCGGTGCCTGTGCCCGGCAATGACCCGACAGTCGAGGAGGCAACCATCGCCGCCAGCGATATCCTGTACTGGGTTGGCGAAGGTCAGAATGAGGTCGTTCTGGCTGTCAACTGGCCCGACACGGCTCTGGCTTGGGGCTACCGCTTCGACGGCACCAAGACCGTCGGCGATATGATGAACGACATAGTCGCCGCCGACCCGCGCCTGAGCATCGTGCCTGGCGCATACGGCATCGACGACATCCTCTTTGTCTGCAACAGCGGCGACACGCTGCGCCGCCTGGCCACCAGTTTCTGGGGCAGCACCAACAACGGCGTGACGGATATGGGTATGGCTCAGACACTTACTGACGGCGACTTCGAGAAGTGGGCCGATGGCAGCACCGGCGTTCTGGTCGACAGCGTTTGGGTTGAAAGTTATGGCGGTTACTGGAACTACATCTATGTCTATCCTATGACAATCAGCCCCGTAAGCGTTCCGCTGCCTGTCGAGGCCACTATCGCTGCCAGCGAAATACAGTACTGGGTCGGCGAGGGTCAGAACGAGGTTGTTCTGGCCGTCAACTGGCCTACGCGAGCTCTGGCTTGGGGCTACCGCTTCGACGGAACCAAGACCGTCGGCGATATGTTGAACGACATTGCAGCTGCCGACCCGCGCTTCAGCATCGTGCCCGGCACCTACGGCATCGACGACATCCTCTTTGTCACCGTCGCCGGCGACACGCTGCGCCGCTTGCCCGCCAACTGGTGGGGCAGTACAAACAACGGCGTGATGGATATGGGTATGAGCCAGCCACTTGCCAACGGCGACTTTGAAAAGTGGGCCGAAAGCAGCACCGGCATTCTGGTCGACAGCGCTTGGGTTGAAGACTGGGGCGCCTACAACTATATCTATGTCTATCCTATGCCTGTGCTTCCCGTCAGCGCACCCATTGTCAGCGGTCCATTCTGCGGCGCCGTGGGTACTGAGGGCTGCAATGCCATTGCCGCCAACAGCGCTGCCATCAAGGCTTGGGCCACGGGCTGCGTCGTCGAGCGCGGCTATCAGGTCATTTCGACTGCTGCCGCCTACGCCAGCTACGGTGCCGACTCGATGGCCGTGGGTCCCGTCGATATGAGCGACAACCTTACCGTCGTAAGCCTCGGCGATGCCGGCAGGGCCACGCTGACGTTCGACAGTCCCATCGTCAATGGCGAAGGCTTCGATTTTGCCGTCTATGAGAACTCGTTTGGCGACGCCTTCCTCGAACTGGCCTTCGTCGAGGTCAGCTCGGACGGCGAGCGTTTTGTCCGCTTCCCCGCCGTCTCTCTGACGCAGACCGAAGTGCAGACCGGCGGCAACGGTTCGACCGACCCGACGATGATCAACAATCTGGCTGGCAAGTTCCGTATGGGCTATGGCACACCGTTTGACCTCAATGAGTTGCGCGACAGCACCGGCCTTGATATCAACAACATCACCCACGTCCGCATTGTCGACGTGGTGGGCAGCATTGACCCCGAATACGGCACCCGCGACAGCGAAGGCCGCCTCATCAACGACCCGTGGCCCACGCCGGGCGGTTCGTCGGGATTCGACCTGGCCGGTGTAGCTGTCCTCAACCAGAAGGTCGAGGCAATCGATATGGCCGATGGCATCAGCCTGAGCGTCTATCCCAACCCCGCTAGCGAGCGCGTAAACGTCGTTATGAGCGGCAGCGAAAGCGTCGAGGCTATCCTCTTCGACATCAATGGCCGCGCCGTTTCGACAATGACCCTCCACGAGGGTGCAAACACTGTCGAAATCAGCAATCTGCCTCAAGGTGTCTATATGCTTCGCACCAACGGTGCGGTGCACAAAATAATAAAGAAATAACTTGATTCGACTTCTTTATCAGTATGTTTTTATAAGAAAGGGTGGCCATTGTGGCCACCCTTTTGTTAATGTGTTAATTCGTTAATGTGTTAATACGTTAATGTGTTAATTTGTTAATTTGTTAATTCGTTAATTTGCTAATGTGTTAATTTGTTAATTCGTTAATTTGCTAATGTGTTAGTGGCTGACGCGGTCAATTCACTATTCACAAAAGATTACTTCCCGATTGATTTGTATATCAGGTCCTGTATGTCGGTGCGTATGTTGAGCGACGACAGCTTGTTGGGCGAAGCCGACGGGTAGACGCGGTTGGAGAGGAATATGTAAACCAAATCGTACTGCGGATCGACCCAAACCATTATGCCTGTGAAGCCTGTGTGTCCGAAGCTGGACTGCGAAGCCTTTGGCGACACGTGGGTGCTGCGTCCGTTGATAAACGGCTTGTCGAAACCCAGGGCGCGGCGGTTGCCTTTGTCGGCAAAGTGCCGCGAATTGAAGGTGTTGAATGTCTCGGCAGTGATGTATTGGCGACCGTTGTAGCGTCCGGAATCGAGCATCATCTGATACAGGCGGAACAAATCGCCAGCCGTCGAGAAGAGGCCTGCGTGGCCGGCAACGCCGCCCATTGCCGCCGCATTGGGGTCGTGGACATAGCCGCGCAGTTGCTGCTGGCGGAACGATTTGTCGTACTCGGTTGGGGCTATGCGGCTGATGTCGATGCCGTGCTGCAAGGGTTGGAAGCAGGTGTTGCTCATTCCCAAGGGTTTGTAGAAGTGCTGCTGCATAAAGACATCGATCGATTGTCCGCTGACTTGCTGCACGAGGTCGGCAAGCAGAATGAATCCCAAGTCGCTGTAGAGGTAGCCGGCTTTCTTTTCCAGCTTGCTGTCGGCAATCTGATGCAGCAGGTCGGTTCTGTACATATTGTTGATATACAGCTTGTCGCCAATGGCAGTATATCCGTTGGGAGGATTGTCGCCCGAGTAGATGTTGTCGCTCTCGAGGGCATTTTTCCAATAGGCATCGAACGCCTTGAGGCGCGCGCAGTGCGACAAAGCCTGGCGGATGGTGATGTTCCTTTTGTTGGTGTGCTTCAGGTAAGGCAGATAGCGCGACAGCTTGTCGTCGAGTTTGATTTTGCCGGCATCGACCAGTTTCATTACCGCCAGGTTCGTGGCCGACACTTTGGTGAGCGACGCGAGGTCGAAGACTGTGTTGGAGTCGATTAGCGGAGCGTTCTTGTCATAAGTTTGCCGACCATAGCATTGGTTGTAAACCACTTGACCCTTGTATGCCACAAGTATTTCGCATCCCGGATAGGCCTTTTGGGCGATGCCGTAAAGGGCAATGGTGTCTATTTTTTTGAAGCAATCGGCATCCATACCTGCCTTTTTCACAGCGTCGTAGCGCGTCGTTTTGGGACGAGCGACGGCTTTGAGCGATGTCCCTTCACGGTATCCGCCGGTGGTGACTGGCAGGATGCCCTCGAACGGCGTTTCGCCACGAAGGGCAGGGGGGACGGCATCAATTATTTCGCGCATATTCTGGTATGCCATAACGATTGCCGAGGGACCTTTGGCATCGGCCGGAAACGATTCGAGAATATATGGTGACCCATAAATGACCAGCACCGTGCGAGCGCTATCGATGGCTGAAATGCTGTTGATCAACGCAATGGTTTCTTTCGATACGCCATAGTTTTTTGCTGAGCCGAGGTTGGCGTAGAGCGATATGACCGCCGTTCCGGCCTGCCGGATGCGCTGGCGCAGTTGCTCGTCGAGTCGGCTCACCGGGTTGTCGCCACCGCCGATGTTGACTTCGACGTAGTCGCAGTTTTTTTCGAGCGGCAAGGTATAGTCCGTGTTTCGCACAAGCGTCAGAGCCTTCGATGCCATCAGGCGTGTGAGTGCCTCGCAGCGCTGCGCATCCGCCTTGCTGGGCGATGTAAGCTTGGAGAGGTCCATTTTGTTCAGTCCACAGCGGTATTTTTCGCGCAGGATGCGGTGGCAGCGGTTGTCGATCATACGTGCGAATTCAGGGTCGCGTTTGGCTTCGCTGACGACGGCGTCGATGGTCTTTTCGACGTCGATAGGCAGCAAGATGACGTCCGAGCCTGCGCGAATGGCGCGAATAGCCCCTTCGCCATCTTTGTAGTTGTTCGACACAGCCTTCATATCGATGCCGTCGGTGAATACGAGTCCGTCGAATCCCATTTCGTCGCGCAGCAGTGGTTGCACGATGCGCTCGGAAAGCGACGACGGCATAGTGGGCCTGTTGTCGAGTGCGTTGACCTGCAGGTGCGCAATCATCATTCCGCGGATGCCGCTTTTCACCAGGTGCCGGAACGGAAAGAGGTCGACGCTGTCGATGTAAGCCTTGTCGTGGGTGATGGTCGGCAGGTCGAGATGGCTGTCGACATCGGTGTCGCCGTGTCCGGGGAAATGCTTGCCGACGGCAATAATGCCGACACTTTGCATACCTTGGGCATAGAGGGCCGACTTGCGAGCCACGCGTTTTTTGTTTTCGCCGAACGAGCGGCAACCAATCACGGGGTTGAGCGGATTGTTGTTGATGTCGCAAACGGGTGCAAAATTGACGTGGATGCCCATTTTGCGGCACTGCAGCCCCACCTCGCGGCCAAACTGCGTGATGAGCGTGTCGTTGCTGCGCGAGAGGGCTCCCATAAGCATCTGTCGCGGAAAACTGTAGCAGTCGGTCAGGCGCATACCGAGACCCCATTCGCCGTCGATGGTGACGAGCAGCGGGATGTCCGACATACGCTGGTAGCGGACTACGCGTTCGAGCTGGATGGACGAGGTGCCTTTGAAGAAGCAGACTCCGCCGACCTCATATTTCGAGAAGTTTTTCTCGAACTCGTGTCGCTGTTTTTTTGTCATTGTCAGCGGAACGCGCACGAACATAAGCTGTCCCACTTTCTCGTTGAGCGACAGGTGTTTCATCTCTTTGTCGGCCCATCGGTTGGCAGCGGCAAGCCCTACTGTGTCGACGGTTTTGCTGTTTTTTGTTTTTTTCGTGCTGTTTTGCGCCGGAGCTGCCAATGCCAGCAGGACGAAAAGAGGAAGAAGTGCTGATTTCAAAGATGTGAAAGACATAGTGGTTGTTATGTTATGGATAAATATAAAAAATAGCGTCGGGGGATACCTGACGCTATTTAAGTAAACTCAAGCGAAGGTTACTTGACGTTATCCTTAACCTCGTTCATAAAGGTCTTGGCAGGCTTGGAAGCCGGGATGTTGTGAGCGGGAACGATGACCGAAGTGTTTTTGCTGATGTTGCGTCCGGTCTTTTCTGCACGACGTTTGATGATGAAGCTGCCGAAGCCTCTGAGATAAACGTTCTCACCACCGATCATAGCATCCTTAACGGTTGTCATAAATTCTTCGACAACGGCCAGAACGGCCACTTTTTCAATTCCGGTCTTCTCTGAAATGGAAGCCACAATTTCTGCTTTTGTCATTTTCTGATATAATTTAAAGATTATTGTTTTGTGCTTTTTTTGATTTTGCAAAGATACACAAAAAAAATAATATGAAACAAATTTTTTTGTTTTTTTAGTCTCTGATATGCAAAATAATACAATGTATATTTTTTGTAAAATATTGAATTGTAATTTTTTATGAGGTGGTATTTAAATATTTGTTTTTCAGAAAATTTAGGTTTTATCAATTAAATATATCTGCAAAATATTTAATAATTTAGTGTAAATAATTGTTGTTTGAATGATATTTATATTGTATTCGAATTTGAAAAATTAAGTCCAAAAGATAAAAATTTCCGATTTAAAAAGCTATGAAACAATTATTTTGTTTTTTTTATTTGTATATTGTCAAAGTAATATTTATTTTTATTTTAGAATTCAATAAATATTGTGTATTTTTGCAATTCTAAATACATAAGAAAATGAATACTACTATTTCAAAAACAACTGTTGCATTGCACACCGTAGCCATTGACGTTTTGCTGCTTACGGTAGCTTGTCTTATCCCGGCGGCGTCACATACTTTTTCGCTGCCTATCTATCAACTCAACCCTATGTATTTCTGTCTTTTGGCAGAGATGACGCTGGTCTGTGACCGGCGCAACAGCGTATTGTTGGCCATACTTTTGCCTGTAGTGACTATGCTTGTGGTTGGAATGCCAACACCGCTCAAATGTATATGCATTGTCGCCGAACTATTGACGCTTGTTGGTATTTACACATTTCTTTCACGTTTTATGCAACGGTTCATTGCCGTTTTGACGGCTATGCTTTGTAGCAAGGTTGTATTCTACCTGCTGAAAGCTTTGTTGCTCTCGCCAGCCGTTCTCATCGGTACCAGCATTTGGCTACAATTATCAACGGTACTGCTCTACGCACTGCTTTTTGCCACCCTATCCAGAAAAACAAAATAAGCCGTTGGCTTTGGATTTATTGAAGAACCTGACAAAATCCAATTTACATCAGAGCAAATGAAGAACGTTGCAATCATACTGGCTGCAGGTACAGGAAGCCGAATGGGGGATGAGTGTCCGAAGCAGTTTCTCTGTCTCGGCGGTCGCACTGTAGTGGAGTACAGCATAGATGCTTTCGAGCGGTGCAATGCCATTGATGAGATTGCCGTCGTAATGCATCCCGACCACTTGCAACGGATGCTACAGATAAGCAAAGCCAACAATTGGACCAAGGTGCAACATATATTTGCTGGAGGTAAAGAACGCTATCTCTCGACAGTTGCAGCCATAAAGGCTTACAGTTCATACGGCGAATGCAATTTGCTGTTCCACGACGCAGCCCGTCCGTTGGTCAGCAACCGAGTTATATGCGATGTTGCAGATGCCCTGAAGACATACAATGCCGTGGGCGTAGCCGTACCAATGACAGACACTGTCTTCCTGACAGAAGGCGATACTGTGCGTTCTGTTCCCGACCGTCGTAAGCTGCAGCGGGCTCAAACCCCACAAGCATTTAGGCTCAGCACTATACAACAAGCCTATGAAATTGCCCTGCGTGACCCTGATTTTGTTTCGACCGATGACTGTGGAACCGTATTGCGGTATCTTCCGGATGTTGCAATACACATAGTCCGTGGCGACGAGCGCAATGTGAAGCTCACCTACAAAGAAGACATACCACTGATCGAAAAAATGTTAAAGGAAGGAGAACGCGAATGAAAAGGCTAAAGCTTTTTTTTGCGGCAATACTGTCGTTGCTCTTTGTTCAGCCTTCTGCAGGTCAAAGCCTTAACACTATGGGTGTCGATTTTTGGGTGGGTTTTATGGATAACTACGACAACCGATTGGGTTTGGATATGCTTAAGGTTTTGATTTCTGCGCCTCGCAACTGCACAGCCACATTGAGCAACCCCAACACAGGATATAGCTACACCGTCAATTGCACAGCTAACAATGTTGCCACTATCTATGTGCCGCAGGAACAGGGCTATACTTCTTCGTCGTGCTCTGTCACAAACACGGGTCTTCACCTGCTATCATCCGATACCATTTCGGTCTATGCATCCACACTGGGTATGTCTAATTACGATGTCACGAATATATTCCCTGTCAATGTGCTTCGCGACGAATACCTTTTGCAGAGCTATCCTTCGGACAGATATGGCAGTGAATTCAAGGTGATAGCGACAGAAGACAGTACCTATATTGACATCGTCTTGACATCGTCCACACGCATAGGCGCAGCAGGCGACACTATTACGGCATTTCTGCCTACTGCCGGTTCAAGCTATCAGGTAAAGAGTGATCCCGTGGGCGATTTTTCCGGCACACGGGTCAAAGCCCGCGAATGCAAGCGAATAGCAGTTCTGCAGGGTTCTCTGTGTGGCTACATACCAGCTTGGGACGAAGGATGCACTTGCGACCACCTCGTCGAACAGTCTGTACCTGTCAACTATTGGGGCAAGGAATTTATAGTCGTCAACACAGGCACTAGCCATCCCGACAGACTTCGTATAACATCGCTTTACGACAACTGTGTAGTCCGTATTAACGGCGCTATATTAGCAAATCTCGATGCTGGCGATACCTACGAAACGGGACTTAGCGGCTCTACAACGGCAAGATACGTTACAACCTCGCAGCCGTCATCTGTAAACGTCTATTTTTCAAGCACGTTTAACCAAGGATTCGGTGATCCGTCGATGGTGACTATTTCGCCTGTCGAACAAATGATGCACAAAGTGACCTTCGCCAGTTTCAACTCCAATTATACGACAAACCACTATGTGATGATTGTTGCACGTACAAGCGACGTATACTCGTTGTTGCTCGACGGGAACTCAATATCATCTAGCTTTCATATCGCTACATTCAATCCTGTTTATTCGTATGCCAAGATAGCTGTAAGTGCCGGCAGCCACACGCTAGAATGCATTGGCGGACAGGGCTTCATTGCATATGCCTATGGATTGGGAATTCACGAAAGTTACGCCTATTCTGTTGGCGCCAATATGATAGACCTTACCAACAGTGTGTTTGTTGACGGACAACGTATCATAGCATCAAATTCCACTGTAGACATATGCCAGCACGACACCGTTCCTTTTGTTGCTGTCGCCAGCAATCAGACTGACAGCATTGTGTGGCTCTTTGACGATGGCACAACGCTTATAGGCGATACGGTCAGCAAGGATTTTCATACCACTAACGTTATTAACGGAATGTGCATATTCTATCACAATGCTGCATCGACTTGTTTTTCTGCGTCCGACGACACCATTTCGTTCGTTGTCAACATCCTCGAGAGCGACACTGTCTTTTATGATACTTCAGTATGTGACTTGCCTATTTATTGGCACAACACATTAATCAATTCGACTGGAAATGATACCAGTACCTATCTTAATGCCCAAGGATGCCGTAGTCAGCAGATTCTCAGCCTTTCGCTGCTGCCAAAATCTGATACAACCATCTTTGTCCACGGATGCGACAGCGTCGTGCTGCAGGGTGATGTTTTTTTTCACGACACCACAATATCCTTGCCACCTCTCACAAACACATACGGATGCGATAGTATAATGAACATTACGCTTTCTGTGCATCCATCCTATCGTATCGGAGTTGACGTTGTCTTGCATAACGGCGACAGCATCGAATGGATGGATGGCGGTGTATACCACTCCACAGACCAACATCCGCAGATGTATTTCACCTCGGTCTACGGATGCGACAGCATTATTGTGCTCAACATACATATGTTCCCAACGCCGCAAATTGATTCGTCCAGTCTATGGGTACCCAACGCCTTCACGCCAGACGAAACCAACAACACCCATTTCCGCATTTTCGGCTTTCATCTCATCCAAGCACAAGTCTATATCTTTACCCGTGATGGGAATATCGTCACGCAATTCGATGGCCTCACTGACAGTTGGGACGGCACCTGCAAAGGAAAACCCTGTCCTATGAACACATATACTTATCTAATTGAATATTACACGAAAAATAAACCGCAAATAAAACAGATCAAAAAAGGAACCGTGCTTTTGCTGCGATGAGTCGACTCGGTCGCAACAATGCCATTATACATTATATATAAATACATTAATATTATTATTTATGACAAACAAAGATTTTTGCCTCAGTTCCTACATTGCCTTCCGCTATATATGGAAAGACGGTGTAGATTTTTGTGAAGGTTTCCAACACAAAAACATTTTGCCAGTTCCTGAATCGGAGCGTATTCCTGTTCACACTTCGGCCGACATCGACCGCGAAATCCAGAACCAGTTTGACCAGCTGTACAAAAAGTATGACAACATTGGCATTTTGCTCTCGGGCGGAATGGATAGCGCCAATCTGGCGTCCTACCTCAAGCCAGGCAGCCACGCTTACACATTCACCTCGGAATCTGGTGTTTTCGATGCCGACATAAATCGCGCTGAGTTCTATTGCAAAAAATGGAACCTTAATCACCATCTTATCCACATCGATTTCTCCGACTATGAGAAATACACACCCATCGTGATGCGGCATAAATTTGCACCAGTACATTCTATTGAACCACAGATTTATAAAGCCGCTGAACTGGCAAAACAAGACGGCGTGCAGTTGATGATTGTAGGCGAAAGTGCAGACCTCATTTTTGGCGGTATGGACAAACTGATATCGCCGCAATGGACATTCGACGGCTTTGCCAAACGCTACACGTTCCTTGACCCAGCCTTGGTACTGACTAATCCCGTCGACCAGTCGCCGCTATACGAACGTTATAGGACAGGAGCTGATACCATTGACTTTATGCGCTTTATGGATGAAGTTTTTTCAATTGAAAGTTCGTCGTCCTACCTCAATGCCTTCGGCGCTGCCTGGATGCCATATTACGATCCGTACGTACGCCTTGTTATGGCCGATCCACTCGATATGGACCGTGTACGCAACGGCGAACCCAAATATCTCGTCCGTGGTCTCTATGCCATCAAGTATCCCGAACTGCCCATCCCGACCAAGATACCTATGCCGCGTCCTGTCGACACCGTGTTCCAGGATTGGAAGGGCCCGCAACGCCCCGAATTTCGCAACGACATACCTATGCAGCAACTCACAGGCAATCAAAAATGGCAACTCTGGTGCGCAGAAAAGTTCCTTGATATGGCTTTCCCACTCAAGTGATTAGTAATAGTAAGCGGAAAGCATACCAATAACGCAATAACACAATAATACAATAAAATATGATCATCGGTTACACCACAGGAGTTTTTGACCTCTTCCATATAGGCCACCTCAACCTTTTGCGCAAAGCAAAAGAACAGTGCGACCACCTTATAGTTGGCGTTTCTGTCGATGACCTGGTGCTCTACAAACACAAACGCGCTGTCATCCCCTTTGAGGAACGCATCGAAATAGTTCGACAGATAAAATATGTTGACGAGGCTGTACCTCAATACAATATGGACAAAATGGAAGCCTGGCGCAAATACCACTTCAACCGTATGTTTGTCGGTGACGACTGGAAAGGTACTGAAAAATGGAACCGCATTGAGGCCGAAATGAAGGCTGTCGGTGTCGAACTCATATATTTCCCCTACACCAAAGGCACTTCAAGCACTCTCATCAATCAAGTGCTCATCAAGCTGCGCGACGGCGAACAGCCGTCGCTTGGCACCAACCTACACCAATCCTGACACAATCCTCTAAACCGCCACGCATTATGAAGATACTCTATAAACTACGACTGGCGCTCGCCTACAAGGATGCCGTCCGCACTCGTGTGCCGCTGCTTTTCAAGCAGATGATGGCACGTTCTCAAAAACAGACTCGCAAGGCAGCCGCTGTACTGCGTAACAAGGAAACCATTGAAGTGGCCTTTCTGCTCTCTATCCCAGGTATGTGGAAACTCGACTACCTCTTCCGACTTATGCGCGACAGTAAACGCTACCACCCCTATGTAGTTATTATCCCTTATTCGCAATACAAAGGCTTCGACTCACAGACTGTGGCCGACACTATCAAACGTACCGAGCAATTCATCAAGGATCGCGGTTTTGAGTATATCGTCCCCTACGACTCGCAGAGTCATAAATGGGTCGACATTCGCAAGACTCTCAATCCCGACATCGTATTCTTCACCACTCCATATCGTGACATACCGCCGCAATACTACTACTATAACTTTAGCGACAAACTCACCTGCTATGTGCCGTATGCTTTCCAGGCTATGAATGCCTATAATCTTAACTACAACCAGATAGCTATCAATCTATATAGCCTTAATTTCGCTGAAACACCTATGCATATTGATTTTGCAAAACAATACAGCAAAAGCCACGGCGCCAATTTCGTCCTGACAGGCTATCCCGGTATCGAGGTTTTTCTGCGCAGCGATTACCATTCGCCAGACCCCTGGAAACCACAAACACACGCAAAAAAACGTATCATTTGGGCACCGCACCATACAATCGATGCTGGCGACGATTTCCAGTCTTCCACATTTTTGCACAACTGTGATCTTATGTTGCAACTTGCCAAGCAATATCGTGACAGCGTACAGTTCGCATTCAAACCCCACCAACTGCTAAAATTCAAGCTTATACAGCTTTGGGGCGAAGAACGCACCAACAGCTATTATGCACAGTGGCAGCAGATGGAAAACACACAGCTTGAAGAATCCTCTTACGTCGACCTCTTCATCCATTCTGACGCTATGGTGCACGACAGCGGCAGCTTCACCGTCGAATACCTCTACCTCAACAAGCCCGTTATGTACCTCGTCCACGACAACCATCCGGAACGCCAGTTCAACCTCTTCGGACAGAAAGCATTTGCGTGCCATCGTAAAGGTCAAACTTCTGACCAGATATGCAGTTTCATTGATGACGTCATCAACGGCATAGACCCAATGCACGAACAGCGCAACAATTTCTTCAATACATACCTTCTTCCACCGTCCAACGCGTTGCCATCCGAGAATATTCTTAATGCCATTGAAAATGTCATCAATTGTATAGTATGCAAATAGCTACACTTATGGCAAAATAAACGAACATCGAAATTATTTAATACTTATGTACGACTTCCTCATCGTCGGTGCCGGTCTCTACGGCTCCGTTTTTGCCCACCAGGCCACGCTACAGGGCAAAAGCTGTCTGCTTGTCGAACGTCGCGACCACATCGGCGGCAACTGCTATACCAAGGATGTCAGTGGAATCAACGTCCACTGGTATGGTGCCCATATCTTCCACACCTCCAACGAACGCGTTTGGCAGTATGTGACCCAGTTGGCCCATTTCAACAACTACATCAACAGTCCAATTGCCAACTACAAGGGCGAACTGTACAACCTGCCTTTCAATATGAACACTTTTACCAAGCTCTGGCCCGATGTGCGCACTCCGCAGCAGGCGCGCGACCGCATCGCCGAGCAGCAGGCCGAGTATGCCTCCGTTGCCGAACCGCGCAACCTTACCGAGCAGGGAATGAAACTGGCAGGACGCGACATCTTCAACAAACTTGTCAAGGGCTATTCCGAGAAACAGTGGGGTCGCCCGGCCGACCAGATTCCTGCTTTTGTCCTGCGGCGGCTTCCTTTTCGCTTCACTTTCGACAACAACTATTTCAACGACCCTCATCAGGGAATTCCTGTCGGAGGATATACTCCCATCTTCCAAAAACTCCTCGACGGTGTCGATGTGCGTCTCTCTACCGACTTCCTGGCCAATCGTGAGCAACTGCGGTCGCTGGCAAAACGCACCTTATACACTGGTCCTCTCGATGCCTGGTTCGACCATAGTCTTGGCCATCTCGATTTCCGCTCGCTGCGCTTCGACCATCGGCTTATGAACGGCATCGACAATTTCCAGGGCAACGCTGTCTTTAACTATACTGACGCCGAAACACCATACACGCGCACTATCGAACACAAGCATTTCGAGTTCGGCACACAGCCCGACACGGTGGTATCTTACGAATATCCTCAGGATTGGACGCCCGGTGCCGAGCCCTATTATCCCGTCAACGACCAGCGCAACAACGAACTTGCTGCCAAGTATAAGGCGTTGGCTGCTGCTTTGCCCGATGTTTCCTTTGGCGGTCGCCTTGCCGAATATTGTTACTACGATATGGATCAGGTTATAGCCAAAGTTCTCGACCATCCTTGGCTGCAATCGTAGCCTGAAGGCGAAAAAGGCGATGCCGATAATGGGGACGTGACGCACAAAGTGCATCTGACACCGCGCAAGCTTAGTGCGGAGAACATAAACTGAAAGGATATGCGTTCCGGCAGAGCGCGACTATATTGTATGGTCGGCCCACGACCGATTTGGGTTAAGACCCTTTTGTCTGCTTCGTGGTCTTTGTTCCATTTTTTTCTTTTTTTAATATGGATGCAATAAATAATTATGTTTCGCGTTAGAAAAAATATTATTTAAGCAATGAACATCATCGTCACAACTACCGACCATATTGAAAACCGCTGCATTACAGGCTATATAGGCATCTTGCGGTCGTCGGCTGTCGTCGGCACCGAGATAGCTCTGGCCGACATCTTTGCAGACTCCTCACGCAAGTATCGCCGCAAACTGGACGACATATACAGCAAAGCCCTTCAGGACATTCGTCTCAAAGCCCTTGCCGCCGGTGCCGATGCTGTCGTCGGGCTGCACACCGAGTTTCAGGAAATCTTCGGCAAAGGCAAGACGCGCTTCCTCGTCTCGGTGCTGGGCACTGCTGTCCGGCTCGACCGGCCCAAAGCGGAACAGGACGGATGCAAAAACGTGACGCTCTACGACTTGCGACGCAACCAGCTTCTGGTCGGCCTGGGACGGAAACTATCCAATCCGCAGTTCAATCCAAGCAGCGACGATTGGGACGACATCAACCGCTATGCGCTCGTCGACCTAGCTCCGCAGCTGTATCGCCGCTACCTCAAACTGGCATCTGAAACCATTGGAAGCACCTCGGTGGCCGAAAAAAAACTTCTGCTCGAGAACTTTATCCCTTTCCTGCAAAGTATGGATTACGACGCTGCCTGCGAAGCAGTATATGGCGACATCGAGACGTCCCCATACGTTTTCTGCGATGTCGTCAAATCGTGCGACCTCTTCCATCCCGAGAAAATAGCTCAGATGCTCCATCCTGAAAACAAACACACTGTCATTGCGCTGCTCGACAGCGACAAGGCTTCCTATACGTCGCGCGACTTGGTCTATATGGATGCCATCGCCGCTTTTCTTGACAACCTGCCCGACACAGGACGATACATCGAAGGACGCGAAGGCCTGTTTTCGAAAACGGGGACACTGCTGGTCTGCGAACGCGGACACACCTCGGCAGTCGAACTCGGTGGACACTGCACCGGCCTGGTGGAAGGTAGCGGGGCCATCTGCAACCTCAACGTCAAAGGCATTACCGAGCAGGAGGTCGCCGCAATATGCAAATTCAAGGAAAAAGTCGAAATCCTTCGCGGATTGATAGATAATGAAATGTAACAAACTGTCCAATGATGAAACGAATCGCTATATATATCGTCCTGATGGTTGCCTGCGCCTTCCCGGCCCTGGCACAGCACAACATATCCATCAAGGGGCACGCTACGGGTGCCAGCGGACGCCGTGTTGAAATACTCAAATACACTGACCAGATATCAAAGTACGAGGTCGTGGTCGACTCCTCCACAATCGATGCCGACGGCAATTTTGCCCTGCGCCTGTACACCAACTACCCGATGTTGGTTTCGATGCGCATCGACAACTATTCGCAGTCTTTCTATGTCGAACCGGCAAAAAGCTACGAGGTCGAGATTCCCCAGTTCGACTGGAACCTCGACGAGACGCGCAACGTCTTCCTCGACCCCGAACCGTTGCCGCTGCTGTTCCAGAACATAAAACCCGACGACATCAACCTGAAAATCGACAGCATCGATCGCGTGATTGCGCGTTTTATCGACGAAAACCGCGTCTTTTTCGACCAAAAATTCCATCCTTCTGTTTACTATTTCGACAGCCTCGCCACGCTGCTCAACAAGCTGTGCCCTGATTCGGACAACGATTTCGTCAACCGCTACAAGGTCTACCAGCTTGCCGAGTTAAAGTACAATTTCAAGTTCGACAGCCGCAAAAACCTGATAAACAAATATATCAAGAACCAGCCAATCCTTTATTACGACGAGAACTATATGTCGCTTTTTTCCTCGCTGTTCGCCTACAGCATTTCGAAAGGCACCAAGGACATCTCGGTCTACAGGCTGGCACACTGGGTCTACAACCTTGACCTTGACACTTATATCGACTCGCTGGGCACCGACCCCCTGTTGAGGCACGAGCAGGTACGCGAACTGGCAGCACTGCAGGCCCTGCAGGAATCGTACTACAATTTCCGCTACTACGACGCATCGATGGTTGTAAAGATGATTGAAAAAATCGCTCAAAGAACCAAGTTCCCTGAGCATAAGAACATAGCCCAGAACATTCTTGCCGGCTTCAACCGATATGTCGACGAGGAGTCGAAAACCGACATTTTTTCAACGGCCTTGCCCGATGTCAACAAGCAAACCGTGTCGCTCGCCAGCCTGAAAGGCAAATGGATATACATAGCCTTTGTGCGCGCCGGCGAATCGGCATCGCTGGCCGAACTCGAGACTATGGCCCACCTGAAAGACAAGGTGATGTCGGAAAATAAGGATGTGGAATTCGTCACCATCGACTGCAACCGTGAATTCCAGAAGATGTTCCATTTCCTCAAAAACTCCAAGCACGGGAACCGCTACAACTGGACGTGGCTGCACTTCGACGGCAACTACGACCTGCTGCGCCACTTCCGTGTCACGGCTTTCCCCTGGTTTGTGCTGGTCGATCCCGACGGGAAGATTCCCTACGACATCACTCCTGCACCAAGCACGGGATTCCTTCTCAACGCCCCGTGGCAGAAACGTCCGGACGAGGAGAGCTCGACAAACCCTTTGTTCAGAAGATAGTTCAATAGCTTTCTATATTTTAAATTCATAATTCTCATTTTCATATATGATTACAACTAATATACAGTCAACAGTATCCGAAAAACTCAAAACCCTTTACAATATCGATATCGAACCTGGCGACGTTGTCCTGCAGAAGACAAAAAAGGAGTTCGAAGGCGACTTCACGATCGTCGTTTTCCCCTTTGTGAAACAGGCTCGCAAATCGCCCGAAGCTGTGGCCAACGAACTCGGTGCCGCAGTCTGCGACGCAATGCCCGACCTTGCAGGCTTCAATGTCATCAAAGGTTTCCTTAATTTCAGCGTCAGCGACAACTATTGGAAATCATTTGCCGACAGCATCGCGACCAATGGCGGCTATGGGCTCAAGACGGTCAAACCCGCCGACGCTCCTGTGGTTATCGAATTCTCGTCGCCCAACACCAACAAGCCGCTGCATCTGGGACATATACGCAACAACCTGCTCGGATGGTCGGTGTCGCAGTTGCTCACCGCCAACGGGCACAACGTCAAAAAAGTCAACCTCGTCAACGACCGTGGCATTCACATCTGCAAGTCGATGCTGGCCTGGATGCGCTTCGGCAACGGCGAAACGCCTGAATCGACAGGCATCAAGGGCGACCATCTGGTCGGAAAATACTACGTTAAGTTCGACAAACACTACAAGGCTGAAATCAAAGCCCTTATGGATAGTGGGGTAGAGGAGGAGCAGGCCAAGAAGGAGGCTCCGCTGATGGTCGAAGCGCAGCAGATGCTGAAACGCTGGGAAGAGGGCGACAAGGAAATACGCGCTCTCTGGCAGAAGATGAACGGATGGGTCTATGCCGGCTTCGACGAGACATACAGGAAAATGGGCGTCTCGTTCGACAAGACTTATTATGAATCGAACACTTATCTGCTTGGCAAAGAGCTGGTCCAGAAAGGATTGGACATCGGCGTGCTGTACCGTAAAGACGATGGTTCGGTGTGGTGCGACCTCACCGATGCCGGCCTCGACCAAAAGCTGCTGCTGCGCAAAGACGGCACGTCGGTCTATATGACCCAGGACCTCGGCACGGCACTGCTGCGCCACAACGAGTTTGGCGCCGACCAGCTCATCTATGTCGTCGGCAACGAACAGGACTATCATTTCCAGGTGCTTAAAATCGTTTTGGGCCGATTGGGATTCGACTGGGCCGACAAGGTCTATCACCTTTCCTACGGAATGGTCGAGCTGCCTAACGGCAAGATGAAATCGCGCGAAGGCACGGTTGTTGATGCCGACGACCTTATCGAGGAAATGGAAAAAACCGCCGAGGAGATGTGCCGCGACCGTGGCAAGAACGACGATATGTCGGCCGACGAGCTCAAGGAACTCTACCATATCCTCGCTCTCGGCGCACTTAAATATTTCATCCTCAAAGTAGACCCGACCAAGACAATGCTTTTCAATCCTGCCGAAAGCATCGACTTCAACGGCAACACGGGCCCGTTTATCCAATACACTCACGCCCGTATCCGTTCCATCATCCGCAAGGCGGTGGGAGAGAAGGGGCTCGACCTGAACGCCACGGCCAGTGCTGTGCAGATCAACGACAAGGAGCGCGAGGTCATCAAGATGCTCCACGAAATGCCGTCGGTCGTGGAGCAGGCTGCCGCAGCCTACAGTCCGGCAATGATTGCCAACTACACCTTCGACCTGGCAAAGGCATTCAACAGCTTCTATCAGGATACGCCAATTTTGCGCGAGTCCGACCAGAACCGGATGCTTTTCCTTGTCCAGCTGTGCAACGCCGTCTCGACAGCAATCAAGAATATGATGTGGATTCTCGGCATTGAGGTGCCCGAAAGGATGTAAATATGATTTATACTGAAGATTTTACGCTTTCTACGCTGATCTGCGACGAGGACGACCGCCTGACGCTGTGGGGACTGGCACGACTGTTCCAGGATGTGGCCGGCGACCAATCCGACAGCCTCGGCGTCGGTTTCAACGGCCTTAAGCCGCAAAACAAAGCCTGGGTTCTTACTCACGTGTATTACAACGTGTTAAGGTTTCCGACGGCAGGAGAGAGGCTGACCCTCAAAACGTGGGCCAAGCCCGACAACGGACTGATAGCCCCGAGGGACTATCAGCTTGTCGATGCTAATGGAAATATCTGTGCCTCAAGTGCTTCGAACTGGGTAATCCTCGACGTCGTGTCGCGCCGGGTGTGCCGTTTGGGCGACATTATCGGCAAATACAGCAAAGAGACATTGCATTCGACAAAATACACCAAGCTCGAAAAAATCAAAATGCCCGACGAAATGGATTTCCTGAAGAAAATGGACATTCCATATTCGGCTCTCGACCATACGCGCCACGTCAACAATGCAGAATATATAAAATGGATTTGCGACGCAATTCCGGAACTCTGCCAGCCACGCAGCACCGGACGCCCCGAAATTGCCGAATTTGAGATCAACTATCTGAAGGAAACCAAATATGACGACCGGCAGACCGTGATGCTGCACAAGCGGCTGAACGGCGACCTTTTTTTCCAGATTCAGAATCTCGGCGGCGTTTCGGTCAACGCAAAAGTGAATCTGGGTTGAATATCCGGACTGGTATGACGGCTCAGTCGGTTTGAACGATTCTCGCGCAAACAGCAGCCGGTTTTGTACACAGATTTGATTATAATCCCAAGCAGTTTTGCTTGGGATTTTTTTGCCGCCATATCCGCCTTTTTTCATACCGTTCGAATTCAGTTCTTATATCGTTCTTATATTCGCAATATAAGAACGATATAAGAACTGAGTTCGAACGATGCGAAAAAATGCTTCGCAGATCTGTCGCAATTCCATACGGGAAACTGTCGTAAAATCTTATGTATAAAAGCCTTTTTAAAGGTCTGGGCTTTTGGGAGCCTATTTTGGGATTCAATTTCCATTATGTTAAGTAGGGTGTTGCGAGAAAAAAAAGAGAGCACTTATACAAGTGCCCTCCCAAAATGAAAATAAAAATAATAATCATTCATTATTTTAGTTGTTGGCGCCGGCTTCAATCTTGTCGAGACGTGCCTTGACGGTTTTAGACTCGTCGTACATCTCGAGCGTAATGTAGCAGGTGTTCAGGGTGCGCAGGCAGCTGTACAGTTGCGGACGGTTCTGAGCCTGTTCGGCTTCCGAAAGGCTGTCGATATAGCTGATGGCCGCTTTGAAGTAAGGAATTGCCTGGTTGAGGAATGAGTTGCGCTCTTCGGAGAGTTTTTTGGCAACGACCTCGTCCTCTTCGGAATATCCGAGTTTTTCGATGGCCTGGTCTTTCTCGTAGGCGCGTCTGAAGAGCATTGAACCCATTCCCGAATTGGCTTCCATCTGGTTGGGCTGGATTTGCGAGGATTCTTTATACTTGGCTTCTGCCGTTGCGAAGTCGCCAGTTTGTTCGTAGATTCCGGCAGCGGCGCAGAGCCATTTGTAGTAGCTGGGAGTGTTCTTGGTCTCTTCTATTGCCTTGTTGGCCAGTTCGATAGCCTTGGCGTTGTTGCCAGTCCAAATGTAGGCATTGGCAAGCAGCAGGTTGGCGGCGGGGTCTTCGGGCATCACTTTGGTGTAGCGCTCGGCGGTCTTGATGACGTTGGCGGTGTCTTTCAGCTCTTTATACACACCGTACATTGTCGTGTAAACGAACTGCATTCTGGGTTTGAATTCGTCTTTGACTTTGTTTTTGCGGACCAGCGGACCGTAGTATTTCTTCACGCCGTCGTTGTCCTTCATCATATGGCAGCAGTAGCCGGCGATGTAGATCGACTCGTTGGCCAGGTCGGGGTCGCCCGAGTTGTTGAGGACTTTGGCGGCCTTGTCGCTGTTTTCGAGAGCGTCTTTGTAGTTGCCGGTGTTGAAGAGTTCTATGCTTTTGTTGTAGTAGGTCGAGCCGACTTTGCTGAAGATGTATTTGAGGTCGTAGTCGCCGGCCTTGTCGAGTTCCTTGCAGCGCATAGCGGCGTCGTAGGCTTTCTGGCACCAGTCGGGATCCAGGTCTTTGTATTTCTTGTATTTCGACTGCGGGTCGGTGGCGGCATCGCCAATCATACTGTAGATAAGACCGGCATAATACCAGGTTTTGGCGTCTTCCTTGGTGTCGTCGTGAACACAGGCTTTGTCTATGGCTGCTTTGGCTTTGTTCAGATAGCCCCTTTTCAGGTCGGACATTGCACTCTGAACGTTGAGGGTCTGCGCGTTGGCGGCTATGCCAAGAGCGATAAGCGCAGTAAACAATGCGATTTTTTTCATTTTTTGGTGTGTTTTAAATTGTTATTTTTTTCTATTTTGTCTATTACTGTTGTGATTTATTTTGTCCGTTAAGAATTATTAAGATTCCTGAGGCGTTTCGTTGTCGGAGGTCTCCCCTTCCCTTTCGGTGGGTGTGGGGTTCTCGATGGTGGCCTCAGGGTTTTCTGTCTCGGACGCTTGTTCTTCGGCTATTGCCTCTTCGGGTTCGGCGTCGACTTTGGTGATGGAGGCTATTGTGTCTTTGCCGCGCAGGTTGATGAGCTTGACGCCCTGTGTGTTGCGGCCCAGAACGCGCAGGTCGGCGACGTGCATACGGATTGTGACACCTGAACGGTTGATGATCATCAGGTCGTTGTCGTCGGTGACGTTCTCGATGGCCACGATGCCGCCGGTCTTGTCGGTGACCTTCATTGTCATTACGCCCTTGCCGCCACGGTGTGTGGGACGGTAGCCTTGGCTCTTTTCGGGGTCGTATTTGAGTTGCGAGCGCTTGCCGAAGCCGTTTTCGCTAACCACGAGGATGTCGTCCTCCTCGTTGTTGGTGCAGAGCATACTGATGACAGCGTCGTCCTGCGGCTCGAGGGTGATGCCTTTGACGCCCGATGCGCCGCGGCCCATTTCGCGGAATTCCTCTTCCGAGCAGCGGACCACCTTGCCTTGGCGCGACGCGATGAGCAGCTCGCTGCTGCCGTCGGTAAGGCGTGCGGTGAGCAGCTCGTCGCCCTCGCGGATACCCACGGCGATGATGCCGTTGGTGCGCGGACGCGAATAGGCTTCGAGGCTGGTCTTCTTGATGATGCCGTTCTTGGTGCAAAGGACGATGAAATGGTTGTTCAGATACTCTTCATCCTTCAGGTTGAGCACGTTGACGTAGGCCTTGACCTTGTCGTCGGATTCGATGTTGATGAGGTTCAGGATGGCGCGGCCTTTCGAGTCCTTGCCGCCCTCGGGGATTTCGAAGGCGCGTTTCCAGTAGCAGCGTCCCTTCTCGGTGAAGAAGAGGATGTAGTTGTGGTTGGTAGCCATAAAGATGTGCTCCACAAAGTCTTCGTTGCGTACCGAGCTGCCTCGCGAGCCGACGCCTCCCCTGCTCTGCGTGCGGTATTCGGCCAGCAGGGTGCGTTTGATGTAGCCCATATGCGAGATGGTGATGACCACCTTGTCGTCGGCAATCATATCCTCGATGCTGAAGTTGGAGGCTGCATATTCGATGCGGGTGCGGCGGTCGTCGCCGTATTTGTCGCGGATTTCGGCGAGCTCGTCTTTGATGACACCCATCAGGATGCTGTGGTCGGCGAGGATTTCCTTGCAATGCTCGATGAAAGCCATCTTCTCGTCGTATTCGGACTGCAGTTCCAGCCGGTTCTGGCGCGTCAGCTGTCCGAGACGCATAGCGATGATGGCGCGGGCCTGGATGTCGCTGAAGCCCCAGGTGTCCATCATTGCGATGCGGGCCTCGTCCTGGGTTTCCGACCTGCGGATGAGGGCAATGACTTCGTCCAGAATGTCGAGAACCTTGATCAAGCCCTGCAGTATGTGGGCGCGTTTTTCGGCCTCGGCCATTTCGAAGCGTGTGCGGCGCGTGACGACATCCTCGCGGTGCTCGACAAAGCATTTGATAAGGTCTTTGAGGTTGAGAAGCTGCGGACGTCCTTTGACCAGTGCGATGTTGTTGACAGCGAACGAGGTCTGGAGGTCGGACAGCTGGAAGAGCTTGTTGAGGATGATGTTGGGCACGACGTCGTGGCGCAGATAGTAGACTACGCGAATACCGTCCTTGTCGGACTCGTCGCGGATGTCGGTGATGCCTACAATTTTGCCGTCTTTGACCAGCTGTGCCTGCTTCTTGATCATCTCGGACTTGTTGACATTGTACGGAATCGAGTGGGCCACAATCATTTCGCGACCTTTGCTGTCGGTTTCGAACGATGTCTCGGCACGCAGCACGACAGAGCCGCGGCCTGTGGTGAAGGCTTCGCGCACGCCGTCGTAGCCATAGATGATGCCGCCGCCGGGGAAGTCGGGGGCTATGATATATTTCATCAGCTCGTCGATGGTGATGTCGGGATTGTCGATATAGGCGATGCATCCGTTCAGCACCTCGCGCAGGTTGTGGGTGGGCATATTGGTGGCCATACCCACGGCGATGCCGTTCGAGCCGTTGATGAGCAGGTTGGGTATCTTGGCGGGCAGCACGGTGGGTTCCTCGCGGTCGTTGTCGTAGGTGGGCATCATATCGACGGTATCCTTGTCGATGTCGGCAAGCATCTCGTTGGTGATTTGCTTCATACGGGCCTCGGTGTAACGCATAGCAGCGGCACCGTCGCCGTCGATTGAACCAAAGTTGCCCTGGCCGTCGACGAGCATATAGCGCATAGCCCACGGCTGGGCCAGACGCACCATAGCGCCATAGACCGACGAGTCGCCGTGGGGATGGTATTTGCCAAGCACCTCGCCGACCACGGTGGCCGATTTCTTGTAGGCTGTGTTGTAGTATAGTCCCATATCGTTCATCGCATACAGAATACGACGGTGGACGGGTTTCAGACCGTCGCGCACATCAGGCAGTGCACGCGACACGATTACCGACATAGCATAGTCGATATAGGCCGATTTCATCTCGGTTTCAATGTCGACTTGGGTTATTTTTTCGTTCTCTGATACCATTAACTTCTATTTTAATCTGTAATTTTCAAATATATAAATAATAGAAAACATTATTATTTAGAAATGCAAAAATACGATTTTTCCGTCGAAATGTTTTATATTTTATGTTTATTTAAGGAAAAACTTTTCCACATCGGATGGTTATAACTTTTTGTGCATCTGCGGCCAAAAAGGGGGCTGACAAAAACTGACATTTTGTCAGTCGCTATTCACACTGCATTGTTGAAAATAATATTTGGCATCTTTTTTGCAGGTGCTATATTTGTAGTAATTTTGAATTTTGTAGAACAAGATTGCGTTTCATTACCAATATACTGACATATAACTCTTTAAATGGAAGCTAGACTAAGCAAAAACAGCAAAAAGGTCATTGCAAACAGCCGCGACGAGGCCATAAGGCTCAAAAACGGCCATATCGGTGTCGAGCATCTGTTCCTGGGCATTGTCCGCGAACCCGAATGCTCGGCCTATAAAATGCTGACCCAGATGGGTGTGGATATGCAGGATGTCAAAACCCGCATCGAGGCAGCCATCGGACGCCAGCAGACCAATATAACATACAGCGAAGAAAGCGAAATCCCGATGCTCAAGCAGACCGAAAAGGTGCTGCGACTGGCTTTCCTCGAATCGACCAAAATGAAGGAGCCGGAAATCAAGACGGAACATCTTGTCCTGGCGATACTTATGGAGGGCGAGAATGTGGCCGCACGGCTGCTGGACCGCGAGGGGTTGAACTACAACAAGTTTTTCAACCAGCTGAAGTCGAATCGCGCTGACAACGAAAACAGCGAACGTGAAGCCTCGGATGCCTTCAATCCGCATTTCGACATCGGCGACGACGATGACGACGACTATCCGTATGCCAACCCCGACGAGCCGCAGCGCTCCGAAACCAACAAGAACAGCAAAACCCCTGCCCTCGAGAACTTTGGCCGCGACCTGACCAAGGCTGCCGAGGAGGGTCGTCTGGACCCCATTGTGGGACGCGCCAAGGAGCTGGAGCGTGTGGCGCAGATCCTGAGCCGTCGCAAGAAGAACAACCCCGTGCTCATCGGCGAGCCTGGCGTGGGCAAGTCGGCACTGGCTGAGGGACTGGCTCAACGAATAGTTGAAGGCAAGGTGCCCAGAACGCTGTACCACAAGCGTGTAGTATCGCTGGATTTGGCATCGCTTGTGGCCGGAACGAAGTATCGCGGCCAGTTCGAGGAGCGTATGAAGGCCATCCTCAACGAGCTTGAGCACAATCCGAATATTATCCTTTTTATCGACGAAATACACACCATCGTCGGCGCCGGCAGCGCCAGCGGCTCGCTCGACGCATCGAATATGTTCAAGCCCGCTCTGGCGCGCGGCGAAATCCAATGCATCGGTGCCACCACGCTCGACGAATACCGCCAGTATATCGAGAAGGACGGTGCCCTCGAACGCCGCTTCCAGAAGGTGCTGGTCGAAGCCACTACGGCTGAGGAAACTCTTGAAATACTGAACAATATACGCGACAAATACGAGGATCACCATCTGGTGCGCTACACCGACGACGCCCTGAAGGCCTGCATCAGCCTGACCGAGCGCTACGTCAGCGACCGTCTGCTGCCCGACAAGGCCATCGACGCTATGGACGAGGCCGGCGCGCGTGTGCGCATCGCCAATGTGCGTGTGCCACAGGAGATTCTGGACAAGGAGAATGAGATTGCCGAGGTCGTGAAGCAGAAGAAGGCAGTCCTGGCCCAGAAGAGCTATAACGAGGCGGCGGCCCTGCGCGACCAGGAGCGCGAACTGACGGCGCAGCTCGAAGATATGCGCCGCGCCTTTGAGGAGGAGGAACGCGACAACCGCGTGCCCGTCACCGAAAACGATGTGGCCGAAGTGGTGGCTATGATGACCGGCGTGCCAGTGCAGCGCATCGCGCAGAACGAGGGTACGCGCCTGTTGCGTATGGAGGACGAGCTGCAGGGCTCGGTGGTGGGTCAGGATGAGGCCATTCGCAAGATTGCCAAGGCTATACGCCGCAACCGCGCTGGCCTCAAGGATCCCAACAAGCCCATCGGAACATTCATTTTCCTCGGTCCTACGGGTGTCGGCAAGACCTATCTGACCAAGGTCCTGGCCAAGTATCTGTTCGACAGCGAGCAGTCGATGATCCGCATCGATATGAGCGAGTATATGGAGAAGTTTGCCGTGTCGCGCCTCATCGGAGCGCCTCCGGGATACGTCGGCTACGAAGAGGGCGGTCAGCTGACCGAGAAGGTGCGCCGCAAACCCTACTCTATCATACTGTTGGATGAAATCGAGAAGGCGCATCCCGACGTGTTCAACGTGCTGCTGCAGGTGCTCGACGACGGTCAGCTGACCGACGGTCTGGGCCGCAAGGTGGACTTCAAGAACACCATCATCATTATGACCAGCAATATCGGCAGCCGCCAGCTGAAGGATTTCGGCACGGGTGTGGGCTTCAACACTGCCGCCCGCGAGGCCGAAAAGTCGGAAATGGAGCGCGATGTTATCGAGAAGGCCCTCAAGAAATCTTTTGCTCCCGAGTTTCTGAACCGCATTGACGATATCATATATTTCAATAGCCTTAAACGTGATGATATCCATAAGATTATCGATATCGAATTAAAGGGTCTCTTTAAGCGTATCCGTACGATGGGCTACGAGATTGAAATCGACGAGAAGGCCAAGGATTTCCTTGTCAAAAAGGGTTGGGATGCCCAGTTCGGCGCCCGTCCGCTGAAACGCGCCATCCAGCGTTATATCGAGGACGACCTGGCCGAAGAGATCATCAAGGCCGACATTCTGGCCGGCGACATCATCCGCGTCACCACGGCCAAGAGCGACATCGACTCCCCTGCCCTCGACGACGAGAAGATTGTTTTCGAAATCGAAAAGGGCGAAGCCTCGAAGCAACTTAGTGCTGCAATCAACGAGAGCATAGAGGAAGAGACACCTGCAACGGTCTGACCCGTACTATTATGAATAAAAAGGCGACTCGAATGAGTCGCCTTTTTTAGTTATATTTCATATCCTTATAATTCTTTTTTGAAAGTTGTGTAAAAGAAAAAAGGGGAAAGTCCACCAGGACTCTCCCCTATCCTATCGCAAGCAAAGCTTGCGAAACATTGTTATTCTTCGGCGGGCCAGACGGGCTGCAGATTGCGGTCGCCGTAGGCATCGTCGATCTTGCTGATGGTCGGCCAGTACTTGTCGCCGTGTTCCATCGGGAAGGCTGCCACCTTACGGCTGTAGGGGTAGTTCCACTCGTCGGCGCAGACCACCTGCATCGTGTGCGGAGCATTGGCGATGGGGTTGTTCTTCTCGTCGTACTTGCCGGTCATAATGTCGTCGATCTCCTGACGGATGCTGATCATTGCATCGCAGAAGCGGTCCAGTTCGCTGAGGGGCTCGCTCTCGGTGGGTTCGACCATCAGGGTGTTGTGCACCGGGAAGGCCACCGTGGGAGCGTGGAAGCCGTAGTCGTCCAGACGGCGAGCGATGTCGCCGACGCTGACCTTGAGGCTGAACTCGTTGAAGTCGACAATCATCTCGTGGCCGCACATACCGTTCTTGTTGGTATAGAGAATCTTATAATATTTCTGCAGGCGTGCGCGCAGGTAGTTGGCGTTGAGGATGGCGTGGCGCGTAGCCTCGGTCAGGCCGTTGCCGCCCAGCATCAGCAGGTAGCCGTAGGTGATGGGGAACAGCAGCGCGTTGCCGAACGGAGCAGCAGCCATTGCGTTGCCCTTGCTGCCACCGACCTTGTAGATGCAATGGTTGGGCAGGAAGTCGAGCAGCTTCTGGCTGACAGCGATGGGGCCGACACCGGCACCGCCACCGCCGTGAGGACCTGCGAAAGTCTTGTGCAGGTTGAGGTGGCACACATCGGCGCCCATACGTCCAGGGCTGGTCAGGCCCACCTGAGCGTTCATATTGGCACCGTCCATATAGACGAGGCCGCCGTTCTGGTGGATGATGTCGACGATTTCGAGGATGCCCTCTTCGAAAGCACCGTGGGTCGACGGATAGGTGATCATCACGCAGCTGAGCGTGTCCTTGTACTGCTCGGCTTTGGCGCGCAGGTCGTCGACATCGACATCACCGAGTTCGTTGCACTTGACAACGACGACGGTCATACCGGCTTTAGCGGCCGAAGCGGGGTTGGTGCCGTGTGCCGAAGCGGGAATGAGGCAAACGTTGCGCTGCGGGTTGCCGTTGGCAATGTGATAGTTGCGGATGACGGTCAGACCGCTGTATTCGCCTGCCGAACCCGAGTTGGGCTGCAGCGAAACACCGGCAAAGCCAGTGATGATGGCCAGCATATCCTCCATCTCCTTGATCATCTGCAGCGAACCCTCTGCCTGGTCGGCGGGAACGAAAGGATGCATACCTGCAAAGTGGCTCCAGCTCAGCGGCAGCATTTCGGCGGCGGCGTTGAGCTTCATCGTGCAGCTGCCCAGCGGAATCATAGCGCGGTTCAGGCTCAGGTCCTTAACCTCGAGCTTCTTCATATAGCGCATCATTTCGGTCTCGCTGTGGTATTTGTTGAACACGCTGTGGGTCAAATATTTCGATGTGCGGCGCAGGCTCTCGGGAATATTGTCCATAGCCTTGTTGCAGAGGCCTTTGCATTCGAGGGCTTCAGCCTTCTTGCCGGCGGCTTCGGCCAGGACGGCGACGATGGTCTCGATGTCCTCGCGGCTGGTGGTCTCGTCGATGCTGATGCCGATGCATTCGTCGCAGATGTAGCGGAAGTTGATGCAGTGAGCCTCAGCCACTTCGCGCACCTTGGCGGTCGGCACGGGGCACTGGATGGCCAGCGTGTCGAAATAGACGCGGTTGTGCTGCTTGTAGCCGTAGCGCTCCAGCTCCATATCGAGGCGGGTAGCCTTGGCGTGGATGTCGGTGGCGATGGCGCGGATGCCTTCGGGGCCGTGCCAAGCGGCATAGAAACCGCTCATAATGGCCTGCAGGGCCGAAGCGGTGCAGATGTTCGAAGTGGCCTTCTCGCGTTTGATGTGCTGTTCGCGCATACCCAGGGCCATACGCAGTGCGGGGTTACCCTTGACGTCGACGCTCCAGCCGATGATGCGGCCAGGGAAGCTGCGCTTGAAGGCCTCAGTGACGGCGAAGAAGCCGGCGTGAGGACCGCCGAAGCCCATCGGCAGACCGAAGCGCTGGTTGCAGCCAAAGGCGCAGTCGGCACCCATCTCGCCGGGGGTCTTGAGCAGGGCAAGAGCCATCAGGTCGGTGGCCATACCGACAAAGATGCCAAGCTCGTGAGCCTTGGCGATGAACTCGGTATAGTCGCACACCTCACCAAACTGGTTGGGATACTGCACAATAGCGCCGAAGAACGAGTTGTCGAGCTTCACCTCGCTGGCCTTGCCGACAACGATTTCGATGTTGCGCGGAGCGGCGTTGGTGCGCATCACGTCGAGGGTCTGCGGGAAGATGCAGTCGTCGACAAAAATCTTGTTGACGCCTTCCTTCTGCTGGGCGCGGCTGCGGCTGTTGTAGAACATAATCATACATTCGCCGCCGGCGGTGGCCTCGTCGAGGAGCGACGCGTTGGCCAGAGGCATACCGGTCATATCGCTGACCATCGTCTGATAGGTCATCAGGGCTTCGAGACGGCCCTGGCTGATTTCGGTCTGATAGGGAGTGTAGGCGGTGTACCAGCCTGCGTTTTCGAAGACGTTGCGCTGGATGACAGCCGGGGTGATGGTGTTGTAGTAACCCATACCGATATAGCTCTTGAACATCTTGTTCTTCTGAGCCAGAGCGCGGCAGCGGTTGAGGAATTCGTATTCGTTGATGCCGTCGGCGATGGGCATAGGCTCTTTGAGGCGGATGCTGGCGGGGACGGCCTTGTCAATAAGTTCTTCCATCGAGGAAACGCCGATGGCTTTAAGCATTTTTTCCTCGTCAGCGGGCTTTGAAACGCCGTTGTGACGAGCGGTGAAATTATTGGTAATCATTGCTTTATTTATATAATTATTGTTAAATACGATATAAATTAAGATTACAAAAATACAAAAAAAAGCAGAATCCGATGAAAAGAACGGAAAAAAAAAGTGAATAGTGAATTGTGAATAGTGAATGGTGGTCTGTGAGACGAATGCGCTCGTATCGCTGGTCACTCTATTTGTTTTTAGAATTTTGGCAAGCGTCAGGCAGGTATTTTGGCAATCATCCAGCAACGAGGCACAGGCAATGGCTTTTCGCATATCGTTTTCTACTCAGTTCTTATATCGTTCTTATATTCGCGATATAAGAACGATATAAGAACTGAATGGTAGCGTTGGGCAAAAAGGCATCGCGAATGGCAATGCAGACCGTGGCATTTGTTCCTCAACTTCCTTTGCCTTTCCTAGGGATTCCACTTACAATTCGCTTGGCCAGTGCCTGACGATGCGTCCGGAGCGGTCGACGTAGCCTTCGTGGCCGGGCCAGCGGACGAGGGCGAGGCCGTGATGGAAATGGAATGCCTGGCTGAATTTGGGCTCGATGGCGAAGCGGCCGGAGTGGTCGATGTAGCCGAATCGGGGATTGTCGAAGTCGCCGACATTGACGCAGGCCAGTCCTTCGCTGAAGAGATGGGCTTTGTAGAACTGCAGCGGTATGACGATGCGTCCGGAGCGGTCGATGTAGCCGTACTTGCCGTCGAGGCTGACGCAGGCCAGGCCCTCGCTGAAGTCGCCGGCGGTCTGGTATTGAGGATCAACAACATATTTGCGGTCGAGGTTGACGTAGCCCCACTTTTGGCCAACCTTTACTGCCGAGAGGCCCTCGCTGGGCATCGAGGCAGACTCGAAGATGGCGGGCACGACTTCACGTCCTTGCGTGTCGATGATGCCGCGCTTGCCGGCATCGACGGGGTGGCGGTAGGCTTTCAGGTGCAGGAATTCGGCGGTTTTGACATAGGCGAAACCTTTGGGGTCGAAGTTGAATGCTTGGCCGTATTTGGGCTGCACGACGTAGTGGCCTGTGGTGTCGACGAATCCGTAGCGCGCGGAGGTGTCGTTGCCGATGCGGACCAGTGCCAGGCCGTGGCAGAAATAGCCTGCGCCGTCGTATTGCGGCGCGATGACCATCTGGCCTGTTCGGTCGATGAAGCCGGCCTTTCCGGACTGGTCTTTGACGGATGCCAGCCCCTGACAGAAGCGGCCATAGTCGGAATAGCGTGCCTCGATGGCCATACGTCCGGTGCGGTCGATGAATCCCCAGCGGGGGTTGTCGTAGTTGCCGACATTGACGGCTGCGAGGCCTTCGTAGAAATCGAAAGCCATATGGAACTGCGGTTTGCGGACGATGCGGCCCTGATAGTCGACATAGCCGTAGATGGCTTCTTCGTATTCGTCGCTGTCCCAGACGTCGTTCCAAACGAGGGCCATACTGTCCTGATAGTCGGCAACGCCGTCGAACTGCGGCTGTACGACGATGTTGCCCCGCGTGTCGATGAAGCCCCATTTGTTGTCGAGGAGGACCCCTGCCCTACCCTGCTCGAAGCCGCGGGTGGCGTCGAAGCGCGGTGCGATGATGGTGCGGCCGGTGCTGTCCATAAAGCCCACTTTGCCGTTTTCGTAGAATTCGAAAAGATGAACCTTCTGGCAGTGTGCCATTGCTGTAGCCACAAAAAAGATTGCGATAAAGAGAGAAAGATGTTTGATTTTCATTGTCAGTATGTTGATTCGTATTATTGTGTTAATGTGTTAATGCGTTAATGTGTTAATGCGTTAGTGGCTGACGCGTTCGTGTCACTGGTCACTTTGTTAATGCGTTAATGTGTTAATGTGTTAATGCGTTAGTGGCTGACGCGTTTGTGTCACTGGTCACTTTGTTAATGCGTTAATGTGTTAATGCGTTAGTGGCTGACGCGTTCGTGTCACTGGTCACTGGTCACTTTTTTTGTCCCAAAGCAGGGCTTTGCCGTAGAGGTCCTGATAAGCAAGGCTTTCGTTGTCGGCGTAGGTTACGACGTAGCGTTTTGGGAGGATGCCGCCCAGTTCGAGGTGGCAGACGATGGTCAGCAGGTTGCTGTCGAGGGTCCAGTTGAAACGCTGCGCCTCGCTGGCGTCGACATCCTCCGAGGTGTCCCACATCCGCCCTGTGCCGTCGCTGTGGTAGACTTCGTGTTCGGTGCCGCGAATCCATTCGCCGATGAGCAGCGCAGGGGGATAGATTTCCTTCTGCTTGCGGGTGAACAGTCGCAGGTTGGTGACTTCGGCGCTGTCTTCTTCGTTGAAGATAAGTGACTTGTGATGAGTGACCTGTGATACGAGCGTGTCTGTGTCGGGGACCGTTGGCATTGTGTCGACGAGAACGTTTGTGTCCTGTTTTGTCGTGTCGTGCGGTGTGGCGTCCGCAGTCTTTGTCCTGTGCTTGCAGCTTGTTGCCAAAACAATGATTGCCAAAGCATAAAGAATGATATTGGGTCTCATCTGTTGATATTGCGTTATTGTGTTAGTGCTGACGCGGTTCTCCGCTTTCCGTTCAATATTCACTTTCTCAGTTTGATGAGTTTGGCTTCGGCGTTTTCGCAGAAGTCCATAATCATACCGACTTTGGCGCCGATGAAGGTGGGGTCGCAGACGGTGTAGCGTCGGCCGTCGAGGGTGTAGTAGGCACCTTCGACCTCTTCGTCGAAGGCCACTGCGGCGCCGAGGTGGCCGGGCCAGTGGACGAGGACGACGTCGAGCCCGACGAGGTCGCGGACGATGATGCTGAAGAGGATGGCGCGGTCTTCGCAGTCATTCTTTGGGTAGTAGAAATTCTCGTCGCCAAAGAAGGGCCGTTCGTAGCCGAACTGAACGTCGTCCTGGGCATACTTGAAGCAATGCTGCAGGAAGTCGAGGATCATAAAGACGGCTTTTTGCTGGCTTTTGCCTTCTATCTGGCTGCGGATCATCGGGTAAAGGTCGGCTTTGACTTCGTCGCTGAGGCCTGCGTTGGCATAGTGTTCCCACATTCCAAGCATCAGCGGGAATTCGTTCAGGTAGTCGATAAGGCTCTGGTTGACGCCGACGTCGGCCTTCATTGTTCCGAAGCGTTCGCCTTTGAAGGTTTTCTTGGACAGCTGCTTGCCTTTGAGCTTGGGCAGCGATGTGAGGCTGACGTTGGCCACCTGTTCGCGCGGGAATCCGACGTCGAAGATGTCGATGCTTTTGGCTTTTGTCTTCGATGTCACGTAGAAACGCTGGTCGCCGATGAAGGTGCAGGGGTAGCCGAAGAGGCGCTGGTTGAAGGCGACGAGGAGCAGGAAGCGGCCGTCGACTTTGGCGATGCGGCTGCAGTAGCCCGACTGGGTGAGCAGGTAGTGCTGCAGTATTACAGCCTCATTGCTCCCCTTGCCCAGCATTTTTTCGGTTGCGGCCTCCAGTAGTTTGATGTAGCCCCAGTCGCCGAGTTGCATTTCGTCGCGCTGTGCGAGGCAGCCCTGCAGGAGGGCGTCGTATTTCTGTTGCGAGAGGGTTTTCCAGGCTGCTGCGGCACCTTTTTCGTCGACCGACGAGAGCTTGAAGGTCAGCCCGTCGGTGGCGGTGTGCACCTTGCAGCCGGTTCCGTAGATGGCGAAGCTCATTGTGGGCGCTGTGGGTTCCGGTTCGCGCACTGGCGGTGTGGGCAGCGCGGGCGGTGCCGGGGGTGGCGGGACGACCACATCGGGTTTGGGTAGCGGTTTGGTTTGGGGTTTGGCATCCTCGGCCGGTGGTGCCTGCGGCTTGGGCGGCTCGGGTTCCTTGGGTTTCTCTTCGGCAGGCTGGACGTTCATTTTGGTCCAGGCGCGTTCCATAGCTGCGGCGTATTCTGCGTTAGCGCGCTTGCGGAATGCCTCGTAGTCCGATATGGCCTTCTGCTTGGCATTGTCGTACTTCTGCTTGGCCTGCTGTTTGAGGGCGTTGTACCGCTCTTGCGGAGTCTGCGCCGCAGCAGAAAAGATGCAAAACGCTGCTAAAGTCAAAATTGTGAATCGTTTCATATGGAATATGTTAATTCGTTAATGTGTTAATTCGTTAATTTGTTAGTGCTGACGCGTTCGTGTCACTGGTCACAGTTCACTATTCACTAGAGTTTTATATTTCTCCATTTTGTACCCATTGTTTCCGACGGGATGACCGACGGGGTCTGGATTTTGTTGTTCACGTCGTATGATGTCTTTTTGACATTCTTGGACACGTAGTCGTACATCTCGCCGAGGGTGAAGGTGCCTTTGCTGTCCTGCATCTTCTTGAGCAGGTAGTAGGTGAATAGGCCGTGCTGCTTCTCCTCGTACTGATGTGCCGTCTCGTTGCCGCTGGCGGATGTGAAGACGATGAGGTTGCCCTGTGGGGTTTCCTCTTTGGGCTTGATGGCCACGCCACGGCCCGTAAGCAGCATATCGTCCTCGCGCGTGGCACCGCTGAAGCAGGCATCGAGGAAACAGACGACCGTTTTTGCACCTGCAATGGCTAGCTCTTTGTAAAGGCTGTTGAGACTGTAGCACGTGCTAACCAGACGGCTGTCACCGTCGATGGGCATCAGGTATGCATCCTTGGTGTTCTCGTCGGGGAAGGCGTGCCCGGCGTAATAGAAAATGACGTTGAGATCGCCGTCGTTGGCTTCGCTAGCCTTTCTGACAGAGGCAACACAGGCTGTTATCTGACCAGCAGTGGCGTTTTCGTATATTTTTATATGGTTTATAGGTATGCCCAAAGTTTTGTTGCAGTATTCTTTAAAGATTCGTCCATCATTGAGCGCGTATGGCACATTGCGATTGGGATAGTTTTCGTTTGCGATTATGAAAGCGTATGTATTATTGTCGATTGACGAAGATTCTGGAATATATGAATCGACACTGTTTCTGTTTATCTTCAAAGACAGATTTTCGAATCTTGAAATCAGGACCTTGTCACCACTGGCTTGACAATACTTTTCTGCTATTATGGTTTTATACTTTGCTTGTTTAAAATCGTTCTCATCTATTGCCTTTTGTATGGAATCACAGTAATAGTTTCCCCTTATTTTATACATTTCATTACAGTTTTTCCCACCGAATCTTTTGTGCCACCAATCAGCCACATTCCTACCCTTCAAATATTTGTCTATCTTTTTGAAATAATTGTCAGTATACTTGAACCAATCTTCCTTATATTCACTGTATTTTGACGATGTTAGGGCAACAATTCCAATTTTTTCCCACGTCTCCGCTATCATCCAGCACACTTCTGCAGCAGCATCTTTTTCCCCAGCAGATGAAAAAATGGATAAACAAGATTGCATAACTTTGATATCATCTGACAAATCCCTGTTCTTGAAAAAATCAACATTGGTGAAATTGTCCATAATCTGGGAAAAATAGCCTTCATAGAAGATGGTAGTATATATATACTTGGTCATATCAACTTCTTCTTCGAAAACAATATCATATTCCGGATTGAATTTTCTACACTCCTCCCATTTTTGCAGGCTGAATGCAGCCTTGTCGAGCCAATCAGGGTCGATGTTTGGATTTTCGCTTCCGATTCGTGCATATACATAGCTTGATGAATACCAAACTAAAGGATTGTCACTCAAATCTTCATCATTGCAAAGCTTTTCAATGGCATATTTTACGCACATTAAGTCACCATTCGAAATATCACCATTGCAAGGTTGTAGGGCGTTTATATATTTATTAGGAATTCGACCTTCAACTTCTTGTGTGAAGCCAATAAAAGACAATAACATAAATACAAAAACAAATGACGCTTTTTTCATAAATTATAACTAGTTAATTGTGAATTGTGCGAGTTCGTGTCACTAGTGAATTGTGAATTGTGCGAGTTCGTGTTACTGGCCACTGGTCACTGGTCACTAGAGTTTTATATTTCTCCATTTTGTACCCATTGTTTCCGACGGGATGACCGACGGGGTCTGGATTTTGTTGTTCACGTCGAATGATGTCTTTTTGACATTCTTGGAAACGTAGTCGTACATTTCGCCGAGGGTGAAGGAGCCTTTGCTGTCCTGCATCTTCTTGAGCAGATAGTAGGTGAAGAGGCCGTGCTGTTTTTCCTCGTACTGGTGAGCAGTCTCGTTGCCGCTGGCGGAGGTGAAGACGATGAGGTTGCCCTGTGGGGTTTCCTCTTTGGGCTTGATGGCCACGCCGCGCCCCGTGAGCAGCATATCGTCCTCGCGTGTGGCACCGCTGAAGCAGGCATCGAGGAAGCAGACGCACGATTTGGTTTTAATGCTGCCCAGCTCTTGATAAAGACGCTTCAGGCTGTAGCAAGTCTCGACCAGCTGGTTGTCGCCGTCGACAGGCAGCAGGTAGGCATCCTTGGTGCGTTCGTCTGGAAATGCGTGTCCGGCGTAGTAGAAGATGACGTTCAGGTCGCCGTCGTTGGCCTCGCTGGCGCGACGAATGGCGGCCACGCAGGCTATGATTTTGTTGCCCGAGGCATTTTCGTAAATTTTAATATGATTAGAAGGAATGCCGAGCGTCTTGTTGCAATATTCCTTAAAGATGCGACCGTCGTTCAATGCGTATGGCACTTCGCGGTTGTCGTAGTTCTCGTTGGCAATGATAAAGGCGTATGTGTTGTCGGCTGTTGCGTTAGAGACGGGTATGTCGACATCGACCCCGGTACCCTTCCTGGTTTGGCCGATGTCATTTGCAGTCTCTTTGTTTGGCTGAGGGGTGGATGAGGGTGCCTTTTTGCCGGTGCGAATAGCCTCGTCGCAATAGGCGATGGCTTCCTTGATATTTTTCATTTCATTCCCTTCGATATCATACATTGACACGCAAGCCCAGGCAGAGTTCAGCCATTCTTTTGCCGTCTCGTAGTAGCCCTGTTCGTACAATTTGTCGGCTCCATTGTAATAAAGAGCTCCCAAGTGATAAAAAGCAGAATCAAAGTCGTCGTAGTCAAAAGGCAATCCCATCTCTTCCAGCGTTTTGTCGGAAAATAGTCGCAACAACTCGTCGCATTTCATCAAATGTTCATAACAATCGTTCAATATGCCAAACCCAGTTTCCGCATCAACTGATTCAAGGGAATAATATTTGTTTATGCAGTTAATATGAGCGGACCAAGAATCTTTTAATATGCCCACATCATCTTTCCCGGCACGATGATATTCTATGGCGCGGTTATAATAATAATCGGCGCGTTCATAATGGTTCTCATTGCCAAGTCTAACAGCCTCAATAAAATATGCCGTGCCTATCAAATGAAATGGACCGGGTGAATTGGACGAGAAACATTCACCATCATTGTCGAGGCTTCGGCCTGTACGGATGCATTCCAAAGTCCTGTCGATATGTGTCTTGTTGAATGGTTCAAACAATATGAGATTACCGTATGAGTAACTGGCTATGAACCAAGTAAGGGGGTCATTCTTCGTATCGCTGTGACGACAGGCTTTCTCGATGACTTCCACGGCTTTGGCATAATTGTTGTCTTCCGTTAGCAATTTGTATGCCAAATCCACATTTGACTTTTGGGAATATACCATAGTCATCAGTAGCATCGCTGAAAAAAAAGATGTCAGTTTTTTCATATCATTTTATGTTTTTTTCATTTGGTTATTTTCACCTGCCGTTTTTCGACGACCAGCTCGGGGTCCTTGGTCCGGCAGCGGACCAGCCATTTCTCAAAGTCCTTGAACGGCAGTTCCTTTGGGGCATATTCGGAGGATGGAGTGTTTGAGGCGGCCTTGTAGAAAGGATGCGGCGAAAAGAGAATGTAGATGTCATTCCACTCCTCGGGGTTCTCGGCCGTAAGGGTGTACTCGTCAATCTCCTGCCAGTTGTCGTAACGCTTGTCGCGATGGAAAAAGACATAGTCTTTGTCGGCACGCACCTGCACATTGCCCTGCTGCGAGTCGCGGTAAGGCAGCAGGCAATAGACCGTCTGGCTGGCGCGGTCGAGCAGGTAGACCAGCACGTAGCCCGCCACAGGCGAACGGAAATAGAGGTACATATCGTCGCCGGCGTTGAACTCGCCGCTCTCGTACTTGGGCAGCGTGCCGTTGCGCAGCACCTTGGCATCGACAGCAACACTGGCCGACTTGACCTCGCGAGCCTTGCCACACACCTTGACGTTCACCACCAGCATCTCCTGCTCGTAAAACACCTTGTATTCCGGCTCCTTCGTGTCCTCAATCCACTCGCCACGGGCATCGCTGCCGCCAATCGAGTAGATGTCAATATTCGACTCGCCATTGCGGTTGCTTACCACCGACGTGTTGCTCTGGTAGACCGTCTCGTTGAATTCGCGGATCAGTCCCTCGAGACGTGCACGCTGCAAGGCCGTCTGCTTGGCTTGGGCCAGGGTGACATCTTCGGACGGATAATATGTGTATTCGCCGCAGATGTCGACAATATCCTGGGCCGCAGCAAAAACACCAAGCCCCGACAGACATAAAAGCAGTAGGATTCGCTTCATAGTCATTCACCGAACATATCGTCAACCTTATCGGCATTGCCGCCGTTCTTCTCTATCTCCTTGCGGACAATCTCCTTGGCTTTCTTCATAATAAGGTCAGTCCTGTAGGCCACGCGGACCAGCACCTCTTTGTTCTTGCCCTTGTCGCGATAGATTTCAACAATAGGCACCACGCGACCTATGCTCTGCGAAATGAGCTGGTTGCCCGTAGTGACGGCCTGCACCAGCGACTGAGCCTCTTCGTCCGAAAGCTGGTTGTTCTCCACCTTGTCCTCGACAAGTGCCGTAATCTCCGTCGCCACCATACCTGCCAGCTCCTGTTTTGCCAGCGTCATAGCCTGCATCTTCGCCGCATCGTAGGCAGTGCCCACACTACGTGCCTCGCCCATTATGTATTTGGGCATCAGGTTGTCGTCGAACTCGTACTGCATATTGTACGAACGGTCTAACTGACGCTCCAGCGGCAGCGAACCAGGCGAAGCCTTCCAGCCCTCTTTCTCAAGCTTTTCGGCCTCCTTGCGTGCTGTTTTCGACACTTTGTCGTCCAGCTCGTCGCTGGTCATTTTAGCAATGGCTTCACGTTCTTTGCGGATTTTCTTCAACTCATCCTTGCTTTGCGCATTTGCAACGTTGCACATCATTATGCTGCACATTAGCAGCGAACCGATAATTAATGATTTTTTCATTGTTTTATGGATTTGTTTATTAATAATATTCTGTTAATGTGAGAATTGTAAATAGTGAATTGTGAATAGTGCGGCTCAATGGTCAACATTTACATACGATGAAAAAAAACGGGCAACATTCATCTTTCAATGATGCTGTCCGTTTCTGTGTATATCATAGTTCGCCTTTGATAAGCGAATATCAAATTTTTATCTGGAGGGGGTAAAGTGTTGGTGCTTAATGTTTTGTGTTTAATAGGCATAGGATGTGTATTTGTGTTATAATGTGCAAAGGTATGTATTTTTTTTATTCTGCAAAAATATTTTGTTTTTTTCGCAGAAAAAGAATCTTAAAAATTAATAATTAATAATTAAAAATTAAAAATATTATGGGTGACCAGTGACACGAGCGTGTTCGTTTAACTATTCACTGGTCACTGGTCACTGTTCACTGATCACTTATAATTACCGCGCTATTGTTGCTGTCGTTGTATTTCGAGTGCTGTTCCGATGTTGGTTCGGATGATGCTGAAGAGGCTGACTCCCATCGAGATGTAGGTTGGTACATTCTGGTCGCGGTCTGAAATGCGCTTGCGCCGATCGGTGGGTTCGATATAGACTATGTCGTTGTTGTGCAGATAGTAGAACGGCGAATCGAGCATTTCTTTTTTGGTCAGGTCTATTTCGGCAGCCTGGCGTTTGCCACTGTCGGTTCGCACGACAAGCAGGTTGTCGCGACGGGCGTAGTCGGTCAGGTCGCCACAGATGGCTATTGCTTCAAGGATTGTGAGTCGTGTGCCGTCGACGTGGATTTGCTGCGGATTGCGTACTTCGCCGACCACGGTGACGCGGAAGTTCATAATTTTTGCGCTGACTTGTGGGTCGAGCACGTAGCCTTCTTTTATGAGTCGATGTTCTATCAGGTTGCAAAGGCTGTCGATGGTGATGCCGGCAACTTGTATGGTGCCGAGTATTGGGAAGTTGATTGTGCCGTCGTTTTTGACTGTATAGCCTGTAATTTCGGCGGTAAGGTACTGGGTCTCAGTCTTCGGCGACCCCTCGCCTTGTTTAATGACGGCACGGTGCGTTGTGTCCAGATTCAGCGTTTTGTTTTGTTCTATCAGGAGCTTGTGGGTTTCCTGGTTGAAGGGGATGACGCTCTGCGGTGTGTTGCTACCGACATAAATGTAGAGCTGGTCGCCGGGCAAGATGGTGGCGACATAGGTGTCGAGTATCTGCTGAACGCTGTCGCGCGTGGCGTCGCTGATGTAGGCCACTTGCCGTGTGCGGCAGGATGAGAGGGTGGCCAGCAGCAGTGCGGCAACAATCAAGAACTTCTGTTTCATTGGTAATTCGTTAATTTGTGAATGTGTTAATTCGTTAGTGATTAGTGACCTATGATCTGTGACCAGTGACACGAATGTGCTCATATCACAGGTCTCTGGTCACTTCCCACTTTAATATTAATGCAGATTGACGCCGATGATGTGCATAAACTCTTCGCGCGTCTTGGGGTCTTTCATAAATGCTCCGGTGAAATCGCTTGTTGTGGTGACGGAGTTCTGCTTCTGGACTCCGCGCATCGACATACACATATGCTGTGCTTCGATGACGACGGCAACGCCGAGGGGCTGCAGTGTGTCCTGTATGCAGTCTTTGATTTGTTTTGTGAGGCGTTCCTGCACTTGAAGACGGCGAGCATAGGCGTCGACGATGCGAGGTATTTTACTGAGTCCTACGATGGTGCCGTTTGGGATGTAGGCTACGTGGGCTTTGCCGACGAATGGGACCAGGTGGTGCTCGCAGAGGGAGTAGAGTTCGATGTCTTTCACGACGACCATCTGGCGGTAGTCTTCGTGGAACATTGCAGAGCGCAGTATTTCTTTTGGGTCGAGGTCGTAGCCGTTGGTGAAGAAGAGCATTGCTTTGGCTATGCGTTCAGGGGACTTGATGAGTCCTTCGCGCTCGGGGTCTTCGCCCAACAGGCGGATGATTTCTTTGTAGTGCTTCGCCAATTCGGCCACACACTGTTCGTCGTATTTGTCTATTTTAAGGTACCCTTTTTCCATTGTATGAAGAATGCGTTAATTCGTTAATATGTTAATTTGTTAGTGGCTGGCGCGTTTGTGTCACTATTCACTATTTTTCTATTTGCAGCAGCAGTCCCTTGAGGTATTCGCCTTCGGGATGGTAGATGCTGACGGGATGGTCGGCGGCGTGCGGCAGCTGCTTGACGATGCGCACGTGGCGGTGCGCATTGTTGGCGGCGGTAAAGAGCATTGTCTGGAAGTCGTCCTTGGACACTGCCTGGCTGCAGCTGAAGGTCATCAGCAGTCCGCCGTCGGCAATGATTTGCATAGCGCGCTGGTTGATAGTGCGGTAACCTTTCAGTCCCTGTTGCAGCGAACGGTGGTTTTTTGCAAAAGCGGGAGGGTCAAGGATGATGAAGTCGAAGGGCTTGAGGGTTGTAAGGTTGGTACGTTCTCCGCCTTCCTCTTTCCCCTCTTCGCTTAAAAACTGTAGTACGTCGGCGCAGGTGCCTTTGTGGGGTGCGTCGGTGCCGAAGTTGAGCTCTACGTTTCGGTTGCAGAGTTCGATGGCTTTCTTCGAGATGTCGACAGTCTCGACATATTGTGCTCCGCCCTTGAGAGCCGCCAGCGAGAAACCGCCGGTGTAGCCGAAGCAGTTGAGAAGCCGGTGGCCGCGAGCCAGCTGCGCCACGAGTTCGCGGTTTTCGCGCTGGTCGATGAAAAAACCGGTCTTCTGCCCCTCGAAGAAGTTAATGAGCAATCGGACGCCATTCTCTGAGATTTCCCATTCGTTGGGCTGCTCGCCATAAATGTATCCGTCGTGAACGGGCTCGCCGTATTGCGGACAGGTGGCGCTGCTTTTATCGAAAATGGACTTGAGTCCATATTTGCCAAGCATTTCGACCATAAGCTCTGCCAGTGTCGCAAATTCGCGGTGCATTCCTGCGCTGTGAGCCTGCATTACCAGCACGCCGTTGTACCAGTCGCAGACAAGGCCAGGCAGGTTGTCGCCTTCGCCGTAGACAAGGCGGAAGACGTTGGTCTGCGGGTTGTCGAAGAAGCCGAGTTGTTCGCGATAGCGGATTGCAGAAAGAAGCTGCTTGCGATAGAACTGACGGTCTATTTGTTGTGTTTCGAACGAAAGAATCTTGCAGATTATCGAATCGTCCTGGTAATGTCCTGTGGCCAGCCAGCGTCCGTCGCTCGACAGGACGTCCACCAGATCGCCGGGCTGCATCTCTCCCACCCTTTTGCGCACTGCGCCGGAAAAAATCCAAGGGTGGCGTCGCAGCAGGGCTTTTTCTTTTCCTGGGGCCAATATCAGTTGTGGACGGAACATTTTATAATGCGGTATTGTGTTATTGCGTTATTGTGTTAGTGCGTTAGTGGCTGGCGCGTTCGTGTCACTGGTCACTATTCACTGGTCTTAAGGTCAATGATTGTCTGTTGAGGGTTTTCGGACTTGAAGACGGCGTTGCCGGCCACCAGCACGTCGGCGCCGGCCTTGTAAAGCCTTCCGGCGTTGCCGGTGTTTACGCCGCCGTCGACCTCGATGAGGCAGTGCGGGTTTTTGCGGTCGCAGAGCGCACGCAGGGTCTGCACTTTGCTGTATGTGTTCTCGATGAACTTCTGTCCGCCGAATCCGGGATTAACGCTCATCAGCAGGACGACGTCGCAGAGCTGCACTGTGTCTTCGAGCAGGGCGACGGGCGTGTGCGGGTTGAGCACCACGCCGCATTTCATACCTGCATCGCGAATGGCGTTGAGGGTGCGGTCCAGGTGGGTGCAGGCCTCGTAGTGAACTGTCAGTATGTCGGCGCCGGCCTCTTTGAAGTCGGCGATGTAGCGTCCCGGATCCATAATCATCAAGTGTACGTCCAGAGGCTTGCGGGCGTGTTTTTTGATGTGTCTGACGATGGGTTGTCCGAACGATATGTTGGGTACAAAGATGCCGTCCATCACGTCGACGTGCAGCCAGTCGCACTGGCTGTTGTTGAGCATCTCTATGTCGTGCTGCAGGTTGCCGAAGTCGGCCGATAGCAGCGATGGGGAGACCATTTTCATTGTTGATTTGTTAATTTGTTAATTCGTTAATTTGTTAGTGGCTGGCGCGTTCGCGTCACAGGAGTTATCACTTTGATATTTACATTTTTAGTTTCTCGAAATTGCGGCCGTAGACGCCTTGGGTTTTCGAGACGGAGATGAAGGCGTTCTCGTCGTGGCGGTGGATTATTTGCATCACGTTGGGCTTGTCGGTCTTGTGGGCCATAACGATGAGGATTTTGGTGGCCTGGTGTGTGTAGCCGCCTTCGCCGTCGAGCAGTGTGACGCCGCGTCCTATCTCACTGGTTATGGCATCGGCAATTTCCTTGTTCTTGGCCGAAAAGACCAGAATCTGGTAGGTCTGTTTGTTGCCGTCGAGCACCATATCAAGCACATAGGTCATCGTCACCATTACGATGTAGCCGTAGACAACGTTGGTGATCTGGTTGGAGACAAAATAGGAGCTGCCGATAATGAAAATGTCGAGATACATAATCACTTTGCCTGGCGAAATGTTGTAGAACTTGCTGACGATAAGGGCAATGATGTCGGTTCCGCCGCTGTTGCCGCCCATCGAGAAGGTCAGTCCGATGCCGCCTCCGCAGAGGGCACCGCCGATGATGGCGCACATAAAGGGCTCGAACCCCATCTCGTTATTGACAATGAAGAGGTTTTCGACGTGCAGCACCTGTTGCCAGAGGATGAAGCACAGCGAGCTCATAACAATGCCGTAGATGGTGTTGGCGCCGAATTTCGAGCCCAACACCTTGAAGCCGATGGCCAGCAGGATGCCGTTGATAATGAAGTTGAGCACACCGATAGGCAGCGGGATGCCTGCCGCAATGTTGAGCACCGACGAGATACCGCTGACGCCGCCGCCCACAATCTTGGCGGGCAGCATAAACGCCGACCAGGCAAAAGTATAGACCAGGATGCCGAACGTGATGATCACGTAGGACAAGATAATCTTTGATTTGTTTTTGAAAATGTGCATATTAAGTGATGTTTGTTGGTGAATCGTGATTAGTGAATTGTGATTAATGAATTGAGGTCTGTGACCAGTGACACGAACGCGTCAGCCACTAACGCATTAACGCACTAACGCATTAGCTAATGTTTTTCCCTTGCTCCGAAGATTGACGAGCCGACACGCACCAGGGTGGCGCCCTCCTCGATGGCGATGGGATAGTCGTGGCTCATTCCCATCGAAAGTTCGCAGAAATGGCTGCAGTCGGCAAAAAACTCCTTCTTCAGCGTCAGGAAAATGCTTTTCAGATTGGCGAATTCGCTGCGCACCAGATTTTTATTGTCCGTGTTGGTGGCCATACCCATCACTCCGCACAGGCGTATGTGGCTCAGGGCTTTGTATTCGTCCGACTGCAGGAGTGCGCGGGCCTCGTCCAGGTCCAGTCCGAACTTGGTTTCCTCCGTTGCGATGTGGAACTGCAGCAGGCAGTCGATTGTTCGGTCGTGCTTTACCGCCTCCTTTTCGACCGTTTGCAGCAGCTGCAGCGAGTCTATGCTGTGGATCATCCTCACGAACGGGGCGATATACTTGACCTTGTTCGTCTGCAGGTGCCCGATAAAATGCCACTCTATGTCTTTAGGCAGAACCTCGTGTTTGTCGCGCATTTCCAGCGCTTTGTTCTCGCCAAACAGACGCTGGCCGGCGTCGTAGGCCTCCTGAAGCATCTCGACAGGTTTCGTTTTCGACACCGCAATAAGGCGTGTGGACGGCCCAAGCGTAGTGCGGATTTTTTCCAGATTCGTTTTTATATCAGGTTCATTCATTGCTGTCATTCCTTATTATCTTAACTTTTACAAACGCGACAAAACATAAATTATTATATGTTGTACAATATTTTTTTTCAAATCACGTTTCTGAAAGTTGGAAGTTGAGGGTTGAAAGTTGAAATCACTGGTGTTCAGTGACCTGTGACACGAACGCGCCCAATTCTCAATTCACTAATCACAATTAATAACTTACAATGATAGTCTGCATTGCCGAAAAACCAAGCGTAGCCCGTGAGATAGCCCGCGTCCTGGGTGCCAACAGCAGCCACGACGGATATATCGAGGGCAACGGATACCAGGTCACCTGGACATTCGGACACCTGTGTACCCTCAAAGAGCCGCACGACTACAGCGATGCCTGGAAAGCGTGGTCCTTAAGCCGCTTGCCACTGATTCCGCAGCGTTTCGGCATCAAGCTTATCGACAACCAAACATATGAAAAACAGTTTCATATCATCGAAACCCTTATGCAGAAAGCCGATTCCATCGTCAACTGCGGCGATGCCGGCCAGGAGGGCGAGCTCATACAGCGCTGGGTGATGCAGAAGGCTCGCGCCACCTGTCCCGTCCGGAGGCTGTGGGTCTCGTCGCTTACCGAAGAGGCCATACGCGAAGGGTTCCAGAACCTGAAGCCGCAGGACGACTACCAGTCGCTCTATGAAGCAGGCCTCTGCCGTGCCATCGGCGACTGGCTGCTCGGTATGAACGCCACGCGCCTCTATACCCTCAAATACCGCACCGAACGCGGCCAGGTGCTCTCGATCGGACGTGTGCAGACCCCCACGTTGGCCCTGATTGTCAAGCGGCAACAGGAAATAGACTCGTTCAAGCCCGAACAGTATTGGGTGCTGTCGACCGTCTACCGCGACACGCTTTTCACCCTTCAGGGAAACGACGACGACAACGACGACGAAGCAGCGGACAACAATGCCGCAGGCAAAGAGAAACGCAGCCTCAAGGGACGCATAACCAGCGAGGAAGACGGCCGCCGGGCGCTGCAAGCCATCAGCGGACAGGATTTCGAAGTGACCTCCATCGCCAAAAAAGCAGGCAACGAGGCGCCTCCGCGACTTTTCGACCTCACAAGCCTGCAGGTCGAATGCAACAAAAAATACAGCTTCTCGGCCGACGAAACGCTGAAATACATACAAAGCCTCTACGAGAAGAAACTCACCACCTACCCGCGTGTCGACACCACCTTCCTCAGCGACGACATCTATCCCAAGTGCCCCAACATACTGAAAGGTCTGCTGCCCTACGCCCCGCTCACAGCCCCGTTGCTCGAAAAGAAACTGCCCAAAAGCAAGAAAGTGTTCGACAACAGCAAGGTGACCGACCACCACGCCATCATCCCGACTGGCGAAAACCCGTCGAACGGCGACCTGACAATCAACGAGAAACGCGTCTACGACCTCGTGGCACGGCACTTCATCGCCGTGTTCTATCCCGACTGCAAGGTCTCGACGACAACCGTGACGGGACGCGTGGACGGCAAACCCGACGAAGGGCAGAAAAAAGGCGAACGGCTGACATTCAAAGCCAGCGGCAAGCAGATTCTCGACCCCGGCTGGCGTGTCTGTTTCGGCAAATGGATCGAGACGGCAGGCAGCTGGCATCAGGAGAAAAAAGCAGTCCGCGACGACGACGATGCCGACAAAGGCGACCGCAAGGACGACGACAAAATGCTCCCCGCTTTCGAAAAAGGCGAACGCGGACCGCACACACCTACGCTCACCGAAAAATGGACCACGCCGCCAAAGCCCTACACCGAAGCGACACTGCTGCGCGCTATGGAAACCGCCGGACGGCTTGTCGACAACGACGAGCTACGCGACGCACTCAAGGAAAACGGCATCGGACGCCCGTCGACTCGCGCCGCCATCATCGAGACGCTTTTCAAGCGCGGATATATCACCAAGGCGCGAAAATCGCTTTCGGCCACCCCGACGGGCATCAACCTGATAGCCCTAATCCACAACGAACTGCTTAAAAGTGCCGAACTTACGGGCCAATGGGAGAAAAAGCTTCGCGACATCGAGGCTCACCGCTACAGCGCAGCGCAATTCATCGACGAGCTGAAGCAGATGGTTTCGCAGATCGTCTTCGACGTGATGAACAGACGCGACTGACATTTTGTCGGCACCCCTCCCCTTTTTCGCACCAAGCCCCAAAAGCATCTTGGGGCTGAAAATCGCTTGCCAGCGGCACGGAAATGGCCGATTCGGGCAAAAGTTTTGATTTTCCACTGTTTACGGAAAATACCTTCTTCGCCTTTTCGCACACCGTTCCAAGGCAGTTCTTATATCGTTCTTATGGTGGGTTCTATTTATTCACTTTTTGGTCATCCAAACAGACAGAACCCGTTAATCTGCCAGACAACCGTGTTTTGACATTCGATTTACGAGTGCAAAGTTACAACTATTTTTTCATTTGACAATGAACTTTTTGCCA
>JAFROL010000045.1 GCA_017429685.1 Bacteroidales bacterium | reverse complement strand
TTCTCTTTGTCAAATAATCCAATGCCTTGATTATTACGGTATTTCATAGATGCTGTATTTTTCTGTTAATACTGCAAAAATACGAAAAAATATTGATATAACAAAATGAAATTTAGCTATTTAATTTATAGAACTCCCCTAGTGTTCAGTGACCAGTGACACGAACTCGCTCGTATCACTGGTCACTATTCACAATTCACTAATTACTAACCGCAATTCACAACATTGAATACAATAATTACAATCATCTATCTGCTTGGTGTTCCGTTGCTTGTGATGCAACTTGCCAAGCGCTGGACGTGGATCGAAAAAGTCAGTCCTATGACGGTGCTCTACATCATCGGTCTGGCTGTCGCCAACCTCATCCCAGCCGACAACAGCATCTTAAATATCGACAGCGACACCAACACCCTATTCAGCAACATCACCGTACCGCTGGCCATTCCGCTGATGCTGATGGGTTGCAACACAGGCGGATGGAAAGTCGGCAAAGCCTTCAAAGTCTTCCTGTCGGGACTGCTGTCGGTGCTTATCGTCACCGTGGCAGGCTATTTCATATTTCGAAGCGGATATGACGACAACCGGGGCTTCGCACAGGTATGTGCCGTAGCCACAGGCATCTACACCGGTGGCATACCAAATATGGGCGCTATCAAGCAGGCCGTAGGAATGCCAAGCCAGACATATCTTTACATTACAAGCTACGACCTGATAGTCACCGGATTATACCTTATCTTTGTCATATTCTTCGGCAAAACGGTATTCCGCAAGTTGTTGCCCGCAGAGCGGAAAACAGAGAGCGAAGAGTATAAAGCGGAAAACGGAGAGCGGAAAGCGGAAAGCGACAACGGACGCATCAATCCCTTCGACCGCGAGCACCTGAAATCGTCGCTGCTGGCAATTGCCATAACACTTGGAATAGCAGCCATTTCGTATGCCGTTTCGCTCATCGCCTCGCACGACGGAAGTCCCAATATGACCGTCCTCATTCTGCTGCTCACCACACTGGCAATCGGGGCCTCGTTCCTGCCGCCGATGCGCCGTCAGCAGCACTCGTTCGACCTCGGCCTCTACTGCGTCTATGTCTTCTGTCTGGCAATCGCCACAGCTTGCGACATCCGTCAGATGGACATCGCAGGCAGCCTTCCAATACTCTACTATTTAGGTTTCATAGTTTTAGGCTCGCTTGTACTGCAGATTCTATTTGCTAAAATGCTTAAAATCGATGGCGACTCTGTGATGGTCTGCAGCGTTGCACTCATCAACTCGCCGCCCTTTGTGCCCCTCGCCGCAGCACTGCTCAACAACAAGGATATCGTCATCCTCGGCATCACCATCGGCCTGCTGGGCTATATGCTTGGCAACTATCTGGGAATAGGTATTTTCCACCTATTGATTGCGCTTGCATAGGGGCGGACCCCCAGTGTACGCCCGACACTGATCCCGAAACCAAGACCGCAATCGCCGTAACGGCAATTTAGCAACCCGTAATTTAATTTCATTATTAGTTTCCTCGTTCTGATTTTTTTGCGTAATTTTGCAATTCCGAAAATAAACAGATTTCAATATTAATCATCAATATACCAAAGAATTATGGCAATGATTAAAACTCCCGTCAAGGGAATGCCCGAACAGCTGCCCGCCGATATGGAGATCCGCGAGTACGCACTCGGCCTCATCAAGGAGACTTATGGACGCTTCGGTTTCAACCTTATCGAGACCCCTGTCATCGAACATATAGAGAACCTGACCAACAAGCAGGGCGGCGAGAACGAGTCGCTCATTTTCAAGATTTTGAAGCGCGGCGACAAACTGAAAGAGGCCGAAACGGGCGACGAGCTGTGCGACAGCGGCCTGCGCTACGACCTGACGGTGCCACTGAGCCGATTCTTTGTCAACAACATCAACACACTCCCCTACCCCTTCAAGGCAATGCAGCTCGGCAGCTCGTTCCGCGCCGACAAGCCGCAGAAGGGGCGCTTCCGCCAGTTCACGCAGTGCGACATCGACATTATCGGCGACGCCTCGAATCTAGCTGAAATAGAGCTCATTTCGGCCACCGCCGAGATACTGCACCGCCTCGGAATGGGCAACTTCAAGATCCGCGTCAACGACCGCCGCATCCTCAAGGCTATGTCGGCCGCCTGCGGCTTCGATGCCGACAAGTTCGACGAGACCTGCATCGTGCTCGACAAGCTGGATAAAATCGGCGTCGACGGCGTTGCCGACCTGCTGCGCAAAATGGAACTGCCCGAGGAAGGCATCGCAAAATACAGCGCGATGCTGGCCGACGGGACCGACTACGACCTCTGCAAAGGCTTTGCCAACAAGCACATAGGCAGCAGCCTCGACGGTGCCATTGCCGACAATATGGACACCATCATCAGCTGCGTGCGCGCCCTGATCGAGGGGCGCGGCACGATTGTCTTCGACCCCTCGCTTGTTCGCGGAATGGGCTACTACACTGGTCCTATCTTCGAGATCGAACTGATTGACAAGAAGAACTACTCGTTCTCGATTGCCGGCGGCGGCCGCTATGACGAGATGATTGGCAAATTCAGCGACGGCAAGCTTCAGGCTCCGGCCTGCGGTTTTTCGATTGGTTTCGAACGCATTGTGGCAATCTTGAAGGACAAGGGTTTCCGTCCCGAACGCAAGGGCGAGTCGGTGGCATACCTGCTGCGCCCCGGCCTGGCGGCCGACCGCGTCCGCGAGGTTATCGTCGAGGTAAACCGCCTGCGCGACGAAGGCAACCGCGTCCTCATCAGCCCCAAAGCCAAGAACGTCAAAGCCCAGATCGAAAAGCTCGAAGAGTACGGCTACACGCGCATCGTGAAGGTCGAGGAGTGAGAGTTTTTTTCGGATTGGCAAAAGTTTTTTTGCCAATCCGTTATTTATTTGTAATTTTGCATCGTCGTTTCACTTTTTTTTAAGATGACTAATATAAAAGGATAGCAAGATTATGGAACAGGGAAAGGTCATAGAGATGATAAAATCGCTCGGAGAAAAAATACTCCCCGAGGGGGCCTCGCTATGGCTCTATGGCTCACGCGCCCGTGGTGACGCGCAGCCCGACAGCGACTATGACCTGCTGATATTGCTCGACAAAGACCGTATCACCGGGGACGACCACGACAAATATGGATTTCCGCTACGAGAAATCGGCTGGGAAATATGGACTGAGATAAACCCACATATCTACACAAAAAAAGATTGGCAGTCTTGGTTATTCTCACCTTTTTACAAGAACGTCGAACAAGATAAAATAGTAATAATATGAGCCTTACAGACGAAGAACGCACTATTGTGGCTGGACTTGATATGACTGAAACCATTACCGCAATGGTGAAGAAATAACATTAATTAGGTAAAAACAAAAAATACAATATAAAACAACGATAAAGAAAATAAAGATAGAATAATAACATAGCATTGACTACCATTTCGCGTTCAAAATAAGCCTCGGAAACTGATTTTGACAATCGGGAAAAGATAGTTCAAGGCAAGCCGGTAATTGGGTGCCTATGCTATACCACAAAGTAGTCGCGCCATTTGGCGTGAGTCGTGGTATAGCAGGGTTTCCATCCGAGGCTTCCCTTGAACGCACATAGAAGGCTCGCGCCTTTTTCTTTTGCAATCGGTTGAAGTGATTGATAGCAGTGCATAACAATCAGTCACCACCGATGCAAAACAAAGACCTGGCAAACGCAAAAAATGCCAAGAAAGACGAATTTTATACCCAGTTCTACGATATAGAGCGCGAAATAGAGTGTTACCTCGACTACAACCCCGATGTGTTCCGTGGCAAGTCGGTACTGCTGCCTTGTGACGACCCAGAGTGGAGCAACTTCACGCGCTACTTTGCACAAAACTTTGAACGACTTGGGTTGCGCCGACTCGTATCAACCAGCTATGCTATCGAGAGCAAGCAGTTCAAGGTAAGCCTGCAGACATCGCTTTTCGAGGAACAGTCCCCTCTATATGATGCCGACAAAAGCAAGACACACGGCAAGATATTTATCCTCGACAGCGATAAAACAGGTGATGGTCACGTTGACCTCGACGACCTCAAATGGCAATACTTGGATGGCGACGGTGACTTCCGCAGCGACGAAGTCTGCCGGCTGCGTGACGAGGCCGATATCATAGTTACCAACCCTCCGTTCTCGCTCTTCCGCGAGTTCTTCGGATGGATAATGGAGGCAAAGAAGCAGTTTCTCATTATCGGCAATATGAATGCCGTAACGTACAAAGAAATCTTTCCCCATATCAAGGAAAACCGTGTGTGGTATGGCGAGAGCATCCATAGCGGCGACCGCGAATTTGCCATCCCTGACGAATACCCCATCGAGGCCAGTGGCTGGCGCGTGGATGAGGACGGACGCAAGTATATACGTGTGAAGGGAGTTCGTTGGTACACCAACCTGGAACACGGTCGCCGACACAAGCCTATGGATTTGATGACGATGGCCGACAACCGCAAGTACAGCAAACATCGAGACAATCCCAAGTGGCGTTTCGCCTACCTGCCTTACGACAACTACGATGCCATCGAAGTGCCTTTCTCCGATGCCATACCATCAGACTACGACGGAGTAATGGGTGTGCCTATCTCTTGGCTGGACTTCTATTGTCCGGAACAGTTTGAGATACTATGGATAACACAGAGAAATGATGATCCTTACAAGGCAAAGAAATACACCAAGGACGATTACCCCAATGCTAATGACTTAAACGCTCGATCTGTCATCATAATGGATGGCAAACCTCAACCGATGTATCCAAGAATCTTAATTCGCAAACGCAAATGAAAGAGCCAGAATTCAAAACATACACCATTCCGGAAATCTGCGACGGTTTCGTGTACGACAAGAACGAAGAGAAAGGGCTTTACGGCTTAAACGGAGAGCTGATAATCCAGCCTGAATACCAACGTAACTATCTGTATGCTGATGGCGACGGCAAAAGAGAGCTGTCGGTAATTGAATCGGTGATGAAACACTATCCATTGGGCCTACTATACTTCAACCGCCGCCCTGATGGGAAATTGGAAGTGCTTGACGGACAGCAGCGCATCACCTCACTCGGGCGTTTCCTTACTGACAAAATATCATACCACCACAATGGGCGCCCTCATAAGTATAGCGACCTGCCTGAGGATTTAAGGCAGGTGGTGGACAACACTAAATTATTGACATATATCTGTGAAGGGAGCGAAAGCGAGATCAAAGAATGGTTTATGACCATCAACATACAGGGCATAACCCTCAACGAGCAGGAGAAACTCAATGCCGTATATAGTGGGTCGTTTGTTACGCTGGCGCGAAGCAAGTTCAGTAACAGCCGTGACAGCAACGTGCAGAAATGGAGTGCCTACATCAAGGGTAATGTCAAGCGGCAAGACTATCTGCACACCGCCCTCGAATGGGTGAGCAAAGGCAAAATCGGCGACTATATGAGCAGCCACCGCTTTGACGACAATATCGAGGAATTGGAGAGTCACTTCGATAGTGTGATAGAGTGGGCCAAGAAGACCTTTGACGACATATATCCCGAGATGCAAGGTTTGAATTGGGGTGACCTCTACGAGCGGTTCCACAACAATCCATACGACCATAAAGATGTGTCGGAGAAGGTGAAGAAACTGATAAATGACGACTACGTTGGAGAGCGGCGTGGTGTCTTCGAGTATGTACTTGGTGGATGCACCGAAACAAAACTGCTCAACGTGCGACTGTTTGATAAAGCTACACAACGGCGTGTCTATGACCGTCAAACCGATGAGGCAAAGGTCAAAGGCATCAGCAACTGCCCGCTCTGTGCCATCGGCCAAGATGCTAACCACTCCAAAATATGGGATTTAAAGGATATGGATGCCGACCACGTGACGGCGTGGAGCAAAGGTGGAGCCACGACTGAGGACAACTGCCAAATGCTCTGCAAAACGCATAATAGGGCAAAGGGAAACAGATGACTATCATCCCATCCGCTGGATGGTAGTTCGATGGGTGAAAAAAGAGTGTATCTTCTCCCAAAGAAGAGTGTATCTTTCACTCGACAAGAGTATATCTTTTGCGTAAGAAGGTGTACTCTTTTTTATTTCGTTGTACATTAGACATTGTACGCCTTGACAATATCAATTACGTCTTCGGGCACTTCCAGCCGTTCTGCGTTCGACAGGGTCACGATGGTTCCCGACTGCAGAGCAATTTTTGGCCGACTTCTTTTGATACTGGCAAAAGATTTCTTTCGTTACCAGCAAAAGATATCTTTTGCTGACAGCGAAAGAAATTACATCAAACAATATATTTGTAATGTTTTTTATGGTATCCGATAATAATGTTGAAGATTTTCTCCAAAATCACCAAAATATTGATATAGAACAAAAAACTAATAAAACTTCAATCAGGAAAATACATTGTGGTAAAAATCAGGGCTGACACTGCAAAATGTCAGCCCTGATTATGTCGTTTTCGTGCCGAAGGCCTATTCAAAAGTTGTACTTCACCATCGCGCAAATGCGGTGGTTGACCACTTGGCGCAGGTTGTCGTTGTCGGCAACGGTGCCGTCGACCTGAAGGTCGCCGTAGGCGACGGCGGTCAGCTCGTATTCGAGGCCGATATTGAAAGCCTTGGTATTGTAACTTATTGAAGGAGCGACGCGATAGATGGTGTTGATGTTGGCAATGCCCTTCTTCATATACATATAATTATATATGTTGGTGAGGTCCACCACCCTCGTGTATCCTTCCGGCAGGCCCAGGTTCTTCTGGTAGCCGAGGAAAAGGTTTGTGCGCCAGGTTTTTCCGTATGCAATATTGAAATATGTAACCGACGACGTCAGCGGACGGTAAACGCCGTCTGGAAACTCGTCCGAAAAAGCCAACGCATAGCCGCTCAGCATATTGAGGTGCGCCAGGTTCTGTGCCAGCGTGGTGCGGAACTTGGTGGTCAGCTTGCGGCCCGAATACTGGAAATAGAAGGTCGGCGACAGCGAATTGCAATGGCGCTTGGCTCTGATATTGAATGACGTAGGAAGCGGAGGTATCGAGAAAGCACTTTCGTTGTAGATTGTCAGGCGGCTGTAGTCGATGCCCAGTTGCGAATAGAACTTGCCGTCGCGGTAGTTGAGTCCCACGAACAGTTCGGGCACAATCGACTGGTTGGCATACTTGGCGCTCTCGCCGTCGGGTCCCGGCGAAGTGTACTGGAACTGATAGAGCGCGGCGGCGGTAAAACCCAAACGTTCAGTCGGATAAAACATCCAACGCACCTGCGGCGTGCGGCTATGCGGACGAAACGGAGCGCCTGCAGCCATACCCAGCACGTCGGGCATAATGTTGCCGCTGAGCGGATGCCAGTCCTGACCGATAAGCAGTTCGGAACGGACCGTCAGAGCATTGTCAAGACTGTGATTATACTCCCTGTGCCACGTCAATTTGGCGTAGGCCAGACGCAGACGAAAGACGGTGTTGGTGGTGCCGAAACCGGCAAAGTCGCCTTCAAGCTTGGCCGACGACTTGGCGCCGAACAGCTCGGGACCCGTAGCGTCGATGCCGAAGCGGCTGCTGAGGGCAAGGAAGTGCGCCTGCGGAACAGCATTGCGGTCGTAATCAGCCTCCCACTCTTCCGGCAAAGCGGCATTGGGAGGAACAGCGATGCCGCTGTTGGCCCAGTCCTCGTCGGACGGAATCATCAGGTATTCGCCGCCACAGACGGTCACCGTCTTGCGGCTGTCGTAGTTGAAATAGTTGCGGATGAAACCGTAGGGTTTGATCGACTTTTGCACTGTTTTTTTTGCCGCGCTGGTGTCGACAGCCCCGCTTTGGGCCATCGACATCAGCGGCAAAAAAGCCAATAAAAGAATGGTGAATTGTGAAAAGTGACCAGTGAAAAGTGACCAGTGACACGAACGCGTCAGCCTGCTTTCCGTTCTCCGTTCTCCGTTCTCCGTTCTCCGCTCTCCGCTTTCCGCTCTCCGATTAACGTTCTTCATTTTCATACGGCAAGCAAAACAAGCAGTTGCGCGGTGAAAATACGCAGGAACATCGTCAGCGGATAGACCGTGGCATAGCCCGTGTTGGGCAGCTTGCAGCCTTCGGGGGCGATGTTGTTGGCAAAAGCCAGCGTCGGGGGGTCGGTATGCGCACCACCGATGAAGCCCATCAGGGTGTAATAGTTGATTTTCAACACCAGACGGCCAAACAGAGCCACCAGCAGCGGCGGCACGACGGTGATGATGAAACCGTAGAGGATCCACATATATCCGCCAGCCTGGATGGTGCTGATGAAGCTGGAACCTGCACCGAGGCCCACACCGGCCAGGAAGAGGGCAATGCCCACTTCGCGGAGCATCCAGACGCCGTGGCTTTCAGTGAATTCGGTCGTAAACCAGCCCTTCTTGACACCCAGCCAGCTACCGATAAGTGCAGCCACCAGCGGGCCGCCAGCCAAGCCCAGCTTGACGGGAGCCGACATACCCACCGGGATGGGAATCGAGCCAAGGACGATGCCGAGGGCAATGATGACGAAAATCGGTATCAGGTTGACCTTGTGGCGCTGCGAGACAGGCGTATCCTGCTTTTGGCGGTTCGGTTCCAAATCGTCACCGCTTGTCGGCTCCTTCTGCAGGTCGATGCGGCACAGCGGACGCAAGACGATACAAGTCAGAATCATACCCACCACAGCCAACGGGTAGGCCACAGCGTAGCCGTTGGCCAGGCGGTCGGCGGCGGCGTCCATACCGAGGTCGCGCACAGTCTGTTGCGCAGCCGAAAGGCCGGGAGTGTTGGTGATGGCGCCCGTGTAGACACCAGCCATATCGGTCAGCTCTTCGCCTGCCAGCTTGGCGATGACGATGGTGATGACCACGCCGAGGGCCACGTTGACCAGAGCCATCAGGTTCATAGCCAAACCGCCCTTCTTGAACGACTTGAAGAATCCGGGTCCCACCTGCAGTCCGACGGCAGTGACGAAGAGTATCAGTCCGAACTCCTTGATGATGTGCAGCATATCGTGGTTGCAGCTAATTCCCAGCGCACTGAGGATGATGCCAACAAAAAGCACCCAGGTGATGCCCAGCGAAATGCCTTCGATTTTGAATTTGCCGAGCAGTAGGCCGGCGAAGATAGAAACAGAAAGCATTAGTACGGTGGTGCCTACGCCGCCGTTAGTCATCAGATTGACAAACCAGTTCATAGAGTTTAAGGTAGTTAAAGTTTTTGTTTGTTACAAAATGAAAATTGAAAACCAGGAAACGCAGAAGCGTCAGCCTGATTTTCAATTTTCAGCTATTAATCTTCAACTGAATCAGTCGCCCAGAGTGGCAACCATAACAGCCTTGATGGTGTGCATACGGTTCTCGGCCTCGTCGAAGACGATGCTGTTCTCGCTCTCGAAGACATCCTCGGTAACCTCGATGCCGTTCAGACCGAATTTCTCGTACACATCGCGGCCAGCCTTGGTCTCCAGATTGTGGTACGAAGGCAGGCAGTGCATAAATTTGCACTTCGGGTTGCCGGTTTTCTTCATCAGCTCGGCGTTGACCTGGTAGGGCATCAGCATCTTGATGCGCTCTTTCCAAACGCTGTCGGGTTCGCCCATCGACACCCAGATGTCGGTGTAGATGAAATCGAGGCCCTTCACGCCCTTCTCGACGTCGTCGGTGACGGTCAGTTTGGCGCCGGTTTCCTTGGCGATTTCCTGGCACTTCTTGACAAGGTCCTTAGCGGGCTGCAGTTTCTTGGGGGCGATGATGCGGATATCCATACCCATCTTCACGCCGCCAACCATAAGGCTGTTACCCATATTGTAGCGGGCATCGCCGATGTAGGCGAACTTCACCTGGTTGAGGGGCTTGTCGGTATGCTCCTGGATGGTGAGGAAGTCAGCAAGGATCTGAGTGGGGTGAGCCTCAGCGGTAAGGCCGTTCCATACGGGAACACCAGCATATTGAGCCAGTTCCTCGACGGTGGCCTGGTCAAAACCACGATACTCGATACCGTCGAACATACGACCCAGCACGCGGGCGGTGTCCTTCATACTCTCCTTGATGCCGATCTGGCTACCGGTGGGGCCGAGATAGGTGACGTGAGCACCCTGATCCTTAGCGGCGACCTCGAAGGCGCAGCGGGTACGGGTCGAAGTCTTCTCGAAAATGAGGGCGATGTTCTTGCCGGTCATAGTCGGTTTCTCGGTGCCTGCATATTTGGCGCGTTTCAGGTCGCGAGCCAGGTCGAGCAGATAGTTGAGTTCTTTCGGGCTGAAGTCTAATATCTTCAGGAAATTGCGGTTTCTTAAATTGTAAGCCATTTTTATTTAGTTTTGAATTATGAATTTCGATTATTTAATTCTCTATCGTTTTTTTATTTGTTATCCACTTTCTCGTCTTGTTCTTCAAACACCTTTACATCGCGGTTTTTTCTGTAGTGGCGCAAAAAGAACAGCCAAGCCACAGCACAGACAGCAAGCGAGCCGAGGCCCAATATCAGCATCCTGTTGCCTCCCGGCCAGTGCATAACAACAAACAAAAGGCCCATAATAACCACCGCCGAAGCGTAGCCGGTTAGCGTCATCGAAAACTTCCACAACGCCTCTCCTACGTGAAACGGACAAGGAAATATACGGCCCAAAAAGATTGACACTACTGAGAGGGTCCCTGCCCCTGTGATAAGCAACGTCTCGCCTGTTTGAACGCCGGAGAGTTTCATAACCGACCCGGCGACAGTCAACAGTACACCAAAAGTCGCCAACTTATTCATAAAAGACTTGAACTGCGGCGAGTTTGATATCTTGTCTTTCGGAGATTGCTGAGATTCCATATCAGATACTGTTGCTGAACAGACGTCAAGGTCTTAGTTTAAGCGGTTTATTACTTAACGATGCGGGTTCCGCAATGCGGGTTGTTGAGCTGGCCGGCCTCAGTGATGATGCACTCCTTGCCGCCGTGTTCGACGAACATAATGGCAGCGCGAACCTTCGGAGCCATCGAGCCTTCGGCGAACTGGCCTTCTTCCAGGTACTTCTTGGCCTGGGCGATGGTGATGGTGTCGAGGGCCTGCTCGTTTTCCTTGCGGAAATTGATGTAGACCTTGGGCACGTCGGTGAGGATGTAGAACTCGTCGGCGCCGATTTCGATGGCGCAGAGGGCGCTGGCCAGGTCCTTGTCAATAACGGCTTCGACGCCAGTCACACGGTCGCTTTCCTCGACGACGGGGATGCCGCCGCCGCCAACGGTGACGACGATATTGCCAGCCTTAGCCAACTGTTCGACAATTTTTATATTATTGATACGCACCGGTTTGGGCGAAGCGACGACCTTGCGCCAGCCGTTGCCCTTGGGGTCTTCCTTGTATTTTGCGCCCGTCTCGGCGGCAAACTGCTCGGCCTGCTCTTTGGTGTAGTAGGGTCCGACGGGCTTGGTGGGGTTCTGGAACATCGGGTCGAGCTTGTTGACAGCCACCTGGGTGACCAGTGTCACAACGTTGCGCTGTATGTCGTTGCGGGCCATCACGTTGCGCAGGCCCATCTCTATCATATAGGCAATCGAGCCCTGCGTTTCGGCTACGCAGAAGTCCATCGGCATAGCCTCGATGCCTTTGGCGCGGCCGGCCTCGTGCTGCAGCATCACGTTGCCCACCTGGGGGCCGTTGCCGTGGCCGATGACCACATTATAGTTGCGTTTCAGCAGGTTGCACAGGCTTTCGCAAGTCTGCTCCACATTTTCGAGTTGTTCTTTGTAAGTACCTTTTTGGCCGCTGCGAAGCAGGGCGTTACCGCCGAAAGCGACCACTGCGAGTTTCTTCATTTATAGTTTATTTAACTTATGTTCAATAATTTACACACAATTCCCCAATAGGGAAGGAATTGCAAAAATACACATTTCGCGCAATATAACAAAATAAAAATCAAGTTTTTTCTGTCCGGCGTGCAATTCGATTGTTTGCCAGACAAAGAAACGTGGGAAAACTCTGTTGTCGCAGTGCTGTCATTTGCAAGTTTCGCCCGCTTGCGCTGGTGCCCACGTGCAAGGGTTCATCCTGCCCTTTTGGCACAGTGTACGAATGCAGTTCTTATATCGTTCTTATATTGCGGATATAAGAACGATATAAGAACTGCATACAAAAGATGTGAAAAAACGGCTGCCGGATGGAGGGGTGGCAGGCGTGGGTCGGAATCATTCGAAATTGACACCAAAGGTGAGCATCAGCGACCAGCCGCTGTGCTTGATGTCGGAGAAAATAAAGTTGTTGTCGGCGATGCGATAGCCATCGTTCGAGTAATCGTCCTGAAGCACGGTCGAGAAATTGAAGAACGGCAGGATGTACTGGAAAGCCAGCCCTGCCCACATCTTTTCGGAGAAATGATAGCAGCCAGCGACCCGTCCAAATGCTCCGATATCGATACTGGGCGCCCCGAAGTCGTCGGACTTTGTGGCCTCGTGCCATTCGTTGGCATCGGCGTCAGGAATGAGGACGCCGCCGGCATATGTTTCGGTACGTGCCTGGTTACCAGTCGAGAAGAGGATGCTAGGGCCGACGGCAAAATCGATGCTTACCGGTTCGGCAACACGATAAGAGCCCTCGATGCCCAACTGGATATCGATGAGGTTGGACTTCGCCCAGAGGCTAAAGTCGTTGAGTGCGCCAAGCGTAGCCGCCGAAAAGTCAGCCTGCCACTCGCTTTTGGCATATCCCACACCAAGCATCGCCCCAATTTTGAATTGTTCGGAATAATCATTCAGACTCGAAAAGGTAATCAGGAATGAAGGCCCCATCGAAGCAGACAACTTGTCGGCCTTAACCTTTTCCATCACATAATAGGTGTAGCTCCACCGACCGGTAGTAAGTGTATTGAACTTGAATTGAGGCGATGCGGTTATGGAGGCGACACCGCCATAGATCGACATTTGTCCGCCACGTCCGGTGGCGACGTTGCCATAAAACTGTGCGTTTGCCATCGACGCAAAAGCGATGGCTGCGATGAGGGTAAGGATTGTTTTTTTCATTTTGTTTGTGAATATGTTAATTCGTTAATTCGTTAATTCGTTAATGTGTTAATTCGTTAGTGGCTAGCGCGGTTTTCTGTTCTCGGTTCTCCGTTCTATGGTCGCATCTCTCCGAGATGCTGCCGTCGCTGACTTGTCTGGTCACCATACTGCGCCTTCGGCTTGTATGGTGTTACGTGCACTTTGTGCGTGTCGCCTCTCCGAGGCTGTTTCCGATCTCCGTTCGCGGTTCTCCGAGGTTGCTTTCTGGTCTCCGTTCTCGGTTCTCCGAGGCTGTTTCCGGTCTCCGTTCGCGGTTCTCCGAGGCTGCTTTCAGTTTCTGTTTTCGGTTTTCCGCTTTCAGTTTTCCGCTTTCCGCTTTCTATCAGGGCTGAAAGCCGAGGGTGACGCCCAAACGGAATGCCGTCAAGAAATTGGCAATGAAACTTTGGGCAACGTCATCGTCGTCACAGGGGCTGCTCGTCATCAATCCGTACTGGACAAAATAGCCAAACGTCAGATGGTCGTAGAAAATGTGCTTGCGTCCGAATTCGGCGTGAAAGCCAAAGCAAAGATCATTGTCGAGAGTGACGTTCTCGCCATTTGGCAAGAGATATTTCGACACGTCGGCTGCCAGCCCCCAATAGTAGCCCAGGGGTGCCAGATGGCGGTAGTGGCGCCAACCCAGCGAGAAGTTGAAACGGTTCAAATCGTAGCTGTTCGTCCCGACACCATCATAAGGTGTGGTATACATCATTGGCGTAAAGGTTGCAGAAAGGAGCAGCGAAGCCCTGCGCCAGAGGGCGAATTCGGCATCGGCACCGAAATCCACCGCAACGACAGAGCTGCGCGGAAACGAAAAGACGTCGCCTTTGTGGAGGTTTGGTTTCAGGGCTCCGTGCAGTCCCACACTGATTTTCTGCCCCATATATCCTATAGCCTTGGTGCAAGTGTCCTGCTCGACGTGGCAATAGTGGTCGTAGAGTGCATTGCGCACCAGGGCCTTCTCGTCGACAACATCGAAACTCCTGGTATGTTTCGACAATTTGCGGCCATTGACGGCATCGATTTGGATACTATAGACAGCGGTAGCTTCGGTATGGTTAACCATATCGTTGATTACCAATGGTGCAAGAAATGGAACCATAACGAAAAACAATTCGTTGGCCGAAAAGTTCGACGACACCTGCTCGAAGTTGAGCACAATGGACATATTGATGGTACCTGCGTCGTACTTTTCGACCACACGGTCCATCTGGGGCTGCACGGAGAAGTGCATATCAAAGTCGCCCTTGGTCTGCCAGAACTCCCCTACCCACTCGTTGAGGTCGACCCATTCGTTGTAGCGGTCGGCGGTGGTGATATTCTTAAGGCTTTGGTCGCTGAAATCGATAGAGCCTATGCCATTCTTGGCGGCGGCACGTCTGATGTCGGCATAGAGGGCCTCCTCGTTGCGATTAGACTTCATAATATTCAATTCGCCGTTTTGCCTGTCGACAACATAATATGTCGGGCAATAGACCAGCTGGTTTTTATGGCTGCTGACGGCGTCCGAATTTTTCACTTCCGCCGGTTTCAGGTGGTCATTCAGGTATGTTGCGAACGACTTGTCCTTCATCAGCAAATCCGTGAAGGCATAGCTGTGTACATCCGCCGAACGCTGCTGATTCTTTTTGCGTTTCAGGCGCTCGTATTTCGACAGGCCCTCGGTGGCGGTGTCCTTGACCTCTTCGGCTGGCGGCTGAGTACTGAAGAAGTCGGTCTTCCAATTGTATTTGACGTTGAGGTCGGCAAAGATATCGCTGGCCATATCGGCGATCTGCTTGTCGTCAGGGTACTTGCAATGGCTTTGCCACAACTTGCGGGCTGTAATGAGCGCGAGATCGTCTTTTTTGATGCGGCGGAAGAAGTAGTAGCACTGCTGCACCTCGCCTTCGAATTCCTTATAGTCGCCCACGACGCCGCTGGTGCTGGTGTTGGTCTTGTATTTCGAGAGGCCATAGAGCGCCTGGCACATAGCCTTGTCGACATAGCGGTTGTCGGGATACTGCTTTTTGAGCAAATAGCAATCATAGAATCCGCGCACATATTCGGCATAGATAATATCCTGGCGCACACACTCGAAGCGTGCCAAAGCGCGGATTTCCTCAAATTCCGACGGTGTCACCATCACAAACCGGCTACCGCCTTTGGCATTACCGACGATGGCCGCTGTTGCCTTGCGGCGTTTGAGGATGTTGGGGTGCGTACTGAGCGAGTCGTTGTAGTCGTCGCGCGCGGTGATAGGGTCGACCTGATTCATAAAATAGTCCGACGGCATCTGGTAGTAGGGAGTATTGAAATAGGCGGTGTCGAACACCTGCTCGTCGAAGGGGAGATAGCCGTATTGCAGCACATCGAAGACGCCCTCTGTGACATCCTTGGCGTAAGGGCTGGGCAGGTAGAACATCTGCAGGCCCAGGCTGTCGGCCTCGCTCTCCATCTCGCGCGAGCGGTTGTGGTATTTGATAAAGTCGCGCATCTCCTGCGTCTCGGCCTCTATGTCATCGCTGTCGCGCTTGCGTCGCGAGATTTCTTCGAGACTGTGCTTGCGCAGATAGTGGACAATCTCGTGACTGATGATGAAGGCCAGCTGGGCCTCGTCCTCGACCTGAGCCACAAGGCCGGTGCAAACGAAGACCATACCCTGCCCGGTGGCGAAGGCATTGACATCGGGCGACTTCAGGGTGTAGAAACGCAGCTCTTTACGCAGCGTCGGGTAATCTTTCAGCAGCGTGTCGGCAATACGCTCCACCATACGCGAGATTGGGTCGCCATAGAGGATGCGTCCGGACGACATCATACGGTTGATCTGGAACGAAGCCGCGAGCACCTTGTCGCGATTGCGCAGGCGGCCGTCGTTATAGTCGCGCACACGCTGTTTGTCAAGCGAATACAACTCCTGCAGCGAAAGTCGCAAATCGGTCGGCACTGGACCCTCCGACTTGATGCCGTCAAAACGGTCCAAATTGTACAAATGTTGTGCATTGCCGGTGACAGCGAAAGCCATCAGAGAAAGGAGGAAAAAAAATGTTATTTTGTTTTTCATAACTTTACTCATATTTTAAAGTGGCAATATTTGAATTGAACGGACGAGCCAGCAACAGCAGATAGTCGCCGTTGTCCAGCAGATGGGGTGCCCCGATGGGTACCGACTTGGGAGGTACGGTCAGCATCGAGCGCTTCACGTTGCCCTGTCGGTCAATGCTTGTGGCCATCAGGCCGAGTTTGCTGCGTTCGAGTGGGGCGATGGTGACGGTCTTGCCCTCTTTAGCATTGACATTGCCAGGCAAATCCATATAGAAAATCGTGTATGCATCGCCCATAGGAGTCAGTTTAGTCTTGACGTTGTTTTCGATGCCATTTGGAGCCTGCAAGTCGCGCATCAGTATGCGATGCCAGGCTATGTGGCCCTGTTTGTCTATGCGGTATGCCAGAATGCCCACATATTCAGAATGCACAAAGGCATAGTCCAAAAAGAAGTTGTATGTCCGTTCGAACAGCACGGTGGTGCCATCATTGTCGTAGTGCGAGTCGGCAAAGCGCAACTTGTCGGTCGACAGCACTTTCAGTCTTAAGTTTCGCGAGGCATTGCAGAGGTCGCAGATATCCTCCTTGCTGAAGTCGACCTTTTCGAACTTGACCATCCGCTTGGCGCGTGTGTCGTATACCAGCGAATAGAAACCTGAATTCCAGTAGCCTTTGTCGTCCTGTGCCTCGCCTACCAGCAAGCCGGTGCAGTAGATCTTGCCGTCCTCATAGCGCACTATCTCCATATTGCGCATTTTCGGCAACACCTCGTTGCAAACATAGGCTTGCTCCCGTTCGCCATCGAGGATGGCGAACTGGAGGCGCGTCTCGTCGCTGTTCTTCTTCTCGTAGAAACCAGCCACGACGACTTCGCCGCTGTCGGTAACAAAATAGTCGTCAATGATTTCCTGATGGAACTCCATACTCCAGAATTCTTCAAGTTCCGTATCATACAAGCCCACAAGCCATTCCACATTATCCTCTTCGACGACGGCAAATATGAGGCTCAACCACTCCTGCGATTGCGACGAGCTGACATAAGTATATGTTTTGTTGCCGTCGCCACGGTTAAAAGAAACAAGTGCTTTAGGTTCGCCCTTGGGCTGAAGCGTCGACGGATCGTAACTTAATTTATAGGCCGTGTATTCAGAAGCATTCTTTTGCGTCATCAACAGGTCTATAGACTTCTCGTTGGCAAATCCGCCATACAAGGACTGGTTCTCTTCCGAAGGCAGGTCCACTTTGCCGAGTGCATTCAGGTCCTTGTCGTATGCTGCGAGATAAGCCTTGGTTTTGACTTCGTCATAGAAGCCCATAATGTAAGTCGTTCCGTTGCGATGGCCTATATAGCCCGGCATACGCGACCGCACACCTTTGTTTTTGTGGTACTGCAATGCTTTAGAATCAGCACCTGTTGTGATTTTCCATTCCTGTCCTACAGCAATCTGCAAGCAGGCTATGGCTGCAAAAAGTAATACTAATTTTTTCATTTTGTTATTTTTATGAATTCATTATTATCATTTCGCGGTGCATAAAGGAATATGCAAATTTATATAAAATTATTTAATTATTCATAATATCTTCCAAATTTTTAATACCAAATAATCCGATTCTGCCCGTTCCCCATCGGTATGTAATGCGGCATCGGTGCTGACGGAGGAGGAGTCGATTTGGGAGTCACTACCCGCACTCCATCTTTTTCATTTTTTTGTTTGTCAATAAAGCTCTTGCCATCTTTGTCGTGCGATTTTATTTTGCCTGACAATTTGCGTTTTCTCAAGGCCCGCTGGCTGTTCTCTTGCTTAATGATGTCTTCGGTTTCTTTGATGGTCGGCCGTTCAGGATAGTCGTCGATTTCGTGTTCGGGCTTTGGCGACGTGGCCGTACTGTCGACAGCGGACGGCTGTGGGGCTGCCGTCGTATCGGCCGGCTCTGTTTCTGCCAATGCAGGAAGCTGCTCTGCGGGCAGCACGACGGGAACGACAATCTCCTGGCGTACAGCGCTGTCCGCTGTCGGCTTTTCGCTTTCCGCTTTCCGCTCTCCGTTTCCCGCTTCTCTCGAGGCCAGCTGGCGTGGTTTTATTATCTCAGGCTCTGCAATCGTCGCAGGTATTATGCTGTCCTGCGTAGTCCTTCCGCTTTCCGCTTTCTGCTCTCCGCTTTCCGCTTGCTCGGCCACCATTGGCGACGGTGAGCCCCCTTGGGGCCAAAGCAACCATCCGAACACGAACAGCGCGCCGGCCACCATAGCCGCAACGGCATATCGCCACGGCGTGCGCCTGCGGCGGACCGGGACAAACGGAACCTGGCGAACGCCCTGGGCGTCGTGGCGGTCGAGCATCTGCATCAGCTCATCCTCCGACGGCAGAGGAATATTCTCCATCTCTTTGCTGAAACGACCGTACAGTTTTTCTATTTCGTCATTCTTTTTCATCTTACAACCTCCTTGTAGTCTTTTAACAAACGTCTTAATTTAATCTTAATGCGCGTGATGCGCGTTGCGACAGTCCCGTACGATAGGCCAAGAGTTTCTCCGATTTCGCCAGGGTTGAAGCCCTCCATCCACATAACAAACACATCGCGGTCGTCGGGAGGCAGCGCCGCTATAGCCTGCCGCAACTCGTCCAGCACATCGGAATCGTTACCCTCGGAAGCAATATTTTCGACATCGACGCTGCTTATCGATGTCGTTTCCAACCTGTGCCGGCGACTCGACTTGATCATTGTGTAGCGCGTAACGGAGTATATCCAAGTCGAGGGTTTGCTTTGCCCTTTGAAACTGTCGTACGACTCCCACAAGGCACACACCGCGTCCTGGTACAGGTCACTCAACTCGGAACGGCAACTGTTGGTATACAGTGCGCATACCTTCAGTATCAAGCGTTCGTGTTGCTTGATCATCGCGACAAAAGCCTTCTGTTTCTCCTGATGTGTCATCAATAATCTATGAACTTTGGACTACGAAATTTATACCATTTTACACTATGTGTAGCATTTTTGCATCAATTTTTACAGGGAGGTGAAAATATTTTTTAAAAAAATAGCCAGCGATGGGCGTAAAGTCCACATCGCCGGCTATTTACGAGTATTACTTTTTTTTTAAAGTTTGTCGTTCGAGCCGAGCACATTCACGATTTTGTGGATGTACATCTTCTTCATACTCTCGCGGGCGGGTTTCAGATACTGGCGCGGGTCGAAGTGGTCGGGATGTTCGGCCAGATGCTTGCGGATGGCGGCGGTCATTGCCAGGCGGCTGTCGCTGTCGATGTTGATCTTGCACACAGCGCTCTTGGCGGCCTTGCGCAGCTGCTCTTCGGGAATACCCACAGCGGCCTTCAGTGCACCACCGTTGGCGTTGATGGTGTCGACCTCGTCCTGCGGCACGCTCGACGAGCCGTGGAGCACGATGGGGAAGCCGGGCAGCTTCTTCTCGATGGCCTCGAGCACGTCGAAAGCCAGCGGAGGAGGAACGAGACGGCCCGTCTGCGGGTCGACCTTGCACTGTTCGGGTTTGAACTTGTAGGCACCGTGGCTGGTTCCGATGCTGATAGCCAGCGAGTCGCAGCCAGTGCGGGTAGCGAAATCAATCACCTCTTCGGGTTTGGTGTAGTGGCTCACCTCGGAGGCAACCTCGTCCTCGACGCCGGCCAGCACGCCCAGCTCGCACTCGACAGTTACGTCGAACTGGTGGGCATACTCAACCACCTGGCGCGAAATCTTGATGTTTTCCTCATAGGGCAGAGCGCTGCCGTCGTACATCACGCTGCTGAAGCCGCTGTCGATGCAGCTCTTGCAGGTCTCGAAGCTGTCGCCGTGGTCCAGATGCAGCACAATCTGCGGATTTTCGCAGCCCAGTTCTTTGGCGTAAGCCACAGCACCCTCGGCCATATAGCGCAGCAGGGTCGGGTTGGCGTACTCGCGGGCGCCCTTGCTAACCTGCAGGATGACGGGGCTCTTGGTCTCTACAGCAGCCTGGATAATGGCCTGCATCTGTTCCATATTGTTGAAATTGAATGCCGGAATGGCGTAGCCGCCATCGACGGCTTTTGCGAACATTGCGCGGGTGTTCACAAGCCCAAGTTTCTTATAGTCTACCATAATATTTTGTTGTTAATTTCTAATTGTTTTGAATTTGCAAAAATACAAATATTGTTTGACACGGCAAAATTTTTTTTGCCATAAAAAGAAAAACGTGTAATTTTGCACCCTGTTAAATACGAAATAATGTTTGCGTCCGCAGCCCCTACCGTCTGCGCACCAAGCATACCAACACCCAACATATCAATACAAAAACAAAATGAAAATCGCAATTATAGGATATGGCAAAATGGGCCACGCTGTCGAAAGCGCCGCCCTGCGCCGCGGACACACGATTGTCTGCACCGTCGACAACCCTGCCGAATTCGAAGCCAAAAGCGAATTGGTCCGCCAGGCCGATGTCGCCATCGAGTTTTCGCAACCTGCCGTCGCTGCCGGCAACATACGCCGCTGCATCGAGCTCGGCACGCCCATCGTGTGCGGAACCACAGGCTGGTACAGCGCCTACGACGAACTGGCCGACCTGTGCCGCAAACAGAACGGCGCAATGCTGACAGCCACCAATTTCAGTATCGGAATGAACATTATGTTCGCCCTCAACGAACGGCTGGCTCAACTGATGCGCGCCCACAGCGAATACAGCGTCGACATCACCGAGACACACCACATCCACAAACTCGACGCCCCCAGTGGCACCGCAATCACGCTGCAGCAGCAGATAACGGAAAACAGCGGCCGGCGCGCCGACGACATACCCATCACCTCGATCCGCGAAGGCGAAGTGCCCGGCACCCACACCGTCCGCTACGACAGCCCCATCGACACCATCACCCTGACCCACGAGGCCCACAGCCGCGAGGGGCTGGCGCAGGGAGCCATCCTCGCCGCCGAATTCCTGGCCGGCAAAAAAGGCATCTTCACGATGAAGGACATCCTTTGACGCCAACACGCCAAAAGGATTGTACCACAGTGTATCACAAGATTCCTTATCGCGTTTTTTCACGATTGGACAGCTTTGTTTTGTCACATTTAAAATAATATGCGTATATTTGCAATCTGAAAATATGTATACATTATTATGGATGACAAAGGAATAGAGAAGATTATATCGCTTGAAGACATTGACTATACGCGTTTTTGGGGCACCAACGACAAGATGCTCGACTTCGTCAGGCTGCTTTTCCCTAAACTCAAACTTATTGTGCGTGGCGAAATGCTGAAAGTAATTGGTGCCACCGACGACATAGCCCTGTTCGAAGACAAACTTGGCGCTATGATGACCTATTACGAGAAATTCGGACGCATCAATGAAAACGCCATAATGCAGATTATGGAAAACGGCGGAGGTCCCGACACCGAGCAGAGCGACGAAATCCTTGTCCACGGCCGCAACGGACTGCTCATCAAGGCACGCACCCCCAACCAGCAACGCCTGGTCGAAGCCGTAAAAAACAACGATATGGTCTTTGCCATTGGCCCTGCCGGTACAGGAAAAACCTACACCGCCGTCGCACTTGCCGTCCGCGCGCTGAAGAACAAAGAGATACGCCGCATCATCCTCACCCGCCCAGCCGTCGAGGCAGGCGAAAACCTCGGCTTCCTCCCCGGCGACCTGCGCGACAAGCTCGACCCCTATCTGCAGCCGCTCTATGACGCCCTGCGCGATATGATTCCGCAGCAGAAGCTCCTCTCCTACTGGGAAGACAACACCATCGAAATCGCACCCCTGGCCTTTATGCGCGGACGTACGCTCGACAATGCCTTCGTCATCCTCGACGAGGCGCAGAACGCCACTACCGCACAGCTCAAGATGTTCCTCACCCGTATGGGACGCAATGCCAAATTCATCATCACCGGCGACATCACACAGATCGACCTGCCGCGCAACCAGCAGTCGGGACTGGTACAGGCCACACAGATACTGAAAGACATCGACGGCATTTCCGTCATCCAGCTCGACAACAGCGACGTCATCCGCCACCGTCTCGTAACACGAATCATCAAAGCCTACGAAAAGGAGAACGGAGATGTGAAAACGGAGAACTAGGCTGACGCGGTAGCCACAAACGCAATAACACACTAACGCAATAACGCAATAACAAAATATGATTGAACATCCAAACTGCAAGATAAACCTTGGTCTCTATGTCGTCCGGAGGCGCAACGATGGCTATCACGACCTCGAAACCCTATTCATCCCCGTCCCGCTCCACGACCGACTGGAGATCAACCCTTCCACTCACTTCAGCTTCAGGCAGACTGGCATCGATGTAGGATGCAGCCCCGACGACAACATCACCGTCAACGCCTTCAAACTGATGCGAAAGGTGTGCGGCACTCGGCTCCCCGATGTCGAAATACACCTGGACAAAGAGATACCTTTCGGTGCTGGACTCGGTGGCGGCAGCAGCGACGCTGCCTTCACCCTGCGTATGCTTAACGACCTCTTCGACCTCGGGTTCGACAAAGCCCAGTTGAAGGCACTTTGCGCCAAACTCGGAGCCGACAGTGCCTTCTTCATCGACAACAAAGCGGCCTACGCCACCGGCATCGGCGACCAACTGGAGCTGCTCGACTCGAACCCCTTGGATGGCTACACCATCCTGCTTGTCAAACCCGACGAAGCCGTGTCGACCGCCGAAGCCTACAGGGGCATAACTCCGCGCAATATGCAAAACAACCCGCAGGGAATTGACCTCCGCGACGCCGTCAAGCGACCCATCAGCGAATGGAAAAACCTCATCGTGAACGATTTCGAACCAAACGTCTTCGCTCACCATCCTAGGCTGGAAACCATAAAACGCCAACTCTATGACCAAGGGGCTCTCTATGCCTCGATGAGCGGCTCGGGCGCTACGGTCTACGGCATTTTCCCTTCTTATTCGGGCATTGAATATTCACTTGAAAATCATTTCGAAAAATACGGCAACACTTATATTTACAAATTATGAAAAGACTCATTTCACTACTCGCAGCTTTCGCTGCCTCCATCTCTCTCTCGTTGGCTCAATCCACTTTCCAGCTGCCCAACGCCGGCTTCGAGCAATGGGACGGTGGCTACGACAAGGAACCGACCCACTGGAACACCTTCGAAAGCAGCGACGGCAGCTACGCCTCGCTGGCCTCGGACAACCACCACTATCGTCGCAGCGGACACCGCCCCGGCGGCACTGGCAACTACTACCTGACCATCTACACAAAATCCATCATCGGCATCAAGGCCAACGGCAATATGACCACAGGGCGCATCCACGCCGGCTCGATGTCGGCCGCGAGCGAGGAAAACTACAACTACACACAGCGCAGCAACAGCGACCACTGCCGGCCGTTCACCGCCACACCCGACTCGATGTACGTATGGGTCAGTTTCTATGCCGCCAGCGGCAGCTCGGTGGCTCAGGTCGAAGCCATCATCCACGGCGACAACGACTTCCGCGCACCTAACCACGTCGGCGACGCCTCGAAATACAAAGGCCGCGCTGTGGCGCAGACCACCCGCACCTCTTCGTCGGCATCGCAAGTCAGCTGGCAGCAGCTCAAGGTGCCATTCGTCTACGACGGCAATAGCGAGGCCGCCTACATCCTCGTCAATATGACCACCAACAACGTCCCCGGCTCGGGCGCCAAAGACGACTCGCTCTCTATCGACGACATCGAGTTCATCTACAGCGCCTGGCTGACCAACCTCAGCTACAATGGCGCCACAGTCGAAGGCTTCGACAAAGGCACCTTCTTCTACGGCATCCTTGTCGACGACATCAGCCAGGTCACCGCCGACCGCATCGCCGCAACAACCGAAGCTGCCGACGCCACAGCCGAAACCACCATCGAATACCGCGGCGACACCGTGGCTCTCGCCACCATCGTCGTCACCGCCGAAGACGGAACGACAACCAAGACCTACACGCTCAAATTCGCCACCGACCCCTCGCAGACCGTCGGCATCGGCAACAGCGACGTCAACAGTGGCACACCAATAATCTACCCCAACCCCGCCACGACGACCATCACCGTCGAAGCCAGCGGACTGCTCGAGCTCACCGACCTGCAGGGACGCATCCTTCTCTGCCGACAGTGCATACAAGGCGAACCCGTCGACATCAGCGCCCTGCCCAAAGGCATCTACATCGCCACCATCGACGGCATAAAAGCACACAATCTTATCGTCCATTAATAACCCTTTAACCCTTAAACTTTAACCTTTAACCTTTAAACTTTAAACTTTATAACATTATGACTTATTCCATCGGCATCGACATTGGCGGCACCAACACCGATATGGGTCTGGTCCGCAACGACGGCACCATCGTCACACGCAGCAACATCCCCACCAACGCCTACATCGACTTCGAACCATACATCCGCGACATCGCGGCCTGCATCGACAAAATGATGAAGGACTGCAACGTCGACACCATCGAAGGCATCGGCATCGGCGCCCCCAACGGCAACTTCTACACTGGATGCGTCGACAACGCCCCCAATCTGACCATCAAGGGTGTGCTCAACTTCGAGCAGGAGATGCACAAGTACATCAACGTCCCCGTGGTGCTCAGCAACGACGCCAACGCCGCAGCCTACGGCGAAATGGTCTACGGCGGTGCCAAAGACCTCGACAACTTCATTATGTTCACCCTCGGCACCGGCGTGGGCAGCGGCATCGTCATCGACGGCAAGCTGGTCCACGGCAGCACCGGAGCCGCCGGCGAGCTGGGCCACAGCATCCTGATTCCCAACGGGCGCCAGTGCACCTGCGGACGACGCGGATGCCTCGAAACCTACACCTCGGCACGCGGCATCGTGCAGACCTATTTCGAGCTGAAAGGCACACCCGTCACTGCCGACATCGACAGCAAAGCCATCGGCGACCTCGCCAACCAGGGCGACCCCATAGCCCTCAAAACCTGGGAGACCGTTGCCGACCAGCTGGGCCTGGCTATGGCCAACGCCGTCAACTTCTCGGCACCGCAGGCTATCTTCCTGATGGGCGGCCCCACCAAGGTCGGCGAGCCCCTGCTCAAACCCCTCCAGGCAGCCTTCGACCGCTACATCCTCAACATATTCGCTGGCAGCTGCCAGATCCGTATGTCGCAGCTCAAAGCCAACGAAGTGGCCATCCTCGGCGCCGCCGCACTCATCAAAATGAAAAAATAAAAGCTCTTTTTTGTAAAAGGATTGGTTTTAGAATGTACTGTAAGAAGATTGGTTTTCAAATGTATTATTAGAGGATTGTTTTTCGAAAGTACTGCAAGAGGATTGATTTTCAAATGTACTGCAAGATGATTGTCTTCCCACAGTCTCGGAGAGACTGAATCTTAATAACCCCAGACAAGCGGAGCGCAGTCTGGGGTAAAACCACCAGCAATTATGCGTGTCGGAGACACGCGACATCAATTAATACAAATGAACAACATTATGCGCAAATTGACCACATTTCTCATCGCGGCGCTGTGCCTCACAGGCTGCCAGCACACGCTGACTTCCTACGTAAACCCCTTCGTCGGCACCGACGCCCACGGCCACACCTTCCCCGGAGCCATACTGCCCTTCGGAATGGTGCAGGTCAGCCCCGACACGCGCCTCGACGGATGGGACGGCTGCAGCGGCTACCACTACAGCGACGACACTGTCTACGGCTTCAGCCACACCCACCTCAGCGGCACGGGCTGCAGCGACTACGGCGACCTGCTGCTGATGCCCTTCACCGAAGAAAACGGCGACCTGCCCGACAGCTTGGACTACAGCTTCTACAAGTCGTCGTTCAGCCACCGCAACGAGAAGGCCGAGCCGGGCTACTACCGTGTCGTCCTCGACCGCAACCGCGTGATGGCCGAACTCACCGTCCACGACCGCAACGCCTTGCATCGCTACACTTTCCCACACGCCGGGCGCAAGGGTGTGGTCATCGACCTCAAGCACCGCGATGTGGTTATCAACTCGCGCATCGGTATTTACGACGATTCCGACGGAACGCTCATCGCCGGACACCGCATCTCAGCGGCCTGGAACCCCGAGCAGCAGTTCTATTTCGCCATCAAAGCCGACTGCCCAATCGAAGAGTTCGCAATCTATAAGGACGGCCACCGCGTCGACAGCAGCAAACCCGCCAGCGGCGAGGACCTCAAGGCCGTCGTTTTCTTCCCCGACAACGTAAAAGAGGCGACACTCACCGTCAGCATCTCGTCCGTCAACAAGAACGGAGCCTACAAAAACCTGGCCCAAAGCGACGGCGTCACCTTCCAGCAGGCCAAGAAGGAGGCCCACGCCACGTGGGAGAAAGCCCTCGGCCAAATCGAGGTGGAAGGCGGCAGCCGCGAGGACCGCGCCAACTTCTACACCGCCCTATATCATTGTATGACATCGCCCTACCTCTATAGCGACGCCGACGGACGCTATCAGGCAATGAAAGACCGCGACACCAACATCTACACCATCCAGCAGGCCGAAGGACGCGACCAGTACACCGTCTTCTCGGTCTGGGACACCTACCGCGCCCTGCATCCGCTGCTCAACATCGTTGAGCCTGAGCGCAGCCGCGACTTCGTCCTCACGATGCTCGACCACTACCGCCACAGCGGCGAGCTGACGATGTGGGAGCTGGCCAGCCACGAAACACACTGTATGATAGGCTATCACGCCGTCAGCGTCATCCTCGACGCAATGCGCACCGGCGTCCTCGACAGCCTTGACGAGAATACCCGTCAGGAGCTGCTCGACGCAATGGTTGCCACCAGCAACCTGCCTATGCTGGGACGCACCGAGTACGCACGCGACGGCTTCCTCAGCAGCGAATACGAGAACGAGTCGGTCAGCAAGACCCTCGAATACGCCTACGACGACTGGTGCATAGCCGAATACGCGCGCCTCATCGGCAACGACAGCATCTGCCGCATCTACACGCGCCGCTGCCAGTCGTGGAAGAACATTATGGACACCGACGGCTTTATGCACGCCCGCCGCAACGGAGCCTTCGTCACACCCTTCGACCCCACCGAGGTCAACAACCACTACACCGAGGCCAACAGCTGGCAGTACAGCACCTACGTGCCGCACGACGTCGATGGCTGGATCAATGAGATTGGCGGCGCCGAACGCGCCGAGCGCTTCCTCGACAGCCTCTTCCGCGGCAGCTCCAAACTTAGCGGACGCGACCAGAGCGACATCACCGGCCTCATCGGCCAGTACGCCCACGGCAACGAGCCCTCGCACCACGCCGCCTACCTCTACGCCTACCTTGGCCGCCAATGGAAGACCGCCGAGCTGGTGCGCCAAATCTGCACCGACCTCTACCACGACACGCCCGACGGCCTGTGCGGCAACGAGGACTGCGGTCAGATGAGCGCCTGGTACGTGATGAGCGCCCTTGGCCTCTATCCCGTCTGTCCCGGCAGCGGCCAGTACGTCGTCGGCTCGCCGCTGTTCGACAAGGCCACAATCCACCTCCACAACGGCAAAGACATCGTAATCAACGCCAAAGGCCAAAGCGCCTGCAACTGCTACGTCCGCTCGCTGCGCTTCGACGGTGCCCCCTACGACAAGGCCTACCTCACTGCCGAACAGCTACATAACGGCTGCACACTCGACTTCGAGATGGGCTCCAAGCCCGACAAGGAATGGGCCGCCACCCCTGACGCACGTCCCGCCAGCAGCATCGACAGCAACCAGCAAATCACCATCGCACCCGTCTTCAACGACTGGCAGCAGAGCTTCGACGGCGAGCGGCAAGTGAAAATCATCAGCGGCAACAAGGTGTTCTACACCACCGACGGAACCACACCCAACGAATTGTCGACCATCTACATAGACCCCGTCACCGTCACCGACGACGCCGTCATCAAAGCCGTCGCTCTCGACACCGTCAGCGGCCGCTACAGCGCCGTCGTCACCCACCGTCTGACGCGCACCCAGACCGACCGCACCCTCACCTACATCACACAGCCCGCACCGCAATACAGCGAAAACGGGCCCACAGGCCTCATCGACCGCCTGCACGGCACCAGCAACTACCGCATCGGCGGATGGCAAGGCTGGCAGGAAGACTGCCAGGTGGTCGTCGACCTGCTCGACACGCGCATCGTCAGCACCGTCGACGTCGAATGCCTTGAAAATATGAAGTCGTGGATCTTCTTCCCCACGCGCATCGAGGTCGAAGTGTCGGCCGACAACGCCAACTGGCAACCCTTCGGCAGCATCGACAACCACGAATTCCCCACCACCCTCGAGCGGCAGGAGCTCAGCACCGTCCACAACTTCGTCGTCAAAGGCAGCCCCACCGCGGCACGCTACATCCGCATCCACGCCCGCAACTTCGGCCCGCTGCCCAAATGGCACATCAGCGCCGGCGAGCAGGCCTGGCTCTTCGTCGACGAAATCGAAGTCCTATAAACCGACTATTGAATGAAGTCCCGAACTCATAAGACAAAGCTCATAATTGTTGCCACGTTGCTCCTGGCCTCGTGCAGCACCAAGCCCTGCCGCTGCTACCTGCTGACGCGGTGGGGCAACGTGCGCGTCAGCGAGACCTACACCGAGCCCGCAACCCCCTGCAGCGAGCTGGGCTACAGCCGCCTCAACCCCGACGACAGCAGCTTCCGCTACTGCACCGAAATCGACGTACCCGAAATGGACACAATGGACATCGTGCGAATGTTTTGGGGACAAAAACAATAACCGCCTGGAACCAGGCACCCAGCTGTAAAAAATCTGGTACACAGGCGTCTCGCCTGCGAAATTGCAAAATTAAAGAATAAAAACATAAACAAACCAAACAATAGAACAATGAAAAAAACATCAATCCTTGCTATCGGACTAACCCTTTTGTTCCTCGCCGCCTCGTGCGACACAAAGACCTGCAAATGCTACACCTACAACGGTCTCAACACCCCGACGATGGACTACGAGTACATCTCCGAAGGCAATTCGTGCTCCACGCTCGACTTCAACCGCGGCACCCAATACCGCACCTGTCTCGAATACAACGAGCCCGACATCGACCCCAACGACATCGGCCAGGAGTACAAAAAATAACCCCTCCCCCTCCCACCACCACTCGGGACCCCCGCAACCAACCGAGAATCCACGCCGCCAAACGGAAACACCCGCCGCCAGCCGGCGACACCCTTCCCAATCCAAAAACATACCCGATGGAGAAAAAACGACCGTTTTTTCCATCGGGTAAACTATTGTTTCCCAGCACCAATCTCCTATCAAAGTTCACTCAAACTCCTACGTGACTTTTATGAAAATTTTCGCCAGTGAACAATAATAGGGCTCAGGTTGCGTTATGGTAGGAGAAAGGTGCAGCCAAAGGCAGCTTTCGGCTGCGCAACCTATTAATTATCAATTATTAATTTTTAATTTACAAAGTACTATGGGAAAAACAGCATTCGGATTATTTGATGGTTTCAGTGGACGCGTGGGCAACGTGATTGGATACCGCTGGCGCGGACGTATGTGCGTGCGCTCGATGCCGTCGCACTACAACGACGCGCGCACGCCCGAGCAACTGCAGCAACGCGCTCTGTTCAAATATGTTGTCGGTTTCGCCGCCAAGGCGCGCCGCGTATTGAAACTTGGTCTGCACGTCGTCAGTCTCGACGCGCAAATGACTGAAAGCAATTATTTTATGCGCATCAACAAGCGTTGTTTCTCGGTCGCTTCCGCTGCGCAGGCTGATTCGCAGGTTGGTATGCAGGTTGATTACGAAAACCTTATCTTTGCCGACGGCCCTGTTGCGCCCGTCGCTTTCGATGCGCCGCAGATGCTCGACGAGACCACCCTGCAGATCGATTTCGAGAAGAATCCCCTGCACCGCGTTGCCCGGTCGGAAGATTTGGTCTACGTCGTCGCCTACTGCCCCGACCTTGACGATTTCGACCTCTCCGAACCCGTCTATCGCCGCCGCAACAAACTGGAGTTCAGCCTCAACGAATTCTGGTCCGGCCACGAAATCCACCTCTGGGGCTTCGTCGTCGACCCCGCCGGCCGCGCCTCCATCAGCCAATACATCGGCTGTGTGATTTTGGATTATGAAGTATTTACAAAAACAGAAAATGGTACTAATAACATTAAATATCAAGAAGATAATACCAACAAAGAAGCTCCTAGCGAAAAAAACAAACAATATCATACAACAATAGAAACCGACTCGCGTTATGACATGATTTTTTCATCACCACCAAATGTAAGGACAAAATGAGAGATGAACTTTTAAAAGAAATCAAGAAGGCAAAGGACGAAATCTGCAAATCTGTTTACAAACAGCTGAAAAGCAAGGAGAATAACATCGCTTTTTTCATAAATGAGCCGTGTTACTTTTACGTTGTAGAATCAGCGAACCGCTATGATTTTGAAAGAATGTTCATAGAGGGAGAAACAGTAATGGTTGAATATACCGTTGGGAATGGTTACGAACCCTGCGAATACAAAAGAGAAACAGACAAACTCTCCTCTTTTGAACTAGGCGAGATTTGCGAAATTATCAAAAGGCTAAGAGATTAGTTTGCAAGCGCTTATTCCAAGTCACCCATCGACTTCCTGATTGCCAACCCAATGGCTTTGCCAAGCAAACAAGGCACGGCATTACCAATTTGTACAAGTTGCTTGTTTTTAGGTCCTTCGAAGACGAAATCGTCCGGGAACGACTGAAGACGAGCCATTTCGCGTGCTGTGAGCACACGTGGCAATTTCGGATGCAGGTTTACACCTCCGTGATTCTCTTTCACCGTACAAGAGGCTTCGTTCCAAGGGCATTTTTTCCACGCATCGGAATAGCCCTTGTATAGGCTTTCCCCTTCTGGGCACATCATTATGCGACGCTGCATTTCGGCATTGTGCTGTGTCGGCACGTGGTTAAACGCCGGATCAGCCGGGTGGTCGACCAAATCACCTATTGCCTGTCCTGTAGTGATATAATGTTCCGGAGAAAGAATTGGCCGAGGATGGAAATTCTTCAGTCCCAGCCGATTGCCGACAAAAATAACGCGTTCACGTTTTTGTGGCGTATAGTAATCGGCAGCACAGAGCGTTGTGACATTCATTTCATATCCGATGGCCTTATAGTCGTCGATTATTTTCTTTTCGACAGCTCCGCCAAGCATCGACCGCAAACCTTTGACGTTCTCGCAAAGGACGAAATCGGGCTGAAGGGTACGGACAATTTCCAGCATTTCCTTATACAGGCTGTTGCGAGGGTCGTCAACAATGCGGTTGCCAGCCATAGAGAAGCCTTGACATGGGAATCCGCCCGAGATAAGATTCAGGTGTCGTCCGCCCAACTGTTCTGCCACAGTATCATACAGTTTCTTCTTTATTTCTGGCTGCGTGATGTCGCCATAGACAAAGGGGTGTTTGAAGTTGCGGCGATAAGTCATTCCCGCCTCTTTGAAGAAATCAAGTCCGCAGATTCCGTTAAGGCCTGCCATTTCAAGGCCGCGGCTCAGGCCTCCTGCACCGCAGAAAAGGTCGATAAAGGTCAGCTCGGAGTGAGTGGTATTGTTCCAATAGGGGCTGATATCCGCCCAGTTGACATTATCGGAGGAGGCGGAGTTCTTGCCAGGTCGGGCTTTTCTTTCAGACACATACGGCGCCAGGTCGAAAAGCAGAAGCTGCGTATTGTCGGCTCCTTTGTGAGCGGACTTTGATAGGGCTCCTTTGTGAGCGGACTTTGATAGATGTGGGTTTTCGGCCTTTACGGATTGCGGTTTTTCTGTCTGTTCAAAATCTTTCAGATCGTTTTCGTATACGACATAGCGACTGTGCTCTTTGTAAGCGACAAGAGCACCTGAGGCAACATATCTTCTGACAATCTTCAAAGACAAATTGAGCCTATCAGCAACCATATCAAGCGTATACGCAGTCATTCCAAATTCGGTAACATAGTGCAAAACTACGAAAAAAAAGTGATTTGCATTCTACAAATCGCCTTCCTATATAAAAATGCTAACTATAGTCTGTTGTGATATCAAAGAGAAAATGCGTATTTTGCAAAAAAATATGGATGCAATGGATGATGATATTTTAAAGAGATTCGGCTTAACAATCAAGCGCTTGCGCGAAAAGAAAGGTATAAGTCAGGAGAAGCTCGGAGAGATTTCCAACCTTCATCGCACTTATATCGGAATGATTGAGCGCGCCGAAAAAAACGTAACGCTGAAAAGCATCGAAAAGCTTGCCAAGGCACTGGAAATGGAAATTTCAGAAATTTTTGTCGAAATGGAAAATCAATAAAATATGACAACAAAAGAAAAACAATTGATTGAGCATTGCCTGAATGCAATGATGAGTACGGAACAAATCCAAGAACTGTTGAAAGAATATGGATATAACGCCAAAGGCAACAAATCGGGAATTATCGATGCTGCTTTGAATGAATGCGGGAAATTAAACATAAACAGTCTAACCAAATATCTTCGTGACAAATGGACGCCTACCAACATTCAGACTCACATTGACAATATGAAATCGGGCAAGTTGAAAGGCCACGACTGGCACGGAGCTATGCCTTCATCTCTGCATCTTAGTTTGCAGAACAAGGTACGCGAATGTGTTGACGGACTCCTCTCCATTGACAAATTGATAGAAATCGGTGCAGACATAATGAAACACGAATATTTTATGGTTGCACAGCACGACATAATTGAGACATCGATTATTAGTCATTTCAAAAATACGATTCCACCAATAGTTTCGAGAAGCATAACCGACTTTGTCTTCAAAGGCACACCTGTAGACCTGAAAGTCACCGGTTTCCCTGACAAACCCGAAAAATGGCAGAAACGTGCGAAAATTGACAAAAAACTGACTGAAGAGGAAAAGATATGTTTAATCAATGATTTGTATGAAAGAGCCGATAAAGACCGAATGAGAAAACAAGCCCAGAAAACAGTCAACAACTGGGGTCTTAACAGAATGTACATCATTATTAAAAATCAGGATGAATGGTTTAAAGACCCCGAATCCATTGTCGGGAAAGTCATAAAAGAACTTGAAAAGACAGAAAAGCCTTACAATGTCACAGTCAATGGATTTCCATTTGAAGCTTTCTGCATAGAGGTGTAATCACAGATATATTATCTCGGTCTGGACGTTGGGGTAACCCATAGCGGTGAGGGCGGCGGCGTATTCGTCGACTTGGTTCTGGTATTTGCGGTGGGTTTCGGGGTCGAAGGCGCCAGTCTTGAAGTCGACGACCCAGGTTTGGTCGGGTGCGAAAACGATGCGGTCGGGGCGGCGGATATGGCCGTTGACGACAATGGAGGCTTCGTTTTTGACACTGTAGCGCGGATCGAAATAACGGCTGTAACGGTCGCTGCCAACCATAGCGGAAATACGCTGGACGATGGACTGCGCTTCGCTGTCGGCGATATGGTGCTGCTGGCAAAAAGCCTGGACGACGGGTTGGATGTCGTCGGGTACGATGATGTGCGCCAGCAGGTCGTGGACGATGATGCCAAAGCGGCGGCTGTCGGTGTGGAGCGATGTAAGCAGGGCGCTGTTCTGGTCGGCGATGCGCACACGTTTTTCCCATTTGGGGAATGAGGTTGCGTCGATAGGCATCTGCGTTGGCGGCTGGTCAGCATCGTCGTTGTCCTTGTCCTTTGGGACGGGTCGCTCGAAATCGTCGCCGATGGTGAAAAGGCTGTCGGAGTGCTTGACAAATTCGGAATCGCCAGAGGCAAAGTTGTGCAAAAGCGAGGCATAGCCTTCCTTGCCGGCATCTTCGCAGACGACGATGAGTTTCTGCTCGGGACGTGTAAGTGCGACATACAGCACGTTGATGTCGTCGACCTGCTCCATCAGGTGCTCCTGCTGGAAAACATCGGAAAAGGCCGTGGGACTGCTTTGCTGACTGACGAAGGCGACTGGGAGCTGCGACCCATATCCTTCGGGCATTCGGACCCACATCATCTTGGAGATGCTCTGCTGGCGTGGCAAGACGAGGATAACGATTTTTGATTCAAGACCTTTGGCCTTATGGACAGTCATCAGCTGCACGGCATCGAGCCCTGAAGCCGTGGAGCAGGACAGCTTGCCGATATTGTCGCCGAGATAGGTGATGAAGTTGGCCAGATCGGGACGGGCGTGCTGCATATAGGACGCAACGACATTGAGGAAAGAGGCGACATAGGCGCTGTCGACGTCGTCGAGGCGGAATATTCGGACAAGTTCCTCGCAGATGTCGTAAAGCGACAAGGACCGCAGCTGGTCAAGGTTGAGCGATATGCCGTAAGGGACAAGGAATCGTGCCAGGTCGAAGGAAGCATCGTGGAACTGCCAGTACAGCTGTGGATTATAGGCCTGGGACGGGTCGACATCGGGCTGCAAGCATCCGCACTGGACGGCGAAATGCAGCACATCGAGAGCAGCATTGCGGTCGCGCGGGTCGTATATGTATTCCAATGCACTTTGGAGCAGGAGGACAGCCTTGCTGTTGGACAGGACAAACGACTCGGAACTGACCACCGGCACAGGTTTGTCGCCGGCATTGGCGACGAGATGGTCGGAAATGCCGACAAGTGTGTCGTTCTTGCGTGCAAGGACCATTATGTCGCCATAGGAATAGTGAAGGTCGTCGACCTGATGGCGAATGGCGGCGAGGACGGCGGGACAGATGTCGTCCTTGGCAGAGAAAGAGAGTTGGACATAGCCGCCCTCGTCAAGGGTTTCCTGATAGAGCTCAGGATGATGATGCCCATCGCTGCCAACAAACCCTTCGCCGACATAGAGGTTATGAAGTTCGGGATTGCCCTGATACTGGCCATTGACGATGGAGGCGAAGAACCTGTTGTTGAAGTTCACGATATTGGCCAGCGTGCGCCGGTTGACGACGAGATGGTCGACACGCGCCTCGTGCTGGATAGATGCTCCGTGGAGACGGCTGTCGACAGCAGGCAGCTTGGCAAACTGGCGTACGTCGCCCTGGCGAAAACGGTAGATGGCCTGCTTGACGTCGCCAACGACGAGCGACTGAGTTCCCACTTCGGGCGAGGAATGGAAGTCGTAGGTCATTGCCTCGTCGATGAGCGGTAGGAAATTGAGCCACTGCAGACGGCTGGTATCCTGAAACTCGTCGATGAGATAGTTGTGGTAGCGGCTGCCGATGCGCTCGTAGATGAAAGGGGCAGGCTCGTTGGCAATCTCTTGGTCGAGCCGCTTGTTGAACTCAGAGATATGGACAATCTCGTTTTCACTATAATATTGATTCTTTATGGCATTGATTTTGCCGAGCAGCGCAAGTGCGTAGAGGTTGGCCACGAGAAGCCTGTTGGTGTTGTAGCGGACGGCGCCCTGCTGGATAGTCTCGTAGGCTCTGTTGAATGTCGGCAGGACGGCATCGAAGGCACCGACGAGACCCTGGGGAGTGGACTTGGCATAGAGTCGCCCTTCGCCATAGGCTGTGTCGACACGCTTGTGGGCATCGTCGAGCTTGCCGATGTTGCCGTTGGCAAGTTGCTGGAAAAAAGCAAGGACGCTGCTGCCCTTGGAGGGAAAATCGTCGACTGCAAGCCCTGCCGAGTTGCAGGCCTCGACGAATGCTGTGGCAGAACCGACCACGTCGTCGCGGTAGCGCTGTATGTCGCCGATGAGGCGGTTGCGGATTTCCACATATCCGTCAAGGTCGATTTTTTCGAGAAGGGAGAGGTATTCCGGAGCTTCCTCGCTGAATATTTCTTTGGAAAGGTCAAGTATCTCGTTGTCGACCTTGTAGCCTTTCCCTTCGTCCATCTTGCTTTGCGAGAAGGCGCAGAGCAGCTTTGTAAGCTGAGTCTCGTTGGGGTTTCCGGCAAGAGAAAGCAGCTCGTCGACAACACTTTGCACAATTTCTTTCTGGTCAATCTGTATGTTGAAATTCATCGGGAGTCCGAGGTCGTGGGCAAAAGTGCGCACAAGGCGATGGACAAAGCTGTCGATGGTGCAGACAGAGAAATCGGAATAACGATGAAGTATGGCCGACTGGACAACGGCGCAACGGCGCACCACCTCGTCGGAACCGACGCCGAGATGGCCGGCAATCTCCTTGGTTTGTCCGAGCCACTTTTTTTTCCGCATCACGATGCCATTGAGACTGGCAAGTATGCGCTCTTTCATACCATTGGCGGCCTTGTTGGTGAAGGTGATGGCAAGAATCTGGCTGAAACGTTTCTGCAGCTGTTCGTCGGAACTGGCAGAGATTGCGATTTCAATAAACTGGCGGACAAGCGTGTAGGTCTTTCCTGACCCAGCCGAGGCACGACAAATGATGAAACGGGACATACTATTATGGATTACGCTATTACGGAATTATATGAATTATACAATTACTTTACAATGATGCAGTTGGACACGGTTCGTTCGCCATCGGAATCGTAACGGCCGTTGTCGGAAGGATGGTTGACGAGGCCACCGTTCTTGTATCCGCGCACATACATTGTGGTTGAGCCGCCGCCATCGAGGTTCAACGCTTGGCGGCAACCGAGATAACGCAGCAGACGGCTGAAATCCAGGAGCGAGAGTCCCTCGGACTGGCGGGTGCGGCCATCGACAACAACAAGGAGTATCGTTCCATCGGCACGAAGTCCGACAGCCGTGCGGTTGTGGCGATTGGTGACAAATGTCTTGTCGGTGCGCATCGGAACCAGAGAGCCGTCGCGGACAAGCATAGGCCCGGCGGTCATAACATCGGTAGCCTGAAGGTTTCGCTCGGCAAGGCGCGCACTGTCCGGAACAACGAAAACCGGACGCCCTTTGTCAAGCAGCAGGGTACCATACTGGTAATACTTGCGATGGATACTGTCGGAAGGCTGCGGCGTATTGATGCCCAATTCGTTACCATCGATACGCAGGTAACATATAGGGTTGTGCATCTGCATATCAAAAAACGAGCCATTGATGGCAGCAAAAGCATTGTGCCGGCGTGCCTGCACCGATGTTTGCGTACGCTGCTCCTCGCAGCAGAAAGCCAGACGCCGCGGCGAGTCGGAAGGGATCTCGATAAAAGCAACAAACTGATTGCTGCCCAAGCAATTCTTGCGATCGAAGTGCATCTGCTTGAGCACCATACCGTCAAGACTGTCGACTTGCCAACGTGCGTTGACGATGCGCAACGAATCGGCTTTTTGCGACTGTGCCGACAGAGATGCGATGGCCAAAAACAAAATGAAAGTTATTCTCTTCATTATCACACTCCTTTCCATATTCATTCCGCTGAATTCTTTTCGACAATAGCATTTGCAGCCTCGGCGATGCGTTGCCAGCTTTGCTGATGCATACATTTGAAATGGCCCAGTGGGCAACGTTTGGAGCCCATACGGCTGCAGGGGCGGCACAATAGGCCGTCGACCTGACAGTCGGCGTGAGGCGTGGCATAAGCAGAAAAACCGAATTGCGGCACCGTAGCGCCCCAAACGGCTATGACGGGACGCCCGAAAGCTGCGGCAAAATGCATCATCGACGAATCGGGAGTGATGACAGCAACGGCGTCGCGGATTAGCGCCGCCGACTCGGAGAGAGACGTTTTGCCACAAAGGTTGATAACGTTTTTGCTGAAGGAAGCACCAAAATCGCGAAGCCGCTTACGGTCGGACTTGTCGCCAAACAGCAGCACCTGCGACTTGATTAGAGAGCAGAGTACAAGAAGCTTATCGTCGGGGATGCGCTTGGTGGCGTGCTGTGCGCCACAGGCCACAACGACATAGGGGCAATTGGTGATTTCAGCCACTTTCTTGTTATTTATAACCCTCTGTCTGAAAGCGTCACCACTCAAATCGTCGGAAAGAAATATCTGAAGCCCGCCACCATCGGCCACAACACCCAGAGGATGAAGAGTCTGCATATAGCGGTCAACGACATTGCGGCCAGACATAAAATTATGTTTCGTAATGATAGTAAGCCATTTGTGGAAGTTTTCCTTACGATAGACATAAGTCTTTGCACGCAGAGCCATACGAATCAGCCGGCTGCGGTGGTTGTTGTGCAGATCAACGACATAGTCGTAGTGCTCACTCTTTAGTTCTGCAATGGTGTCACGCAGCTTTTCATCGAGCGTGATAATCTTGTCGATATTGGCGTTGTTGAGCAGCAGTTCGACGCTGCCGCTTTTGGTGAGGTAATGCACCTGGCAGTCGGGGAGCTGCTGTTTGATGCAACGCACCACAGGTGTTGTCAGCACTATGTCGCCTATGGAACTGAACCGTATGATGAGTATTTTCATTTCTGTTTGCGTTTGCGGCGCAACAATTCGCCAAAAGTATCGAAATCGCGTGTGTATTTCACACCGAAACCCTGCTTGTAAGGCAAATCGGAGCGCGTGTAGTCATTAGTGTTGCTTCGGTTGAAGACAAAAAGGTGGAAACGTGGGTTAATCTTGTAGCCCACAACCATATCGCCAGTCATATTGTTGCCGCCGTCGGCACTGCTGAGTTCGCGGGCTTCGCCGCCGAAACCGAGAGTCGTCTCGAAATAGAACTTGTTCCACTCCTTATTGATGTCGACAGTGTATTGCTCGGTGGTGACTGCGTTGCCTGCCTGATAGTCGAAGTTTATGTCGACAAACTGGACCATATCCGAGACCATACTTCCCAATGTATTGGCTACCAATCCGTAGCCTTCCTCGGCAGTGGACGAGTTAAGGTCAGTATTGGTGTTTGCCGAAGAATTATAGAACCGCTTGAAAAGCAGCAGCGACACAGTTTGATTGAGCATATCACGCTCGTTGCTGCGGTCGATGTATGCAAAGACCTCTTCCTGAACACTCTGGTCGGCGTTGGGCAAGCGCAGGTCGAAACCGATGTCGGGCGACTGCAGCGAGCCGCTGAGCGCAATGACGTTTTCCACCTGGACGGGCTTTTGCGATTCGCTAGCACCCAGCGAGCCGGTCAAGGTTGAAAGGTTTACACGTTGCGAATAGACAGCCTTGATGTCGAACATTGCATCGCTGATGGTGCCTGGGAAAGTGATGGAACTTCCCTCATCGATGGCAAAGTCCTTGCCAAGCAATCCAAGAATGTCGAGTGCTACGGTTCCGCCGATGATTTCGTAGTCGCCCTTGAGTGTGAACGGCACCGAGCTGCCAGTCTGCAGCTGCAGGTCGCCACCTCCGCGAGCATCAATATCGACCGTCACCGACGAGAAGTCCATAGGCATCTTCATCCGCATTTCGGGAGTGGTCTCCACATTGATTGTCAACAGATAGTTGCTATTGGTTGCCGTTTCTGCAACCACACTGCCGGACGAAGCCTCCGTCTCGTCGTCATTAAGCCAAAGAGAGCCCTGCAGTTCTTCGTCGCTTTCGTAGCTCCACGAGCCAAAATGTATATAATCAGCCTGTTTCAGCTGACGTTTGTCGTTGATGGGAACATTAAGCACACTGCCTTCGACCGTGCGTGCCGAAAGTACGATGTCGAGATTGTCGGTAGGGCCGCTGACGCTGCCATCGACAGCCGCAAGGACGGTGCCATAGTATTGTTCGGAGTGACGTGCCGACGTGTTCATACAGAGCAGGCGGTCGCTCGTCAAAAACAGATCGAAATCGAAGTCTTTCAACCCATTATGATTTATTCGACCATTGACAAAAGCGCTGTTTCCTCGTTCGTCGCGAACCTCGAAACCATCGAATCGGATGGCGTCGGGATCCAGATGGATAGTATCGGAAAAGCCATAGGTCACATTGAGAAAGTCGATTTTCATTCCTCCATCTTTCACAAGGAGGTAGCCGTCGACGTGTGGAGCCTTGAGAGTGCCTTCAATCGAGGCCTCGCCATAAATGTTGCCGACAACATTGGAAGCAAACGAACGAGTGAAAGGTTCGGCAGCCGAAAGGGCGACGCCATCAACCGAAGCGTTGAAATTGAGGCCCATATCGGCACTGCCCATATCAAGGTATCCTACAAGCTGGACGGGTTCCGTACCGTCGTCGCGACGCGTGTTGACGTATAGGTTCAGCTGGTTCATTTCCGCGTTCCACGTCGACTGCAGACGCGCATTTCCCATAGCCTCGCCGTCGAACGTCAGCCGCGCAATGCCGAGGTCGGCATTGAGGTAAGGCACCTCCGCTTTCCGCTCACTGCTTTCCGTTCTGAGAAATCCCAGTTTTACATCGCCAGTGGCGACACCGTCGACCGACAAACCGGCGGCGGCAAGGAAGGGATTGACGACAGCGAGACCGAAGTTGCGGAACGTCAGGTCGACACTGTCGCCGACCTCGCCACGTCGCGAAGCCCTGAGCAGCAGCATCTGCTCGTCGCTGAGCAGCGCCAGTCCGCCAACATAGAAGCCCTTGTTGTCCAAATAGATGTAGTCATCTGCAGTTTCACCGCCCTGCTGTGGTTTCCACCTCTCCTTGCTGTCATCCCAGACACCCGGTTCGAGCCGCCATTGGTTGCCACCCAAAGCAAGCTGCGAAGGGTCGACCACAAGCGACACCCGACCGCTGTCGGACAGGAAACGCAGATTCACATCGCCGCCACCGACCGTCTGGCTGCTGTTTTCCCACACAATGCGGCATATTGCCGACGACTGTGACGTTTCGGCAAACAAGTTGGCGTTCTCCGAAAGCAGCAGTTCTCCGACCTTGATTTCGTCGCTGGTGGCACGTAGACGATAGCGGTCTGCCTCCGACTCGCCACTGATGCCCACATTATACATTCTTAATGCCCCATACCCTATCGAGTCGGAAAGGACAATAGGCTTGAACGATTCGCCGACGTTGTAGTTAGCCTGGACCGACGTGCCTGTGGCCAGCATCAGACCCGGCACCAGCAACTGCAGCAGGCCCAACGTGTCGTTGAGCTCCGCATTGAACTCAAAATTGGCATCGGTGGGCTCTGCCGACAAGGCTATACGCGAATCGTTGTTCCACACTCGCGGCACATAATCGTCAACAAAACGGCTCACCGTTTTGCCCAGAGCCGCCACCTGGAAATAGCCACGCAACTGGGCCGACAGGATGTCGCTGCCCAGAGTCCAACTTTTCCAGCGGTTCTGTTCGCGGGCAACGAAGGTGGCTTTCTTCAGAGCGAAGTCCTGCCGGGTTGTGTGCAAAGCCACATCGCTGACCGTCAGTCGTGCAAAGGAGTTGCCCTCGCCAAGTTCGGAGAAGAACCCACTGATTTTGGCATCGACAAGCGACTCGCTGTCGCTTGTGTCCGTCCAGAAGCCCAGCCGTTTAAGGTCCAGATGGCCTATATCGGCATTGGCTCTATAGATAGGGCCTTTCTCGCGCCATTCCATTTCGCCGTTGACTGCCAGCATCGCCAGCGCGTCGTCAAGGTCCAGCTGTGCCGTCATCTTGCCATTGGCAGCCTCGACATCGATGGCCGTTTCGCCAGTCAGGCGCTGTCCTTTCAGCACGGTGTGCGTCAGTCGTCCCTGGGCCGACGCGTTCATTGTGCGCGGATTGAAGCCTTTACCCTCAAAACTCAATTCAAATCCACTGCGCGACACCCATTCGTTGGGAGCAACCCTGCCCAGATGGAAACCCTCCGACGACACCTCGCCGACGTAGCGATAGTCGCCCTTGCGGGGATTCATCGACAACGCCACCTCGCCGCGCAGCGGACCGGGAGCCGTATTGGCATCGACGGTGGCATTGAAATCATATATCGTGCCCGCAAACGTAAGGTCGGCATCAATAAATTCAATTTGCTTGACAAGCTTTTCGGCCTTCATAGTAATCCCTTCGGGATGGCGCACTGCCGCCAGGTCGGCATATGTGGTGTGAAGGCCACGAATTGCAGCGGTGATAACGGTGCTGTCGATATGCGGCAGGCCGCAAATGCCGGCATCCAGCTCAAGTTCCGACTCTTGACCAAAAGCCAGATGCACATCGTCGGCGTGAAAGTCAGCTATAGGGCCGCCAAACCAACCAGAAAGCTCAATCCGTTCGTCCATTCCTTCCAAAGCCCCAGTCCAGAAGGCCGCATCGCGCAAAGCGCCATACGACCCCTCGGCGAAATGACACGTAAAGACAACACTGTCAAGAAAATGCTTCATCGTCTTCCAGCTTGCGAAATCGAGCAGCACATCGCCCATCAGGCGCGAATCGTCGGTTTGAAGCACCAGGTTCGTGGCGCTGATGCCAGCACGCGTGGCATAGACGTTCATACTCATCTCATTCACTCTCAGTCCGGAACGTTCCTCGGTGATAAAGCGGTCTATGCGGCAGGTTACGTAGTCCTTGTCGACCCTGACGTTGCGCATACGGGCCTTCACGTGTGCCCACTCTTGATGTTTGATATTGACGAGCCCGTCGCCACGCGGCTGGTGCCATATGCTGCGGTCCGCGTCAAGGTCGTGACGGTAGGTCACGTCGTCCATAATCAAATCGTCCACAAGCACCTTGAATTCCACTGGCGGACCCTGGCTTTCGGGCGTTTCCTTGCCCGAGGCAAAAGCATCTATCAGGAACTGCAGGTTCAGTCCCGTCGAGTCGATTCCAAGGTGGTAGTATGTATCCTTCAGGCGCACCTGACTGAACGACAAGCCGTGTTCGTCGTAGGGGAAACGCTTGAAACGGAACGACATCGTGTGCGCCGTGCAAACTGTGTCATTGTCGGGATTTATCAGCTCCACCTTGCGCAGAATCAGATGGTTGAAAGGGTTGCACCCCATCGACCCTATGCGCACAACGCCTCCACTTTTCTGACTGAGCCAGTTGCTCGCAACCGAGCCCGCCAACGACTGCACCAACGAGTAGTTGACAAGGGCAACAACCACGTACACGGCCACAAAAACCGTCAGCAAAAGCTTACCTGATATTTTCCAAAAACGTTTGATAGTCTTACACTTTAATTATTCCATAACTAAAAAAACATCTTTTTAGTATAACAACTGAAAAAAAATGTGTATTTTTGCATTTTGAAATCGACCTTTGTTCAATCTTCAACACTAACACAATAACGCAATAACACACTAACGCAATAACACAATGCCCTACATCCTCTCTATAGAATCCTCGTGCGACGACACCTCGGCAGCAGTCCTCTGCAACGACAGGCTGCTCTCGAATGTCATCGCCTCGCAAAAAGTCCACGAACAATACGGTGGCGTCGTGCCCGAACTGGCCTCGCGCGCCCACCAGCACAACATCGTACCCGTAGTCGACTGCGCCCTGCGCGACGCAGGCATCGACAAGCGCCAGATCGACGCCGTCGCCTTCACGCGCGGTCCTGGCCTCCTCGGCTCTTTGCTCGTCGGCGTGTCATTCGCCAAAAGTTTCGCACAGGCTCTCAACATACCGCTAATCGAAGTCAACCACCTTCAGGCTCACGTCCTCTCGCACTTCATCCGCACATCAGACGACTATATCCCGCCGCAATTCCCCTTTATGTGCCTTCTCGTCAGCGGCGGACATACCCAAATCATTCTTTTGCACAGCCACTTCGAGATGGAAATCCTCGGACAGACCATCGACGATGCCGCCGGCGAAGCCATCGACAAGGCCGCCAAGATTATGGATCTCGGCTACCCCGGAGGCCCCATCATCGACCGCCTTGCCCGCGAAGGCAACCCCGACGCCTTCCAGTTCGCCACGCCGCAGATTCAAGGCTACGACTACAGCTTCAGCGGCATCAAGACCTCGTTCCTCTATTTCCTTCGCGACCGGCTGGTCGAAGACCCCGACTTTATCAACCAGCACAAAGCCGACCTCTGCGCCTCAATCCAGAAATGCATTATGTCGTTCCTGCTCAAGAAGTTCGAGCGTGCGGCACTGAAACACCGCATCCGACAGGTGGCCATCGCCGGTGGTGTGTCGGCCAACTCCTATCTCCGAAACGGCATCGCCGAACTCGGCCGCAAGCACGGATGGAAGGTCTACACCCCCACCCTCCAGTTCTGCACCGACAACGCAGCTATGGTCGGCATCGCCGGATACTTCAAATACCTCAAAGGCGACTTTGCCGACATCTCACTGCCACCATACACACGGTGACCAGTGACACGAACGCGCTCGCTTCACAAGTCACAATTCACAACGCAATAACACACTAACGCAATAACACACTAACGCAATAACGCAATAACACACTAACGCAATAACACACCCTTGACCCCCCGTCGCCTCATATCGATCCTGCTGCTTCTGACAGTCTTCGTTCCCGCCAGGGGACAGGACATCCACTTCTCGCAGATCGACGTCAACCCCGTCCTCTTCAATCCCGCCTATTCAGGATTCTTCGACGGGCAGGGACGATTCGGCGGCATCTACCGCAACCAGTGGGCCTCCGTCAGCAAAGCGTTCCAGACCATCGCCGCAACAGCCGAATGCTCCCTGATGCGGCGACGCTACTATGGCGACGGGCTCAGCCTCGGCACAATACTCTACAGCGACCGCGCCGGAACGCTGCACTATGGCACCACCGCAGGCAACCTCATCCTCAGCTATTTCAAATCCGTAGGCCGCAACAGGAACAGCTCCATCTCCGCAGCCGCCGAAGTGGGCTTCGGACAGGCCGGATTCAACAATGCCGACATCATTCTCGAAGACCCCACCGACGATTTCGCGCAATACAGCAAGTCTTTCTTCACCATCGGCGCCGGCCTGGCCTGGTTCTACCAGCCCAACGACGACCTCTATTTCAAAGCCGGCATCGCAGCACGCAACATCAACCGGCCCGACATATCATATATGATGACCGACAGCACCTTCATCGAGCGCAAGTTCTCTCTCTACGCACGTTCCGAATACCGCGCCTGGGGCGACATATCCCTGATGCCGCTCGTCGCCGCCGTCCTGCAGAACAACTACCGCGAAGCGATTGTCGGATGCGACGTCAAGTGGTACCTTTCCGAATCCTCTACCCGCACAGTCAGCTTCTCCTGGGGCATCCACTACCGGTGGCGCGACGCCGCATTGGTTGAAATGACAGCCGAATACAACGCCTTCCTCTTCGCACTCTCCTACGACGCCAACCTCTCCAAGCTCACCCCGGCATCGCACTCGCTCGGCGCCTTCGAAATTTCCATTGTCTACCGCCTTGCCCGAAACACCCGCGTCCGACGCACCGCAATGCCTTGTCCCATAATGTGATAATATAAGAATGCGTAAATGTGTTAGTGGCTTACGCACTCATATCAACATAATAGCGACCCGTAACGAATTAACAAATTAACAAATTAGCAAATTAACGAATTAACAAATTAACAAACATACCTTTCTGCCCTTTCCGCGCTTTCTGCGGAACAAAAAACAGCCACACCTTAACAACTGACATTCAACATATTCAATAAAATATTTGTTCACATCAATATTTTTTCCGATTTTTGCAAAACATTACAAACATTAGAAACCTATAACACAATAACGCAACAACGCAATGAAACATAATTATCCCCTTCTTTCACTGCTCCTCATCGCCCTCTCGCTATCTGGCGTCGCAACAGCCCAAAACGACCTCGATGCCGCCGACGAAGCTTTCCGACTGGGATACTACAAGACCGCCGTCGACCACTATCGCGCCGCCTACCGCAAGTCGGCAGACCCCAACATCGCATACAAAATAGCTGAATCACACCGACTTTCCAACGACTATGCCAAAGCCGCACACTACTACAAAATCGTCGAGCAGTCGACAGCAGCAGCCCTCCATCCTCATACTGACTACTTTCTCGCACTGATGTACCGTATGTCCGGACATCCCGATTCCGCCGCCTTCTACTACCAGCGCTATCTCAGAACCGCCAACAACGAAGAGCTCGAATCAAGGGCCAGACAGGAACTACGCGCCTGCCAGTGGGTCATCGACACTCAGGACTCGACCGCCGACGAACAGCCAACCTACGTCTATTCTGTCAACCACGAAAGCAAGAACATCAACACCGAATACAGCGAGTCCGGCGCCGTCCTGATGGGCGACTCCATACTCCTCTACTCCTCGATGCGCGAACTCTCCAAACCAGGCTCCAAAAACGCCATCAACTCCGACCTCGTCCTGATGCAAATCTTCCAAGCCGACTTCGGCACAGGACAAGTCTCCAAAGGCACACCCAACACCTGGGGACTCAACACCAAGGACAAACATTCCTGCAACGTCGCCATCGACCCCCTGCACAACAACATCTACTTCACCATCTGCGACAACAACAGCTTCGCCGACATACCCTGCAAAATATACGTCACCCATTTCAATAAGGGCAAATGGCAGAAACCGCAACCACTGGCTGGCGACATCAACCTCGAAGGGACCAACAACACCCACCCCGCCGTAGGCTACCTACCCGACAGCACCACCATCCTCTACTTCGCCTCCGACCGCAGCGGAGGACTCGGCGGCTACGACATCTGGTACTCCATCCTCGACGACAAAAAACCATCACCACCCGTCAACCTCGGCACTCCCGTCAACTCCGCCGGCAACGAGATAACACCCTTCTACGACAACAACACTGGCCGTCTCTACTTCTCCTCCGACTGGCATCTCGGGTTCGGAGGCTACGACGTCTTCTCCTCACAAGGCTCGCGCGACAGCTGGCAGGAACCGCAAAACCTCGGCAGCTCGCTCAACAGCCCCGCCAACGACCTCTATTTCAGCGCCGCCAGCGACTCGCGCTCCGGATTCCTCACCTCCAACCGAAGCGGCTCTTTCTTCATCAACGGCAACACCTGCTGCAACGACATCTACAGCTGGCAGCTGACCAAACGAGCACCAAAACGCCGCAAAGTCGAACAGCCCGCTCCCGTGGCTATGAAAAGCACCGTCCACACTCTCCTCCCCATCAAGCTCTATTTCCACAACGACCAGCCCGACCCCAAGTCCAAACTCGCAACCACGCGCACCAACTACTTCCAGACCTACAACCGCTATATGTTTATGCGCGACGAATACAAAAAAGCACACACCCTCGCCGCAGGCAACGTCATCTACGACTCCATCTGCAACGCCATCGACTACTTCTTCGACTACGACGTCCAATACAACTGCGAACGCTTCGAGCAGTTCCTCAACCTACTCCTCGACGACCTCAAGGCCGGACACCGCATCTCGATGACCGTGGAGGGCTATGCCAGCCCAATCCACACATCTCAGTACAACGAACTCATTTCCAAACGACGCATCGCCAGCATCGTAAACCAGATAATGGAATACAATAAAGGCATCCTTACCAAATATATGGGCACCGGCGGCGGCTCGCTCCAAATCCGCGAAGTGGCCTACGGCAGCACACACGCCGACAAAAACGTCAGCAACGACCGCAGCCAGACCAACAAGTCCGTCTACAGCGTCGAGGCAGCACGCGAACGTAGAATCGAAATCCTCGACTACCAATATCTCGAGGACGACAGCAGCCTCATCAGCTGCCTACACCTCCCAACACGAGCTATGCACATAGGCACCTACTTCACAGGCGAATACGCCGACATCCAGGTCCATCTCAACCACACCGCACTCACCGAAACCACCCTCGACTTCATCAGCGTCGGCTCGCCCGACGTCAAAGTCGTCGGCTACAGCAAACTCACCCCCGGACGCGAACTAGTCATCTACCTTCGTATGGACAACCGCAAAGCCGAACCCACCGTCAGCTCCTTCCTCCCACTGACACTCCGTGTCGCCGGCGAACAGATTACCCAGACAATGTTCCTCGAATACACCCTGGAAAAATAACAACAGCAAATAGTGACCAGAAAAAAAATTGAAAGCAGAAAACGGAAAGCGAAAATCGGAAAGATAATTCGTATTGTCCATTAACTTCCCTTTTAACTTCCCTTAACTTCCCTTTTAAATTCCCTTTTTAACAATATTTATCAATATGAAACAGCCAATCAAAACTACCGAGGCCATCTTCCCGATGCCCGTACTCCTGGTGGCCACCTACAACGAAGATGGCACCGTCGACGTGATGAACGCAGCCTGGGGCACTATGCTCGACCGCAACCGCGTCGCTCTCAACCTCACCGAAACACACAAAACCGTAGAAAACATCAAACGCCGCAAGGCCTTCACAGTACACATTGCCGATGCCGCACACGTGACAGAGGCCGACTGGTTCGGCGTAGTGTCGGGACACAAACAAGCCGACAAATTCGACAAATCGGGCCTTACAGCTGAACATTCCAAAAGCATCGACGCTCCCATAATCAACGAACTGCCCATCGCCATCGAATGCGAATTCATTGAATACCAGAGCGGCGACACCGGTATCGGCGTCATTGGCCGCGTGGTTAACGTGCTGGCCGAAAGCGACAAGCTGACAGCCAACGGGCAGCTCGACATCGAAGCTCTCCACGCCATCGCCTTCGACCCCTACACCCACGGCTACTACCTTGTCGCTCAGCGCGTCGGCGAAGCTTTCAAAGACGGAATGAAACTGGCCAAATAAAAGGCTACCCCACTTTTTTCAGCACCACGACTACAAGCGAAGCCTGCCACACAGGCTTCGCCTTTTTTCACACCTTTCGCACGCAGTTCTTATATCGTTCTTATATTGCGAATATAAGAACGATATAAGAACTGCATTAAAACGGTATGCCAAAAGGCAGCCCCGACGGCAACGAGAAGCGAGGCATCCGTCGCGGCGACTCCGCGATATTGTCTAAAATATTGTAAGCTTCAGTATTTGAGGCTATTTCTCACGCACACGCTTGCCACTGAGGTGCTCTATCTGCAAGTCGAGCACGTAGGCACGCGGCGCATTCTTCCGCATATCGTCCTCAAGGTCATAGCCTTGCGGGAAATACTTGGCACCGATTTGCCGCAGCAGGGCATCGGTGCGCTGTGGGTCGTCGACAATGGCGATGCGGCCGAAGCAGACGACGCTATCGAAGTGGTACCACCAGCTGTCGGGCTCTCTGACGCCCTCGCTCAACACACAGAACGACACTTTGTTGCACGCACGGATGGCGTCGAGCTTGTGTCCCTCGCGGGCACAATGGAAATAGATGTGGCCGTCGGCATAGAGAAAGTCGAGCGGCACGGTGTAGGGGTAGCCGCCGTCGCCCATCACGGCGAGGATGCCACGCGGAGCCTTTTCGAGGAGCCCGACGCACTCCCCGTCGCTCATCTGCTGCTTGAACCGTCGCATCGGACGAAAGTCAAAGGTGTTGTCGTTCATTGTTGAAAGAATTTTGATGTTAAAGGGAAGTTAATAAGGAAGTTAACGGGAAGTTAATGGGAAGTTAATAAGGAAGTTAACGGGAAGTTAACGGGAAGTTAATGGGAAGTTAATAAGGAAGTTAAGGGAAGTTAAAGGGAAGTTAAAGGGACGATACGAATTATCCTTAGGCTATCATCCACAGACCAGTTCTCCGTTCTCCGTTCTCCGTTCTCCGTTTTCCGCTTTCCGTTCTCCGTTTTCCGCTTTCCGTTCTCCGTTTTCCGTTCTCCGTTCTCCGTTCTCCGTTTTCCGCTTTCCGCTTTCCGTTTTCCGCTTTCCCTTCACCGCACCTCCTCCAAGGCACCGGTTTCGCTGTCGATGATAAAGCCGCGAATGGTAACATCCTTGGGCACAAGCGGATGCGTACGAATTATCTCCACCGTGCGGCGCACGCTCTCTTCCGTGTCGCGGAAGCCCTCGAGCCAGTGGTTGAGGTCGATGCCGCACTTGCGGATGGTGTCAAGGGTCTGGTCGGTGACGCCGCGAGCCAGCATCTGGTCGTGAAAGTGGTCGTAGCTCATATGGCAGGCGCCGCAGTGCGAGTGTGCCACCACCATAATACTGTCAACGCCAAGCTCATAGATGGCGACAATGAGGCTTCGGATGGCAGAATCGAAGGGGGTTATGATCAGTCCGCCGGCATTCTTGATAATCTTGGCATCGCCGTTGCGCAGCCCCAGAGCGGCAGGCAGCAGCTCGGTGAGGCGCGTGTCCATACAGGACAACACGGCGAGTTTCTTGTCGGGGTACTTGTCGGTGATGAAGCGCTCGTAGCCCTTCTCGGCCACGAACCGCCTGTTGTATTCGAGGATTTGGTCTATCATAAATAACTGTTTATTTCAAAATTGTCTCCGCCATACGGCGGCCGGCATCGCGGGCCTGTTGCAGGTCGTTCTGCCAATGCTCGTCGCGGTAGCGGCGCTTGGCCTCCTCGCTGAATCCCGCCAGCTCGTAGCGCGAGTAGTCCTTGACCTGATAGGTGTTGTGGGCAAAGAGGCGTTCAGGTTCGCCAAGTGCACGCGCGATGGGACCCTCCATAGTGCCATAGCCGTTGCAGTTGTTGCCCATCGGCGAGCCGTTCTGCGTCTCGACCAGCACCACGGGCATCCGCTTCGGTGCGGTGATGCTGTAGTCGTTGTACGAGAGCCACGGGAACGCCAGACGTTCGAGGAATGCACGCATCTGGCCCGTCACCTCGCCGAAGTAGTTGGGCGAGCCCAGCACCAGTCCGTCGGCCGTAGCAACATCCTCAAGCACAGGCGTTAGCGCATCCTTGAATTTGCAAACGTTCGAGGCCTTGTCCTTGAGCTTGCAGGCCAGGCACGAGATGCAGCCTTTGTAGTCGAGGCCGTAGAGGCGCACTGTTTTCACTTCAATCTGGTCGCTCACCGAGGCAGCACCCTCGGCAAAACTCTGCAGCATCGAGGCCGTATTGAAGTTCTTGCGCGGACCTCCGTCAATGATGATTATTTTCTTCATTATGATAATATTTAATCATTTAGTCATTTTCAAACAGTAACCCCAAAAACAGTTCCGTATCTGAAGTTATGGTTAAAGTTTTTTCGTACAAAGTCAGCAGCAGGTTCGCGTTTGGCGCAGCTGCTCTTTGCGGGCCGAAGGGATGATCTCTTCGTGATAGAAGTAGTTGACTACCACGGGCGGTTCGCCGTGACGGGCGCGGATGCTGTCGTCGTTGCGGACATAGCGCAGCCCCTCGTCGGCACAGAAGTGGCGCATATCGGCGTCGAGCTCGCTCCAGTAGGTGCGGTCCTTGCGAGTGTAGATGTTGCGGTAGAGGGTGTCCAGCTCAGGATGGTGTTCGTGTACCCAACTGAGGATGCGCCCTTTATAGTCGCCACGCAGGTTGAGGTTCTCCAGCCAGACGAGATTGCACTGCCCTTTGGCACGGCGGATGATGGCCTCGACGTCGGTGATGCCCGGAAAGATGGGTGAGATAAAGCAGGTCGTGTCGATGCCCGCCTCGTAGAACTGGCGCATTGCCTCCAGTCGGCGCTCGATGCTGACGCCGAGGTCCATCTCTTTGCGGAACTCCTCGTCGAGGGTGTTGATGCTCCAGCTGACGCGCGAGCCGGGGAAACTTTTTATCAGGTCGAGGTCACGCAGGATGAGGTCGCTCTTGGTCGAGATGCTGATGCGGATGCCGGTGCCCTGCAGCTGCTCCAGCACGCGGCGGGTGCGCTGGTACTTGGCCTCGTGGGGCTGGTAGGGGTCGGTGACGGAACTGAAGAAAGCCTCCTTGCCGCGGAACTGCCCGCGGTCCTTGATGGCGGGCCAGTTCTTTACGTCGAGGAACTCGCCCCACGGCTCGGGATGGTCCGTGAAGCGCTTCATAAACGAGGCGTAGCAGTACTTGCAGGCGTGCAGGCAACCCACGTAGGGGTTCACCGAGAAGTCGGCCACCGGCAAGTTCGATTTCGACATCACCGACTTTACTTCTATTTCTTGTATCTTGAGCATTAGACGTTTGCTGTTTGTTGGCTATTCCATTCCTATTAGTAAATGAAAGTGCAAAGATACGAAATTTTCCCGACACCAGCCTTGACAATATTTTGTAATCTGTGACACGTGACCTGTGAAAAATGAAACGAGCGCGTTCGTGTCACTGGCCTCTGTTCACTTACAACGAGATTGAAAGACTTTGAATATTAGATTTAATATATGATTAGAAACCAAAATAGAAAAAAAATGATATAAAATAAAGAAATAGAATAAACATAAGGTGGGTTCTATTTATTCACTTTTTGGTCATCCAAACAGACAGAACCCGTTAATCTGCCAGACAACCGTGTTTTGACATTCGATTTACGAGTGCAAAGTTACAACTATTTTTTCATTTGACAATGAACTTTTTGCCA
>JAFROL010000010.1 GCA_017429685.1 Bacteroidales bacterium | reverse complement strand
ACCTCGGTCGAAGATGTAGTATGCGCCAGGCTCGTATGCAAGCTCATCCATTGCACGGACATCGTTGACCGCAGCTTCGGTGATATGGAAGAATGCCGGCACCTGCGTCTCGATGTCATAGAGGGTGTGTATCTTGATGCCGCCCTTATGCTTGCGGAACTTGGCCCACCAAAACACGGACAGACACAGGTCGATGGTCGTTGAATCAAAAGCGTAGACACTGCCACCGAGTTTGAAGATGTCCGTAATCCGCTTGCTTCTGGCTTCCGCCACAAGGAAGTAGGCAAACTCCTCGAAGATGCGGCAGTCGCGTTTCTGGTTGGCTTTAGCAAGATTGCTCTTGGTGATATGCTTGCCAAAGCCGAGATGGTAGCACTTGCTGCGGTGAGCCTCGATGATGACAATCAGATCACGCAAGCTCTCGCGATTGGTCAATTGTCCGAACATCATCACCAGCAACTGGTTCCAGCAGGTGAAGTGCTTCACATAGCGGTCGCCGCTGTATTTCCTTACGAGGTAATTGAAATGGTTTCGATCCAAAAAAGTAACCAACTGAGCAAAAACGTATTTGTCTTGATTCATATGCAGGGGTATCTCCTGCAAAGATACAAATTCAAATCCGTTGACTCGAAAAAACTCTACAAATAATTAACTCACAATAATTTCAAAGAACTTTCACTGATTTTTAGTGGACAGCAATGAAGTTCACTAAATAATTACAAAAGGCTAATGCTTAGGCAGTAGCCTTTTGTTGTATTTGGTGGGATGGAAAAAGTGGATATATGGGGCGGAATGCAATGACAGAAGATTTGTGTAATGACCTGATAAATGAGAAAGGAAACGATTGAGGCGTTGAAACTACATCGTTTACAATCTGATGTTCTTGGCAATAAATTGTAGGCTTTTGCGTTATAAAAAAATGACTGACCGACTGAAACAAGAACTGGAACGGCTGCCGGTGGCGGCGATAGCGGAGGCACTGAACGGGACGCTGCGGGCAGGGAAGGATGTCATCGTGACGGCGGCACCCGGCGCGGGCAAGTCGACGCTGCTGCCACTGACGGTACTGCAGGAATTTTCTGAGGGGAAGATTATCGTGCTGGAACCCAGGCGTGTGGCGACACGGCAGATTGCCTCGCGGATGGCCTGGCTGTTGGGCGAAAAAGTGGGCGAGACGGTGGGCTACCGCATACGTTTCGAAAGCATAATATCGAAACGGACTCGCATCAAGGTTGTGACCGAAGGTGTGCTCACCCGAATGCTGCTCGACGACCCTGCGTTAGAGGATGTTGCGGTGGTTGTCTTCGACGAATTCCACGAGCGGAGCCTGAACACCGACGAGGCCTTTGCCCTAACGCGCCAATGCAAGCAACTGCTGCGCGACGACCTGCGAATCGTGCTGATGTCGGCCACAATCGATACCGCTGCCATCCAAGAAGCCTTGCGCTGTCCTGTGCTCAAAAGCGAAGGACGGATGTTCCCTGTCGAGGTAATACATACAGCGGAAGAGGCTGATATTCAGAATGTGTCGCAACTGACAGCAAAGGCCATCCTTCAAGCCCACCGCGAGCACGAGGGCGACATATTGGCCTTCCTCCCTGGCGAGGGCGAGATACGGCACGTGGCGGAACTGCTTTCCAACAGCCTCTCACCCACCAAGATATACCCACTTTACGGCCTCTTGTCCAACGACGAGCAGGCTCGGGCCATTGCGCCCAGTGCCCCTGGCGAACGCAAGGTGGTGCTCGCTACGCCCATCGCCGAGACGTCGCTGACCATCGAGGGTGTGCGTGTGGTGGTCGATAGCGGACTGTGTCGCAAGATGGTTTTCGACCCACGCAGTGGGCTGAGCCATTTGGATACCGTGCGCATATCGATGGATATGGCCACGCAGCGCACCGGTCGAGCCGGACGCATCGCTCCGGGCGTATGCTATCGGCTGTGGAGCAAGGGAACCGAGACCCGAATGGAAGCGGTACGCAAGCCCGAAATACTGGATGCCGACCTCACTCCGCTGGTGCTCGATGTCGCCATCTGGGGCGAGCGCGAGGTGGAGCGTCTGCCGTGGTTGACGCCGCCGCCCAAATCGTCCGTTGTCCACGCCCGCGCGTTGCTGCAATCGCTTGGCGCACTGGACAATGAAGGGCGTGCTACGCAGCAAGGTCGGACCTTGTCGAAGTTGCCCTGTCATCCGCGTATCGCACGTATGCTACAAACAGCCAATACGTCTGAGCGCCAGTCGCTTGCTGCCGATATCGCTGCCTTGCTTGAAGAGAAAGACCCGCTGGCAGGCGAGGGCGATGTTTCGATAGCCACCCGTCTCGATGCCTTGCGTCGCGAACGTAATGCAGGCCGCAGTGGCCGTTGGGGTCGTATCGTCAGGATTTCCCGACAGTATGCCGAAATGATCCATACAAAAGAGGACAATGCCACCGTCAATCCCTACGAGGTGGGCGCGCTGTTGGCCTCCGCCTATCCCGAGCGCATCGGCAAGGTGTGGAAGGAGGGGGTCGGTACATTCCAACTGTCTGGTGGCGACCTCGTTGCCGTCGATGCCTCCGATTCTCTGGCAGGTGCCGAATGGATCGTTGCCGCCTCGATGCATCGCAAGCAGGGTGGCGTGGGGAAGGTGTTCCTGGCCAGCGTCGTCGACCCAGACGATTTGCAATCCTATGCTTTCGAGCGCGAAAACATCTTTTGGGACAGCAAAGCGGGATGCGTTGTGGCCCGTCGCGAGCGGCGCATCGGCAATATCCTGCTCGAAACGAAGGCGCTGAACGGCGACAACCGCGAGGCCATACAGCGTGTTGTATGCGAGGCCATTGCCAACGAAGGACGGTCGCTGCTCTCGTTCTCCGACGAGGTGCAGAACCTCCAGCGTCGCATCGCCTTCATCGCCTCTCGCCATCCCGAAATGGAGCTGCCCAAGGTGGATATCGAATCCATCTGCCAAAGTGCTCCGGAGTGGGGACCTCTCTTCATAGGCAAAGCCACCACCGTTGCAGAACTCAAAAAAATCGACCTCCGCGAAATCGTCTGGAGCCGCCTCACCTACGAACAGCAGCAGGCTGTCGACCGCTTGGCGCCGACCCATATCGCCGTCCCCACGGGCAGCCGTATCCGGTTGGACTACCGCCTTGGTGCCGAAGTCCCCGTGCTGCGTGTCCGCCTGCAAGAATGCTTCGGGCTGACGGATACTCCACAGGTTGATGGCACACCCGTGCTGATGGAACTGCTCTCGCCGGGTTTCAAGCCGGTGCAGCTCACCTCCGATCTCAGCAGTTTCTGGCAGTCCGCCTATTTCGAGGTGCGCAAGGAACTCCGCCGTCGCTATCCAAAACACTACTGGCCCGACAACCCCTTGGTTGCCGAGCCAGTGCGTGGTGTCAAACGAAAATAATTGTTTCTATTGTTGTCGCTTGTTATCTGACAACCAGTTTTTTCAGATTCGTAGCTTTGTTGCCGGCTTTGATGCCATACATATACACACCACTCGGCAGTGTGCTGACATCCAGTTCTATACGGCCTTCGTTCGACGTCAGGTCGGTGTGACGAATCGTTTGGCCGGTCATAGAATAGAGAACAAAGGCGGCGCTGCCCTCTTCGATGCTGTAATCGACCGTGACCTTGTCGCTGGCAGGGTTGGGATAGGCGGCAAACGTCGTGCCGTTATCGTTCGTTTCGATGCCTAAGTTGCCGTTCTTGTTGTACATTTTCACGTACATTGTGCTCTGCGTGTTGCGGTTGTTGGTGTCGTAGACGGTGATTTTGAACAGTCCCATCTCGGCGTCGGCGGGCACGTCGAAGTCAATGTGAGTGTCGCTATAGGTGGTGTTGCCTGCCAGCTGGAAGGGTGCCGACACGTAGCCGTCCTTGCAGAGTATACCAGTGCAGACAGACACGATTTCGGACGTTGTGGTGTTCAGCTTGGAGCATTCGATGATGCAAACCAGGTTGAACAGCGCGTTGTTGTGGATTGCCGGAGTAAACTGGAACTCATTGTTGGCTCCGGCTTGCAGAGTCACCGTGTCGCCATCGGCAATGGTCTGGTAGTTGTACGAAAAACTCAAAGTCTGAGCTTGCGAAAAACTGATGCAACTAACTAATAATGCGAAGAATAATGCTTTTTTCATATTGTTTTCCTTTAATTGTTGAATGTGCAAAGATACGTAAAAGTTTAATAGCCGTGAATGTTAGAAGCTGTTAAAATTTAATTCAATGTTTTTCTTAAAGCACATATACGGCATCTTTTCCTCCTTTTTTCGGTTACAATGGAATCCCATTGCGCCCTCAAAAAGAAGTAAAATCTGCTCGTCTATCTGCATAATAAAATTCATCAATCAAATTTAAACAGCTTCTAAATAGTATTAATCAGTTCGTCGACGACTTTTTTGACACCTGTGCCGGCTTTCTCTTGAATCACCTTGATGTTGCGCGAAACCGTTACGGCCTTTGGGTCAACCAGATAGCAGGGGCTGGTGCGCGGCACGTAGTGTATCAGTCCGGCGGCGGGATAGACGTTCATCGAGGTGCCGACGACGACAAAAAAGTCGGCCTGTTCGCATAGTGCAGCCGCAGGTTCGATGTTGGGCACCGCCTCGCCGAACCATACGATGTGAGGCCTCAGCTGAGCCCCGTCGGGAGCCTTGTCGCCCAGGTGGATGTCGTTGTATCCGATGTCGACTATCAGGTTGTCGTTGCGCTCGCTGCGGGCCTTGGTCAGCTCGCCGTGCAGGTGCAGCACGTTTTTAGACCCGGCCTGTTCGTGCAGGTTGTCAACGTTCTGGGTAATGATATGGACATCAAAGTATTGTTCCAGGCGCACCAGTTGCTTGTGCCCCTCGTTGGGTTGCACGGTGGCCAGCTGGCGACGGCGCTGATTGTAGAAGTCCAGCACTAGGGCTTTGTCCTTGGCGTAGCCTTCGGGCGTGGCCACATCTTCAACGCGGTACTGCTCCCACAGTCCGTCGCTGTCGCGGAAAGTGCTGATTCCGCTCTCGGCGCTGATTCCTGCGCCGGTAAGGATTACTACTTTTTTCATATTCACATCACTTTTATTTCTGTTCGGCGGTTCTCGCGGCGGCCCTCGTCGGTGTCGTTGGTGGCGACGGGCTGCGTCTCGCCGTAGCCTTTATAGCTCAGTCTGTCGGACGGTATCCCTTTGCTAATCAGGTGGTCATAGACGGCCTTGGCGCGTTGCTCCGACAGCCGCTGGTTGGCTTCGGGGCGTCCGACGTTGTCGGTGTGGCCTCCAAGCTCGATTTTCAGCGTTGGGTTCTTTGTCAGCAGGTCGACCACTTTGGCCAGCTCATATTCCGATTCGGGAAGTATCTGCCAGCGTCCCGTTTCGAAGAAGACATTGCGCAGCGCAATGCGCTCGCCGCTTTCAATCGGGTGCAGGGCGATATCGACCGTGACGGGCTGCCATTGCCCGTTTTGGTTTTCGTGCGAAGTCCCGTCGACAACGTTTTGCGAATGGAATAGGAAACCGTTGGCGGCCACGTGGAAGGCGTAGTCCTTGCCGGCCGGCAGGCTCACGATGTACGAGCCGCTATTGCCGTCGCTCGAGGTGTTGGCCACCGTCGTGCCGCTGGCCAGGTCGACGATGCGGATGTCCGAAGCCACCGGCTGTCCGTCCTTGGCGTTGCTCACGCGGCCTTTGAAGCAGATGGCCACTGTGGGCCGCGATTCGACAGGCAGCTCGAAGCTGTACAGGTCCATCTTGCCCTGTCCGCCCTTGCGCTCGGAGGCGAAGATTGCCGTGCGGCCGTCGGCGCTGACAATTAGGTTGTTGTCGTCGCCTTCGGTGTTGATGGGATAGCCCAGATTGGTCGGCGCTCCCCAGCGGCCGTCGTCGCCGCGCTTGGCCACGAACAGGTCCATCCCGCCCATACCTTCGGGGCGGTTGCTCGAAAAGTAAAGCGTGCGGTCGTCGAAATGGATGAAAGGCGACATTTCGTCGAACTCTGTATTTATTTCAGGTCCAAGGTTTTCGGGCGCGGTCCACTGTCCGCCGTCGAAGGTGGTCTTCCAGATGTCCATACCGCCGTGTCCGCCCTTGCGGTTGCTGACGAAATAGAGCGTGCGGCCGTCGATCGAGAAGGTGGGCTGTCCCTCCCAGGCGCCGCTGTTGACGGCGCTGCCCAGATTGCGCGGTTTGCTCCATCGGCCCGACTTGTTGACGCACATATACAGGTCGCAGCGTCCGCCGCCGTCGTTGCGGTTGCAGGCGGTGTAGAACATAATGCGGCCGTCCTGCGAAATGCATTGCGCCCCCTCGTTGTCGGTGCTGTTCACCGGTTCGGGCATCCGTTCGGCGCGGCTCCATTGACCGTTGCTTAACGTGCTGACGTACAGGTCTTCTTCCTCCTTGGTGTTGGCCGTTGTGGTGGCTTTGCGCGGAAAGCGGCGGGTGAAGACCAGCGTCTGTCCGTCGGCCGTCAGCGATGGCAGGTACTCGTCGTCGCGGCTGTTGACGGCGGCTCCGAGGTTTTGCGGATCGAAGGGCACGGGGTGGGCGAGGGCCTCCTTGCGGAAACGGGCTATCTTAAGGCCGCGTTTGGCGTCCAACTCGGTCTCGCTCTCTCTCTTGTCCAATTTAAGATAGGTCTCGAAACACTTGATGGCCTCGTCGTAATTCCTGTCGTACAGCTCCAGTTTGCCCAGATTTACCCAAGCCGGAGCAAAGAAATCCCTTTTGCTCTCAACCACAGCGCGGTAGTGGCGCTTGGCCTCGTCGCGGTAGTGGCGCGAAGGCTCGCCGTTCTCTTCCATCGAAACGAGGTCGATGTTCGACATCAGGTCGGCCAGCACCAGGTGTGCCTCCAGAAAGGCGCCGTCCTCCTGCAGGGCCTGTTCCAAGCCGTTCATCGCGGCATCGTTCTTGCCCTGATAGAGCGTCTCCATCGCCCGCTCGTACAGCTTGATAGCCTTCTTGTTCTGCGTCGAATAATCCTGTCCCTGCGCCGCCATCGTCAGCGCCAGGAACAATAACGTTATGTATATTTTCACTTTCATTATGCCTCTATAACGTCAACGAGAGAAAAATATTGCAAAAATGATTAACCGCATTTTGCATATACCAGATGTCGCGTCTCTCCGAGACGCAGTTTCCTGACTGATTATCAATCCCCAGACTGCACATCGTTTGTCTGGGGTTATTAAGATTAAGCTTCTCCGAAGCTTTTTTATTGTAAGTAATTGGTCAATTTTTTTTGATGTTTATGGCAATTCACGGACATTCACGTTCTAAAAAAGAATTGCTGATAATTGCTGTAAAATTGCCGATAATTGCTGTTAAAATAAAATAATTTCTGGTTAATTCCTGGCCAATTTCTGGTAATTCCTGTTAAAAGAAAATTTACCATTTACTTAATAGCAGACAATCATCTGAAAAAAGGGCACCATTCGTGGTGCCCTTTTTTTGTTTTGGTTTTCGTTATTGTTGCGACGTTCACTTGGCGTTGACCAGGCGGTAGGTGTCGCTGGCGATGACGAATTCCTCGTCGGTGGTGACGACGACGGTGGCGACTTTCGAGTCGGGGGTCGAGATGATGACATCTTCGCCCATCGTCTTGTCGTTCAGTTCCATATCGACCTTGATGCCGAGGCATTCGAGACCTTCGAGGATGGGGTGGCGCATAAACCAGGCGTTCTCGCCGATGCCGCCGGTGAAGAGCAGCAGATCGCAGCCGCCCATCTCGGCCATATAGCCGCCGATGTAGCGTTTCACGCGCTGGGCGAACATATCGAAAGCGTAGGTGGCGCGCTCGTCGCCGGCGTCGCGGCCAGCGCGGATGTCGCGCATATCCTGCTTGTCGCCGCTGATGCCGATGAGGCCGCTCTGCTTGTAGAGCAGCTTGGTCAGCGCCTTGCTGTCCATACCCTGGTCCATCAGGTAGAGGATCACGCCGGGGTCGACGTCACCGCAACGGCTGCCCATCACGAGGCCTTCCAGGGCGGTCATACCCATCGTGGTGTCGAAGCTCTTGCCGTTCATAATGGCGGCAATCGAGGCACCGCTACCGAGGTGGCAGCTGATGATTTTCAGGTCGTTCCAGTCGCGACCGATCATCTTGGCAGCCTTTTCGGCCACGAATTTGTGGCTCGTGCCGTGGAAGCCGTAGCGGCGGATGCCGTATTTCTGATAGTATTCGTAGGGCAGTCCGTAGAGGTACGACTTGGGCGGCAGGGTGCTGTGGAAGGCGGTGTCGAAGACCACGGCCTGGGGCACGCCGGGCAGCACCTCGCGCATAGCGTAGATGCCGGCCAGGTTGCCGGGGGTGTGGAGCGGAGCCAGGTGCTCGAGGCTCTTGATCTGCTCAATGACCTTGTCGGTGACCAGGGCGCTGTCCTTGAAGATTTCGCCACCGTGGGCCACGCGGTTGCCGACGGCGCCGATTTCCTTCAGGTCCTTGATGACGCCGATCTTGGGGTCGGTCAAGGCCTTGAGGACTATTTTGATACCCTCGGTGTGGTTGGGGATGGGCAGTTGCTCGTAGTGCTTCTGGCCGTTGAACTTGTGTGTGAATTCGCCCATTTCGAGGCCGATGCGCTCCAGCAGGCCTTTTGCCAATACAGCGGCGTTGTTGGCCATATCTATCAGCTGATACTTGATAGACGAGCTGCCGCAGTTAAGAACTAATATTTTCATCGTTGAACTATGTGTTATTTATTTTATTTGTTTGATTTTCTTATTATTAAAAGTAAAGTGCTGTTGCACTTGAATTTCCAAAAATACTAATCTTTTTTTGTTTGTCAAAATTTTTAACAAAAAAATAGCCTTCCTGCCCCCGAATGGCCGCCATCAGCGCCCCATTTTGGCATAGCGAAGGAATGCAGTTCTTATATCGTTCTTATATCGGCAATATAAGAACGATATAAGAACTGCATTAAAACGGTGTGCGAAATGGCGGGGCGGAACGCCCGTGGCTGTAGTGCCGACGGCCCTTTTTTTTTGCGATTTTTTTTTGATTTTGCCGAATATGTTAATTTTTTTTAGTAATTTTGCACTTTACTAACAAACTATATATTGAATTAAATAATTAAAAAATAGTATAATATGGCAAAAAAGAGTATCATTCCCGGCAAGGGTGACAGCTACAACTGGACCTTTGCGAACATTGGCAGTGTGACCCGCGTGACAATCAATACGGGCGAGGACATTGCCCATCTTGGCGAACTGGACCAGAAGCTGTGGACCGTGCTGAGCTGTCCGGTCAAGGGTCTGGAGTTCGACGAGGAGACGCTTCGTCTGATGGATACCGACAATGACGGCAAAATCCGCGTCAACGAGGTGGTCGCCGCCTCGCAGTGGCTGTGCAGTACGTTGAAAGATAAGGATTTGATACTCCGTGGCGATGACCAGGTTGCCCTGTCGCAGATCGACGGCGAGAGCGAGAACGGCGCCGCCGTGCTGGCTGCCGCACAGCGCATACTTGAGCGGAAAGCGGAAAGCGGAGAGCGGAAAGCGGAGGATGTGGTAATAACGATGGCTGACGTGGCTGCCGCCAAGGCTGCCTTCGACGAGAAGGTGAAGGCCAAAGACGATGCTACCGCCGCGGTGGTCGACAACCGCCCCTATGGCGACAACACCGACGATGCCATCGCTGCCGTTAATGCCCTGAAAGACAAGGTGGCCGACTATTTTATGCGCTGCAAACTCATCGCCTTCGACGAGGAATGCTCGTCGGCGGTGGATGTGTCGGTCGAGAAGATTCAGGCTATCAGCGAGTTGAACCTGTCGACCTGCAGCGACAAGATTGCCGACTATCCGCTGGCACGTCCCGTGAAGGAGTGCCGCCTGACGCTCGGTGCGGGCATCAATCCCGCCTGGCAGGCCACTTTTGACAAGGCCAAAACGCTGGCACTCAGTGTCGATTATCCGGAAGCCGATGCCATCGACGAGGCCCAGTGGGGTGCCGTCTGCGCCAAGCTGGACGCCTACGTGGCCGGTCTGGCCGACGACAAGAGCGCCAAGGTGGAGAGTTTCGACAAGGAGACCGCCGAAGAGGACGCCGACATCAAGCTGGTCAGCAAGTTCCTGCACCTGCTGCGCGACTTCTATAAGCTGCTGAAGAACTACGTGACGTTCAGCGATTTCTATACTCGCGACATTACAAAACTGGCAGTTTTCCAGTGCGGTCAGCTCTATATTGACCAGCGTCGCCTGGACCTCTGCATCAAGGTGAGCGATATGGGCAAGCAGGCCGAGTCGGCCACGTTCAGCGGATTGTATCTGCTTTATTGCCATTGCGTTTCGAAGACTAAGGCTGCCGAGATGGACATCGTGGCTGCGCTGACCGACGGCGACGTCGAGGACCTGCGCGTCGGCAAGAACGCTGTGTTCTATGACCGTTCGGGCCAGGACTGGGACGCCACGGTAACGAAGATTGTGGACAATCCCATCAGTGTGCGCCAGGCTTTCTGGGCTCCGTACAAGAAACTGTGGAAGTTCATAACCGACAAGATAAACAAGAACGCCGCCGAGAAGGAGGCCAAGCAGATGGACAACCTGACGGCCAAGGCCGACACGGCGACCGACAAGCTGGCGACGAAGCCTGCCGACGGTGCCGCTGCTGATGCCGCCGCTGCGCCGGCCGAGAAGAAGGCTCCGTTCGACATCGCCAAATTTGCCGGTATCTTTGCTGCCATAGGCTTGGCTTTGGGCGCCATCGCCGCCGCCTTTGCGGGCCTGGGTGCTTTCGTCACCAAGCATTGGTACAATATTTTTATTCTTCTGGGCGCCATCATCGTTATTGTTTCGGGTCCGTCGATGTTCATTGCCTGGACCAAGCTGCGCCGCCGCAATCTGGGTCCGGTGCTGAACGCCAACGGCTGGGCCATCAACGCCCAGGTGCGCGTCAACACGGCCTTTGGCGCTACGCTGACTTCGCTGGCCAAGTATCCGCTTGTCAAGCTGCCCGACCCGTATGCCGACAAGAAGATGGCCTGGTGGAAGAAGTGCCTTATCTGGCTCGTCGTGCTTGGCGGCATCTTCTGCGCGCTCTATTTCACCAACACGCTGAAATACGTGGGTTTGCCATTCAAAAAAGAAGTTCCCGCTGAAGTCGAGGCGCCCGCTGCCGAACAGCCTGCCGCCGAGGCTGCGGAAGCTGCCCCCGCCGAAGCCCCGGCAGAAGCCCCTGCTGAATAAATGCGTTATTGCGTTAGTGTGTTAATGCGTTAGTGGCTGCCGCGTCAGCACTAACGCATTAACACATTAACGCACTTATACATTAACACATTAACGAATTAACAAATTAACAAATTAACACATTAAATATTATGTCCTCTTTTGCTGAAATGTCGTCGTGGGCGTGGCTGATACAGATGTTTATCATTGTGGCTGCGCTGTTGATTGCCAATCTTGTACGCTGCAATGTGGGTCTGTTTCGGCGGAGCCTGCTGCCGTCGGCGCTGCTGGCGGGTTTGCTGATTCTGTGCCTTAAGCCCATCGGTGCCTTCTCGTCGCTGATAGACCGCCACACGATGGAGATACTGACCTACCACGCGCTAGGTCTGGGCTTTGTGGCTATGGCACTGAAGAACAAGAAAATAAAGAGTTCGACCACTACGATGAAAGTGGTGGAGACGGGTGCAGTCACGGCCAGCACCTACATTCTGCAGGGTCTGGCGGGTCTGCTGATAACGATACCCTTGTTCCTTTGGTGGAAGGGGTCGGGGATGTTCTATGCCGGCGGAATGCTGCTGCCTATGGGCTACGGTCAGGGACCCGGACAGGCTCTGAATTTCGGCACCACCTTCACAGGATGGGCTGCCGACCAGGGCGTTGCGTTCCACGGTGCCGACTTCGGGCTGAGCATCGCGGCAATGGGTTTCATTGTGGGTAGCCTGGTGGGTGTGGTGTATATGAATGTATTGCGTCGTCGCGGCAAATTGAAGGTGAACGACGGCACATACGTGGAGCACTACACGCTGGAGGACTATGAGTCGGAAGGCGAGATACCGCATTCGGAATCAATCGACAAGCTGACTGTGCAGCTGTGTCTGGTGCTGCTGGTCTATGCGCTGGTGTTCCTGCTGATGTGGGGTGTGCAGCAGATGGATCTGGGCGACTTTGGCGTGAAGACGCTCAAGCCGCTGGTTTGGGGCTTCAACTTCCTGTGGGGCACGCTGTTCGGTGTGCTGGTGAAGTGGATTATAGGCCGTCTGCGCAAGAGCAACCTGATGCAGCGCGAGTATATCAACAACTACACGCTGGACCGCATTGCGGGCACCTGCTTCGACTTTATGATCGTGGCGGGCACGGCGGCTATTGACTTCCAGAACCTGCGCAGCCTGTGGCTGCCGCTGCTGGTGGTCTGCGCAGTAGGTGCTGTGGTTACGTTCTGGTATGTGCTGCGCTGCTGCCGCAAGCTCTATCCCGACTACACCTACGAGGCTTTCTTCTCGATGTTCGGAATGCTGACGGGTACGGCGTCGAACGGTATGATACTGCTGCGCGAGATCGACCCGCGCTTCGAGACCCCTGCGGCCAATAATCTCGTGCTGCAGACCATTCCGGCCTTGGCCTTCGGATTCCCGGTACTGCTGCTGATGGGTTTTGCGCCGCAAAGCCTGACCAACACGCTGATTTCGGTTGGCATTATGGTTGTGGCGCTGGCGCTGTTTGCATTGTTTATTTTCCGCAAGCCCAAAGAGCGTAAAACAGAAGGCGGAAAGCGGAAAACCGCAGGTGTGGCTGTGTTGGTTGTGCTGCTTGCTGCGTCGGTCAGTGCTTCGGCGCAGGACACGGCGAAACACGTCCGCACGGGTTGGAACTTCGGGGTGCTGCCCTCGGTGGCGTTCGATGCCGACCTTGGTTTCCAGTATGGTGCGCTGACCAATATCTATTATTTCGGCGACGGGTCGACCTATCCCGACTATCTGCACTCGTTCTATGCCGAGGCGGCCTACACGACGAAGCATTTCGGCATTTTCCGCACTTCGTACGACTCGAAGTACCTGATTCCGAACCACCGGTTGAGTGTGGACCTGACCTATTTGCCTGACCAGATGTGCGACTTCTATGGCTTCAACGGCTATCAGTCGGAATATAATGCTGCCTATTCGAACCAGGATGACGCGGCCTACATCACGCGCGCCTACTATAAATACCGTCGCGACCTGTTCCGTTTCTCGGCTGACATTCAGGGCGAAATCAGCAAGCCCTGGTATTGGAATGCCGGTATCGGTCTGCTGCATTTTGGTGTGGGTCCGGTGGATGTGGACCGCCTGAACCGCTTCGAAAAGGACGAGGCGGACAAGCTGCCCGACACGGTGACGCTGTTCGACCGCTATGTGTCTTTTGGATACATCAATGCTTCCGAAGCCGCTGGCGGTGCGCATCCCTACCTGCACGGTGGCGTCACCTTCGACACGCGTGACCGTCAGCAGAACCCGCGTCGCGGCATCCACGCCGATGCTTTCCTGACTTATTATGCCGGCATCGGTTCGATGAGCGACTACAACAATTTGAAATTCAATGCTGCCTGGCGGCACTATCTGCCTATCGTCGAAAACCGCCTGACGCTGGCCTATCGCATCGGTACGCAGCTGACGCTGGCTGGCGACTGTCCGTTCTACCTCAATACATATCTCAATCAGCTCTATATGCAGCGTGTTGTATATGAGGGGCTTGGTGGTGCTAATTCGGTGCGCGGCATTATGCGCAACCGCATTCTGGCACCTGGTGTGGCTTTCGCCAATGTGGAGCTGCGCACCCAGCTATTCAACTTCAAGGTGGGCAAGAATATGTTCTATGTGGGGTTGAATCCCTTCATCGATGCAGGTATGGTTGTGCAGCCGTATGATAATGTCGTTTCTGACCCGAACCAGATTCTCCCCAATGTGGGATATTGGGATACTTCGCGTATCTACGAACCCCATCTCTCCGGCGGCTGCGGCCTGAAGGTGGCGATGAACGACAATTTCGTCCTCAGCGTCGACTGGGCCACAGCTTTCGACAAGCAGGACAATGGCAAGGTGAGCAACCTGTATATCAAGATGGGGTATATGTTCTGATGTTTCTGGCTTCTTTGAAAAAAAATCCTGAAAATATCTTGTATATCAAATAATTTTGTATTTTTGTACCGATTTTAAGTACCACTTAAAATCGGTACAAAAATAATAAGTTCAGGTACTTCCCCTTATTATAAAAAGTTGTATGGTATTGCTCTAAGCATCTATGTGTTAGATAGTATAGTCTCTTTGATTGTGGATTGGGAGAATAGTGTATTTTGGTGACGTTTATTCTCCATATAGTGCAAACAAATTATCTAACTCCTCGTTGGTGTTGATGATAGCCACCTTTTCCCTTAACTCGCTATGCGCGGCAAAATCAAGCCGACGGAGAATCTCTCCAGTGTTAGATTTTACCATACGTATCAGTTGGGCACGTCCTATGGACGGGTTCTCTGTGGCATATTGGGCAAGTGCTTTTGCCTTACTGACATTGTCGTCGCGTGTGGGGTCGTGCGGCTCCAAAATGTCGAGGATGTAGTCGCCGCCGTCCTCTCTGCGTATGATCAGGAAGTCTGGATAAAAACATTTCTTTGTCCCTTGATAATTGTGATATAGTGTCAGGGCATCACCACCACGCGATGGATTGCGGTACCAGCAGCGATAATCCTGCCTCTTCTGTTCTGCAGCAATTACCTTCTTCTCCCATCCGTTAAGTTTGATACGGGCAATACCTGTCAGGTTGTCGCCAAACAGATGGTCGTCGTATTCATCCCCTTCGCTGTCGCTTTTGAACATAATATTTTTCCCAAGGGAGAATGGTGTTTCTGACACTTCTGCACTGTCGCGAGTGATGTTTCTATACTGTGTTTTCAAGGTGTCCGACAGCCGTGTCGTCCTATGCCGGTATTTGTCGTTCAGCTTGTGGTACTCTGTTTTTGCGTATTCGTGCAGGCTCTCCATCTGCTCTGTATCGCCAACAAAGAGTATGACATCGACCATATAGCTTCCAACATTATCGGGATTATCGTATTTCCTTCCATAGGCATAGGCTATGCCTTCGTTGCCCAACTGTTTCTCGGCCATTCGCAGTTGCAACTCTATGTCTCTGTCGGTCTCTGAAAACAGGTTCTTCAGCGGAGTGCTTTTCAGTTGCTCACCGAAAGCGTCATATATATTGGCAAACATCTCGAAACTGACGACATTCTCTTTAAGCTTCGAATATTTTCCTGTCGACTTCAACCTCTGAATATAGTTATGAATACGATCGACGATGCTCTCAACAATATTTTCCCTTGCACTAGTGTCTAAACCGGACAACAGAAGGAAATGACCTAACTTGAAAAGTGAAATAAGATAGTCGTTCTGCTGGAATTGTCTTATATGGTAGCTAGGCAAAGCGAGGTCGTTGATGAAATCGATAATCTTTTCTCGGTCGATATCACCCTGTTCAAGCATCATTGACTCCTGGTTTTCGGAGGGTGCAGATGATGTACTTCTATGGCTGGAAGTATTGATTTCCGTTGGTGTGGTGTGGGAATAACTCGGAATGGTACTTTGCCCATCGGGCTCTTCTGGCAGGTCAAATAGAGTGGGACTGTCGTCCATTGCCGTCCGTTTACGGGGTATGGGCTGCTTGGCCGTTAGCCAAACATACTGAATATGTTCTATTTCTTCGCCGATAACGTCGGTGGGTAGTTCGCCTCCTTCCTCATTCTGCAATTCATCAACTACAGACTTTACTTTGTCTGCATCAAAATGAGGCAGGAACAGCTGCACATCGTTCAACATATCGTCGACCAAAATGCGTTGGTGGATAGGTGTGCGCACCATACGCCCCAGCAACTGTGCAATTGCCGTGGCATCCACATATCGTCGAAAAGACATCATTGTCTCTGCTCTTGGACAATCCCATCCTGTGGTTAGCGTTTCCTTGAAGAATACCACACGAACCTGCTTGTTTTCCTGAATCTTCGATGGCTCCACGTAAGGAACATCCAAACCGTTTATCGTAACAACTCCTTTTGTGTCGCCAAAGGCGTGGACAACCTCGCCGCTCTTTAACTTGAATCCTGACCGTTCCTCTATTTTCGCCAGACATTCGTTGAGATCTGTCGCCGATAACGCATCCCCAGTTCCATTGAGCACCTGTACAACAAAGATTGGCTTTACCATCCAATGATGCTGTTCACGGCAGAATGTTTCCCAATGCAGGCATTTCTGCAGCCACTCGTCGGTGGCGGCTTGTAACACAGCCATATCTTTCTGTTCGCCACTCTCTTTTGGGTAGTATATTATTACCCTGTCCTTCAGCAATCCGGAAGAACGAACATCGCTAGGCAATACGCGGACAGGTCGGTTGGTGGCTGTGGAATTTTTCACTAACTGGTTGAAACGCTCGATGGTGGCTGACATACCTATTACCACAGGTACTGGTGGAAGTCCGTCGTTTTCGCTGCCCAGAATGAACTTTTGCATTATAGTTGTAGCACGCCCTGCTTCGTTTCCTCTCATTCCACGATGGGCTTCGTCGATGATAAAATAGAGTTTGTTGGCCTTCTCGCTTATCGTATTTGACAACGTCTCCCAGATTGTGTATTGACGTTTATCTGAATGTTGTGTCAGGTTGCTAGCTTTGCCCAGTTTCTGGGTATTCAGGAAATAAATGTGACTATCCTCCAGGGTCTCGTGGTCGAAACTGTCGTCGCTAATCACCACACTCTGATTAATCTTGATTTTGTCGCATTTGGTATCAATCTTCTCTTTTGACTGCAGGTTCAGTTCGGGCGAATCACTTAACCACACGAAAATGGCGTCGGGCTGCTCAATATATTGCTCTGTGCCAAACAAAATGTCTTCTATTAGCGAGGCCATAATAACGGTCTTGCCGGCGCCAGTGGGTGCCGTGAACGACACCACCTGGCTTTGCCCAGTCTGTCTGTATTCGTTGTGCGCTGCTGCACAATGTTGCCGCAGTTGCTCTTTGGCCCGTTTCTGAAATGTTATCAGCTCGTCGATCATTTTTGTTTCGTGAATTTAACAATACAATCAATGCAGATGGGTTTCTCTGTAATTTCGTCAATGAACACATTTGCAGGATGCATATCTTCCAATGTTATGTGATTAGAGATGTAGTTTATTCCTTGTCCCTGCCAGTTGTCGCGAAATCCCTTTTCTGCCACCATCTCGTCAATTTCCTCTTTGCTTGCAAGCCGTTTGCATTTAATATAAGGTTGTGTCAGTACAATACGCATAAGGCCGTCGCTGTCGCGAGTGAATCCTATTACCTTCATCGCGGTTTCTGGAAACAGGTAGTTGTGCAGTACGATGGCATCTAGGGCTTTCTGTGTTGTTGAATAGATGGAGGCTCGCTCTTTTACCACTGATGTGTTGCCATCGCTGTAATAAACTTTTGCTTCTGCTCCCTGTGCTATCATTGGACCGAATTCCTCCGTCAATATCTGTTCGGAATTCTCCTCCCATAGATTGGCGGCCTTGGCCCATTGCTCAATAAGTTTCTCCTGATATGCGTCTATTTCCCAGTTTGCTGGGCTGCCTTTGCTGCCTGTAGCATCGCTACTTGCTGTAATGCTTGTTGCCGCGTAACTCGCGACGATGGACGCCCCAATAAGAGGCGCGCCTCCCTTGCAGAGTCCTGCATGCTCTGATAAATTAAATCTAAAAAAGTTTTCTGTCCCATTTTGTATGTCTTTTATGTAGTTGTTTATTCCTTGTAGTGCCTCGTCGGCAAAGCCTTCCTTGGCAATGATATCGAAAATATGTTGTAATCGGTCCATCACGTTTTATCCTTTCACATTTATTCTAAAATTGTCCAGATAGTCGCGGTAGAGTTGAAAAGTCTCCCGCCGTGGAAAACAGTGGGCCATCTCGCGATACATCGATTCGCTGTCTACTACGAGATACACCGTGCGGACGGCATCTGTTTTTTCGACTTTGTCCAAAAAGTCACCAAAAGCTTTCTCGTCGGTCAGCACGGCAAAGCGGTTCTCCGGCAGCACCAACATTTGTGGGGTTTTTTCACCGTCCAGTTGGGGACAGGGTCCAACGGCGCCAGCCTTCATCCAAAGCAGCGGCAACAGTTCGCGGAACTGGCGCCCGAGGGCCACCTGTGTCTTGTCGAGGAAGTCGAGTTTGAAGAAGATGCAGTTGGCCTCAAACCCGTCTTTCATCTGTCGGTGGTCGGTGCCTAAATATTCGCCTTTCAGCGGTTGTCCATTCACGTCGTGTCCTTCTATTGAGCAGACTGTCCGAGGCCAGTTTACATAGCGGGCTATGCCCAGTCGTTCCCATTCGTCGTCGCCTGGCTTGTATCCTTGCTTTGTCAACGTCTTGGCCTCCTGCTCACTCACTTCGTTGTTCGTCACCATAATGCAGCGACGATGGCCGCCATCCTCTGCATTCAACAGGTTCACAGCGTGGAGTGTAGTGCCAGAGCCAGCGAAAAAGTCAACAATCAGAGCATTGGGTTTGTTGGCTACGAAGAAACGGATGGTGTCGTGAACGGCGTAGAGGGATTTGGGGAAGGAGAAACGGCCTTGACCAAGAGTTTGATTCAGTAAAGCACTACCGTGATGCCTAGCACTATGAAGTGGAATCCTCCATTGAGTACCGGGTACGAAATTTCTTTTAGAATCTGTTCCTTTAATCTGAAGTTCATTATTGCTACCTCCTCTACCTATTATCTGATATGTACCGCTATCTATTTTTGAAATTTCCCCTTCTGCTAGATAGGTTATTACCCATCCATTTTCATTTCTCGATAATGTTCTAATATAACCTTCTTGTAGACGTTGCAGTATTTTCTCCTGCCCTAATTGCCAACACCCTTCTTCGCCATTTTTCTTGATAGGCCAAATTATTTCTTCATCCTCGGAACATAAGAAAGAACTACGATCTTCGTCTATACTAAGCGAATTTCCACACTTTAGAATTTTCCCGTTTTTTTTGCTTACGTATATGGGAAAGAATAGGTTAGGGCGTTCTTTTCGCGTGTCATGTGTCCCACTTCTACGGAGCATACGCCAGAAAGGATTGTTTCCTGTATTTGATTTGTTAGATTCATTAATTAGCCATACTTTATCTAGTGGTAATGCTGTTGGACTGCTACTGCCAAATTGAATAATGAATATGTATTCGTCTGTTCTGGCAAACTCTCCCATTCGTGCAACGCCAGTTGGATTTATGCAACAACTCACCATCTGCATCCTCGTCTCTGGAAACATCTCCTCCAGCAGACATCCCAAATGCAAATACTCCTTTTCATCGATGGTGACAATCAGCACCGAGTCGCGAGGGTTCAGTAGTTTCTTCGCCAACTTCAGGCGACGCTTCATCATCGAGAGCCATTTGGAGTGACGGTACTGGTCGGAAGAGTCCACATAGTCGTTGTTGTACTTCCAGTCACGAGCACCCGTGTTGTAAGGCGGGTCGATATAAATGCAGTCCACCATACCGGGATAGAGATAGGCCAGAAGCTGCAACGCATAGTAGTTGTCGGCCTCAATCAGCGCGTGCCATAACGTGTTGTTGGGCGCGTTGCACACCTCGTCCTGTTTCTCCAACGTGGGATAAATAGGGCCTTCGGTCAGACCCTCTGGTTGATGTTCTTCGAAAACTAAGCCGAACTTCTTTCGCATCAGTAGCCGTTTCAGTTCTTCCTCGATTTTCCGCCGCAGATCTGTATCCTCTATCTTGTTTATAAGGTCGTTTATAGCAGACATATAATGTATTGTCTATCTTTAAATTTCAAAATGCAAAGTTACAAAAGTTTCTTAAACAAAACAAAAAAAACAGAATTAAATTTTTTTATGTAAATTTGCAGATTCGTAAATAATAATGAAAATAATATATCTATGTATCGTACAAACACTTGTGGTGAATTAAATATAAGCAATGTGGGTCAGGAAGTGACGCTGTGCGGATGGCTGCAGCGCAGCCGCGACCTCGGCGGAATGACTTTCATTGACCTGCGCGACCGCTACGGCATCACGCAGCTGGCCTTCAATATGGAAACCAATGCCGAACTGTGCGAGAAGGCTCGCCGCTTGGGGCGCGAATATGTGCTGCAGGCCAAAGGCGTTGTCATTGAGCGCAGCAGCAAGAACACGAAGATTCCTACCGGCGAGATCGAAATCGACGTCAAGGAACTGACGGTGCTTAACGAGGCCAAGACGCCTCCCTTTACCATTGAGGACCAGAGCGATGGCGGCGACGACCTGCGTATGAAGTACCGCTACCTCGACATCCGCCGCAATCCGGTGCGCCGCAACCTGGAGCTGCGCCACCGTATGGCTATGCTGGTGCGCAACTATTTGAGCAAACTCGATTTCCTCGAAATCGAGACTCCTATGCTTATCAAGTCGACCCCCGAAGGCGCCCGCGACTTCGTTGTGCCGAGCCGTATGAACCCTGGCGAGTTCTACGCCCTGCCGCAGAGTCCGCAGCAGTACAAGCAGCTGCTGATGGTGGCCGGTATGGACCGCTATTTCCAGATTGTGCGCTGCTTCCGCGACGAGGACCTGCGTGCTGACCGCCAGCCGGAGTTCACGCAGATCGACTGCGAGATGTCGTTCGTGGAACAGGAGGATGTGCTGCAGACCTTTGAGGGTCTGGCAAAGCACCTTTTCAAGGAGATGAAGGGACTGACGTTCGACAAGTTCCCGCGCATCACGTGGCACGACGCTATGCGTCGCTATGGCAGCGACAAGCCGGACATCCGCTTCGGTATGGAGTTCGTGGAACTGAACGACGTGGCCAAGGGCAAAGGCTTCGGCTTGTTCGACAACGCTGAACTGGTTGTGGGCATATGCGCCGAAGGCTGCGCCGAATACACTCGTAAACAGCTTGATGCGCTGACCGACTTCGTCAAGCGTCCGCAGGTGGGCGCCGGCGGAATGGTCTACATCAAATACAATGCCGACGGCACGTTCAAGAGCTCGGTCGACAAGTTCTATACGCAGGACGACCAGAAGGCCATCGCCGAGAAGTTTGGCGCCAAGCCTGGCGACCTGATGCTTATCCTCTGTGGTCCGGCAATGAAGACGCGCGTGCAGCTCTGCGCTCTGCGTCTCGAGATGGGCAACCAGCTGGGCCTGCGCAATCCCGAGGTCTTCGCTCCGCTGTGGGTCATCGACTTCCCGCTGCTGGAATGGGACGACGAGACGCAGCGCTACTACGCTATGCACCATCCCTTTACTGCTCCGAAGCCGGAGGACGAGGCTTTGCTCGACGACCCGTCGAAATGGGGCGACATCCGCGCCAATGCCTACGACATCGTGATGAACGGCGTCGAGGTGGGAGGCGGCTCGATCCGTATCCACGACCGCACGTTGCAGAACAAGATGTTCCACACGCTTGGCTTCACCGACGAGCAGGCTGCCGCCCAGTTCGGTTTCCTGATGGATGCCTTCACATACGGTGCTCCGCCGCACGCCGGTCTGGCCTTCGGTTTCGACCGTCTCTGCTCGCTCTTCGGTGGTGCTGACTCGATCCGCGACTTCATCGCCTTCCCGAAGAACAACTCGGGCCGCGATGTTATGTCTGGCTCGCCGTCGCCAATCTCCGATGCGCAGCTTGACGAATTGCAGATTAAAGTGGATTTGAAGGGATGAGCACAGTAAAGGCTCTGATCAACTCTATGCGTCTCCGCACGCTGCCCCTGTCGCTGGCAGGGATAGTGTGCGGAGGCTTTTTGGCTATGGGCAACGGCGGCAGTGTATGGTCGCTCTTGCTGGTTATGGTTACTGGATGCGCTCTGCAGGTGCTTTCCAATCTCAGCAACGAAATGGGCGACCACCTGAGCGGCGTGGACGGCGAGGGTAGGGAAGGACCCAACTACAGTATGACAGACGGCGGACTGACTGAGAAGCAGATGTGGCGCGCCATCAATGGGATGGTTGTGTTCTGCTGCTTGAGTGGTCTGGCTATGGTTCTGGTGTCAGGCTCCCCGTGGTGGCTGCTTCTTTTGGGTGCTGCCGCTATCTGGGCCTCAACGCATTACACCCTTGGCAAGAATCCCTACGGCTATCGCGGATTGGGCGATTTGTTCGTATTTATCTTTTTCGGTATTGTCTCCGTGATGGGCAGTTTTTTTGTCGTTGCACATCGCATCGATTTCGAATGGTTGCTGATTTTGCCCGCCATAGGCGTGGGCCTTTTGAGCGTGGCTGTTCTCAATGTCAACAATATACGTGATATGGAGAGCGACCGTGGCAAGCGCGTGACGGTTCCGTTGAAGATTGGTGCGCGTCGTGCCAGATGGTATCAGACCTTCCTTATTATCGTCGGTGCCCTCTGTATGCTCCCATTACCTGTACTTCCCTTTTTCGGGTTCTTGTTTTTGCTCCCTGTTGCAGGGCTGGTACTCCATCTTATGCTTGTATGGCAAGCGGAGGGGAGAAAACTTGACCCGGCACTGCCCGTTCTCGTCATTTCTACTTTCTTGTTGGCATTTGTTTATGGTCTTATTTTTAAGTGATTAACTATGGCTTACGACTTCAACAAGATAGCGACGAGCTACGACCGCCTGAACCATATTATGACCGCGGGGATGGACCGTCTGTGGCGTCGGCGTGCCGCCAAAGAGGCACTCAAGACAGCTCGAAGGAAGACCGCGTCAGCCACTAACGCATTAACGCATTCACGCACTAACGCATTTGCCTTGGATGTGGCTTGTGGCACAGGTGATATGGCCATCGAATTGCTAAAGCGCGGATGCGCTGTTACTGGCGTGGACCTCAGCGAAGAGATGCTTGCCATTGCCCGCAGGAAGACCGCATCGGCCGGCTTTCAACTTTCAACTTTCAACTTTCAACTCGCCAATGCCGAGGCACTGCCATTCGACGACGCTTCGTTCGATGCTGTCACGTCGGCTTTTGGCATTCGCAACTTCGTCCATCTGGATAAGGGACTGGCCGAAATGGCACGTGTATTGAAGTCGGGCGGAAGAATGGTGATTCTTGAGATGTCAACGCCCGACAGTGCTCTGGTCCGGCCATTCTACAATCTCTACACTCGCCGCATAATTCCTTGGCTCGGTTCGCGCATTGCCGGCAACCGCGAGGCATACACCTACCTGCCCAATTCGATAGAGCGATTCCCCAAAGGCGAGGCGATGCTGCAGAAGCTTGAAGCCGTCGGACTCAGGGCAGAACAGCACAAGTTCTTCTTCGGCGTATGCCGGATGTATGTGTGTGAAAAAAATGAGTTAATGTGTTAATGCGTTAGTGGCTGACGCGTTCGTGTTACAGGTCACAGGTCACTATTCACAATTCACTAAAAAAAATGGCAGACAACTATTTGGAAAAACGATATGATGAGGTCTTCGGAACGAAGAAAGTCACCAAGAGGGTAGGGCATACCCTCGACGAACTGCTTATGAAAAACCGCTCGACGCGCGGATACAACAAGGCCTACGTCGTAAAGCGGCAAGAGCTGGAGCAGATTGTGTCGGTCAATACCAAACTGGGCTCCGGCTGCAACCGTCAGGTGCTGCGGTTCCGACTGGTGACGCAGGGCGATGAGTCGCAGAAAGTGCTTGAAAACATCAAGATGGGTGCTGCCCTGCCCGAACTGCACCTGCCGTTCCCAGGTACCGAACCTGAGGCTTTCATCATTGTCTGCTCATTGAATGGCGACGACAAGCTGGCGCTTATCGACCTCGGTATGTCGCTCGAAGCTATGTCGCTCCGCGCTGTCGAAATGGGTTTGAATACACTCATTGTCGGTGCCTTCAACAAGACAAAACTGAAAGAGGCGTTTAACTTGCCTTGCGACCCCGTTGCGGTGCTTTGTGTCGGCAAGGGTGCCGAACGTTTCGAACTGGTCCCCATCAATGAGTCCGCCCCCCACGCCTATTACCGCCGCGACGGCATCCATTACATTCCCAAAGTGAAGTTGGAGGATCTTATTCTAAATTAAAAACAGATTTATAGGTCCGATTCCAATCCTGCAATTTGAGTTAGACACTAAAAAACTAAGACTTTGTACGAAAAATAAAGGCTGTCGCACAATATTTTGTTGTAGTGCGGCAGCCTATTTTCAGTTTTCAGTTCTTACTTTTCCGTTCAGATCATCTCGACGCTTCGCTTGATGAACTGCGTCAGGGCTTCGCCCTTCAGCAGGCCGTTGCTCAGCAGGGCCAGGTCGGTCAGCTGGTGGACGAGTTGCTTCTGCTTGTCGGCATCCTGCTCGTTGAGCACCTGTCCGATAAGCGGGTGGTTGATGTTGACAACCAGGTTGTAGCTGTCGGGCATCTCGCCGTAGAAGCCCATACCGCCGCCGCTGGTCTGGCTCATCTCCTTGTAGCGGCGCATAAACTCGTTCTGCGTGATGACCATCGGCTGGTCGTCGCTCTCCATACTTTCAAGCTGCACCGTGAAGCGGGCCTTGTCCACCTCGTTCTCGATGATGGGGCGCAGTTTGTCCTGCTCCTCTTTGGTCAGCTTTTCGGGGATGGCGTCGTCGTGGGCAATCAGTTTTTCGACCGTGTCGGCATCGACGCGAACGAAGCGTGTCTTCTCAATTTTCTGCTCCAGCAAGTTGATATAGTGTGAGTTGAGGACGCTGTCCATCAGCAGGACATCGTAGCCTTTCTCCTTGGCCTTGGCGATGTAGGCGTGCTGTTCGTCGACGTCGGTGGCGTACAGATAGATGACGTTCTTGTCCTTGTCGGTCTGCAGAGCCTTGATTTTGTCGCGGTAGTCGTCCAGCTTGAAGTACTGTCCTTTAGTGTTTTTCAGCAAAGCGAACTTCATAGCGCGCTCGCAGAATTTCTCCTCGGTCAGCATACCGTACTCGACGAAAATCTTGATATCGTCCCACTTCTCCTCAAGTTGAGAGTTGAAAGTTTGAGACTTGTCTGCCGCGTCAGACTCGCCTTCCTTTGCCTGCTTTTCGCATTTCGTTTTCGACATCTCCTCCAGCTTGTCGGCCACCTTCTTGCTGATGTGCTGGGCAATTTTCTTCACGTTGCTGTCGCTCTGCAGGTAGCTGCGGCTCACGTTCAGCGGGATGTCCGGGCTGTCGAGCACGCCGTGCAGCAGCATCAGGTATTCGGGCACCACGCCCTCAACGCTGTCGGTCACAAACACCTGGTTGCAATACAGTTGTATCTTGTTGCGGTTGGGGTCGATGGTCTTGCGCACCTTCGGGAAATAGAGTATACCCGTCAGGTTGAAGGGATAGTCGACATTCAGATGTATCTGGAACAGAGGGTCTTCGAAGTTCATCGGGTACAGCTCGTGGTAGAACTTCTTGTAGTCCTCGTCGGTCAGCGTCGACGGGGCCTTCTTCCACGCCGGGTCTGTGTCGTTGACGATGCGCGGCACTTTCTTTTCGACGCGTTTCGGACGTTTGGTCTTGTTTTCGCCTTCGCCCACTTCTTCAAATTCCGTCTCGCTGTCCACCCACTGGCTCTCTTCGCCAAAGCGGATGGGCACCGGCATAAAGCGGCAATATTTCTTCAACAGCTGCAGAATCTGCTGTTCCTCAAGGAATTCATTGCAGTCGTCGGCTATGTGCAGAATGATGTCTGTGCCGCGCTCTTTGCGCTTGCCTTCCGTCATTTCGAACGACGGGCTTCCGTCGCAGCTCCAGTGCATTGCCGGAGCGTCCTTCCAACTCTTGGTCTCGATTTCGACCTTGTCGGCCACCATAAATGCCGAATAGAAGCCAAGTCCGAAGTGGCCTATCAGGTTCTCCTGCACGTCTTTATATTTGTCCAGGAAATCGTTGGCGCCGCTGAAGGCGATTTGGTTGATGTACTTGTCTATCTCCTCCTCGGTCATTCCGATGCCGCGGTCGCTGATTATCAGCTTCTTCTTGTCGATGCGCACCTCAATGGTCAGATCGCCCAGTTCGCCCTTGAACTCGCCGCGCGACGACAGGGCCTTCAGCTTCTGCGTGGCATCTACAGCATTGGAAATCAGCTCGCGAAGAAAAATCTCGTGGTCCGAATAGAGGAATTTCTTAATGACCGGAAAAATATTCTCGGTCTGAACGTTCAAATTACCTTGCATATATTTTTGTTTTTATTTTAATCTATAATTTACGCATTGTTTACACTATCAATAACCAGTCCAAAATGCCTAGAACTGACATTTTGTCAGTTTTTGTCACGTGAATGCTTTTTTTTCTTATTTTTTTGTATATTTGCAGTTGAAAGGCCTAAAGCCCTTCTGATTTAATTGTTTGAAAATAAGAGTTGAAATATAGGTAATTAGTCAAATTTATTTGACATTTATGGTGATTCTTGGGCATTTATGGTAATTCACGTTCAATATAATAATTGCTGTCTAATTGCTGTAAAATGAACACTATCTTTGACCATTTACTTATTAACTTATGTTAATTACTGGTTATTTATGTTAATTCCTGTTTAAAGAAAAAGAGTGTTTACTAAACAATAAATCAAATTATTAAATTCGTACTCTATAATTATTATAACATTAATACATTCCTGTTATGCCAAACAATTCCCGTTTCGACAGCCGCGCCCTGATCGACAACCGCCAGGTGCGCATCTTCCTCTCCTCCACCTTCTCCGATATGGAGGCCGAGCGTAGCGCCCTGCTGCGCACCTTCGACACGCTGCGCGTCGAGGCGCGCCGACGCAATGTGGACCTCGCGGTGCTCGACCTGCGTTGGGGCGTCACCGACGAGGAGGCCCGCAGCGGCAAGGTCATCTCCGTCTGCCTGAACGAGATCGAGCATTCGCACCCCTTCTTCATCGGTCTGCTGGGCAGCCGCTACGGCTATGCCCCCGAGGCCGGCGAGCTGGACAAGAACCCCGACTTGCTGGAGCGCTACCCCTGGCTGGCCGACGACATAGCCGCCGGGCGCAGCATCACCGAGATGGAGATGCTCTACGGCGTGCTGCGCAACGAGAACGACGTGGACGCCGCCTTCTATATCCGGCAGAACGGCACCCCCGACGACGACCCGCGCCAGACGGCCCTCAAGAAGCGCATCCGCGGCCAGCAGCGCTATCCCGTGGCCGACTACGCCTCGGTCGACGAGCTGTGCACGATGGTGGAGCGCGAGGTGACAGCCCTGCTTGACCGCCACTTCCCCGATGTGGAGGCCACGCCGCTGGAGCGCGAGCGCACCGCCCACCGCGCATACGCCAACAGCCTGTTGGGCCACTTCGTGGGGCGCGAGGAGGAGCTGGGCTGGCTGGACGCCTTCGTGCACTCCGCGGAGCGCCACCTTGTTGTCACCGGCGAGAGCGGTATGGGCAAGAGCGCACTGCTGGCCCGCTGGTGCCGGCAGCACGAAGAGAGCGACGACTTCAACCTGGTCTACCACTTTGTGGGCAACTCGCTCGGCAGCAGCAGCTACGAGGGTGTCCTGCGCCATCTCTGCAACGAGATATATTACCTCTACTGTATTGACAAGACAGAACCAATTGGCGGCCAGCGGGAGAAGCCCGAGGACGAGGCGCAGCGCCTCGTAGCCGAGGTGGGACGGCGGCAGCAGCCGCTGGTGGTGGTCATCGACGGCATCAACCAGCTCAGCGCCCCCAAGGACGAAAAGCTGCTGCTGTGGCTGCCCGAGGCCAACGCACAGGTGCAGTTCATTTTCACCACCCTGCAGGACGACGCCACAATGCGCACCTTCGAGCGCCGCGGCTATGCTGTGCACACCCTGCTGCCCCTCGGCGACGGGCAGCGGCGCCGCTTCGCCGAAGGCTATCTGGAGCGCGTGGGCAAGCACCTCAGCCCCGCCCAATGGCAGCGCATACTCTCAGACCCCGAGAACCAGAACACCCTGGTGCTGCGCACCCTGCTCGACGAGCTGATATGCTTCGGCAGCCACGAGCGCCTCGACGCCCGCATCGACTTCTACCTCGCGGCACAAGGTATTGAAGACTTCTTCGACCGCGTGCTGCAGCGCTACGAGCAGGACTACGGGCGCGACCTGGTGAGCCGCACGCTGACGCTGCTGGCCCTCAGCGAGCGCGGCCTGAGCGAGGAGGAGCTGCTCGCCATCGCCGGCTTGCGCCAGATGGACTGGCACCTCTTCTACTGCGCCGCCTACAACCACCTGGTAGTGCGCGTCGGCCTCATCAGCTTTGCCCACCAGTACGTGGCCACCGCCGTAGCCACACGCTACGCCACAGCCGACGCCAGTGCGTCGGCCTCCCTGCGCCGCGCCACGGCGGCCTACTTCTTCGCACTTCCGGCGTCCGACCGCCGCACCTCCGAGCTGGCACACCAGTACTACCACCTCGCCGACTGGCAGCACCTGCACGACACCCTGGTCGGCTTCGATGCCTTCGACTATTTCCTCAGCACCAACACCCCCTTGCTGGCCCTCTATTGGCGCGCCCTAATCAAACAAGGCTACAGTCTCTCGGCCTACCTGCAGTTGCCGCATGGCGAAGAGAATGCTATCTTGGCTAAGGAATACAATAATATCGGCTACCTCATTAACAACTTCTTCGCCGACTCCAACTTGACGTTGGAATACGATGGCAAAGCCTTGGCGATAAGGGAGAAGGTGCTCGGCACGGAGCATCCCGACACCGCCACGTCGTACAACAACATCGGCGTGGTGTACAGCAATATGGGCGACTACGACAAGGCGTTGGAATACTATGGCAAAGCCTTGGTGATAAAGGAGAAGGTGCTCGGCACGGAGCATCCCGACACCGCCCTGTCGTACAACAACATCGGCGTGGTGCACCACAATATGGGCGACTACGTCCAGGCGTTGGAATACCATGACAAAGCCTTGGCGATAAGGGAGAAGGTGCTCGGCACGGAGCATCCCGATACCGCCCAGTCGTACAAAAACATCGGCTTGGAGTACGACAATATGGGCGACTACGACAAGGCGTTGGAATACTATGGTAAAGATTTGGCGATATGTGAGAAGGTGCTCGGCACGGAGCATCCTGACACCGCCACGTCGTACAACAACATCGGCTTGGTGTACGACCATATGGTCGACTACGACAAGGCGTTGGAATACTTTGGCAAAGCCTTGGCGATAATGGAGAAGGTGCTCGGCACGGAGCATCCCAACACCGCCCGGTCGTACAACAACATTGGTTTGGTGTACGACCATATGGGCGACTACGACAAGGCGTTGGAATACTATGTCAAAGTCTTGGCGATAATGGAGAAGGTGTTCGGCACGGAGCATCCCGACACCGCCACGTCGTATAATAACATCGGTGTAACGTATTATAAACAAGGTAATACCGACAAGGCGTTGGAATACTTCGGTAAAGCACTTGCAATATTCAAAATAAAACTGGGAGACAACCATCCATACACTCAAGGAACGCAAAAGGACATCTACTATATCCAATCGCAAATGCAGTAGGTGGATTTGTTAGGCAATAATCGGACATTTTCTGCGTTGTTACGGACGAAGACAAAAATATTGAGACGATGGTTCGTTATATTGCAGACAAGGAGCATTACAGCGAGGTGCTGGCGCTGTGCGCGGCGGTGAAGCACGACCTGTGGATTGGCACGGCCGACCTGAAGGATCTTTATGTCGCGGCGACCGGCGCGGGGCGCAACCCCAGGGGCGTCGGCGGCGCCGAGCCGTTTCTGGCCGTATTGGACCGTCTTTTGCGCCGCGGTGTCGAGGTGCGCTTGCTGCACGCAAAGGAGCCGGGCGAGAACTTCCGCGAGGATTTCGACCGCTACCGTCATTTGTGGGGTGGCACTGCTTCGTCGCTTCGTGCTGACGAACAGACGAATACGTTGCAGCGCCGGCTCTGTCCGCGTGTGCATTTCAAGATTCTTGTTTTCGACTGTTCGATGGCCTACATCGGCTCGGCCAACCTGACCGGCGCCGGTATGGGTATGAAGGGCGAGACGACGCGCAACTTCGAGGCAGGCATCCTGACCGACGAGCCCGCCCTGGTCGATGCCGCCGCCGACCACATCGACAGCGTCTGGCAGGGCCGCCACTGTAAAGCCTGCCGCCGCAAGGACTTCTGCGGCGATAGGATAGGGTAGGACTTCTTCGACTAGTTCAAAAATCCACTTGTAAAATGTGTAATTATTGCTTTTATAATAATTGAAAAGATAATAAAATTTATATTTTGAAATACAATAATCTATGCTCGGATATCATTAATAATCGAGATTATTTTGTTACGCAAAATGTATTCTCTCTCTTAACGGCAATTGTCAGCAATTGAACAGCAATTGTTATTTTTAACGTGAATTACCATAAATGTCCGTGAATTACCAATAATGTCAAATAATTTGACTAATTACTAACAAAGACGACGATGACTGATTTTGCAGCGATTGATTTCGAGACGGCCAACGGGCAGCGCAGCAGTGTGTGCAGCGTGGGTGTGGTTGTTGTGCGCGAGGGTAGGGTGGTGGACTCGTTCTACAGCCTCATCAAGCCCGAGCCGAACTATTACGCCTGGTTTTGTCAGCAGGTGCACGGACTTGGGCACGAGGATACGGACGATGCCGATGTATTCCCTGTGGTTTGGGATCGCGTGGAGCCGCTGATTGAGGGGCTGCCGCTGGTGGCGCACAATGCCCCGTTCGACGAGGGGTGCCTGCGGGCGGTGATGCAGGTGTACCGTATGGATTGGCCTGACTACAGGTTCTTTTGCACCTGTCGGGCGGCGCGGCGTGTGTTCGGCCGGCGGCTGCCTAACCATCAGCTGCATACGGTGGCGGAAGCCTGTGGCTTCGACCTTCGCAACCACCACAACGCACTGGCCGATGCCGAGGCTTGCGCAGCGATTGCGATGAAAATATTATAGATGTGAGAACGGAGAAGTGAGAACGGAGAGCCCTAATGCGGCAGCTCGCTTTTCGTTTTCCGCTTTTCAGCTTTCTTTTCCTGCGAGGATGACGACGATTTCGCCTTTGACTTCTTTGGCGGCGAAGTGGTCGCGGACTTCGCGCAGGGTGCCGCGGGCGGTTTCGGCGTGGAGTTTGCTGATTTCGCGGCTGACGCTGACTTGGCGCTCTTCGCCGACGACTTCAATCAGCTGCTCCAGCAGTTTTACTAGGCGAAAGGGACTCTCGTAAATTATCATCGTGCGGCTTTCTTCGGCCAGACGCTGGATGGCTGTCTGACGGCCTTTCTTGTGCGGCAGGAAACCTTCGAAAATGAAGCGGTCGCAGGGTAGTCCGCTGTCTATCAGTGCTGGAACGAAGGCTGTCGGTCCTGGCAGGCATTCGACTTCAATGTCGTGCTTGACGGCTTCGCGCACAAGGAGAAAGCCGGGGTCGCTGATGCCCGGCGTGCCGGCGTCGGTGACAATGGCTATGTTCATCCCGCTTTGCAGTTTTTCGACGAGTCCGGCAACCACTTGATGTTCGTTGAAGATGTGGTAGCTCTGCATCGGCGTGGTGATGCTATAGTGCTGCATCAGTACGCGACTGGTGCGTGTGTCCTCGGCCAGGATGAGGTCGACAGATTTAAGGACTTCGACGGCTCGATAGGTTATGTCGCCGAGGTTTCCGACAGGTGTGGGTACGAGATAGAGTTTCAAGAAAGGTGTATTTTTAAATTTTGCGGATTGCAAATCCTTATATTAAGTTGCGTCGGATTGCAAAATCCGACGCAACTTATCTCTAACACATTAATGCACAAATATATTAACGAATTAACACACTAACGAATTAACACACTAACGAATTAACGCATTAACACATTAACGAATTAACACATTAATTTATTCCTCCTCGAAGTCGTCGGGGATTTCCATATCGTGGTAGACGTTGGTCACGTCGTCGTCCTCTTCAAGGATGTTGATGACCTTCATAACCTTGCGGATGGAATCTTCGTCGATTTCGCGGGTGGTGTTGGGGATGCGCTGCAGTTCGGCGCTCTCGCACTCTATGCCCATCGTTTCGAGCATCTTGACCATATTGCCAAAGTCCTCGTAGGCAGTGTAGAGGGTCAGGTAGTCGTCGTCGACCTCCATCTCCTCAAGACCGCCGTCGATAAGTTCCATTTCAAGTTCTTCGACGTTCATATCGGGTTTGCGCGGGATTACGAAAACGCCCTTGCGGGTGAAGAGGAAGCTGAGGCTGCCGTTGGTCTCGAGCGTGCCGCCGAATTTGTTCATAATCGACTTGATGTTGGCAACGGTGCGGTTGTTGTTGTCCGAAAGGGCCTCGATGAAGAGGGCGATGCCGTGGTTGACGTGGCACTCGAAGGTGAGTTCCTGCATAGCGGCGGCGTCCTTGTCGTTAGCCTTGTTGATGGCACGCTGCAGGGTGTCCTTGGGCATATTGCATCCGCGGGCGTTCTGCACCAGAAGGCGCAAACGGGGATTGCTGTCGGGGTCGGGACCACCCTCACGTACTGCGATAGCTACTTGTTTCAAGATGTTTGAATACTGTTTCGAGCGTTTAGCATCGGCTGCGCCTTTTGCTCTCTTAATCTTAGACCATTTATTGTGTCCTGACATAATGAATAAAATTATTTAATTGTTGATTATTTGATTTTGAATTTGATATACGTTATAGGCTTGCCTTCTTTGAGGAACATCGACTCGTAGAAGGTCTTCACAGCTGTGGCCATTCCGCCATAGTCGGTGGCATAGAGGTCTGATGTGCTGAACTCCACTTCGTAGCCAGCAGGGGCAATCACCTCGTCCATCGTGTAGTCGTAAAGCTCGCGCGAGTCGGTCTTGAGGTGGACAAAGCTGCCGGGACGCAGTATCTGCCGATAGCGTTCCAGAAAGCGCTCGCAGGTGAGTCGCTTCATCGGCTTCTTGGGCTGCGGGTCGGGGAAGGTGATCCAGATCTCGGAAACTTCGTCGGGGGCGAAAAAACTGGTGATGAGCTCAATGCGAGTGCGGATGAATGCCACGTTCTTCATCTGTTCCTCGTTGCTGGTCTTGGCGCCGCGCCACAGACGGGCACCTTTGATGTCGACGCCTATATGGTTGCGGTCGCTGCGTTCGCGCGCCAGGGCGATGGTGTATTCGCCTTTGCCGCATCCCAGTTCGAGCACTATGGGATTGCTGTTGCCGAAGAATTCGGCCCAGCGTCCGCGCCATTCGAAGCCTTGCTTTTCGAGGTCTTCGAACGACACCTGGAACAGGTTGGGGAACGTCAGGTTCTCTTCAAATCGTGCCAGTTTGTTTTTTCCCATTATCTACTGTTCTATTGTTGATAGGTTTTCTGTTGAAATAAACGCGGCAGCCACTAACATACTAACGCATTAACGCACTAACGCACTCACACATTCTCTTGTTACCATTTTTTGATTGTTACGTCGCCCTTGTACCATTCCTTGACGTGGATGTACTTGGCTTCGATTTCGGTGCGGCTGGCGGCACTGCCCATACTGACGTAGTACATACCGTTGCGGTTGATGATGTAGGCGTCGCATCCTTTGGCTTTCAGCTGCGAGCAAAGACGGTCGGCATTGTTCTTGAAGACCGACGTGCCGGCAATCAGGTCGTAGCCCTGCTTCGAAGCCGTGGCGATATGCGATTTCACGGGTGCCGGCTTGTTGGCTTTCTTTTGGGCTGCGGCAGCCGCTGCCTTTTGCTCGGCGGCTTCCTGCTCGGCAATTGCCGCGGGGTCGGGTGTAAGCTCGTCGGCAGGCACCACCTCGCTCAAAATGCGTTCCAGGGTCTCGTAGTTCATCAGTTCGCCTTGGACGGTGTTCGCTTTGCGGTGCATCACTTTTTCTTTCAGCATCGGCATCATATCTTCGCGAACATAGTCCTTGTATGTCAGTAGCGACTGGAAGTGGAACTCGTTGTCGGTCAGTAAGTCCTTCAGCCTGTTGAGGGTGTAGGAGTTGACCTGTGCTAAGAAAATTTCTTGGTTGTCGCCCTGTTTGATAGTCTTGAGGAATTTGTCGAGATAGCTCTGCAGGTTGCCGACAATTGCGTCGCGTTGCGATTCAATCTCGTCGTCCGCAAACTGTAGGCCTTCAAGGCTGTAGGTGTATTCCGTAAGGTTGTCGAGGGCCGTGGCCTTGTCGTAGTCGGCTGGGGCCGAAGCCTGGAAATCTGCCAAGTCGTTTGTCGAGGCTTTTGGGGCGGTGTTGAAATTGAACTGCTGCAAAACCCAGTCGCGGCCGCTGCTGTTGAAAATATAGCGGTCGATGACTGCGGCGCAGGCCAGCAGGACTAAAAGGATGGTGAGGATCCAAAGCAGAGCTTTCCAGAATCCGCCTTTCTTCTTTTCTTTACCTTTGTTGTTGCGTTTTTCGATGATGGCTTTCTCTTCCGACCCGTCCGATTCGTCGATGGCGTCAAGCTGGTGAAGGGTGTTGATGGTTTCGCTGTCGTCGAATGCCTTAGGCTGTGTGGGTTTCGGCTCGGACTCGTTCTCCGTCGACGGCTCAACGGCAACGGCGGGTTCGTCCTCAATAACGGGTTCTTCCTTGGCGGCGGGTTCCTGTTTCTCAGCAATCTTCTCAGTGAATGCCGGCGAATTTTCTTCAACAACTGGCTTGTCCTCAACAATCTGCTTTTCTTCAACAACCGGTTCTGGCTCGGTTACCGTCACGGGCTCTTCCTCAACCACGGGTTCTTTCTCAACCACGGGCTCGCTCTCAACGACTGGTTCTTCCTCAACGACTGGTTCCGGTTCGGTGAACGTTTCGGGCTCGTCTGCGACGACAGGCTCGTCCACGACAGCTGTTGCCGGCTCGGCGTGTTTCTCAGTTGCCTTGGGCGTTCCGGTCAGCAGCGAGTCGCTTGTCACGGGGCCCTCTTTCAGCGGTTGGTCGAATGCTGCAAATGGGTCGCCGGATTCGGTGGCGCTGAAGCTGCGTATGCCCGTTACGGGCTGCATCCTCTTTGCTGTGCCATTCAGGCTGACGTTGTCGGAGGTCTCGAAAGTGTAGTGTCCGTCGGTGCATACAAGAGCACCGACGTCGCTTAGTTGGCAGCGTCCTTCGGAGGCAATCTTTGCGGTGAGGGCGTCGACATAGTTCTTCCATATCTTTTCTGCCGTAGGTTTGCTTACGCATTCCTTGTCGGCCAGATGCTGTATAAAATCACTGCTGTCCTTGCGGTCGGACGAAATCCGTATCGTTGTCCGCGTGGGATAGAAAGTCGACGTGGCCTTGTCGAAATGGGCCTCTTCCTCTTGGGCTGCAAGAACTCCGACCTGTGGTATTTCCACAGCCTTGCCAGTCTTAAGATAATCTACCAAATAATCGGTTATATTCATTTATATTTTTAGCGTTTTTCGTTTAGAGATGATGAAAACAAGGTGTAACGTTTTTCCCCTTTCTGCCGTCCGTCAGCCTGTGTTCCCTGAGTTTTGAGCTTACAGTTTCAGCAAGTCCTCGGGCATATCGATTGCCACGCTTTCCTTGGTGGTCTCCTGCACCTGGATGCTGTATCCGTTCTCCATCCAGCGCAGCTGTTCGAGCGACTCGCATTTTTCCAGCGGCGTCTGTGGCAGCAGCACCAGTTGCTGCAGCACTTCGCGGCGGAAGGCGTAGATGCCTATATGTTTGAAATAGCTGGTACGGCGTGTGCGCAGCCACATCTCTTTGGCGATGCCACGGATGTAGGGGAGGGGTTGACGGCTGAAATACAGTGCTTTCCCATTTTGGTCGCACACCACCTTGACCGTGTTGGTCGAGTTGAGTTCGGCCAGGGTCTTGATTTTTTTCTTCAGGGTGGCAATCTGGCATTCGGGATCCTCGAAAGCCTTGACCACCAGTTTCAGATGTTCGGCGGCCACTTTGGGCTCGTCGCCTTGAATATTGATGATGACATCGTATTTTTCTATGTCTTCGCCTATTTTCTGGATTGCTTCGCCACAGCGGTCGGTGCCGCTCTTGTGGTTCTTGCTGGTCATCACTGCCTCGCCGCCGAAGGCAGCCACGGCGTCCATAATGCGCTTGTCCTCGGTGGCCACAATGACGCGGTCTACGAGGCCGGTGTCGTATACGCCGTGCCATACGTGTTCAATCATCGGTTTGTTGTCAATCATTACAAGGGGCTTGCCCGGGAATCGGGTCGAGTTGTAACGTGCGGGAATGATGCCTAAAATTTTCATAATTGCTTATGATTTTGAATGTTAAAATAATCCGTTGAATTCGGCATCGATCTTGTTGATGACGGTGCCCAGGTCCTCACGGCTGTCGGCGAAGTTCAGCTCGTCGATGTCGATAATCAGGGCTTTGCCCTTGTCGTAGCTTTCGAACCAGCGTTCGTAGCGCTCGTTGAGGTTGGTCAAGTAGTCGAGCCGTATCGAGCTTTCGTAGCTGCGTCCGCGACGTTGTATCTGTTTGATGAGCGTCGTCACCTCGCCGTGCAGGTAAATCAGCAGGTCTGGCGGCTGGACAAACGATTCGAGCAGTTCGAAGACGGCAATGTAGTTCTCGTAGTCGCGCGTGTTCATAAGTCCCATAGCCTGCAGGTTGGGGGCAAAGATGTAGGCGTCTTCGTAGAGCGTGCGGTCCTGCACAAAATCCAGTCCCGTCTGTTTCATCTCCAACAGCTGTTTGTAGCGTGTGTGGAGGTAGTAGATCTGCAGGTTGAAACTCCATCGGCGCATATCCTCATAGAAACTGTTGATATACGGATTGCCGTCCATCTTTTCCATCAGGACTTCGTAGCCGTAGTGTTTCGCCAGCTTGTCGGTCAGCGTCGTTTTGCCGGATCCTATGTTGCCTGCTATAGCTATGTGCATATCTTTGCTTTTCTTTACTGATATATCTATATATATCTTTTTTATGCCATTCCAAAACGTGTCAAAGCAGAATTTTGCCCTGATATATAATGGTATAGCGAAAAAATGATTTCGTTTTCAAAAAAGCAAATATACGAATTATTTTTTTTTCTGCAAGAAAGGCACTGCGATTTTTGAAAAAATTATTACTTTTGCATTTCACAAACAAAATGCGCGTTTAATATAAAAAACAGAAATACAATGTCTTTGATAAAATCTATCTCCGGTATCCGCGGTACTATTGGCGGTCCTGCGGGCGAGGGCCTCAGCCCACTCGATGTCGTAAAGTTCACTGCTGCTTTTGCCACCTTCCTGCAGCGCCAGCAGCCCTCCAAGCGCCTCACGATGGTCGTGGGCCGCGACGCCCGCCTGTCGGGCGCTATGGTCGACCGCCTCGTGGTCGGAACCCTGATGGGTATGGGCATCGACGTCATCGAGACAGGACTGTCGACAACTCCCACTACCGAAATGTCGGTCATCGACCATAAGGCCGACGGCGGCATCATCATCACCGCTTCGCACAATCCCAAGCACTGGAACGCCCTCAAGCTGCTGAATGCCAAGGGCGAATTCATCGACGCCGCCGAAGGCAACGAGGTGCTGCGCCTGGCCGACAGCGACGAAATCCGCTTCGCCGAGGTCGACGATCTGGGCAAGGTCACCGAGGACTGCGACGCCATCGACAGCCACATACGCCGTGTGCTGGCCCTGCCGCTGGTCGACCGCGAGGCCATCGCCAAGGCCGGTTTCCGCGTCGCCGTCGACGCCGTCAACTCCACTGGCGGCATCGCCATTCCGCGCCTGCTGCGCGCACTGGGCGTCAGCGAGGTGGTCGAACTCAACTGCGAGCCCACGGGCCATTTCGCCCACAACCCCGAGCCGCTGCCGCAGAACCTCACCGAGATAGCCGCCGCCGTGCCGCAGCAGAAATGCGACCTCGGCATCGTCGTCGACCCCGACGTCGACCGCCTGGCACTGGTGTGCGAGGACGGACAGATGTTCGGCGAGGAATACACGCTCGTCTCCGTGGCCGAGTATGTGCTGCAGCACACGCCCGGCAACACCGTCAGCAATATGTCGTCGACCCGCGCCCTGCGCGACATCACCGAGCGCGCCGGCCACCAGTATGCTGCCTCGGCTGTGGGCGAAGTCAACGTCACCACGCTGATGAAGCAGACCGGAGCCGTCATCGGCGGCGAGGGCAACGGAGGCGTCATCTATCCCGCACTGCACTACGGCCGCGACGCCCTTGTCGGCGTTGCCCTGTTCCTGACCAACCTGGCCCACCGCGGCATCAAGGCTTCCGAGCTCCGCGCCACCTATCCCAACTACGTCATTTCGAAGAACCGCAAGGACCTCACGCCCGATATGGACGTCGACGCCATACTGCGCCAGATGGCCGAGAAATACAAGAACGAGCGCGTCAGCACTATCGACGGCGTCAAAATCGACTTTGCCGACAGCTGGGCCCACCTGCGCAAGTCCAACACCGAGCCCATCATCCGCATCTATTGCGAGGCCCACACCGCCGAACAGGCCGACAAGCTGGCCCAAAAAATCATCGCCGACATCGAAGCCTTGATTTGATACAACTTATCCTATACTGATGAAAATCACCCGATTCACCACCATTCTGCTGCTTCTGGCGGCTACATTTGCAGCCTGCGATCCCGAAGAGGAACCCGTCGACCCGACGCCCACACCGGCTACCGACCCGACGCCAGTCGTGCATCGGCTGGCACCGGCCCACGACACAGTGTTCGAGGCCAACGGAGTGCGGTTCGATATGAAATACGTCCCCGCCGGAACCTTCACGATGGGGGCCTCGACCAATCCCTCGTCGGGCGTCTTCGACCCCGATGCCGACATCCTCGAACAGCCACCGCACACCGTGCAGCTCGACGCATTCCTCATTGCCGACATCGAAGTGTCGCAGTTCCTCTATTTCGCTGTGATGAAGTCCAATCCGTCGGCCGTGGCCGACCTTGCCCTGCCTGTCCACAACGTGTCGTTCACTCGCGCCCAGCAGTTTGTCGACTCGCTGAGCAGCATCACGGGCTACCAGTTCCGTCTGCCCACCGAGGCCGAATGGGAGTATGCCGCGCGCGGCGCCGGCCGTGCCGACTCCAACTACCTCTTTGCCGGCAGCAACAGGGCCGACAGTGTGGCCTGGTCGTCGCACAACAGCGACGCTTCGGTCCACGGCTCGGGGATGCTGAAGCCCAATGCGTTGGAGCTCTACGATATGTCGGGCAACGTGATGGAATGGTGCTCCGACTGGTACGGCAACTACGGCTCAAATCCGCAGATTAACCCCCAGGGTCCTGAGCGTCCTGCCAACGCCAATCTGCAGCGTCGTGTCTTGCGTGGTGGTTCGTTTCTTCAATCGCCCTACTATCAGCGCGTTACCGCACGCCAGTTTGCCTTTGGCTCGAAAGAGGCCAACGACATTGGCATCCGTATTGTCATCAGTGTGAGGAAGTAACCCTTCCGATACCCCTTTCGCTGCTGCCAGCGCCATATTTTTACATATCGTTTCTATGCAGTTCTTATATCGTTCTTATATCTGGAATATAAGAACGATATAAGAACTCAATGGAAACGGTGTGCCAAAATGCTGCTTTGTCCCCAATCGGGGATTGCATTCGATGACACATCATTTAGGCCGTGTTCGGGTTCTCCTGTGGATGTGTTTCATACCAAAGCTGGTTGGAGTGTGATTATCCAAGGTGAAGATTAGGAATAATCAAAGAAAAAAGCGACAGAATCGTTTAATTCTATCGCTTTTGTACCCCTAACCGAACTATTCTCGAACAACTTTATGGAAGACCTGGAGAAGATTTGGGAATTGAGAACCTTTATACCAGACCCAACAACGGCGACACCAGCACGGCCATCATCAAATTGCCATGCTTCTTGTATTCCGGTTTCTACCAGATAATGCCAGAATGTTTCATCGGCGTGTCCTTCTTTTATGATGGTCCTTACGTCTATGACGTGTAGCTTGGTATTTTTGTAGTGACTTGGTGGCTCTCTCTTCACCATTTTTCGCTGCCAATTTATACCATTTTTTTGACAGACGAATGTTTCTTGCCTTTCCACAAGTGCCAGTCTCATATATCACCCCCATTAATAGTTGTGCTTTAGAATCGCCACAAGAAGCTGCTTCTGTCAGTAAAAATGTGGCCTTCTTTTCATCCTCATATCCCCCATATCCACACAAAAGCATCTGGCCATAGCGTGATATTGCGTAGATGTGTCCCTGTTCTGCTGCTAACTGATGCCAATATCGTGATTCTTCATCATTTCCTTCTCTGCCATACATTATGCCAAGGCTATATTGCGATTCGTGATGTCCTTGTTTGGCCGATAGAAGAAACCATTTGCGAGCTTCCGAATAATCCGCGCTCACACCTCTCCCCCAATAATACATTCGTCCGATATTATATTGGGCACCAGAATCTCCCTTCCCCGCTGCCATTCTGAACCATCGCATTGCCTCGTTGTAATCTACGGGCAACCCCAGACCATAGTCATAAAGATGTCCAAGATTATTCTGAGACATTTCATCACCTTGCAAGGCGGATTTCATGTACCAATTGAAGGCTTCTTTATAGTTTTGCTTTACACCCCATCCATGTTCGAACATAACTCCCAAATAAAACTGTGCGAGCATATTACCTTGTTCAGCAGCAAGACTATAGCAACGAAAAGCTTCGCAAAAATTCACTGCAACACCAACGCCATAATAATATTTATCACCAAGTTTGCATTGAGCATCAGCATCACCCATTTCTGCCCAAGCCTTCAGCATCTTGTTTTTGTCATATTCATACGGGGTGTTTTCGTATAGTTCCCAATCAATTGTGTTTTTCATCGTTAGGTAGATACTGGCGTTATTACTATTCGCATAGACTTAATGCATAGCGAAGCTTCTCAGACTTGCAATCGCTATGATTGTCGTCAAGCAATGACTCAAGCAACTGCTTGGCTTTTTCTTTATCGCGCTCAATACCGTATGCTCCTTTTGCCATAATATAACCCATGGTGTATCGCCCATACCAGTTCTCACGGTCGGATGATTTTTTCAGCCAATCGAGAGCGGTTTCCGGGTTTTTCTCCACACCGTTTCCGTCCAGATACATCATGCCAATCCTATATTCTGCCGCACCAACCAAGCACTCCTTGTCAAGATATAGCATATCGATAATCTCGCTTTCAAACAATGGACCCAGTTGACTTTTCAACCAATCAATGTTATCTTGGCAGGAAATGACATTTAGATAACACTCCATCGCCCTTTGGTAGTTGGGAATTCGCCCTTCTTCGGAATATATCTCGTATTCCATACCAAGTGCAAACATTGAACAGACGCAACCCTTTTCCGCAATCTCCTTGAACAGCAGAAGTGGTTGTGGACGATCATTGGATGTCATCACAAGGGCAAGAGCATATTTGGCCAAGTCCAGACCCTGTTTAGCCGACGATTCGAACCATCTTCTGGCTTCTGTGGGGGAATCCTTCTTCAACATACACCCATACCCCAGCTGGCAAATAGCATCACCGTTCTCTGCCTCCACTTTCAGCATTTGAGTTTTCTCACCAAGTGAGGCATTATCGTATTTGTTCCAATCAACAGTATTTTCCATGATATCCAATCAACAGTATTTTCCATGATATTAGTAGTATTATTTGCTGGTTTCAAATGAAGAACGGTGCATATTGAATAGATTGTAGTAGGCTCGCATATTGTCCAGCTCATACCACTTGACAGTCTGCACTGGAGTAGAATCGAGGTTGTATATCTTCGCGCCGGGCATTGATAGTATGAATGGCGAATGTGAGGCTATGACGAGTTGACAATCTCTGCGTGTGGCCATGATGTATAGTTCGTGTGCAAGAGACATCTGCCATTCTGCCGACAGACTATTCTCCGGCTCGTCCAGCAGCACCAATGCCTCGTCAGGAATGTTTTCGATAAAATATTGGAAGCCAGCCTCTCCGTTGGACATTTCCGTTCGCCTCCGGTAGTCAATTGTTCTTTTGATGAACTTTGAAACCGTAAGTGACTTCGGGACGTGTTCCTTTGCCCAGTATACGTTCGACGCATTCTCTATTTCTTCGTCCTTCTGCTGGTTATAGTCGCGTACCTGATGTATTCTTTTGAAAACATCGTCGCTGACAATTATCTTACCTCTGCCAATTGCTTTGGGAGATTTGTGGTTGTCAGAGAGCTCAAATCCTCCGTTGCCCTCGCAATAGTGGGTGAAGAAATCGCTGGTGTTGAAAAGAGACGTGCGTTGCAGACCCAGTTTTTCGGCTATGACATTGAGTACCGTGGTCTTGCCCGATGCGTTGTTTCCATAGAAGATGGTGATGTCCGAAAACTCGATATGACAGAAATCCCTGTTATAGAAAGTCTTCCATGGGTACCAGCTCCGATGAATGGTTCTACTGTCAAACTCAGCCCTTAGCTTATCATATACATCAGGAAGGTCTTGGGGGGCATAAGGGGTGGGTGAAAAATACTCGTCAACCCATGTATCTTTTGGCAAATTGAATGATTTGAGATATATCATGTCTGCTTATTTTGTTTGCAAAGATACACCCTATTTCGCTGTCGTTCTGATAATGTAGACAATTATAGAAAAAGTTCTGCGTCGCTGCATAGACGGTAGACTTGGTTGGAGATCCAGTCCGAGAGGTTGGTGACATTGCGTTTGTTGCTGCCAATGTTGAATATGTTTAGCGGAATCTGATTGCCAGAAATTATCCGCACTTGGCAGGATTGAGTACCCGTTGCCACCACATGCACCTCTATCTTCTCACCTAATGCCAATAGCGATGCTCCATGACGAGCGGTGATGACAAAGGTTCGCTCGTCGCAACGGACATGGTGAAACTCGCCGCACTTTTCGAAAGCGCGTTTCACAGCCGTATAAGTGCGGCGAGTATTTTGTGGAAAGTCGATGGTATTGGATTTACTCATGTCAGCTGAAGCAATACAACACCCAGAATGACGGCTAGCACAACTATCACACCAACCAATGCGACAACTGTCCAATTCGTTTTCTTGGGCATCTTCTCATCGGTCATAAGAATGTTGTTGGTCGTCGATATTTTTCGTTGTGGTTTTGTTTCATATTCTTCAAGTGGGTAAAACTCCACTTCAACCTGCTGGGCATAAGACTCTGACTGCTGGATAGAGAAAGAAGATTCACCCTCATAACCACCGCCAAGTTCAGCACCGAGGGCTTTCACCTCAGCTTCCACAGCAAGTTTTTTCGAAGAGGATATTGACTCTGTATGTGATGTGGCTATAGTGTACACGTCTTTAATCAGTCTTCCTTCCAGACGGCTGACAACCTTCCTTTGCCATTCCTGTCGATGCCCATACCAGACTTTGTCGTTTGGAAGATAGGGCTTTCTGTCGGGTGTACAGCGGAATTCCTTGATCTCAGAAAGCTCTTGCGAGACCATTGCACTAATGCTCTTGTTTGTAGCTGTCGAAACATTGGAGTTTAGCGACTTTTCTTCGTAACCTACAGAAGCCTTGGTGGAATTACTCCTGCTCCTCATTTCTTCAGCACTGTTTGAATGACTGTCACGGAGAGAAATATATTTTGCACCGAGACATTCCATAATATGGCAAAATTCGTGTAATTCGTCTCGGATGAGCTCTAATTGATAGTCTGAGGCAGGGATATACATATTGCCCTTATACGGATGGCAGATGTATAGAGTGTTATCCTGTGGCAATCCCAAAATTTCAAGCTCTGTGGGTAGGCTAGATACTGGAAGCAACTTGACATTCTCAGGCAAGGATTTCAGTTTATCGTCGATATTGCCGTCCACCAAGTAAAGAAATCTTCGTTGCTCAACTGGTATGTTGAGGAAACCTGTTGCATATTGATTTTGTATTTCCACAAAACGGTCGTGGAACTGTTCATTGGTATATAAGACAGAATTTCCATCCGTTGAAAACTCTTTATAGTTGATTAAGGAGCTGAGGGCTGCTACAGCATCAGAGGCATTCCTGCCAGAGCCTAGAACATAACCCTTTATGGACAACGAAAGAGGACTGTCTTTAGAAATGGCCAAGGCACCATTGACAGATGAAAGGGCTTTTGCACCCTCTCCCTTCTCATGCTGGGTAGCAGCAAGCATATCGTACAGATATATCTTGGTCAACTCTGAATTACGGGAGTCATTCAATTTGGCCTGTACCTGACGTTCATATTTGTTGAGACCGTCATTCCCGTTCATACATGCTTCGCCGAACTTGTCAACGAGATCTATCACTTCTTTTTCCAGATTGAAAAGAGGTGTTTGGTCATCCTTTTCGTCATCCGTACTCCATTTAGCACCACATTCAGGGCAAACAAACTGGAACTTGTCGCCAGCAACGGCCTCAATAAGACCATTCGCTGCCCCCATATATGTTCCAACAACGGCTCCTGTAAATTCTCCAAAACCACCGAGCAGTTTACTTCCCATTTCGGATGTTTGTTCCATGGTATTCCCCCATCCTCTGAACAACTTTCCGACAATACCTTTGGCCTCGGCTTCGCACCATGTGCCACAATTAGGGCATTTGTTGATTATTATCTTTGCCATATTTAACTATTATTTTTATTATTCTTGCTATGTAAATGTGCTAAATGTGCATTATCCATATTAGTACTTTTATCCAATTCTTTGAACGTCCAAATATGCCATGCTTAATGCGCCAGCCCTACGGATGTCGATGCCATAGATACGCATAAAGGCATCGGCTACGGCTTGGCCTCCGTTGGTCGTTACTGGGTTGGTGATGTTGTTGGTTACCACATCCACACTCATGCCGCGCTCGACGCGGATGCCACTTGTGAGCTTGCTGCTCTTGACGGTTACTCTGTATACCATATCGTTAAGATTTAAAGGTTTATATTTTTGCAAAATTACTTGTTATTCGGTTCTGTTTTTCAGTTATAGACAATTATAGATAAAATTACAGTTGGTCGGGTAGTGTAGGGTACAGTTTATGGAGAAGTTCTTTCAGGCGGTAGTCGGCACCACGGGCATAACTACTATCCCGGTCAGCAACCCACTTTGGTCCAAAAAAGAAATTCCGCATCTTACGGTAGTTGGCTCTCTCCGTCATATTGCGTACCATATAGATGAGCTCGTATGAGTTGCCGTTTTTGCCGTGCCATTCGATAGGCGCAACCTTCGCAGGACGCATACGGCCAGAGAAACGGTAGGCGAAAAGACGTTTGACGGCAGGGGTAGAGTCAATATAGCCCAACTGCGATAATGTGTTTACAAGTAATTCGAACTGTCCGGAACCAGCCTTTACTACGTCGGGATGCAGCCCAAAAAACTCTTCGAAGTGGTCTGATTCGTTACGAATCGAGAAATAGTCATCGGGCAGGTTGAACTCACCGTCGATGCTGCCGCCACCATTCAAGATAATCGGCTCAATCTGTTTGCGTTCCTTTGGCTTGAAGCGGTCGTAGTTGTCGCGATAGAAGGAACACAGGCTGTCGAAAGCATCATAGTTATATTGTTCAAGTTTTTGCAAATAAGATTCCTCGTCGCCACCATCGAGATAGGGTTCCACCGCCTCGCTCAGTTTTTGGGAAGATCGGCTGATGGGATGTTGCTCGTAACGGAGTATACCGGCTACTGCATCGAGGCTGGAGATAATGTCCTCCTCCGTTGGGTCTGCTTGGTGGATGTACAGAGGCCAGAGATATTCGCAAACGGAGCTCACCAAACTCAGGTCGCAGTCCTGAGTGTCGATGATGTTGGTGAACGCAGCCTTGTCCTGTGAGGAAAACGCTTGCTGCAACTGTGCCAACGTGGCAGAAGAGCAGCCAATGGTACGGATTATCTCTCCGACGGCGTATGGAGCAAAAGTCTGTAATGCGGCATAAATCTCGCTAGCGGTGTATAATCGCTGTGGCAGGGGTTCGAACAGAGAGAGGTCTTCGTGTATGAAACGGTTGTTGTTGACGTAGGCGAGCTTGTGGTAAAGTGGAAGCATCGTGTTGAGGAGATACTCAGAACACTCTTTTATAGTCGTATCGTTGTCTGGGTCTTCAACGTCGGACACAATATCAGGGTAGACACTGGCAAGTTGTTTTTTGCCGCCAGCCTCGGAAAGCCCTTTGTAGTAGAGCCTCAATCGTTCAGCCTCCGAGATATAGTCCATTCGCTACTCCCTTTTTGTCGCCGTTCTATCTCCCGGATTGGCGGTTATTAACTCAATAAAAAAGCATGGAGACAATGTTGCTTGTTTCAACTCTTGAGGTTTTGCCCGACCTATCAGCTTGAAACCTACGAACTTTATCCCATGCTTTGAAATATGCTAACGCTTTGTGGCGAAAACATACCAAATAAGCAAAGGCATCAGTATCGGAGTCAGCTGATATGATTGAAATTGGGCAAATTTCAAGAGTGACCTTTTACAAATGCTTTTTGCATCGCTTAGACAACTCGCGTCTAAATCAGGTGCAAAGATACGCATTTTATTTGATACTGAGCCTTTACGGGATAAAATTCAATTTCCATTACCTAATAATCAACGAAATACAGCATTATTACAAAGAGAAAAACTCAATTGGATTTATTGATTTCTGCCCACGGGGAAAGGATTTTTTGGAGAATTAAAGGACAAAATAAAAAAAGCGACAGAAAAAGATTCTATCGCTTTTGTACCGCATATCGGAGTCGAACCGATGATCTACTGCGTGAGAGGCAGTTGTCCTGGACCACTAGACGAATGCGGCGTGTTGGTGTCGGCTTTGCCGACAACCACGCTCTTATGCGTGGTTATTGGTGTGATTTCTCTTGCGAAATCGGGTGCAAAAGTACAACTTTTTTTTGAATTGGAGGAAAATTGGCGAAAAAAAGTTTTTGTTTTGATGTATATTGTTGATATATACGATGGTATATGTGTGTAAAAAAGATGCCTTTCTGCTGTGGTTGGCAGAAAGGCACTCTGTTTTGGGACCAAAAATACAAAATTTCAGGCCATATTGTGGAACACGTTGACCACGTCGTCGTCGGCTTCGAGGCGCTCGATGAGGCCGTTGACGTCCTCCTGCTCCTCGGGGCTCAGCTCGCGCATCGTCAGCGGTATGCGTTCGAACTTGAACGACTTGATTTCGTAGCCTTTGTCTTCGAGGTACTTGGATATGGGGCCGTAGTTCTTGAAGTCGGCGTAGATCATTATCTCGTCCTCGTCGCGGAACACTTCGTCGATGTCGCAGTCGATGAGTTCAAGCTCCAGTTCGTCCATATCGATGTCGTCGCGCCAGGCCACGACAAAGCTGCACTTGCGTTCGAAGAGGAAGTCGTTCATCCCCATCGTGCCCAGCTCGCCTTTGCCGCGCACGAAGGCGGCGCGGATGTTGGCGACGGTGCGGGTGGGGTTATCAGTTGCCGTCTCCACGACGAATGCTGTGCCGTGAGGGCCCTTGCCGTCGTAGACGACCTCTTTGTAGGCCGATTTGTCCTTTTCGGTGGCGCGTTTTATGGCGCGTTCGACGTTCTCCTTGGGCATACTCTCGCTCTTGGCGGTCTGCATCAGCAGGCGCAGGCGCAGGTTGCTCGACGGGTCGGGGCCGCCGGCCAGCACTGCCAGTTCGATTTCTTTGCCTATCTTGGTGAAGGTGCGGGCCATATGTCCCCAGCGTTTCAGTTTTCTTGCTTTGCGGTATTCAAATGCTCTTCCCATTTATATAAAGGTTTAATAAAGTTTAAAGGTTAAAGATTAAAGGTTAAAGAGTTTTTGGAATCGGAGTCGTTTTCAGCTTTCAGTTTTCAGCTTTCAGCTTTCAGCTTTCCGTTCAAATCAGGCCGCGGTTGCGTTTGAGGGGTTCGACGCTGGGCTGTTTGCCGCGGAAGTCGACATACATCTTCATCGGGTCGATGGTGTTGCCATGCGAAAGGAGGAAGCGGAACTTCTTGGCCAGCTCGGGGTTGTAGAGGTCGCCGCTCTCGCGGAAGGCCTCGAAGGCGTCGGCGTCGAGGATGGCGGTCCAGGTGTAGCTGTAGTAGCCTGCCGAGTATCCGCCGCTGAAGATGTGCTGGAAGTAGCAGCTCTTGTAGCGGCTGATGATTTCGGGGATGAGGCCGATTTTGGCCATCGCCTGGTCTTCGAAGTCGGGCAGGACGATCTTGGTGGGCTTGGTGATGCTGTGGTAGTCCATATCGAGCAGCGAGGCTGCCAGCAGCTCGGTGTTGATGAAGCCCTGTCCGAAGGTGCCGGCGGCTTCGATTTTGGCTATGAGGCTGTCAGGGATGGCCTCGCCGGTCTTGTAGTGGCGGGCGTATTCTTTCATCACCTGCGGGTGGCGGCACCAGTTTTCCATCACCTGGCTGGGCATCTCGACGAAGTCGCGGGGCACGTTGGTGCCGCTCAGCGAGCGGTAGTGGCACTGGCTCAGAATGCCGTGCAGGCAGTGGCCGAACTCGTGGAAGAGGGTCTCGCTCTGGTCGAAGTTGAGCAGCGAGGGTTTGTCCTTGGTGGGTTTGGTGAAGTTGCAGACCATCGAGATGATGGGGATGACGTTGTTGCCGTCTTTGTCAATGTATTGCTCGCGGAAGTTGGTCATCCAGGCGCCGCTGCGTTTGCTTTCGCGCGGGAAGAAGTCCATATAGAGTATGGCGATAACCTTGTCGCCGTCAAGCACTTCGTAGCTTATGGCTTCGGGATGGTACTTGGGCAGCTTGTTGTTTTCGCGGAAGGTGATGCCGTAGAGCTTGTTGGCAACGGTGAAGGCGCCCTCGCGCACCTTGTCGAGCGGGAAGTAGGGACGTATCTCGTCGTCGTTCAGCGCATAGCGTTCCTTGCGCATCTTCTCGCAGTAGTAGCGCCAGTCCCAAGGCTGCAGCTTGGCGCCGGGCTGGTCCTTCTCGAGCATCTTCTGGTACTCGTCGCGCTCCTGTTTTGCCTTGTTCAGGGCGGGGGTCCAGAGGTCCATCAGGCACTGGTAGACAGCCTCGGGGGTCTTGGCCAGGCAGTCGTCGAGCGTGTAGGCGGCGTGGCTTTCGAAGCCAAGGATGTTGGCGCGTTCCAGACGCAGGTTGACGATGCTGTCGATAAGGACGCTGTTGTTATAGTTTTCGCCGGTGCAGCGGTTGGCGTAGGCCTCCCACATCTGTTGGCGCAGCTCGCGGTCGGTGCAGTTCTGCATAAAAGGTTCCCAGCTGGGGATGTCGAGTGTGAAACGGGCGTGGTCGTCGATGCCTGCTGCTGCGCTGGCCTCGAAGGCTGCTGCCAGCTGGTCGTCGCCGAGGCCGATGCTGCGGGCCTTGTCGGCATCGAGGCTGAGACTGTATTGGTTGGTGGCGGCCAGCACGTTGTTGCCGAAACGCAGCGTCAGCGATGCCAGCAGGCTGTTGATTTCGCGGAAGCGGTCTTGCTTGTCGGCCGGGATGTTGGCGCCGTTGCGGACAAAGTTCTTGTAGGTCTCCTCGACCAGACGCATCTGCTCGCCGTCCAGTCCGAGGGATTCGCGCTGCTCGTAGACGGCCTTGACGCGCTCGAAGAGTTTGGCGTTGAGCATAATGTCGTCGCCGTGGGCGGAGACGAGGGGTGTGGCCTCTTCGGCAATCTTCTCCATTTCGGGGCTGTTGATGCACTCGGCCAGATTGAAGAAGACGGCGCTGACCTCGTTGAGCAGGTCGCCGCTCTGTTCGAGGGCCTCGATGGTGTTGGCGAACGTCGGCGCTTCGGAGTTGTTGGCAATGGCGTCGATTTCGGCTTTTTGGCGTGCTATGCCTTCTTCAAAGGCGGGCATATAATGCTCGGGTTTGATTTTTTCGAAATCGGGGATGCCGTATGGCGTGTTCCATTCCCCGAAGAAAGGATTGTCCATATTGTCCTTGTTTTTGCAGGCTGCCATCAGTGTCAGTGCTGCGCAGCCGATGATGATTAAACGTTTATTCATTGTTATATTGGATGAAATGTTTGACGCTATATTGGATGAAATGTTTGACGTTGATATAGTGGATCTGAAAATGTATTGTCCCTTAACTTCCCTTAACTTCCCTCTAACTCCCCTTAACTTCCTCTAACTTCCCTTAACTTCCCCTTACTCAATCTTCTCCAGTATCTTTATTACCTCCTCGAAGGTTTCGGCATTCAGTTTTTTGGCCAGGATTTTTTTGTCCTTGTCCAAGAGGTAAATCTGCGGAGTCGTTTCGATGTCGTAGACGTCGTGCCAGTCGATGTTGGCTTCGGCACCGTCGATATTCAGCCAGTTGAGGTTGTTGTTTTTGATGAATTCAATCCATTTGGGGTGCGTCTCTTCGTCGGGTTCGCTGAGGATGGCGAAGGTGCCGATGTCGCAGCGTTCCTTGTATTTTGCATAGCGCTTGTAGAGGTCGGGGATGATGGTTTTGCAGTGTCCGCAGGTCGGCGACCAGAAGATGAGCAGGGTGTACTTGTTGTTGTTGGCATAGAGGTTGTGCCACTGTCCTTTTTCGTCTTTCATTATCAGCTGCGGTGCAGTCTTGCCGATGAGCAGCTTATCCCATTTGTCGGCGCGTTTCACATTGGCGTCGACTGTCGAAGGCGACATCCATTCGCACAGGCCCGGCTCGATATATCGTTTCACCAGGTGGACGTACACGGCGTCGTAGCTCATAACGTTGCTTTGCAGGTATTTCTCGGTGATGGTGTGGACGAGATAGCGGAAATTCTCTTTCGACGGTTTCGCCTTGTCTATCAGTTTGTCGACATATTCGATGATTGTTTCGGGTGGAGCGTTCTTGAGGTATCCGTCCAGATAGCGGTCCAGCCGTTTCTTGAAAACCATTTCCGGTGTGCGTATCAGGGCGTCATCGTCCAGACGAGTATGGTCGAAGTAGTGGTCCATATAATACTCCCACAGTTCGCGGTCGTTGAGTTTTTTGCCGTCAGGTCCATCCTTTGGAGGGTCGGGCTCGCGTGTGGCGTTCATCAGAAGGGCCAGCATACTGTTGGGGTTTTCGTCGATATAGGCATACTTTATACTGTCCATCAGCAGGGCCTGGCGACGTCTGAAAATGGCCAGCTCGGCGCTGTCGGTGATGTTGGCGCGTGCCGAGTCGGTGGCCCGGTATATTGCGCGGTTGGCTTTGTGGTAGTCGAACAGGATGCGGTTCTGTTCCGACCCTTTGACGTTCATATTTGTCTGCCATCCAGGTTCTTCGGTATCGAAGTGGAAATTGAGTTTCTCGTTGCCGTAGACGGCAAATTCGACATAGGTGCCGGTGGGGTTGACGAAGAAATAAAGTCCGGGCTTCAGCTCGCGCTCCTTGTCGTCGAAAACGAACATCCCCTTGGGCGTCTTGTATGCCGTGTCGAAAGCGTAGGTGCGGCCGGCATAGTAGTTGCCGAGGTACATCACTGTGTCGTTGTTGCCATAAATGAATAGCGTGAAGTGGTAGCCCTTTTGTGGCTGTTGTTTTTTGCCGCGGCCTGCGGTGGCCGGTTGGGCGGCGAGGCAAAGTATTGCCAGGATAATGATGGTCAGTCGTTTGCGTAGCATTGCTGTTTTTGTTAATATGTTTCTGCGACTTTATAGTGTGCCTGTAAGGCTTGAAAAGTTCTTTTTTGGCTGTTAAAAATATTTAAAATTGCTTTTATGATTTGTCTATGCGTTGAAAACGAGTGTGTTGTATTGTGTATTTCTTCCGTTTCCTTTCGCGCGACGCGAATCTTAATAAACCGTATAACGAACAAAAGGTTAAAATCGTGTGAAAAGTCGAAAAAAAATCTTCGCTTGGGGTCGGGGCGAGCAAACCGTAATGACGAAATGCCAATTTGCCTATTGGCCGTTATACTTTGATTTCTTTGCAAAGAGCGTAGTCCCGGAAACCTGTTTTTTTTTATTGTAAAAGGCTTCCTTTGAAAAAAAATGTGTATCTTTGCATTTTCAAAACTATGTTATTATGAAGCTGAGAATACTGATTCTTACTGCATTGCTCCTTTCGATATGTCCGACTGTCCGCGCCCAGCATTTCGGGGTGGACTTGCAGGAGGAGCATTTGAAGGGCAACGTCAAGTCGGTGCTTACAACCATCCGCACGCCACAGGGCCGCATAGTAGGCCAGCCGGTGCGCAACAATTTCAACATCGAAGGCTATTTCACGCAAAACACCTACTATGACACACTGGGCAATCCGGTCATCATCGTTAGCTATGATTATGACAGGAACAATCGTCTGGTCAAGGACATACGCACCCACGAGCCATATAGTGAACTGCTTTCGCAGACCACCTACAACTACGACAAGAAGGCGGGAACCATCACGGCCGAGATGTTTGGCATTGCCGATTCGCTCGAAGCACGCACGGTCTATTATTTCGACAAGAAGAACGTGCTGCAGCGTGTGACTACCTATGACGAGGCCGGCAAAGAGGTCTCGTCGGCCAAGTACGACTACAACAGCGCCGGATACCGCTCGCTGACTACTTTCACCGAAGGCGAGAACGGCATCTATCGCGGCACCGACAAGATGCGCTACGATACCGAGGGCTTCCTGGCCGAACGCTGCTCGTACTATCTCACCACGCTGCGCCAGGCTTTCCTCTATACCTATTATTATGACGAGCAGGGCAACTGGACGCAGGCTTACGTCTACCACGTCACGCCGACCGAAGGCTATCTGTATGAGGTCATTACGCGCCAGATATCATATTACGAATAAAATCGGGCCAAAATTCAAAAATAATTCCTTCCTGCAGGCTTGCTGATGGATAGTCAACCTTGAGTAGCGATAAAAAAATATTATGATGTCTTGCGTTGATAGCCAGATGTTTGTGGTGGGAGAACTTGTCGGGGCAAGAAAAATATTTTGCAGGTTTGGAAAAAGTGTGTACTTTTGCAAACTCAAATAAGAAGAAACAAGTCAATTTTTTTATAACAATCGTTTACAAAACCACTGTTTAAAACGGCAAAAAATTAATAAGATGAAAAAAGGAATCCATCCCTCGAACTACAGACTGGTAGTGTTCAAAGATATGTCGAACGACAATATGATTCTTACCAAGAGCTGCGCCAACACCAAGGAGAAGGTTGTCTATACCGACGGTAATGAGTATGATGTTGTGAAACTTGAAATCTCCAACACCTCGCATCCTTACTTCACTGGCAAGCTGAAACTGGTTGACACCGCTGGACGCGTCGACAAGTTTATGAGCAAGTACAAAAGATACAACAAAAATAATAAGTAGTTTGTTTTAGGTTAAATGTTAGGAAAAAGCTCTTCTTGCAAGAGCTTTTTTTTTGCTTTATCCGAATCCTTCTTTTTTGTTTCGCGAAACGAAACTTTTGAACGGTTCTTGCGTAAAAAGAATTTGTTTTGGGGCGATCCAGTGCCGCTCCGAAGCCTGACTAACGATAAAAAACTCTTTATGAAGAACAATTATATTGACGAACTTTTTCACGATGTTGCCGAAGGGGTGAATGTGGGCTCTGCTATGATCGAGGTGCTGCCGATGTCCGACGGGGTGAACCCCGAGGAATTCCTTTTTGACAAGAATCCCGACTGTCTTGATGTCGTCCCGATACTGCCATTGTCTGGCAATGTGCTGTTTCCGGGCACGATAACGCCTATCGGCATAACGCGCGATATGTCGCTCAAACTGTTGCGTCGTGTTGCCGAGAGCGGCGAATATATCGGTGTCGTGACTCAGCGCAACGACTATTCCGACATTCCCGAGCGAAGCGACCTTTATGATATCGGATGCCTCGCGCAGGTGGTCAAGGTCATAGACCTGCCCAACGGCGAAGTGGTGGGTATCCTGCGCGGCAGCTGCAGCTTCCAGCTGGGCGAGATTGTCAGCGTGAAGCCCTACCTGATGGGAAGACGCCTCGAAACGGTCACCGCCGATATGGTTGAAGAGCTTTCGAAAGAGGAACGCGAGTCGGCGAAAATACTTCTGCGCAAATATACCTCTTACCTCAAGTCGGTGAATTCCAACGATGTCACCATCAAAACCCTCAAGGAAATCCGCGGACCGCGAATGCTGGTCAATTTCATCGCCTCGCATATCGAAATTGATGTTGCTGCGAAACAGAAGCTCTTGGAAATGAGCACTTACTCGGACAGGATTGTGGCGCTGATACGTCATATCCGCGGATTGGTCTCGATGGAGACGCTTCGCCACGAGATACAGGAGAAAACGCGCGTGTCGATGGAAAAGCAGCAGCGCGAATATTTCCTCAACCAGCAGATGCACATCATCCAGGAAGAGCTTGGCGGCTCGTCCAACGAGGAGGATGTCAAGCAGCTGCGCAAACGTGCCGAGAAGATGGAATGGAGCGACGAGGTGGCTGTGCATTTCGAGCACGAGATGGAGAAACTGCAGCGCACCAATCCTGCTTCGCCAGACTACAGTCTTCAGCTTAACTACCTGAATATGATGCTCGACCTGCCGTGGGGCAGGAGAGGGAGCTTCAATACCGATATGCAGAAAGCCAGCAAGCGACTGGACAGCAACCATTTCGGACTTGAGAAGGTAAAGGAGCGCGTGCTTGAGATGATGGCAGTGCTCAACCTCACCGACCAGCGCAAGTCGCCGGTCCTGTGCCTTGTCGGCGCACCCGGAACGGGCAAGACGTCGCTGGGCAAGTCGATAGCCTCTGCCTTGGGTCGCGAATATGTGCGGGTGGCATTGGGAGGAGTACACGACGAGGCCGAGATTCGCGGCCATCGTCGCACATACGTCGGAGCAATGCCGGGCCGCATCATTAGCGGCATCGCCAAGGCCAAGGTGAGCAATCCGGTCTTTGTCCTTGACGAGATCGACAAGGTGCAGGCCAACAACTTCAGTGGCGACCCGATGGCGGCGCTGCTCGAAGTCCTTGATCCCGAACAAAATATGGCTTTCCACGACAACTATCTCGATGTCGACTACGACCTGTCGAACGTGCTTTTTATCGCTACGGCCAACAGCACGGCGGGCATCCATCCGGCCCTGCTCGACCGTATGGAGATTATCGAAGTGCCGGGCTACATTATGGAGGAAAAGCTCCAGATTGCCAAGCAATATCTTGTCCCTCGACAGCTGAAAGACAACGGTTTCAAACGTGGCGACTTCACTTTCACGGCCGATGTGCTGCGCCGTATGATAGAGGACTACACTCGCGAGTCGGGTGTGCGCCAGCTCGAGAAGGCCATAGGCAAGGTGATCCGCAGCCGTGCCGTCAAGGTGGCGTCGGGCGAAGAGGTGCAGAAGCGTGTCGGCGTCGCCGAGCTGCGTCCCATCCTGGGGCTGCCGCTCCATCAGAGCGAACGCCGTGGCCCCGAACCGCGTGTGGCCGTCGTCACCGGACTTGCCTGGACTCAGGTCGGAGGAACGATCCTTTTCATCGAGGCCTGCACGTCGAAAGGCAAAGGCACACTGACTATGACTGGCAATCTGGGCGACGTGATGAAGGAATCGGCCACTCTTGCCTTCGAATACATCAAGGCCAATGCCGCATCGCTCGGAATAAGCGACGAGAGACTGGAAAACAGCAATATCCATATCCACGTGCCTGAAGGGGCAACGCCGAAAGACGGTCCCTCGGCGGGCATCACGATGTTTACCGCTATGGTCAGTGCTTTCACGGGTCGCAAAGTGCGTGCCGATTTCGCTATGACGGGCGAAATCACTCTCCGTGGCGCCGTGACCCCCGTGGGTGGCATACGCGAGAAAATCCTTGCTGCCAAGCGGGCCGGCATCACCGACCTGGTGCTTTGCGAAGACAACCGTCGCGACGTCGAGGACATCACTCCCGAATACCTGACCGGACTGACGTTCCACTACATTTCCGAAATGTCGCAAGTCCTGCCGATGGTTCTGATTGACAAATAAACTCTCTCCAAAAGTGAAAAGAACAATCTTTTATATTGTCGCATTGCTTGTTGCTGTGCCCCTTTGCGCCCAGACGGGATGGCCGCGTGGCGCGAACGGCTCGTTGCAGACCTCCGAGGTGGCTCTTTTGGGCCTGCCGGCACGCATCGACAACGTCTGCTTTCTCGACGGCAAGCTGCACATCTCGTCGGGAGGTATGCTTTTTGGTGTCGCCGTCAACAAGGGGCGACTCGGGTTCCCCGAAATCGACACTGCCCTGCTGGCTGTCGATGCACAGATGACATACGCCGTCCGTCATCCGTCGACGGGTGTGCTCTTTTACACCAAAATCGACAAGAAGGGCAGCACATTCCTCTACGAGTATTACGAGAAAAAACCCGGCAAGTTCGACACGCGCCGCGTGAAGCCTTATGGCTTCTCCTATTCGGTCGAGCATCCGGTCTTCTCGCCCGACGGGCGTGCTATGGTTTTTGCTTCCGACTGCCCCATAGGCTTTGGCGGACGCGACCTGTGGTATAGCGAGTGGCGCGATGGCGAGTGGCAATACCCTCAAAACCTGGGCCGTCGCATCAATGGCGAGGGCGACGAGACGATGCCGGCCCTCTATGGCGACTTCCTCATCTTTGCCTCCAGCGGCCGCTCCGACAGCTACGGCGGCAGCGACCTCTACGCTTCGCGGCTTGTGGCCCTCGAGCAGACTGGCGACACGGTGCTTATGTACCCCATAGGCCGCAGCGCGGTGCAAAGCCTCGAAGCCCCGTTCTGCACACGCAACGATGACTACGGTTTCACCACCGACGGCAATGGCAACGGATGGTGGATTACGTACGACGTGTACGACAACGAACATCTGCATTCGTTCTCCGGTAGGATGGATTGCGTGAAGGTGACAGGTGTTGTCAGCGACGTCGCTGGCAATATTGTTGCCGATGCCGAGGTGACGGTCTCTTCCAGACAACGACAGGAGTCGAAGGTGCATACCGACAGCGAAGGCCGTTTCGCTCTGTTCCTTCAGCCTGACGAAGAGTACGAGCTGGCTTGTTATGCTGTCAATCATTTCATTCATCGCCAACAAATCGCCTTCTCGCGTACAAAAGAAGACTTGCTGTACGGTTCCGAGCGGTGCAACATCGTCCTGATGGCCTTCGAATTGGACAAGGCCTACAGCTATGACGATCTTTTCGGGTCGCCGGTGAGTAGCGAACTGTCGCCGTCGGGACGAAAACGGATGGATCAGATGGCCACTTTCCTGAATGAAAACAAAGGCCTGAAACTGCATATCGCTTCGGCCTATAACCTTAGTGCCGACATCCCGTTCTGTGCGTTGCTCAACAAGTCGCGGCTCCGTACGCTGACAGAATACCTGAAGGGCAAAGGCGTGGAACTGACGGCGGTCGACACGTCGACAACCAAGCCGCTCAATGCCGCCGATAACCAGGATGTGGATATCCTTTCGCCAACGGCCTTGTCGTCGCTGACGGTATATTTCACATTTTCGGATTGATCGTTTGTAAACAGTAGACAATCAGTAATATAATACTGGATTGTCATTTTTTTTCAAAAATAATTATTGAATACTATAATTATTTTGAAATATCTTTGTAATTTTGCAGCGTGAAAAAATGTGCATTTATGTATATATTTAAAAATACCAATGTGTTAAAAGGAATGGCAGTAGTGGCATTGGCACTACTGTTTCCCTCGTTTGCGTCTGCTCAGCTGCAGGTCACTGCCGGAGCGGCATTGAATATGACCCCCGAACAGCTGGTGCAGCAGGTGCTGGTGGGCGAGGGTGTCACAGTCGAAAACGTCAGATTCAACGGTTCGGCCGGCAATATCAACTGTACATCTATCGGTACATTTTCGACGGGTACCAGCGGCACCAACCTGGGCCTCGCTTCGGGCATCATTATGGGCTCAGGAAATGTCACTTTCGCTGTGGGCCCCAACAGTCAAGGCGGTGGCTATTTGGCTGGATGCCCACACTATAACAATGCAGCATTGGCCAGCGCTGCTTCGGGGACAATAAACGACTGTGCTGTGCTTGAATTCGATTTTTACCCCAAGTCCGACTCAATCAAGTTCAACTATATTTTCGCCTCCGAAGAATATCCGGAGTATGTGTGTAGCAATGTGAATGATATCTTTGCGTTCTTTATCTCAGGTTTGAATCCAGAAGGTGGCAGTTATAACAATTACAATATCGCCATCATTCCGGGGACTGATTCGATGCCGGTGTCTATCAACACTGTCAATGGCGGTACCTCTGCAGGATCCGGTACTCCCTGTGTGTTGACTAACTCGGCATACTATGTCAGCAATACGCAGCAAAGCATTCAATACGACGGCTTTACAACGGTGCTTACCGCCAAGGCTGCGGTGATTCCCTGCACACCCTACCATCTGGTTATGGCCATCGCCGACGTGGGCGATAACGTTTGGGATTCGGGCGTTTTCCTCGAGGCCAACAGCCTTTCGTCCAATGCCATTTCGTTCGAATTCGAAAACCCTGCCAACCCTCAGAACCCCAGCGACCTGTATGAAGGCTGTATGGCTGTGATCCATATGTCGCGTCCCGAGGCCAGCCCGGATGCCACCTATATGACTGTCGGCTTCTCCGGCACGGCATCCAATGGCGTCGATTTCGAGCAAAAAGACGTCAGCTTCGCCTTCCCGGCAGGTGTCACCGAACTGAACTATACCATCATCCCTTATATGGATGGAGAGATTGAAGGTGTTGAAACTTCGGTGATTACATTCAATACATATGAGCTTTGCCCGTCCGATACGGTCCAGTTCTCCATCTTCGATGTCGACCCGCTGACTTGCAAGATAGAACGCGACACGCTGCACAGCGCCGTGCAGTCCATCCAACTCAACGCCAACGTGCACGGCGGTATGCCTAACCGCCGTGTGGAGTGGCGCAACTTGTCGGACGGACAGGTCAGGACAGGCGAATCGATAATCGTGTCGACCCTTACCGACACCCGTTGGCGCCTCTTTGTCGAGGACTCGTGCGGCAACAACAATGCCGACACAATGCTCATCGGCATACGCCACCATTTCGGTTTCCAGTGTCCCGACACGACGGTTTGTGCCACCGAACCGGTCGACCTCTATGTGCGCGGCAGCAGCGCCGTGCCGATCGACAGCTGCGTGTGGTATGTGGCCGGTCAGGCCCCGTTCGAGTATGAAAACGACACCGTCCGCGTCTACCCCAGCGAGACCACAATCTACTACGTCCGCTCCTATACCCATTGGAACGGACAGATATGGGAGGACTTCGACTCGATAAGGGTCCTCGTCATCCCACTGCCCGAGACCCACGTCGCCGCCTCGCGCGAACGCATCTGCGAAGGCGAGTCGACAACCCTCACGGGGTCGGGAGCATACAAGTATTCGTTCGATGGCGGCACGACATTCGATGTGGCTACACAGCACACCTTTATGCCCGACACGACAACGATGATTACCGTCTACGGACTGGCCAACGGCGCCGAATGCTACGGCAAGGACTCGGTGCTCATCGTCGTCGACACCATCCCCGACATTGCTATTGAGGGCGATGCCGGCGTGTGCGGTGGCGAAGACGCCGAACTGACGGTGGCCGTCGAAGCCGAGAGCTTCGCCTGGTCGTCCCAGCCTGCCGACCCGACGCTTGGCGGACAGGAGACCAACAGGCACATCATCGTCAATCCCGCCAGCACGACGGTCTATACCGTCTTGGCAGCCAATGGCGTCTGCACCAACAGCGAGTCGGCCACCGTTGCCGTCGAGCCTATGCCTGTAGCCATCGGCGAGGTGACGCCGCGCACCGTGTCGCTTGGCGAGATGGAGGCCGTCTTCACCGACAAGAGCCAGTATTCGACAACACGCAAGTGGGAGTTCCCCGACGGCGTTGAGAGCGACGAACGCGAAGTGACGTTCCTCGTGCCCGACGATGTCGACTCCGTCAGCGTGCGCCTGTGGGCCTACAATCCCTATATGTGCTTCGACACTACGACGGTGACCGTCTATGTGGACCACACCACGCTGTGGGCTCCCAATGCCTTCACGCCCGACGAGAGCACCAACAACACCTTCCTGGTCAAGATGAACGACGTGCAACGCTACCATATCTTCATCTATAACCGTCAGGGAGTGCTCGTGTACGAGTCGTACGACCCCGAAAAACCGTGGGACGGAACAGGCCAAAATGGACAAAAATGCCCCCAGGGAGTGTACACTTATCTCATCTCCTGCCACAAAATCACCTACCCCTACGACCAAATTGTGCGCAAGGGTACGGTGTTGTTGGTTAGATAGTTAGCGCAGTTTAGAAAAATTTTTCTGAAAATAAGGCAAAAAAAATTTGGTGGGTATCGCAAAAAGTAGTACTTTTGCACCCGCATTTGAGGAGGAAAACAGCTGTTTTCAAATACCGACGATGCAGACCAAGTTCGGGGCGTGGCGCAGTTGGCTAGCGCACTTGCATGGGGTGCAAGGGGTCGGAAGTTCGAGTCTTCTCGCCCCGACACGAAAAGGGTTCTTCAGCAGAAGAACCTTTTTTTTGTTTGTTGTGTCCCGTGTGGCCCTGACCGGTGCCGCAATGCCGCTGCGTGCCTTGCGGCGGCCTTCCCGATGCCCCTTGCCCCTTGGACGGCCGCTCCGTTTCCGCAAGCCGGCAGCCTCGCCTTTTCGCACAGCGTTTCAACGCAGTTCTTATATCGTTCTTATATCGCGAATATAAGAACGATATAAGAACTGAGTTCGAAAAAAAGGGCAAAAGGCGATGCGTGTCGCGGCGGGGTGCGGATTTTTTTCGCCGTCGTGCCATACTAATTTGTTGTTTTTGCCGTTTGTGCTGAAAACTGTCCTGTTATGACTATCGAAGAACTTTATTCAGAATATCTCAAGACGCGCTGCGTCACCACCGATTCGCGCAAAATCAGCGAGGGGTGCATCTTTTTCGGCCTCAAGGGCGACACCTTCGACGGCAACCGCTTTGCCGCACAGGCTCTGGAAAAAGGTGCGTCGCTCTGCGTTGTCGACAACCCGGAATGCAAGGCCGGCGACCGCTGCATCGTGGTCGAGGATTCGCTGCAGACGCTTCAGGAGCTGGCGCGCTATCATCGCAGCCAGCTCACGATACCCGTTGTGGGCATCACCGGCACCAACGGCAAAACGACCACCAAGGAGCTGGTGAATGCTGTCCTTTCAAAAAAATACCGCGTCCATTGCACGCAGGGCAACTTCAACAACCACCTCGGCGTGCCGCTGACGCTGCTCTCGATGCCCGCCGACACGGAAATGCTCGTCGTCGAGATGGGTGCCAACCATCCGGGCGAGATTGATTTTCTGTGCAATATCGCCAATCCGGAGTTCGGCCTCATCACCAATGTCGGCAAGGCCCACCTGGAGGGCTTCGGGTCGTTCAAGGGGGTGATACGCACCAAGAGCGAGCTCTACAGGCATCTGGCGGCAATGGCAGGTGTGATATTCGTCAATGCCGATGACGAGATTCTGATGGAGCGCGCCGAGAAGATGGCGCAGCTGCCGTCGTCGCCTTCGGTGCTGCCGGGCGTGGTGCCTTCCATCCCCGGGGTTATGCCGACGGACTATACGGCCGATTTCTGTCCGCGTGGCGTCAACCTGCCGATGGCGTCGGTGGTGACATACGGCAGTGCCGAAACGGCCGAGTGCAAGGGCTCTTATGTGTCGGCCGACCCTTGTATGAAGTTCTATTTCGAGGACGGCGACACGGTCTACAGCGTCCAGTCGCAACTGATTGGCGGCTACAACTTTGCCAACGCAATGGCTGCCGTTTGTGTGGGACGCTATTTCGGCGTCGAGCTGTTCGACATCAAGACTGCCATCGAGGAATACGTGCCTTCGAACAACCGTTCGCAGTGCCGCCGCACCGAACGCAACACGCTGATTCTGGACTGCTACAACGCCAATCCGTCGAGTATGCGTGTGGCTGTCGACAATTTTGCCGCTATGAAGGGCGACAACAAGATGGTCGTCCTGGGTGCGATGAAGGAGCTCGGCAGCGATTCGCGCAACGAGCATCGCGAGCTTTTCGACCGCGTACGGAGTGCTGGGTTCGGCCGTATTGTGCTGATAGGCGACGAGTTCCGCTTTGCCGAGGGCACCGATGGCGCCGTATGGTTTGAAAGCACCGAGGCGGCCGCCAGCTGGCTGAGGCAGAATCCCGTCAGCGGCGCCACGGTGCTGGTCAAGGGCTCCAACTCCAATCGTATGTGGACTCTCGAAGAGGTGCTGTAGCGCCTGGATGAAAAGTTTTTTTTCGGCGCTCCATAATATTTGGAACAATGTGCCGTTATATATTTTTAAAATCAATTAATAAAGGAAACAAAACTAATAATAATTATGAAGAAAATACTTGCTATTGCGGCTTTTGCCGTTTTGTCGACGGGCGCCCTTCTGGCCCAGAACACATTCAGAGGCACTATAACCTATTCTGTCACTTCGACCGGCGAGACGGCTTTCACGGTCCCGGAGCAGATGGCTACCGCCGAACTCAAGGTCTACGACGACAAGGTGCTGACGTCCAGTATGGTCTTTACCAACTCGCCGATGATCAACAATGTGCTTGTCGACGGCCACAAGCAGTTTGCGTGCTGGGATTTGAGTATGATTTTTATGTACCTGTCGCAGAACGATGTGGAGCTCGACTATAAGGGTTCGAGCAAGATCCTTGCCAAAAGCGAGCTTACGCAGAACGACATCGACAGCCTTACAATCCCCTGCACCGAAGGCTTCTATATCGAATATGTGGCTGGCGAGACCAAGACTGTCGCCGGCGTTACAGCCAAGAAGGCCGTCATCCACGTTTTCGGCGAGGAGGGCGAGGACCATCCCACCGTTATCTGGTACAGCGACGAGATGGGTCCCGACGTCAACCTGCTGTTCAATGGCGTGAAGGGTATCGGTCTTGAGTATTCGACCGACCTTGGCGAAGGCCGCCAGCTGACCCTGACTGCCACCGAAATCAAGAAAGGCAAGGTGAAAGAGGTCGATATGCTGCTGCCCAGCGGCTACGAAACCATCTCGGACGAGGATTTCAAGGCTCTCTTCAAACAGATTCAGGAAGAGATGGAGTATCTGCAGGAAGAATAGTCTGCAGTTGGCAATTGCGAGTTGAGGCTCGGCGGCGGCAGACGGCATACGGATTGCCTGCTGTCGCGCGCAAGTCAGAAAAACATAGTTATGTCCAAAAAGAAGAAAAAAGTCAAACCTACCAAAGAGGGCAGCCTGAAGCAGTTTTTGGCAACGCCCCAGTTTGCAGTGGCGCGTGGATCGTTCTACGCGCTGCTGGCTGTTTATACCTTTGTAGCCATTGTCAGCTATGTGCTGGCATACGTCCGCTACGGACTCGAACCCGCCAGGGCTGTGAACTGGTGCGGCACCCTGGGCGGTTGGCTGGCATCGGTACTGGTGAGCGGCTCGTTCGGAATGGCATCGTTGGGACTCTGTTTTCTCCTTTTTGTATATGGATTGCGCCTGGTGACGAAGAACCTCACGTCGAAAAGCCAGAAGGAACCGCGCCGCACGTTGTGGCGCGACGACCGTCTGTTCCGCAAGACGCTGTGGTCTGTGCTTTTCTGGGTGCTGTGGGTCTGCACCACCGTCGGATGGCTTGCCAATCCCGAGGATGCTGACCAGTCCACGCTTGGCGCCGCCCTGTCGGGCGTTGTCGGCACCGAGCTGGCGCGAATGCTCTTCAGCCTGCTGCACATTGGATTGCCTATCCTGCTCCTGTTTCTGGCCTGTCTGTTTCTGGTTATGGTCCATCACGTTCGCATCAAACTGCCCGAACGCAAGGAACGCCCGCAGGAGAAGGCGGCTTCGCCTGAGGTTATCGACGCCGACGACGAGGATGACGGTGTGGTAGAAGAGAAAAAAGCGGGATTTTTTGCTCGTCTGTTCCGTCGCGACACCGCTGCCGACGACGAGGATGAAAGCGAAGACGAAAGCAACGACGGCGAAGAGGACGACGGCGAGGGCGCCGATTTCGAGTCGGACTCGCATTTGGACAATATTGTCATCGACCGCGTGAGCAAGCGTCGCGGCGAGAGCGGCCCGACGGAGCCTATCGACGTGGAGCAGCCTGAAGTCGAGACCAATGACGATGAAAAGGTGACCTTCAGCATCGACGACGAGTTTGAACGCATCAACCGTCGTGCCGGCCGTCCTGGCGAGGATGGCGGCAAGGGTGGGGGAGAACCGATTTTCACCGTCCACGAAGTGCCGGATTCCGGCGTCAAGCAGGCGACAGAGCCTGTCGCCGAAGACGGAGCGGAGACCGACCCCGACGACTACCGCGTGCACTACGGCATCGACGAACCTTACGACCCCAAGCTGGACCTTAAGGATTTTCAGATGCCCAATACCGACATTCTGGAGGATTGGGAACAGAAGAATGTCAAGGTGTCGAAAGAGGAACTTGTCGCCAACAAGGACCGCATTGTCGACACACTGCGCGACTATGGCATCGAGGTTACCGAGATTTCAGCCCAGCCGGGCCCCACGGTGACGCTCTATAAAATAAAGCCTGCCCGTGGCGTGCGCATCAGCAAGATACAGGGACTGGAAAACGACATAGCCCTGTCGCTGGCAGCCCTCGGCATACGTATCATTGCGCCTATCCCCGGCGAAAGCAACATCGGAATAGAGGTGCCCAACGCCAAGCCGCAGATTGTGGCTATGAAGACGATGCTCGAAAGCGAGGAGTTCCGCAAGGCCAAGATGGAACTGCCTGTTGCCTTTGGCAAAACCATCAGCAACGAATGTTTCGTCACCGACCTGGCCAAGATGCCCCACCTGCTGATGGCTGGTGCTACGGGTACGGGTAAGTCGGTGGGCCTCAATGCAGTGCTGGCTTCGCTGCTCTATACCAAGCATCCTTCGGAACTGAAGCTGGTGCTCATCGACCCCAAGAAGGTCGAGTTTTCGCTGTATTCCAAAATCGAAAGGCACTATCTGGCTGTGATGCCCGACGAACTGGGCAAGGACCCCGACAAGCGCGAGCCTGTGATAACGGACGTGAAGAAAGTGGTCCGCACGCTGAACTCGCTCTGCATCGAGATGGACACGCGCTACGACCTGCTCAAGGCCGCCAAGGTGCGCAAAATCACCGAATACAACGAGAAGTTCTGCAAGCGTATGCTGAATCCCGACAACGGACACCGCTACCTGCCTTATATCGTTGTCGTTATCGACGAGTTCGGCGACCTGATTATGACCGTTGGCAAGGAGGTGGAACTTCCGATTTGCCGACTGGCCCAGCTGGCCCGTGCCGTGGGAATCCACCTTATCATCGCAACCCAGCGCCCCACGACCAACATCATTACCGGTACCATCAAGGCAAACTTCCCGGCCCGTGTGGCGTTCCGCGTCACCAGCGGCATCGACAGCAAGACGATTCTCGACACTGGCGGCGCCCAGCAGCTGATTGGTCGTGGCGATATGCTTATTTCGTTGGCAGGCAAGGATTTGGTGCGTCTGCAATGTGCCCTTATCGATACGCCCGAGATCGAAAAACTTGTGCAGTTTATTGGCGACCAGCGCGGATATGCCGAAGGTGAAGGTTTCGTATTGCCTGAATACCTCGACGAAAACGATGCGCCCAACAAGGAGTTCGACGCCAAGGCAAAGGACGAGTTTTTCAACGACGCGGCACGTCTTGTTGTCGCCTCGCAGTTTGGCAGCACGTCGTTGCTGCAGCGCAAGCTGTCGCTGGGCTACAACCGTGCCGGACGCATCATCGACCAGCTGGAGGCCGCAGGCATCGTGGGCCCCTACAACGGCTCGAAGGCCCGCGACGTCCTCATCAAGGACGAAGTGTCGCTCGAAGAATTGCTCAGAAGCCTCTGATGGTGACAATCAGTGAATATATAGAATCGCATACTGCGCTGCCTGACAGCGTGCTCGACGGCATCGAACGCTGGGCGCACCTCCATACCGCGCAGCCGCAGATGATTTGCGGTCCTGCCGAAGGGCAGTTGCTGACGCTCCTGTGTCGTTCGGTAGCAGCGCGTTGTGCTGTCGAGGTGGGCGCCTTTGTCGGCTATTCCACCATCTGCATCGCCCGCGGCCTTGCCGAAGGCGGAACGCTGCACACATTCGAAGTCAACGAAGAGTATGCCGACATTATCCGCCACCATCTTTCTTTGGCCGGCATAGCGCAGCGCGTCAATGTGCGGATCGGTGATGCAAAAAAGTTGATTCCTAACGTGTTTGAAGCCGAGGAACAGACAGTCGACTTTGCCTTCATCGATGCCGACAAGCGTCACACCAGGGAGTACTACGACATCCTTGTCCCGCGGATGCGACGCGGCGGACTTTTGCTCGTCGACAATGTCCTGTGGGGCGGCAAAGTGCTCGACACCGACACCCATCACGATGCCGACACACTCTGCATCAATCAGTTCAACAATTATGTGCAGCAGGATTCCCGTGTCGCCAACACGATGCTGGCAATCCGCGACGGTCTGCTGATTTGTAGGGTGTTGTGATTTTTTTTTCGTGGAATGAAAAAAAAGTGGTATTTTTGCATTTTGAATTCTTTCAAAAAAACAGATTGCATTTTCGATTTTCAAACATTGATCAATATGAAGAAAATAGTTGTTTTTGCAGGGGTTTTGGCCTTGATTGCCTGCCTTACGTCGTGTGGCAAAGAGCGCACTTGCCGCTGTGCCGTTTTCGGCCAGCAGGCCAATCCGCAGAAAATCCGCATCGTGAAAATAGACAAAGGCACCTGCGAGGATATGCGCTATGTGCTTTTCGACCAAGACCCTGTGCTTTATCCTGACCGCACAGATTCGGTGCTATGCACGGATTTCGACTTTGAACCTTATATGAACGAATGATAATCAGCAAAATGAAAACCAGGAAAATATTTACAGCCATTCTGCTTGCAGCCGTTGTCGTTGCCTTTGCTGCCTGCAAGAAAAGCCGCTATTGCCATTGCATCAGCGAGAGCTATCAGTCTGTCGCTCTCGACGGTTCCACCAGCACTGTGGCCGACACGGTTGTCGTCAACGTCGACCGCGGTTTCAAGTGCGAACACCTTTTGGAACTTGGTGTGCAGGAACTTAAGAATGGCGAGTATGTGACGTCAACGCGCAAGGTCGACTGCCTCGAGCTCGATATGGACACCGTGGTCACTATTCCTACCGAACATCCAACTGAAGACTGACGACTTGCAGATGAAAACGTTGCGCATTTCTGCCTCGGTGCTTAAAATCATTGTAGGCGTAGTCTTTCTTATCTCGGCGGTGGCGAAATACATCACCATCGACGCCTTCGAGATGTATGTCTACAGTTTCGGGCTTTTTCCGCTGACGTTGAGCTATTATCTGGCAAGGCTCGTGCTGGCTTTCGAGCTCATCCTCGGGGCGTCGCTGATATCGCATCGGCATCACAGGTTCACCGTACTGGCGGCGTTGCTCTTTCTCGTCTGTTTCGTGGTCTTCCTGACTTACGCCCACCTTGTCGGACGGACCGACAACTGCCACTGTTTCGGCGACCTTATACCCTTCACGCCTGTCCAGTCGATACTGAAGAACGCAGTACTTATATTCATCTTGCTGTTTGTCTTCAAGTTCGCATCGCGCCAATGGTATCCGCGCTGGTGGCTGGTGGCGCTGATCTATCTTTCCACGGCCACGCTGATGTATTTCTATATGACGCGGATTCTTTTTGTCCGCGATTTGCTTTCGATGGTGATGATGTTCGTTATGCTCTGCGTCGGCATATTGGCGTCGATGCCGTTCTATAGCAAATGGTATGTTACTGCCGCGCTGGTACTTACACCCATCGTGACGACGTTCATCCTTACCCCTCCCGACAGCTGGTTCTTCACCGACGACGATGAGCGTTTCGACCAGGAGCTGTTCCTGCAGCAGCTTGCGTCGAGCGATGCGGCCGTGGTGGCCGACAGCACGATTGCCGCTCCCGCATTGACGGGGATGGGCCTCGACGAGGGCCGGCACCTTGTGGCTTTCTTCAGCCCCAAATGCGGCTATTGCCGCTTGGCAGCCGAGAAAATTTCGACCATCGTTGGCCGATATGATATTGACGCTGAATGCATAACCTATGTTTTCCCGACGGTGAAAGACTCGACCGCATACGATGAGTTCTATGAGGTTTCGCGTTCGCCACGCTACAGTGAAAAGCACATTGATAAGGAGCTTTTCGTGCGCATCACACGAGCCTCGTTCCCAATAGTGCTGCTGCTCGACGACAGCGAGGTTAAAGCCTCGTATGCCTACCGCAACATCGACGAGAAGACGATAGGAGAATTCCTGGCCGTGAGAACGGAGAAGTGAGAACGAAGAAGTGAGAAGTGTGAACGGAGAAGTGAGAACGGAAAACTGTATTTTAACTTTCAACTCTCGACTTTCAACTTTGTAAATTTCAACTTTAATGAAGTCTGTCTTGAAAAAAACAATCCCTGCTTTTGCGCTTGCCGCTGTGCTTCTGGCCTCGTGCGGCAAGACCTGCCGTTGCTACCGTTATGACGGCAATGTCGACGAGTTCAGTATGGCTGAAATCGACGCCGACAGCACCACGTGCGTCGGCAAGGAGCAGATAGACTTCGGCCTTACCTATTCGCTTTGCGAGACCGTTTCTTTCTGATGCTGCCTGCCGGTCAGTGCATTGGCCAATAAGGTTTTGTCCGGCCGTAAGGCGGACAGCCTTGCCGGCGTCGCGACAACTCTTTTTCAGCGTCTTGTCAGTTTGTTTTTGATTTTCCCCAGCAGTTCGCGCTCACTGTAAGCCACAGCCGCCACGTAAATGGCGAGAATCAAGGTGTTGAGCAACAGTGTCTTCCAAGTGGCGTCGCTGCCGGTCAGCGTCATAGCGGAATAGAGCGCCAGCGCCAGTGCGAAGAAGGCGGCAATGCGTCCGAGCTGATAGTGCGTCGGGTTGTAGTGCTGGCCCAGGAAGTAGCTGAGCAGCATACACACTCCGTAGCCGAAGAATCCGCCCCAGGCGCAAGCCATATAGCCATAGCGGGGCACGAAAACGATGTTGACAGCCAGCAGCACGGCACATCCTACGGCCGAAATGATTGCACCCCAGTGGGTTTTGGCAATCAGCTTGTACCAGAATGAGAGGTTGAAATATATGCCCATAAATATTTCTGCCATCATCACGATCGGCACCACTCGCAGACCGTCCCAGTAGCGAGGCGCTATAATGTGTTTCAGCAGAGGCATATAGGCTATAACGGCAAGGAACGCCAGAAGGGTGAACATAATGAAGTATTTCATTACAAGTGCTTGGCTTTCTTTGCTTTCCTTGCCTTGCCCCTGGGCAAAGACAAAGGGCTCGTAGGCGTAGCGGAACGCCTGCGTGATCATAGCCATAATCATTGCAATCTTGACGCAGGCGCCATAGATGCCGAGTTGCTCATCGCCTTCGGCTCCCGGCACGAGGAAGCGGTAGCAGATCTTGTCGGCCACCTGGTTGAGGATGCCTACAAGTCCGAAGATCAGCAGGGGCCACGTGTAGCGCAGCATCTGTCGCACCAGGCTGCTGTCGATGCCGTGTCGCATAACGCGCAGTTCGGGAATGAAGGCCAGCGTTATGGGCACGGTGCACAGCAGGTTGCTCAGGAAGATGTAGTAGACCTGCTTGTCGACGCTGTACCAGTGCATTATGTCGGGATTGGACTGTGCCAGGTGCGGTGCCAGGACGAAGAAAAAGAGGTTCAGGGCAATGTTGCCGATTATGAAAAGCAGCTTGAGTGACGCGAATTTCCAGGCGCGGCCCTGGAAGCGCAGATAGGCGAAAAGCAGGGCCTGAAAGGCATCGAAGGCTACGACGATGGCCATAATGCGCAGGTATTCAGGATGGTCGGCGTAGCCAAGCCACGATGCAATCGGACCGATGAAGATACTTACGGCCACGATGAAGAGCAGCGCCACGCTGCCGACCATATACAGCGCCGTCGAGATGGCGTTTTCGTGCCGCTCGCGGTTCTTGTTGGCGAAATAGAAGAATGTGGTCTCCATACCGAAGGTCAGCACAACCAGCAGCAGTGCGGTGTAGGCATAGATGTTGGTGACGACGCCGTAGTTGCCGGAGCTCACCAGCGTGTAGGTGTACAGCGGCACCAGCAGGTAGTTCAGGAAACGGCCTATGATGGAACTCAACCCGTAAATCATCGAGTCGGACAGGAGTTTTTTCAATTGCGTGCTACTCATTTTTCTTGCGATGTTTTCCCACTTTAACACCCAAAGGAAAAAAAAATTGTGCCAAGCCCTAAAAAAACGTCCGTCTAAAAGCCTGATCGACCTGGCTTTCTTCGCCCGTTGTACAGTACTTGTACAGTATTTGTACAGTATATGTACAGTTCAAAAGCGTACAAATACCGTACAAATACTGTACAAATACCGTACAACGGGCGAAGAAGGTACCTTAAGTGTCTGGTTGTCAATGGTGGTTTTTCGGCCGGAAAGTGTTGAAAAATAAAAAAAGAACCAGAGTTGCGTGATGTGGAAAAAAAATGTTATCTTTGCATTTTTATATTAAAAGAGTAAAAAATGCGAAAAAGAATATATGTTGTTTGTTTTCTGACTGTTATGGCGTTGTTGTGCGTGTCGTGCGGCCGCAAAGTGACGGTAGAGAACTATTCAATTATCCCGAAGCCGGCCGAAATTGCTGTCGAAAATAGCTATTTCACGCTGTCGTCGTCCACCAAATGCTATGCTGGCAATATGGGGCAGAACGACCCTGTGGTGAAATACATTTCGGCGCGTATGCGCCAGTGGCATCTGAGCCCCGCCCTTGCCGGCGCGCCTTCGGCAAACTGCCTCCAACTGATTGTCAATGACAGTTATGACCCGACGCTTGGCGACGAGGGCTACACACTCGATATCGACCGCGACGGCATCGTCATCGCCGCCAACGGCGAACGCGGCCTTTTCTATGGTTTCCAAACCTTTACCCAGATGCTGCCCGTCGACATCGCCGTGGTGCGCTATTCGAAAATCCACCTGCCTTATTGTCACATCAAGGACTATCCGCGTTTTGTGTGGCGCGGAAGCCATCTCGACGTGTCGCGCCATTTCTTCGGCGTCAGCCAGGTGAAGAAGCACCTGGACCTGATGGCGCAGTACAAGATGAACAAGTTCCACTGGCATCTGACCGACGACCACGGATGGCGAATAGAAATTTCCAAGTATCCGTTGCTCAACGACATAGGCTCGTGGCGCGTGGACCGCGACGACCAGCCTTGGGGCGAGGCCGACCCGGCCGGCGAGGACGAGCAGCGCACCAACGGCGGGTACTATACCAAGGCCGAAATCGAGGAGATTGTGGCCTATGCCGCCGAACGCTATATCGACGTCATTCCCGAAATCGAAATCCCCGGCCACTGCTGCGCCGTGCTGGAGGCCTATCCCGCCCTTGCCTGTGCTGAGGACGACACGACCTATACCGTCCAGTTCGGCCCGTACTGGCCGCCGAGAGCCATCCTGTGCGCCGGCAACGACAGCGTGATGTCGTTCCTCAAGGGTGTGATGGACGAGGTGATACCTCTTTTCCCGTACAAATATATCCACATCGGCGGCGATGAGGCCGTAAAGGATAACTGGAAACGCTGCCCGCGTTGCAACAAGCGGATGAAGGACCTGAAGCTGAAGGACTATGAGCAGCTGCAGGGCTGGATGATTGTGGAGATGGAGAACTATGTGAAACGGCAAGGCAAGGAAATCATCGGATGGGATGAGATACTGGACGGAGGGGTTTCGGCCGACGCGACGGTGATGTCGTGGCAGGGTATGAAAGGCGGCATTGCCGCGGCACGCCGTGGCAACGACGTGATTATGACGCCGATGGAGTATTGCTACCTGAATTTCTATCAGGGCAATGCCGATTTCCAGCCTCCGGCAATGCCCAATTCGCTGGTTACGCTGCACAAGGTCTATGAGTTCGACCCGATGCCCGCCAAACTGACCGCCGCGCAGCAAAAGCATATCCTTGGCGGACAGTGCAATCTGTGGACCGAATACATCAATACCCCCGAAATGGCGGAATATATGCTCCTGCCGCGCCTCTGCGCTATGGCCGAAGTACTGTGGTCGCCGCTGTCGGTCAAGAACTGGGAAGACTTCAGGTCGCGTGTGGCCGACCATCGCCTGCGGCTCGAAGCCAACGACTACCGGACGGGCACAGGCTCTTTCCAGCCTTGGGCCACCTTTGCCAAAGGTGACGACGGCCGGACGATGGCCACCCTGCACTGGGAGGTGGAGGGAACGGTACTTTACTACCATACCGGTGACGGGCATTTTGTGCGATACACGAAACCTTTCGAAGTGACGAAAGGGACAAAGATAACCACAGTGTCGTTCTATAACGGGATGCTGAAAGAAAAGGCATACGAGATTGCCTATTGAACCGACAATCGCGGACTGTGCTGTTATACGAAATGTAAATGGATTTAAACAAGATGACAGAATTTGATTTTTCAAGCATTGAACCATATAGCAAAGAGGAGGTGCCGCGTGCCATTGCGCGTCTGGCGCACAACCCGATGTTTGCCCGCCTGGTGAAGACGATGAACCCCAAGACCGACGTGGAGAGCTTCGCGGCGATGATGGAGTGCATCACCACGTGCGACGAGCTGCAGTATATGGTGATGCGCCCGCTGGTCTACCAGATAATGCAGCGCAGTGCGACATCGTTCACCTATGACGGGATAGAGAATGTGGAGAAGGGTACGCCATACCTGTTTGTGTCGAACCATCGCGACATAACGCTCGATGCCGGTCTGCTGGACGTGGCGCTGATATCGAATGGCATACAGACGCCCGAAATCGGGTTTGGCAACAACCTGATGAAGAACGATATGATCATCGACCTGTTCCGCCTCAACAAGATGTTCACAATCATCCGCGACGGGTCGCGTCGCGAATTCTACAACAACTCTGTTTTTTTGTCGAACTATATACACCACGTTCTGTTTGAAAAAAAGAGCTCGGTATGGATAGCGCAGCGCAACGGCCGCACCAAGAACGGGGACGACCGTACGGATCAGGGCCTGCTGAAGATGTTCTCGATGGCGGGCAGTGGCGATTTTGAGGAGGATTTCAACCGGCTGCGCATACTTCCCGTTGCCGTCAGCTACGAGTACGAACCTTGCGACTTGATGAAGAGCGTGGCTGAATATACGGCATCGACAGGGTTTTATGAGAAGTCGGCGCACGAGGATGTGCTCAGCATTATGGTGGGCATCTCGCAGCATAAAGGCCGTGTGCATCTGCATTTTTGCGAACCCTTGAGATCCGACGAGGTGGCCGAGTGTGCAAGTATGGTCAAGAACGAGCGTTTCTCGGCGCTGGCCAAAGTGATAGACCGTCGCATTCATCAGGGATATAAGCTGCACAAAACCAACTATATCGCTGCCGACCTGCTTAAAGGGACTGCTGAGTATGTGGACAACTATACGACGGAGCAGATGGAGGAATTCATCAAATATGCCGAGCATTCGACCCTCAAAGGCCCTTCGCTGGCGGCCAGGGAGAAGATTATGGATTACTTTCTGACCATTTATGCTAATCCTGTCTTTAACAGCGAATTGTGAAAGGTGAATGGCGATTGGTGAAAAAAAAAGATAGAGATATGATAGAGAAAATAAAAGAAATAGCACATAGAATTAATCCTGAAGTGATTGAATGGCGCCGTTGGCTGCACAGGCATCCGGAACTGTCGCAGGAGGAATACGGCACTATGGCTTTTGTGGCCGACCGTCTGCGCGAAATGGGCCTGGAGCCCAAAACGGGCATCGGCAAGACGGGCTGTATGGCTATACTGCGTGGCGGTATCGAGCCCGACAGCTATTGCGTGGCGCTGCGCAGCGACTATGATGCGCTGCCTTTGCAGGAGGCCACCGGACTGCCCTTTGCATCGGAAAACCCCGGCGTGATGCACGCCTGCGGACACGATATGCACACCAGTTCGCTGTTGGGTGCCGTCAAGATCCTTTGCGAGCTGCGCAATGAAATCCGCGGCACGCTGATGTTCATCTTCGAGCCATCGGAGGAGAAATACCCCGGCGGCGCACGTATGATGATGGAAGACGGCCTTTTCGACGAACTGACCCCCAACGAGATTTATTCTTTCCACTGCCTGCCCGAGATGGACTATGGGCGTGTGGGAATGCGCAAAGGAAAATATATGGCTTCGACCGACGAGCTGTACTGGACCGTGAAGGGCAAGGGCGGCCACGGGGCTACGCCCCATCTCAGCGTTGACCCCATCCTGATTGCCAGCCACATCGTTGTGGCTCTGCAGCAGGTGGTGAGCCGCAACGCATCGCCGGTGATGCCTACGACGCTCAGTTTCGGCAAGTTCATCGGTAGCGGCCGCACCAACATCATCCCCGACGAGGTGAAGATGGAAGGCATCATTCGCACCTTCGACGAGAAATGGCGCCTCGAGGCCCACGAAAAGATTCGCCGCATCTCGGAAGGCATAGCCGAAAGTATGGGCGGCGAATGCGACCTGTTTATCGACTATGGCTATCCCTACGTGCTGAACGACGACGAGTGCACGCAGCAGGTGCACGACAATGCCTGCGCCTTCCTTGGCGCCGAGAATGTGGAATGGCTCGATATGCGAATGACGGCCGAGGACTTTGCCTTCTTCGCACAGAAAATACCGGCCTGCTATTTCCGCATTGGCATCCACGAGCCTGGCACACCGTTCAGCAACCTGCACCGTCCCAACCTGATTGTCGACGAGCGCTCGATTGAACTTGCCAACGGCCTTGTGGCTTATAATGCTATGATGGCATTGAACAACAGAATAAAAGGGTGACGATGGCAGCAGTAGACAAAACCAGAGAGCTGGAGACGAAAGGAATCGGAGCCCTGCTGTGGGAGTATGCCCTGCCTGCCGTCGTGAGCCAGATTGTGACATCGGTCTATAACATCGTGGACCGTATCTTCTTGGGTCATAGCCCTGACGGCAACGGAACACTCTATTTGGCGGCGCTGGCCATAACGTTTCCGGTGATGAACATCATTCACGCCTTCGGTTCGCTGGTCGGTGCCGGCGCCTCGTCGCGAATGAGCATCGTCCTGGGTCGCAAAGACACGCGGTGGGCGGAGAAAATATTGGGCAACACGATGTTGCTGACCTTCTTTTTCGGTTTCCTTTTCGTCACCGCCGGCTACGTGTGGATGCGGCCAATCCTTACCCTTTTCGGCGCTTCGCCGCAGACACTCGATTTCGCCTGCCAGTATATGGACATTGTGTTGCCGGGAATGTTTCTGGTGACATTGACCTACAACCTGACAGGTCTTATCCGTGCTTCGGGCTATCCCACCAAGGCTATGTGGATAATGATCAGCGGTGCCGTGCTGAATATCTTGCTCGACTATCTCTTTATCAGTGTTTTGGGTAAAGGCGTTGCCGGTGCTGCGTGGGGTACCACCATCTCGATGGCTATGACAGGCCTGGTGTCGGTGGTCCATTTTGTGCAGCCGCGCAGCTTCATCCGTTTCCGTGCCCACGCCTGGGCTCCGAAACTCTATATCTTCCGCAATATTCTGGCCATCGGTATCAGTCCTTTCTCGATGAATGTGGCTGCTTTTGCCGTCGTCGCTGTGCTCAACAAGATGTTGGCGCTCTATGGTGGCGACAATGCTGTGGCCGTCTATGGTGTCGTTAATTCGGCTGCGGGACTGATTTTAATGATGTTCCTCGGTGTGTGCCAGGGTATGCAGCCCATAGCCGGCTACAACTATGGTGCCAGCCGCAACGACCGTCTGCGCGAGGTCTATATGCTTACGATGAAGGTCTGTGTAGCCTTGGGAATATTCGGCACAGCGCTGTCAATGCTGTTTCCGCGTGAAATTATTTCCTGCTTCGACAACGAGGAGGCGATACTTTCTGTCGGTGTTCCGGCAATGAGGTATTTGATGGCTTTTGCGCCACTGATAGCATTCACCATTGTCAATTCGCAGCTGTTCCAGTCCATCGACCAGCCGTGGATTGCCATCGTGACGAGCCTTTCGCGCCAGGTGATTTTCCTGATTCCTATTTCGCTGATTCTGCCCGGCATCATAGCGCGCAACGGTGGCGACGGCGTAACGGGCGTATGGCTGTCGTGTATGATATGCGACTTCCTTGGAGCTGCGCTGTCGGCAGTGCTGCTGCTGACGCACCGTCAGGTGTTCCACGAGGGCTATGTCCCGCCGATACGCAAGCCACGCAAGGAACTGGGTCCGAAAGATGAATCAAGTCAAATAACAGATAAATAAGAGTTTGCGATGAAAAAGGACGTGACAAAAATAGTGTTGACTGGAGGTCCCTGTGCCGGCAAAACCACCGCTTTGGCCCGCATAGTGGACTACTTTTCAGATATGGGTTACTATGTGCTTACGGTTCCTGAGGCAGCGACGCTGTTCTCGCAGTCGGGTGTCGATTTCCTGACTTCGAACAAGGCCCTTTTCATCGAGAGCGAACGGCAGCTGATGGAATTTCAGCTCGAGGTGGAAGACCGCCTGGAGCGCATCGCCGAGCACAGCGGCCGCAAGTCGCTGATAGTCTGCGACCGCGGAACTATGGACCTGAGGGCCTATATGACACGTGAGATGTGGGCCGACCTGCTTGAAACGCTGGGACAGACCGTCGTCGAACTGCGCGACGCCCGCTATGCCGCCGTGATTCATATGGCCACCGCCGCCAAGGGTGCCGAGAAGTTCTACACGCTGGGCAACAATGCTGCCCGCAGCGAGACACCCGAGCAGGCGTGTGCTATCGACGACCGCCTGATGATGGCCTGGACGGGCCATCCGCATCTGCGCGTGGTGGGCAACGACTGCGGCTTCGAGGAGAAGGTGAACCGCGTGTTGAAGGAAATATCGCACGTCCTGGGCGTCCCCAAGCCGATAGAGATTGAACGCAAATACCTGGTCGAAAAACTTGGCGAGATCCCGAACGGAAACATCAGCGAGATAGAGCAGACCTACCTGCTGCCTGTCGACGGGCAGGAACGCCGGGTGCGTATGCGCGGCGAGAACGGGCACAACGTCTATTTCCTGACTACAAAGATACGCCTGTCCTACGACAGGAACTACGAGCACGAACGCCAGATCGACGAGCACCGCTACCGCGAACTGCTGCGCGAGGCCAATCCAGAAAAACGCACCATACGCAAACTCAGATGCTGCTTCCTGTGGAAGGACCAGTATTTTGAACTCGACGAGTTCCTCGAGCCAAAACTCGACCACCTTCTGCTGGAAATAGAGGACGCGGAAGATGCCTCGTCGGTCGATTTACCACCGTTCCTCCGCATCATCGAGGACGTGACAGGCAAGCCGGAATACCACAACTCCAACATAGCTAAACGATGACAGAGCCTCTTGAAATAAAAAACATTTTCTCACTGCGCGGATTCAATACGTTCGATATCGAAGCCAAAACCCAATATTTCATCAATCTGGTTTCGCAGAGCGACTATCAGGCTGCCACCAAGTCCAAGTTGGTAAGAGAGAATCCCTGTTTCATCCTCGGCGGCGGAAGCAACGTGATTCTGCCTGACTATTATGATGGCGTTGTCCTCCATCCCGCCAACAGCGAAATAAAGCTGCTCGAGCAGAAGGACGGACACCTCTACGTCGAGGCCGGCGCCGGAACACGATGGCTCGACTTTGTCAACCATTGCATCGACAACGGATGGTATGGACTTGAAAATCTGGCCTCTATTCCTGGCTGTGTGGGTGCAGCGCCGGTGCAGAATGTGGGAGCCTATGGCAAAGAGGCCAAAGACGTCATCCACCGCGTCCACTGCTACGATATGGCCGACGGTTCCCAACGCTGGATCGAAGCCGCCGAATGCGGTTTCGGCTACCGCTGGTCAAACTTCAAGGGCGAATGGAAAAACCGCTACATTATAGACCGGGTGGTCTTCAAACTCGAAGAAAAATTCAATCCTGACGTTACCTACAAAGCGCTGGCCCAGGCCCTTGCCGACCGCAATATCGACCATCCTACAGCCCGTCAGCTGGCCGACACCGTCACTGCCTTGCGCGACAGCAAGCTGCCTAACCCCAGCGAAATAGGCAGCGCAGGCAGTTTTTTCAAGAACCCCATTGTCGACAGCGATGTTTTTGAAACCCTGCGCAAGGCCAATCCCGGCATTGTGGCTTTCCCCGCCGGCGACGGCCGCCAAAAGCTGGCAGCAGGCTGGCTTATAGAACAATGCGGATGGAAAGGCCGCACATTGGGCCGCGTCGGTGTATACGAAAAACAGGCCCTTGTGCTCGTCAATCGAGGCGGGTGTACTGCCAGCGACGTCCGTCAGCTGGCCGATGCCATCATTGCCGATGTCAGAACCCGCTTCGGAGTCGAACTGGAATGCGAGGCAATCTTTGTAAATTCAGAAAATTAACCCCACTAACGCAATAACACAATAACGCACTAACGCAATATACAATGCACGATTTCGAAAAATTCTGGCAATGGTTTGCCGACAACAACGAGCAGATGACGATGCTCGGCGACTTGGAAGAAAAAGATCAGCAGCTGCTGCTGGACAACCTTCAGCATCAGCTGGATGCCTATTGCGAAGGGCTCACTTTCGAGATGGGCGAACCCACACCCACGGGACGCACGCTGACCTTCTCGGCCGAGGGCGACACCGACCTGTTCCGCTACGTGGTTGAACTCACCGACAACGCCCCCGACCTCGACTGGTGGGAGTTCGTAGCCTTCAAGCAGCCCAAGGGCACCGACCTCAAAGTCACCTTCGACAAATACCGTTTTGAAACCAAGCAGATGTATTTCCTTCAGCTCGAAAGCGAAGAGGAACCCGACATACTGGGCATCCGCGTCGCGCTGCCCAACCCCGTGGCTGACGACGACGACCAGCTGGTCGGCGTTTACGTCACCATCGAGGCCCTGATTGGCGAATTCGACTGCGCCACGCTTATCGGCTATCTCGACACCTGCGACGTGCCCGCCGAACCGTTCAAGTCCGGCTTCCGGCCACTCGACGATTTGCCCGAATTCATCGAATGGTTCAAGCGCAAACGCGACCAGTAGGGAAGCAGGAAGCGGAAAACGGAAAGCGGAAAGCGGAAAGCGGGCTGTCGCGTCAGCCATTTCGCTAAAATTCGCCGTTCCGCCTTGCGGAACATAATTTGAAACAAAAAAATTCGAACAATTCGTTTAATTCGATGACAAAAAAGGATAAAGCGGAAAGCGGTCTGCCGCGTCAGCCAATTCGCTAAAATTCGCCGTTCCGCCTTGCGGAACATAATTTGAAACAAAAAAATTCGAACAATTCGTTTAATTCGATGACAAAAAAGGATAAAGCGGAAAGCGGTCTGCCGCGTCAGCCAATTCGCTAAAATTCGCCGTT
>JAFROL010000044.1 GCA_017429685.1 Bacteroidales bacterium | reverse complement strand
TAAAAATTAAAAATTAAAAATTAATAACTTAATAACTTAATAACTTAATAACTTAATAACTTAATAACTTAATGTGTTGGTGTGCTGATTTGTTAATTTGTTAGTGGCTGGCGCGTCTGTTCCGCTTTCCGCTTTCCGCTTTCCGCTTTCCGCTTTCCGTTTTCCGCTTTCCGCTTTCCGTTTTCCGCTTTCCGCTTTCTGTTTTCCGCTTTCCGCTTTCCGTTCTCCGTTTTCCGTTAGTTCACGATTTTTCGTGCCGCGAGGCCTTCGATGCGGATGATGTATACGCCTGTGGCGGGCAGGGCGAAGAGGTCGTGGCCGGTGCCGCGACGGCTGGCGATGCGGCGGCCCAGGATGTCGACGATCTCGAGGTCGCGGCCTTCGGCTCCGTCGATGGTGACGTTGCCGTTGGCTACGGCTACGGTGATGCCAGCCCGGTCGATGTCGTCGATGCCTTCGGTGGTTTCGCATTCATAGTAGGCCGTCAGGCTGGTGTCGCTGGTCAGCGTCAGCGTCAGGGGGTTGGCCCAGATGCGTCCTTGCGAGTCCCAAGCCGAGAAGGTGCAGTGGGTGCCGTTGGCATCGACGGTGGGCTCAGCATAGAACGATACTTTTGTGCCGTATTCGAGGTCTGCCTCGGTGTAGGGCTGGTCGATCAGCATACCGTCCTCCCACACCTGGAACCAGGCGTTGCCGTTGTCGCCTTCGTGGCTGACGCTGACGTGGTAGAGCTCGGGCACGAAGAAGGCGGTGAAGTTGCTGTCGCCGTCGACCGTAAAGGTGAAGGGGTTGTCGGTGATGTCGGCGCCGCTGATGTTGCTGTGCCAGTGCGAGAAATCGTAGTGCTCGCTGGCGATGGCTTCGATGGTGTTCTGTGTTCCGGCAAAGAAGGTGCCGCTGCCGGTTGCATAGCCGCGTTCGGGGGTGTCGTTGCCGATGGTGACGGTGTAGAAAGTTGTCGTTTCGGTATTGCATCCAGTCAAAGTGATATCGGGGAGGAAGCGGCGGCGTGTCTTGTTGCCGCTGAAGCCGGCTGGGTTGGCGGGGTCGATATTGGCATCGTCGGAATAGTAGATGATTGATGAGTAGCGGTTGCCGGTGTTGGTGCAGTAGAATGTCTTGTCGTTGTTTTCCCACTGGCCGCTGTTGTCGTCGATTGCAATCACCAGGTTGTCGGTGCCGTTGTAGAGGAACATTGTGTCGAGGTAGAATTCGTTCCAGCCCTGTACGCAGTTGAGCGGACCTTCGTAGACTTTGGTCAGTTGGCCGAAGGGGATGAGTGCGTTGGCCGATGTACTCTCGAAGGACGATGCCGATGTCTGTCCCATATAGATGGTGCAGTTGACTTTGTTGAATGTTTGTTCGGGCCGGCTGTAGTTGAATGCTATTTTGCTTATGCTCATCGGGCTGCCGACCTGCTCGCTGGTGTAGATCATCTGCGTGTAGGAGTAGCCGTAGTAGTTGTTTATTGGCACGAGGTTGGAGAGTGTCTCGCCGATGCCGATTGTTTCGTCGGAGGGCGTGGTGCAGATGCTGGTGTGCAGGTTGTGCCAGTCGGAGAACGATGTGACGTCGGTGGTGCTGCATTCGCCGCGCACACGCCACTGGTATTCGCTGTCGAGGGCCAGGCCTGTGAGGTCGTAGCTGTTGGTGCTGACGTTGACGGTGGTGACGTTGCTGCTTGCCGCCGGTCGCCACTGCAGGGTGTAGTTGGCGGCGTTGCCCGACCAACGAAGGTGAGCCGAAACGCCGGTGATGTTGTTTGCGGCGAGGTTGTTGGGGATCTGGCATCCGCGCAGGTCGTTGTAGGTGAAGGAGATTGTTTCGCCGGGTGTGCCGATGTTGGTAATGGATATTGTCGTGTCGATGACGTTGCCCGTCAGCCAGGGGTGGGGGTCGGTGGTCGGCGAGAACTGTGTGCGGTTGGCATTGGCGCTGAAGAAGGCCTGGGCGGGGTAGCCGTTGGTGGTGTCGTCGTTTGCACCGGGGCGGAAGAGGTAGACCTCGTCGAAGGTGCTTATGCCGTCGAAGTTGGCGTTGCCGTTGAAGCGTTCGTCGATGCGGTAGATGACCAGTCCCTTGCCGGGCAGTGTGGTTTCGAACTGCTCGGTGTTGTCGCGGTATTCGAGCACGTACCACTGGTTGGGCTCCTGGGCGGCGATTTTGTACGCTATGTTGCTGTAGTCGGCGTCGCCCAGCGAGTGGAGCGTGTAAGTGCCTTGTGCTGTGATTTGCGGTATGGAGTCGATCCAGTTGCCGTATTTCCACTTCATATAGGCTCCCATTGTCTGTGGCGGAGTGGTGTTGCTGCACATAAGGTCCCAGCTGCCTACGCCGGTGACGTTGGTGGCAACGTTGTAGCGGTAGAGGTCGGGTGCGCCGAGGGTGTGGAACATCTCGTGGCAGAAGGTGGAGCTGCTGAAATAGTGCTCGCCGCTGCCTTCAAGTTGCAGGTTGAAGGTGTAGACGCGTTTGCCGTTGAGATAGACGTAGCGGTCGTAGAGGGCCCATTTGTGTGGCCACAGCAGGTCGTTCCAGCCAGTGTAGGTGCCTTTGACGACGAAGCAGATGTTGTCGACATAGCCGTCGTTGTCCATATCGATGTTGATGGAGGTTGATACGGGCGAATAGGTGTTTATGTAGTTGACAGCGCGCTCTAACAGGCCGAACTCACGGCTGGCGCGCTCGTTGTCACCCTGATAGCCGGTAGGGTTGGTGGTGGCGTCGTAGGGCATATAGTAGTTGCGTGGCAGCGAGTCCTGATACGAGATGACGTTGTTGCCACTGGGGGTGGGGTAGTAGTGGGTCGGGATGTGTATCTTGTTGTACGATACTGTTTTGAAATAGTTGTACATCGACGTTGCTCCTACGGTCGAATCGTTGAACATCGCGTCGATGGTGCTGAATGGTGTGCTGATTTCAGAGTCGTCGCTGAAGCGGACAAAGATGACTATGTTGTTGAGTGTGCCGTGGTTGCGCCCCGAGGTTTTGGCGGCATTGTGGGCATACTGCTTGGGAATGTCGTAGCGTTGCTGGCGCTGTGCCCAATCGTGTCTGTCGATGCCGATATTGGGGTTGAGCCCCACAGCTGCTGGATCGACTTTGCCGGCCACAAAGCCGGTGGCGACGACCTGCCAGCGGTTTTCGCCGGTGTGGACGGTGTCGGCATAGACCCAATAGCCTGTGCGCGGGTTCTGCACAATGGTGTATCCGGCGGCATCGTGCAGGCGATGGTAGTATTCGTCGCCGCTGAGCAGGCAGCGCAGCGTGTCGCCGTTGGGCTGCAGGCGCACGGCGGGAGCGTTGAAGATGGGCGCTGCCGTTGCCGTAAGGACGAAAGAGAATGAAAGCAGCAAGGAAATGGCGATTTTCTTGAAAAGAATGTTATTCATTTTTATGTCTGTAAATGTTTGTAATCTATTGAAGTGTTTTGGCCGATGGCATCCCTTAGTTCTCGATGTGTGTTATGGCATTGTACAGCTGTGGGAACCGTTGCTGCAGCGACACGGGGTGTCCGTTTTCGAGGAAGCAGTGGGTGCTGGTGGCGGTGCACACAACGCGGTCGTCGACAAGCATTGTGTAGTTGAACGTTATCTTCAGAGCGGTGATTTCGGCCACGGTGACATTGATAAGTATGGTGTCCTTGAAGGTCGAGGTGTGCCGGTAGCGGCACTCGACGCTGACAACGGGCGAAACGACGCCTTCGGCTTCCATACGGTCGAAACCATAGCCTATCTGGTCCATCCAGTCCACGCGTGCTTCTTCCATAAAGCGTATGTAGTTGCTGTGGTGGGTGATACCCATCTTGTCACATTCGTAGTATTTGACTTCGTGTCGGTAAGGTTGTATGTTCATCGTTGTTTTCTAAGAAATGTCCTGTGTGCTGTTTTTGTTGCAGCAGCGGTCAGCCTTTCCGGTGCAGCAAATTGCAGTAATACAGGTTCTTCATTTGTGGTTTGTTTTCTATATAAAATTGCAAAGATAAAAAAATATTTTAATATGAAAACCTAATGTGTAAAAAAAAGCTCCAAAGTCCGTTTGCGACCGGATGTGCAAAATATATCTGCCGATATTATGGTTGCTATTTTATTGATTGTTAGTTTTGTGTGATTTTGTTTCTGATTTTTGGCCCTAAATTATTAATCGACATACAATATTTGTTTTTATGATTCGTTACTATATAATTATTGTGATTGCTGTCGTCGGGAACAGGCGACAGATTTAAAGGACTAAAAAACTAAACATAAACAGTATGATGGACAAAGAATCGTCTTCTCGGCGCAATGCTCTTGACAAGCTGATTGTTATTGGCGACCGTGTGCTTATACAGCCAGGAACGGCGGCGCAGAAGACAAAGAGCGGGCTCTATCTGCCGGCTGGTTATCAGGAAAAGGAGGATATCCAGTCGGGATACATCCTCAAATGCGGTCCCGGCTATGCGCTGCCCAATATGGACAACGACGAGCCGTGGAATCCCAAAGACAAGGAACCCAAATACTTGCCACTGCAAGTCAGACCTGGCGACTTGGCATTGTTTATGCAGAAGAACGCAGTGGAAATCAAATATAACGGACAGAAATACTATATCGTTCCCCAAAATGCCATCCTGCTTGTGGAACGCGACGAGTTTTAATACGTCAAATTAACGAATTAACGAATTCCCAAATTAACAAATTAACGAATTAACAAGTTAACGAATTCACAATATATGACTTCAAACGAAATACGCAGCCAATTTCTCAAGTTTTTTGAGAGCAAGAACCACCACATTGTGCCGTCGGCACCAATGGTGGTGAAAAACGACCCGACACTGATGTTCACCAATGCCGGTATGAACCAGTTTAAAGATATTTTCCTCGGCAATAGTCCGGCACAATATAAACGTGTGTGCGATGCGCAAAAATGCCTCAGAGTCAGTGGAAAACACAACGATTTGGAAGAGGTGGGCCACGACACTTACCATCATACTATGTTCGAGATGCTGGGCAATTGGTCGTTCGGTGACTATTTCAAGAAAGAGGCTATCGCCTACGGGTGGGAGTTCCTCACCGATGTGATGAAGATTGACAAGAACTCGCTGTATGTCACCGTCTTTGGTGGCGACGACAAGGAGGGCCTGGCTATGGATAGCGAAGCCTACGAGTTTTGGAAAGAGCACATCGCCGAGGACCGTATCCTTAAGGGTTCGAAAAAAGACAACTTCTGGGAAATGGGCGACCAGGGTCCCTGCGGTCCCTGCAGCGAGATCCATATTGACCTGCGCGACCCCGCCGAGAAGGCCAAAGTGCCTGGCGCCGAGTTGGTCAACAAGGACAATCCGCTTGTTATCGAGATCTGGAACCTCGTTTTTATGCAGTTCAACCGTTTGGCCAACGGCACCCTTGAGCCACTGAAAGCTAAGCATATTGATACCGGTATGGGCTTCGAACGCCTCTGTATGGTTATGCAAGGCAAGAAGTCGAACTACGACACGGATGTTTTCCAGCCTCTGATTCAGGAGATTGCCAAGAAAGCAGGCCTTGTTTATGGCAAAAACGAGGATGCCGACATCGCTATGCGCGTCTGCGCCGACCATCTGAGAGCCGTCAGTTTCTCGATCGCCGACGGTCAGCTGCCTTCCAACGCCAAGGCCGGATACGTCATTCGCCGCATCCTGCGCCGTGCTGTGCGCTACGGCTACACGTTCCTCGGCTTCAAGGAACCTTTTATGCACACTCTTGTGCCGACGCTGGTAGGCCAGATGGGCGACCAGTACCCCGAACTCAAGGCACAGCAGGAACTTGTGTGCCGCATCATCAAGGAGGAAGAACAGTCGTTCCTCAAGACACTTTCGAACGGTATACTGAAATTCGAAAACTATATTGCTAAAGCTCTGGAATGCGAAACCGGCTGCGAGGCCTGCGAACAGAAGGTCAAAGTGGAGAAGGTCATCGACGGTGCCTTCGCTTTTGAGCTGTTCGACACCTACGGATTCCCAATTGACCTGACGCAGCTGATGGCTGCCGAAAAGGGATGGACCGTCGATATGGACGGTTTTGCCAAGGGATTGGCCGAACAGAAGGACCGTTCGCGCGCCGCCGCAAAGACCGAAAGCGACGACTGGATTGAACTGCAGCCCGGCGTGGAGCAGCAGTTTGTGGGCTATGACGAGCTTGTCAGCGAGGTGCACATTGTCCGCTACCGTCACGTGCGTGCCAAGGACCGCGAGTTCTACCAGCTGGTTTTCGACCGCACGCCGTTCTATGGCGAGGCTGGCGGCCAGGTTGGCGACAACGGCACCATAGGTTGTGGCGACGAGGTGATTCCTATTGTCGACACAAAGAAAGAGAATAATCTTATAGTTCATATTGTCACCAAGTTGCCATCGGATGTCAATGCCACGTTCAAGGCCGAGGTGGACCGCTGCCGTCGTTTTGCAATTCAGTGCAACCATTCGGCTACGCACCTGCTGCACAAAGCGTTGCGCAATGTGCTGGGCTCACACGTCGAGCAGAAGGGCTCGAGTGTCGACGACCAGCGTCTGCGCTTCGACTTCTCGCATTTTGCCAAACTTACAAAAGAGGAGATCCGCGAAGTCGAGAAGCAGGTCAACATCGACATCTGGCACGCCATTCCGCTTGAGGAGCATCGCGCAATGCCCATCGCCGAAGCGCAAAAGCTGGGTGCTATGGCCCTGTTTGGCGAGAAATATGGCGAACGGGTGCGCGTTGTCAAATTTGGCGACAGCGTTGAATTCTGCGGTGGTACGCATACTGATAACACTGGCCATATCGGCTCGTTCCGCATCGTCAGCGAGGGCGCGGTGGCTGCCGGTATGCGCCGCATCGAGGCTGTGACCGGCGGTGCTGCCGAGCGTTATGTCGACGCATTGCAGGACCAGCTTGAAGATGCCAAAGTGCTGATGAAGAACCCCAAAGACCTTGCCGCTGCCATACAGCGCCTGCAGGACGAGAATGCCGAGCTGCGCAGCCAGATTGCCTCTTTCCAGAAGGAAAAGGTCGCTGGCGTATGCCGCGCTCTTGGCGAGGAACTCAAGGCCACGCCGCTGCTGGCCAAGAAGATGGACGTCGACATTATGCAGCTCAAGGATGGCGTTATGCAGTTGCGCAACGAGCATCCCGATATGGCCCTTGTGCTTGGTGCCGTTGTCGGCGACAAGCCGCAGCTGATGATCTGCCTTGGCCAGAACCGCGTCGATGCAGGTCAGAATGCCGGCACCATCATCCGCACTGCCGGCAAGGAAATACAGGGTGGCGGTGGCGGACAGCCCGCCTATGCCACTGCCGGTGGCAAGAACGCCGCAGGCATCGACAACGCTATTGCCGTTGCGGTCAAGGAACTTGAAAAATAAATAGTGATTAGTGACCAGCGACACGAACGCGCTCGTATCGCTGGTCACTGGCCACAACTTTCAACTTTCAAATATGGATGAAGTTCTCACAGGCGGCAAACGTCGCTATCATATCGAGTCTGTTGTAGGCAGCAATGGTGGCACCACGGTCTACCGTGCTTTTGCCCGGCGTCGTGCCGGACAGAAGATAAAACGTCGCTACTATGCTCTGTTTGAAACAGACAGTTCCACGCAAGTTGATTTCGACAGCAGCCTGTCGGCATCGGCAATGGCCGTACCTTTTGATGTATTTGAGGCCGACCGCTTCGAGCAGGACGGGCACAGCTATGTTGTCTTGGCCAAAGGCAGGGCACCTCGCAAGCCCAACCGCCGTTGGGCTGCATTGCAAAACCACGGCTATCTGATGCTTCTGCTTTCCGCACTGATACTCATCCTGATGATTGTCAAATTCTTTCAGTCGCCAGTAGACCAGCCGATTGTGGAAAACGATAAGGTGGTAGAATCGGTGGAAGCTGCAACTGAATAATTGTTGCCAATCCAGGGAGAGACTCATCTCAGCTACTGGCTGCATAGTCCCGGATTGATTGGACTCAAGATGTATTCTCTGGAGATAGACTTCAACGACGATGGAACCTTCAAGGGCGCAGGGGTAGTTTATTCAGACTAAACCCTCTCGAAAACAATAAAAAACCACATTGCGGCGTTTGGTTCAGCGAATAATTTTTAATGGTTTAGGATATGAAAAAAGCATTGATGATATGCGCGGCGATGGTAGCCCTTGCCGCTATGACCGCCTGCAAGAGCGGAACGAGAGAGAAGGCTGCGGCCGAGCCTCCATTTGCGGACACCATCCCCATCTGTTTTGAAACCGATTGGGGGTATCCAGGCTCTGGCGGAATATTCTGTAGTGTCGAAATAAATGGGTTGAAGGTTGACACCGTTCTTGTTGACAATGGTTGCTACCGCTCTGACATCGACCCCAATTTGGCCGCAAAACTGGATTTCACTTATAGGGTTTATCGAACCGACACACTGCGGGCTAAACGTGGTTCAGAGGAATTAGCGGACATCGCGCGTTATAGCGTGGTGACGGACAGTCTTTGTTATAAAATCGGGCATACATCATTTCGACTGGACACAATAGACATCAACAAATGGGCCGCACTGATGTACAGCATGCCCTCTTTGGGTGCAACAATAGGTCGTGATGTCTTTGAAAAATATGTCGTGGAGATTGACCTCCAGCGGCATTTTATGGTCTTGAGCAATCATCTCCCAGCATCGATAGGCCAATATAAGGCAATCCCTATGGTATTTACTAATCAGCAAGGCATCCCTCGATTCAGGTGTGTCCAGACCGATGGGTTCAGGCTAAAAGACGGGGCTCCCTGCATAGCACGGGTGTTCCTGGATTTGGGGAATGCGGCTGGAACAGCTTTCGATTCTGCTTTTTTGAATCGTGTTGACCAGCATTTTAGCCAAATAGACACCAGTTCACTTGCATGGCTGATTCTTTCATATATTGGTTCCGCCGTCGACAGCATAAATTTCCCAATTGAACTTATGGATGATAACTACCGTGTTGTGGCGAAAACACCAGGGAGTATGAAGGATTTGTCCTTTTTAAATTCCGACATTCTTCTCGGCACAGACTTCTTCCGCCACTTCAACGTCATTTTCGACTACAAGAACAATATGCTATATCTGAAGCACAACTAATGAGGGCGTGACTCAACTGCAATAAGAAAGCCGAAGAAGGTTTTGCAATGGTGCGAGGCAAAATTGCACGGGAACGGCATTTTTTCGCCGCCCTGCGGGCAATAAAAACGGCATTGCGGCGTTTGTTTCAGTGATTAACTTTTAATGGTTTAGAATATGAAGAAAATATTTTTGGCACTATTCGTGCTGTGCGGCATCGGTTTCGGTGCCGCGGCGCAGAGCACAAACAGACTTGTGGGCAAATGGGAGTTCGTGAGCTGGACGCAAGTTCGCTATTGCCCCGACCACCCTGATGAAAAATACGAGGATTGGGTCATTACAGACAACACAGAACTCCGCGACATCGAATTCCGTTCCGACGGCACATGCTCGATAGAACTTCTCTGCATAGGCAAGCGTGGCAATTGCCCGTATGAGGCAACGTGGAGCGCCACCGACAGCACCGTCACCATCGTGCAAGACACCTCGACGATGGTATTCCAGCTGAAGGAGCTGACAACCGACAGCATGGCTATCGTTCAACTTCACAGGGGCCCCATACAAATTGCACGCAACTGTGTGTTCGGCTACATCGATTCGGTTTATGCTTATCGTCGCAAAAACAACTAACGACTAAAGGAATCCTCCGCATAGATGTAGGGTGATTATTTACAAGCAGAAAGCCGAGGCCTTTGCTGGCCTCGGCTTTCGTCGTTTTAGTGTGTCGATGCAGGTTTACATCTCCGAGAGTTTCTTGTAGCCCTCGTAGCGCAGTTTGGCGTTGTTCACTGCATTTGATTTTATTTCAGCGGTGTTCACAGCCTTTGGCAGCGCTCGAAGAAATGCAAAACCATTAAAGTTCGGAAAGCTTTTTATAGCCTTCATAACGGAGTTTTGCATTTCTTTCGGTGGCGACGAAGAGTTCTTCGGCCTCTTGGGGGAAGGTCTTCATCAGGGAGTTGTAGCGCACCTCGCCCATAATGAAGTCGCGGAACTTGCTCCAGTCGGGTTCCTTCGAGTCGAGGTGGAAACCGTTGCTCACTTTCATTTCTTCTTTTCCATCGGTGTTCGCAGCTTTCAGCACTTGCCCGTCTTCCTCGGGATTATAGTGCCAGAGGTGCCAGTAGCCGCACTCGACGGCCTTCTTCTCCTCGTTCTGCGTGCGGCCCATACCGATCTTGATGCCGTGGTTGATGCAGGGTGCGTAGCAGATAATGAGCGACGGGCCGTGGTAGGCCTCGGCCTCCTTGATGACGTTGAAGTACTGGGCCTGGCTGGCGCCCATAGCTACCTGGGCGACATAGACGTAGCCGTAGCTCTTGGC
>JAFROL010000032.1 GCA_017429685.1 Bacteroidales bacterium | reverse complement strand
TCAAAAATAACTTTCATTTTCTTTTTACAGGAATTACCATAAATTGGCCAGGAATTAATCAGAAATTATTTTTTTGAACGTGAATGACCGTAAATGTCCGTGAATAACCATAAATGTCAAATAAATTTGACTAATTACTTAGCAAACTGAAATTCAAACAATGACAAAAGATATTTTTGAAAAGATAAGTCACGAACGCGTGCTAATTGTTGGCGACGTGATGATAGACTCATATATGTGGGGCACTGTGACGCGCATTTCGCCCGAGGCGCCGGTTCCTGTAGTGTCGGTCACCAAACGCGAAAAGCGACTGGGTGGTGCTGCCAATGTGGCACTCAACATCGAAGCTATGGGTGCTATGCCCATCATTTGCTCCGTGCTGGGCAACGACGACAGCAGCAAGGACTTCCAGCAGATTATGTACCAGAACAATATGGACCGCCGAGGCATCGTAGTGTCCGACAACAGGATGACTACAATGAAATCACGTGTCATTGGCAACAATATGCACATAGTGCGTGTCGACGAAGAAAGCACCCACCCCCTGTCGACTATGGAAGAAGACCTGCTACTGGACCGCATAGGCCGCATCGTCAAGGCAATGCCCATCGACGCCATCATCTTCCAGGATTACGACAAAGGCAATATCACGCCACGCATCATCGAAGAGGTGACATCTATGGCCAACCGCAAGAAGATACTCACCACCGTCGACCCGAAGCACCGCAACTTCGCATCGTTCAAAAACATAGGTCTCTTCAAACCCAACCTCAAAGAGCTGCGCGAAGGACTAAACATAGAACTCGACGACAGCGACGACGAGAACCTGATGCGTGGGCTCCAGGAAGCGTCGCTGCAACTCAGCAAGCGACAGAACATCGACATAGTGTTGATTACGCTTTCCAGCAAGGGTATGTATGCCTGCGACTTCCGCGGCAGCGAGCCCCGTTCGATGCTCATACCTGCCTGTGTCCACGCCGTTTCCGACGTGTCGGGAGCCGGCGACACCGTCATCAGCGTCATAACCCTTGCGCTGGCGGCAGGAATGGAACTCGAGGATGCTGTGCGCTGCGCCAATGCCGCCGGAGGCATCGTCTGCGAACAGGTCGGCGTAGTGCCTATCGACATCAACAGGCTTAAAAAGGACCTTGGAGTTTAATCAACCAGCATTCCACCACGGCGGAAAAATCTATAGATTTCACTCGCAAGCCGAGCAGGAGGTTTTAAACAGTAATTACCAGAAATTGACCAGGAATTATCATAAATATTTTATTTTTAACAGCAATTACCAGCAATTGGTCAGCAATTACCAGCAATTATTTTTTTAACAATAAAACCAGCAACATAATAATTGCCAGCAATCCGCTCGCCGTGCGAGCGTTATAATCTACAAGATCTATAGATTTCGCGAGGCGGAACGCCGAGCAGGAGAAAGAAAAAAAATCCACAAGATCTACAAGATCTCGCTCGCAAAGCGAGCAGGAAAACGGAAAATAAAACGAGCAGAAGAATAAAAACTATGGTTCTACGTTATTTTTAGGCATTCTTAACTGCCACAACTATATATGAAAACAGTCATTCCCAAACATAGCCTGACATTCCTACTGCTGTTGACGATGATGGCGGCAGCAAGCTCTGCCTTTGCACAGGTCACCTACCTTGCCGGATTCGACAAAAAGAAGATTCATTTCGGCATCCAGCTGGGCTACACCCAATCCAAGTTCGAGGACGCCTACACACAGGACGACGAGGTGCGCGAGTCTCTGCAAGGCACCACTTCCTATTACACCCCGGGATTCCACCTGGCCATCATCGCCCCCGATGTGAGGTTGGGCAACTTCTTCAACTTCCGTCTTATTCCCGGCATTACACTCATCAACCGCACTTTCAACTACAACTGGACAGAAGCTTACGTCAACCGGCATCACGGGGCCGACGCAAAGCGAAGCGTCGAATCGGTCTATGGCGAGATGGCTTTCGATTTCAAGTTCCGTGCCTTCCGCTACATCAACTTCCGACCATACCTGACAGCAGGCGGCAGCTACGGCTTCGACTTCGCCTCGATGCGCAACAACAAGAATAACAACGACCAGTCCATCGTCCGACTCAACACCAGCGACCTGCGCTACACTGTCGGTATGGGCTTCGACTTCTATATGCGTTACGTCAAATTCGCCATCGAGCTGAAGATGTCGTTCGGCATCACCGACCTAAAAGTCCCCGACGACGACCTGTACACCCGCTCGGTGGACTTCATAAACACGCGTACCTTTATGCTCGGTTTCACATTTGAAGGGTAGAAAGGAGTCTGTTGTGAAAAACGTTGAACTTAATCTTACTCCCGAAGAATATTTTACGCCCGCGCTGTTGAAAACGGCGGTGGCACGCCACATAGGCCTTGCCGCGGACGACATCGTCCACGTTGAAGTGGTGCGCCGCAGCCTCGACTCGCGGCGTGGCATCCGATACCGCTGCCAGGCAGAAGTATATCTGGCTGGCGAGACCTTCACGCCGCCCGACTACCACTCGCCCTACCGCGACTGTCGCGGCGGGCAGCCGGTGGTCATTGTCGGCGCTGGTCCGGCAGGACTGTTTGCAGCCCTGCACGCCATCGAGCTGGGACTGAAGCCCGTCATCGTAGAGCGTGGCAAAAGCGTCGACGAGCGCCGCAGGGACATCACGCAGATGGTGCGCTGCGGCAGCGTCAACGCCGACAGCAACTGGTGCTTCGGCGAGGGAGGTGCAGGCACCTACAGCGACGGCAAACTCTATACCCGCTCGACCAAGCGCGGCAACGTGGCCGACGTAATGCGCAAATTTGTCGAGCACGGCGCCGACCCTAAAATCACCATCGACGCACACGCCCATATCGGCACCGACCGGCTGAGCGGCATCATCGCCAACATCCGTGCCACAATCATTGGATATGGCGGCGAGATCCATTTCGGACAGCGCGTGGACGACCTCGTCGTCGACCCTACAACAGGACGCGTCAAAGGCGTGCGCTGCGTCGGCGGCGACACTTTCGAAGGCCGCGCAGTGCTGCTGGCCACCGGCCATTCGGCACGCGACATCTATGAACTTTTCTGCCGCCGTGGCTGGCTGCTCGAAGCCAAGCCGTTTGCCATCGGCGTCCGCGTCGAACATCCGCAGCGGCTTATCGACGACATACAGTACCACGGCCCAAGCCACTCTCCCCTGCTGCCTCCGTCGGCCTACAGTCTGACGACACAGGTTGACGGCCACGGAGTCTTCTCGTTCTGTATGTGTCCCGGCGGCATCATCGTCCCCGCCGCCACCGCCGACGGCGAACAGGTGGTCAACGGGATGAGCAACGCCAGCCGCAGCTCGGCATTTGCCAACAGCGGCATAGCCGTGACGGTGGCTCCATCCGACGTGCCGGAATACGGCGTTCACGGGGCGATGGCCCTGCTGCGTTTCCAGCAGGACGTGGAGCGCCAGGCGGCCGCAGCAGCAGGCGGCGGTCTCAAAGCCCCCACCCAGCGCCTGACCGACTTCTGCGAAGGCAAGGGCGCCAGCCGCCTGAACCGCACCAACTATATGGGCCAAACCGTCGGCGTCGAGCTGGACGGAGTGCTGCCCGATTTTGTAGCAAGATGCCTGAAGCAAGGCTTCCGCGACTTCGGCCGCAAGATGCGCGGTTTCTACACCGACCAGGCCAGCCTGCTGGCCGTCGAGAGCCGCACCTCGTCGCCAATCCGCATACCGCGCGGCGAAAACGGCGAACACCCCCAACTCAAGGGACTATACCCCTGCGGCGAAGGCGCCGGATACGCCGGCGGCATCGTCTCGTCGGCCCTCGACGGCATCCACCAGATGGAGCAAATAGCAAACAGGAGTTAAGAGGAGTTAAGGGAAGTTAAGGGAAGTGGAAGTTTTGGAAGTTAAGGGAAGTGGATGTTTTGGGAGTTAAGGGAAGTTAAGAGGAGTGGAAGTTTTGGAAGTTAAGAGGAGTTAAGAGGAGTTAAGGGAAGTTAAGAGGAGTTAAGGGAAGTTAAGGGACAATACATTTGTATAATCACGACTAACAAATTAACACATTCACAAATTAACACATTCACAAATTAACAAATTAACACATTCACAAATTAGCAAATTCACAAATTAACACATTAACAAATTCCCAAATTAGCAAATTCACACATTCACAAATTAACAAATTAACACATTCACAAATTCACAAATTAACACATTAACACATTCACAAATTCACAAATTAACACATTAGCAAATTCACACATTCACAAATTAGCAAATTCACAAAGATGAACTTCAAACTCGAATCGGATTTTGCACCAATGGGCGACCAGCCCGAAGCCATCAAGGAGCTGGTGGACGGCATCCAGCGCGGCCAGCGTGCCCAGGTGCTGCTCGGCGTCACAGGCAGCGGCAAGACCTTCACGGTGGCCAACGTCATCGCACAACTCAACCGGCCCACCCTGGTAATGAGCCACAACAAGACCCTGGCGGCGCAGCTCTACGGCGAGTTCAAGCAGTTCTTCCCAAACAATGCCGTCGAATATTTCGTCAGCTACTACGACTACTACCAGCCCGAAGCCTACATCCCTTCGACCAACACCTACATCGAAAAAGACCTTGCCATCAACGACGAGCTCGACAAGCTGCGCCTGCGTGCCTCGTCGGCGCTGCTCAGCGGACGGCGCGACGTCATCGTCGTATGCTCCGTCAGCTGCATCTACGGCATCGGCAACCCCGCCGAGTTCGCCAAGGGCACCGTCCACATCCACAAAGGCGACCGCCTGACGCGCGACACGCTGCTGCTGCGACTGCTCGACGCGCAATATGTGCGCAACGAAATCGAGTTCATCAACGGACGCTTCCGCGTCAAGGGCGACACCGTCGATGTCTACCCCTCCTTTGCCGACTTCTGCTACCGCATAGGCTTCTGGGACGACGAGATCGAGACCCTCGAGACCTTCGACCCCATCAGCGGCCAGCGCCTCGAGACGTGCGACGAGGTGACCATCTATCCCGCCAGCAACTTCCTCACCAACAAGGAGAATATGGCCTCGGCCCTGCTCAACATACAGCACGATATGTACGAGCGGCGCGACTACCTCAACGAAATCGGCAAGCACCTCGAAGCCAAACGCCTCGAAGAACGCGTCAACTACGACATCGAGATGATTCAGGAGCTGGGCTACTGCAGCGGCATCGAGAACTACAGCCGCTACTTCGACGGCCGCGAGCCCGGCAGCCGCCCCTTCTGCCTGCTCGACTATTTCCCCGACGACTTCCTCCTCGTCGTCGACGAGAGCCACGTCACCATCCCGCAAATCGGCGCTATGTACGGCGGCGACCGCAGCCGCAAGACCGCCCTGGTCGAATACGGCTTCCGCCTCCCATCGGCCCTCGACAACCGCCCCCTGCGCTATGAGGAGTTCTACGCCCTCACCGGCCAGACCATCTACATCAGCGCCACGCCGGCCGAATACGAGCTGGCCGAAGCCGAAGGCGTCGTCGTCGAGCAGGTCATACGCCCCACGGGCCTCCTCGACCCCGTCGTCGAGGTGCGCCCCGCCGTCAACCAGGTCGACGACCTGCTCGAGCAGATCGAAGACACCCTCGACCGTGGCGAGCGCGTCCTCGTCACCACCCTCACCAAGCGTATGGCCGAAGAGCTGTCGAGCTACCTCATCAACCTCGGCATCAAGACCGCCTACATCCACAGCGATGTCGACACCCTCGAGCGCGTCGAGATAATGCGCGACCTCCGGATGGGCGTCTACGACGTGCTGGTGGGCGTCAACCTGCTGCGCGAAGGCCTCGACCTGCCCGAGGTGTCGCTCGTCGCCATCCTCGATGCCGACAAAGAAGGCTTCCTGCGCAGCGACCGCGCCCTCATCCAGACCATAGGCCGCGCCGCCCGCAACGTCCACAGCCGCGCCATCCTCTACGCCGACAAAATCACAGGCTCGATGCAGCGCGCCATCGACGAGACCAACCGCCACCGCGAAAAGCAGATACGCTACAATATGGAGCACGGCATCGTGCCGCGCCAAATCGTCAAGAGCAACGAAGCCATCATCGGCCAGACTTCCGTCATCGAGAGGGCTGCCGAAGAAAGCGGAGAATGGAGAGCCGAGGGCGGAAAGCACAATGCCGACAACGGAGCAATGCTTGCCGCCAGCCCCTACGCAATGAACACGCCGGCATCGCACAGCGCCAAGCCCTACACCAGCGGCACCGCCTCCACACCCGTTGCCAGCGAGGACAACGACGACTGGGATGCACCGCAGCGTGCAACCCAAAGCGAAGAACAGGCAAACGCCGTTCATATCGAGACACGCAGCAAGGCACAGCTGCGCAAGGACATCCGCGAGGCACAGCGCAAAATGCAGCTCGCCGCCAAAGAGATGGACTTCCTCGCCGCCGCCAAGTACCGCGACGAAATCCGCGCTATGCAGGCCGCCCTCGACACCGCCCGCGGCGAATGACCCCGACTCCCCCCCCCACCCCCCTCAGGTGAAGTCACTTCTTTTTTCACCGAATTAAACGAATATAACGAATGAGCCTATCAAAAAACATAATATTGTTTTGCAAGCAAAACCCGAATTAAAACGAATTTTAAAAGGAAAAAAAATTGCTGATAATTGCTGTTAAATTGCTGATAATTGCTGTTCAAAGAAAAAAAATGCTCCTCGAGCATAAAAAAATATTTATGAAAATTCCTGGCCAATTACTGGTAATTCCTGTTATAAAAAAAATGCTCTTCGAGCAGAAATTAAACAAATTATAAACAAATTATGTAAAATTTATATTCAATTTGCAAAATTTCTCGCCGAAGGCGATATCAAATGCCCTTCAAGCGGAAATCGAAAATAATTGCTGGTAATTGCTGATAATTGCTGTTCAAAGTAAAAATGCTCTTCGAGCAGAAATTAAACAAATTATAAACAAATTATGTAAAATTTATATTCAATTTGCAAAATTTCTCGCCGAAGGCGATATCAAATGCCCTTCAAGCGGAAATCGAAAAAAATTGCTGACAATTGCTGTTAAATTGCTGATAATTGCTGTTCAAAGTAACAATGCTCCTCGAGCATAAAAAAAATAATTTATGAAAATTCCTGTCCAATTTATGGTAATTCCTGTTAAAAAAACCTGCTCCTCGAGCATAAAAAAAATATGTCAATTCCTGTTCAAAAAACCCCGCAGGGCAACCCCCATTCCCGTCAACCCAAATCATAAAAAATGTTAAACAAGAAAAAATCCGAAAATTTTCATCCCTCATTATCAACACAATAACAAAACAACCGAAAAATTTTTTTTGACCCCTGTCACAAAACGCAAAAAAAATATGCATTTATATAGGTAAAAAGTGGAAACTATGTCCATAATCGAACTGAGGAACGCAAAGCTTGACAAGATCGCATCCCTGTTTTTGAAATACAAGGAGCCCTTGGTCGACTATTGTGTCAAAAAGACACACGGCAACGAAAGCGAAGCCGTCGACCTCGTTCAGGACATAATGCTCCAAGCCTGTGTGCAGCGCGACGAACTCGACATCGACGACAGCGAGCAAACACAACGTCTGTGGCTTTTCTCCATAGCACGCCAGGTGCTTTTCAAGTACCACCAGCGCAAGCTGCACCGCGTCAAAATTGTTACTATGCGAGACATCGAGGCGCCCACCACGCCGGACGACTCCTCAATGCTGACAGACCTTGCCGACGAAGTGCTCGACCCCAGCGATGCCGACATCCTGAAAATGCGTCTCGACGGTTTCTCGTACAAAGAAATAGCACTTGCGCACCATAGCAACGACAGCACGATGCGCCAACGGCTGCACCGCAGCATAAAAAAACTGATACAATACCATCAACATAATAAAAACACATTCTGACTATGAACGAACAAAAAAAATTAGAGCAGCATATAGACACGCTGAATGCAAGGGCACTGACCGACAGCATCGGCAAAGAGCGCCTGCAATCCACACAGGCCATTGTGCTCGACGGCATCGGACAGAAATGCGACTCCGAACGAATACGCCTCCGTAGAGCTGCCAGCACCCGCCAAAGCATATCCAACATCCTCTCCTGCGCGGTCATCCTACTGTGCTTCTACTACCTCCTGCCCCACAGCGACCAGTGCCGGTATGCCATCGACGGGCATTTCACGGACCACACCAGCACCATCAACACCATAAACTCAGTGTTTACCGTATGAAAAGAACCGTCACAATAGTCCTGTCTCTTATAGCTTTTTTGCTGGTATTGGCAAGCCTGGCGGTTTCCGTCAAGCGCCACGCCAATGTCAGCGAGGTCTACCGCCGCTACAAAGACCGCGACAACCTCAGCGTGGCCTTCGTCAAGGACTACCGCATCGGCGACAGCATCACCGTCGACGTCACCACCATTACCGCCCCCGACTCAGCCAGCTGGGAAAACTTGCAGAGGGAGATGAATCAGTCCGAGAATATGATTAAACGTAGGAGAGAACTTGCAAATGAAGGCCGATATCAGTTGGCGAATTATTATTGTGAAATAGGGCATCCCGAACACCATATTACCTATGATGAGGGCCGTTGCTGGCTGGTATTTCTGAACTTCACAGAAAAAACAATATACATATTTCATATCACAAGTCACGAACAAGCATTTAAAATTCAAGAAAGCAAAATAAAAGAGATTTACAATAACGCTTAACAAGAAACAAAATGAAGAAAAATCTTAAAACAGCAGCATTTTTTTCAGTGCTCAGCATTTTGGCCATCAGTTGCCAAAAAGAAACAGAAATTGATCCAGTTTCAGGAATGCAGCAGACAATGCAGGTCCGTACAATAACCTATTCGATTGACGGTATGACGCAACAAACCGTCATCAGAGGTGATGCGGATTGGGCGGACTTCCTCAAGCAACTTACAGCTTTGGCAAGACAAGGACACAGAGTCCATTTCCGTTGTGAAGAAACAAGTGCAAATGCCCAATCGTCCAAAGAAGTTGTCACCTATGAAACGTCCAATGAGGAAGAAGCGTCTAATTGGTGTGCCATTATGTCAGATAAAGGGTATATTGTGGACATCTACTATGATAAAAAAAGAGGGAAATACGTTTGCACAGCAGAGAAATAACCCATATATTTGAATCATTTTGAGACATAGTTTTATGTGATTATTTGCGCTACATATAGTTAAACAATGTTAAAGCAATATGTTAATGTCACAAATCGGCAAAAAAATATGCATTTATATGGTTGGAATGAGCAAAAAGCAAAAACAAATAAACAAAACATCACAATGAATACATTAATCAGGGAAGTCTGCACTCCCTCGCCTATAACCGTCCCCAACTGCAGACTGCGGGGACACAGAAAAGAAAGGATGCAAGATATATGACCTAACTTGAGTCCCGTCGCAGGGATGTGCGCCGCTGCGGAAGGGACAAGGATAAAAAAGAGGCGCACCGGCAGGAACAGAACGCTTGCCAATTACCAGTACGCATCATTCCGCCCTGCCCAGACTGCACCCCGCGTGCAAACAACTGTACACATATCAATACAACGCGTTTGACTTTGTTTAATTGTGTACGAAAGAAAATTTTTAACAAGCACTGTCAGCGTTTTGTTAAGCTTAAAAGAAGAGAGCTTACCCACTATCCCGATGCGAGAAAAC
>JAFROL010000009.1 GCA_017429685.1 Bacteroidales bacterium | reverse complement strand
TTTGGGCGTCCCCCTTGTCGCCTCGGTGGTCTTTTTCGTCCTCTACTATGTCATCGGTATGATCGCCGAAAAGGCGGTCCGCGAAGGCGCCCTCGGCCCCTGGGGTATGTGGATATCGACTTTTGTTATGCTGCCGGTGGGCATATTCCTCACTTACAAGGCGGTACAGCGTTAGCCTCCGGTCCGCGTCCTGCAGCCACCCGCGCTGCCTTTTCTGCAATTGTTTATATGCAGTTCTTATATCGTTCTTATATCTGCAATATAAGAACGATATAAGAACTGCTTTGGAACGGTTTGAAAAAATGCCCCGAAGTCCCCTTTCGGAAACCCCTTAGCAGGATTGTAGTTTTCTTTTACTTTTAACACGTTGAAAAATAATTTTTTGCAATGTTGTGCGTTAAACAAAAAATAATATTGAAAATATAGAGATGGAAAACTTCTTTGTATCAGGAATTCAGCAAGTTGGCGTCGGATGCGTTGATTTTAGCGCATCGTGGCGCTGGTATATCGATATGTTCCAAATGAATGTGCGCATTCTTGAGGACGACACTGTCGCCGAGCGTATGCTGCCCTACACCGGCGGCAAGGCTCAGAAGCGGCACGCCTGCATTGCCGTCAACCTGCAGGGTGGCGGCGGATTCGAGATTTGGCAGTACAGCGAGCGCAAGCCGCAGCCGGTAGATTTCGATATCCGGGTTGGCGACCTCGGCATCTTTGCCGCCAAGGTCAAAAGCCGCAATGTCGAGGATTTCCGCAAGGAGCTGCTGAAAAAATACGACAGGATTGGCCCGCTCTGCACCGCCCCCGACGGGCGGCTCTGCTTTGTGGTCGAGGACCCTTGGGGCAACTGGTTCCAGGTGGTCGAGGACAGCTATGTGTTCATCGACCGCGGATACCTGAGCGGCGGCATTGTGGGTGCGACAACGGGCTGTACCGACATCGACAGGACGATTCCGCTCTACCGCGACGTGCTGGGTTACGACAAGGTTGTGTATGACGTCAAGGGGAAGTTTGAAGACCTGTCCTTTATGCGTGGCGGCGACGGCGAGTTCCGCCGTGTGCTGCTGGCCTCGAGTGCCAAGCGCAAGGGGGCCTTCGTGCCCTTGTTCGGCAGCAGCACCATCGAGCTGGTCCAGGCCCTGGACCGCACTCCGCGCAAGATTTTCGAAGGACGCCAGTGGGGCGACCCAGGTTTCATACAAATCTGCTTCGACGTGACCAATATGCGTGCCCTCGAAAAGCACTGCAACGCGCTGGGGTTCCCCTTCACCGTCGACAGCTGCAAGGGCGACGAGCATTTCGATATGGGCGAGGCCAGCGGCCATTTCACCTATATCGAAGACCCCGACGGGACGCTCATCGAGTTGGTCGAGGCCCACAAACTCACCATTCTGAAACGTCCTCATATTTATATTGATATGTTGAAACGTGACCGTGAAAAAGCGTTCCCGAAGGCCTTTTTCCGCCTGATGGGGATGAACAAAGTAAAATTCTGACAAAACACTATGGGCAATCTTGTAGATTATTTGAAACAGGATGTGCGTGCCGACGAGGCGCTCAAGGCCTGTATGAACTGTGGAATGTGCACTGCCGTCTGTCCCGCCGCGGAGTTCTACGACTACGACCCGCGGCGCATCTGCGACACCGTGCAGCGTGGCGACGAAAACGAAATTGAAAATCTGCTCAAGAGCGACACCATCTGGTACTGCGGCCAGTGTATGTCGTGCAAGACCCGCTGCCCGCGCGGCAATGTGCCCGGCGAGCTGATTTCGGTGCTGCGGCGTGCGTCGCAGGAGCTCGGCTACTTTGCCGAAAGCGAGAAAGGTATGCAGCAGAAGCAGCTGATGAACTCGATAGAGCGCAACATACTTGAAATAGGCTATTGTGTGCATCCCGACCGCGTGGACCCCGAATACCATCCCGAACAGGGCCCCGTATGGGAGTGGTATCGCGAAAACATCGAGGAGATATCGGCCAAGCTTGGTGCCAACTATCACGGCAACGGCAGCGGTGCCCTGCGCACCATACCCGAGGAGGACCTCGACGAGGTGCGCCGCATCTTTGAGGTTACGGGCGGTATGGACCTAAGAAAAAAAGTTCTCGAAAATTAGCATCATATCTATGAAGAATTTCGGCTTTACAATATCGAAAGGCAGACAGCTCAATTTCGACGAGATGCGGCCTGAGAAGGTCGACAAGCTGCTTGAGCTGGTGCCTTCCTACAAACTGTGCATAGGATGTGGCGGATGCACGGCGGCCTGTTCGGCGGCAGGATTTACGGACTTCAATATCCGCAAGATACACACCGCCTTCCTGCGCGCCCAGTATGAAGGGCTCGACGAACAGCTGAAGCGTTGTATGCTCTGCGGCAAATGCCTGCTGGTGTGCCCACGCGGCGTCAACACCCGCTCGCTGATAATTAATATGCGGAGACTGCTCGCCAATGTGCAGCCCAACACTTTTGTAAGAAAGGGGGCTGAGCAATGAGCTGGCTGTTTATCGTCTTCGTTATTGTCTATTGGATTGGCGCCATCGGACTGCTGGTATGGTCTGTCTTCAAACCGCTTTTCTCGGTTTTTGTCCTGCCTTTTGTGCTTGGCGTCATCCTGCTGTTGTTTTTCTCTATTGTCAAATATTGGCGATGGATTCACAGTTTCGACAAGCTCCAGCGGGCCATAATACGCAAGAATATCTGGTCGTGGCGTTTCCTTCCTGCCATCTGGGAAGCCTTCCGCGAGGGACTGCTGCACTGGCGCATCACGAAGAAGAATCTTCTGCTGGGCTATATGCACCGCAGTCTGGCGTTCGGATGGTTCCTGCTTATTGTTGTCGGTGCGGTTCAGGCCCGTCTGGCATTCCCCGACGGTCATCCTTTCTGGGTGGCAATATTCTTCAACTATTTTGAACTCGATGTGGACCTTTCGGCATTCAAACACGCCGATTTGTTCGCCAACCTGATGGATGCGCTGCTGATATATGTGCTTAGCGGTCTCTTCCTCGCGATGTTCAAGAAGGTGTGGTCGCGTCCGATGGGTATGAGGCGCACCACGCGCCATACGCTTATGGACCGTGTGGCCAAGCTGTCGCTGTGGTGCATTTTCCCGTTGCGACTGCTGTCGGAGGGCGTGACGTCGTCGCTTTTCGGCAACGGAGGTTTCTTGATCAAGCCGTTTGGCAATTTGATTTATACGATAGGCCTTTCGAACCAGGCGTTCGAATACACCTGCTGGACGCTCTACAGCGTCGCGCTTGGTGCCTTCTTCTGCCTGATGCCATTCTCGCGCTATATGCACATTTTTACCGAGGTGTTTCTCATTTATTTCCGCAACCTAGGTGTGCGCGACAGCGACAAGAAGACGGGCTACACGATGTTCGAGCTCAGTGCCTGCTCGCGCTGCGGCATCTGTATCGACGGCTGTCCGATGAACCGCGAGCTGGGCATAGTCAATATGCAGGGTGTCTATATGCTGCAGTCGGTGCGTAACCTCGAACTGCAGAAAAACGCCGAGCCGATTGCCGAAAACTGCCTGATGTGCGACCGCTGCGTGGCCGACTGTCCTGTCAACATCGACCTGTCGGTAGTGCGCCGCCAGGTGCGCATCAAAAACAAGAAGGCCATCGACGCTAAGGGCGGCTACGGCTACCTGCGAGATGTGCAGCCTTTCAATTCGATAGGGCGTGTGGCCTATTTCGGAGGATGTATGTCGCACCTCACGCCGGGCATCACCAAGTCGATGGAAGCTATCTTCAACGCTGCCGGGCAGAAATACTGGTTTATGGACCGCGACGAGTCCATCTGCTGTGGACGTCCGCTGCTGCAGCAGGGCTTCGAGAACCAGGCTTTCGAACTGCGTCGCAAGAATACCGAACTGATCCTGAACAGCAAGGCCACGATGCTTATCACCTCGTGCCCCATTTGCTATCAGGCTTTCAAGAAAGAATACAAGTTGCCCATCCCTGTGATGCACCACACCGAGTATATCGATATGCTCATCAAGAGCGGTCGCATCAAGCTGCGCAAGGACGACCGCAAGGTGACCTACCACGACCCTTGCGAACTGGGACGTGGATGCGGTATATACGACGAGCCGCGCAGCATTCTTAAGGCCACGACAACGCTGCTGAAAACCAAGGAAGAGCGCGAACACAGCCTCTGCTGCGGATTCAATCTGGGCAACCCGCTGCTCGACATCGACCAGCAGACCAAAATCCGCAATGCGGCACGCGACAACCTCTTGGCTCCCCATCCGGACTCGATCGCCACGGCCTGCCCGATGTGCAAGAAGGCCTTCACGCGTGCCGACAATGTACCGGTCAAGGATATTGCCGAGATAGTGGCTGAAAATATTATAGTAACCAACCGATCGTAAATCCATCATCTCATTAGTTTATATATGGAAAAGCGTTTTTGGAACGAATATCAAAAGGAAATTGCCGACGACCATTATTTCTATGAGCGCAGCTGCATCAGGCAGACGTTCTTTCCAGGGTCGGAAGCGGCATTTCTCCGCATACTGCGCGACGAACTGGGCAAGGACATTTGCGACAATCCGCACCAGCACACCTGCACAGGAATCGGCTATCACAGCGATGTGGTGCCGTTCGAGACGACAATGACTGTTGTGGCGCGCCTGTTCTCGCTGATGACCGAATGCGGATATGAGAACTATGTGCCCTCCTGTGTCACTTCGTTTGGCGTGTTTTCGGAGGTTCTCGAGAAGTGGGAGAACGACCCCAAACTGCTTGAACAGGCACGCCAGTACCTCTGGGAGGCAACCAAACGAGAGTTCAGGATTCCCAAAAATATTGTCCATCCTTCGGATATTATTTACAAGTTCCGCTTCGACCTAAAGCCCAAGATGAAATACCAGCTCGTGAACCGCTTTACCGGCAAGCCGTTGCGTGTGGTCGAGCACATCGGATGCCACTATGCCAAGATCTTCCCCGAGCGCGGCATCGGCAAGGCGGAATTCCCTTACGTCCTAGCCGGTATGATCGAGGCTTGGGGCGGCGAGGTCATCGACTATCCCGAACGGCGCCACTGCTGCGGTTTCGGCTTCCGCCAATACCTTGTGCAGGAAAACCGCGGCTATTCGATTGCCAACACCAAGAAGAAATTCCAGTCGATGGAACCCTACGAGCCGGACTTTATCCTTACCAACTGTCCGGGATGCAGTATGTTCCTCGACAAATGGCAGTACACCATTGCCGAGATGGAACACAAGACCTACGACAAGCAGGGCTGTGGCATACCCGTGCTGACCTATGAGGAACTGACAGGCCTGCTGCTGGGATACGACCCCTGGAAGCTGGGTTTCCAGCTCCATCAGGTGCAGAGCGAGCCGCTGTTCAACAAGATAGGCATCGCCTACAATCCCGACGAGAAATACAAAGGGGTTTCGGGACGCCTCCTGCCGCGTCCGGCACAGCCCGAATGTCTGAAGGTAGAACAATAATATATAACCAATAATTTAGTATTAAAAAGACTGACGCAAATGTTTTGACCGCTGCCAAGCAAGTGGAATGTAAAAGCCAAGACTCAGAATCATATGCCAGTCCTCAAAATCCTTACGCAATGAAATCAGTATCAATCATAGGCGCCGGGCCTGCCGGCATCGAGGCTGCGGCAACTCTTGCCAAGCAAGGTTATACCGTTGCCGTTTTCGAAAAATCTTCGTCCCCTCTCAAGAACATCGCCGACAAGGCTTTCCTGTTCCCCAATTTCGCATCCGCTGCCGATATCGTGGAACTGATGAACAAGAAATTGCTCAACCAGAACATCACAATGCACAACGATACGGAAATTGTGGATATGAAGCGCGAAGGGCAGGGTTGGAAAATCGTCGACAGCAAGGGGTCTTCATTCTATAGCGACTATGTAGTTATGGCCACAGGCTATACTCCCTTCGACGCACATCGCAAGGAGGAGCTGGGCTATGGTATCTATGGCGGTGTGGTGACATCGCTGGAAATGGAGAAGATGATTCGCTACAATCAGATTGTCAATTCGTTAGGCGAAAAGCCGAAACGCATTGTCTTCCTCCAGTGCGTCGGCTCGCGCGACGAGAAGTCGGGCAACCACTATTGCTCTAAAGTGTGCTGCGTGACGGCGGTCAAGCAGGCAATTGAAATAAAACGCCAATTGCCGGATGTCGAGGCTTATGTCTTCTATATGGACCTGCGAATGTGGGGCCAGCATTTTGAGGAGCTCTACCGCCAGTCGCAGCAGGAGTATGGCGTGCGTTATGTGCGTGGACGCATCTCCGAGGCGTCGGGCACTTTCGACGGCCGTGTGCAAATCAAGGCCGAAGATACACTGATGGGTCTGCCTTTGAAAATGACTACCGACCTGCTGGTCCTTATGGTTGGTATGGAGGCTTCCGAAGGCACACGCTGCCTTGCCAAAGCCTGTGGCATTTGTGGCGATTATGGCTTTGCCCAGTCGGTCGACCCGCATTTGGGCGACTGCCTGACGGATCAGCAGAACCTGTTCATCTGCGGTGCCTGCAAGCGTCCGATGTCTATCAACGATGCCGTCAACGACGGACGTTCGGCAGCCATTGCCATTATGCAAAACGAATAGGTTGCCGATGGTTCGGGCTTACCAGTTCCAGTGGCTTTCCTGGTAGCTGGCAGCTTGATTCAGGTCGCGGTCGTTGTCGGTGACAAACATATCGAAATCGAAGGGCGAGCTGACGACTCCGCTTGCATCGAACCCACGTTCGACACGGAACGAGACAACGGTAAGCACTGGTGCAATATATTCTTGTTTCATAGGGCTATTATTGAAGAAGGGTTCTGCAAACAATTTTTTGCAGAACCCTTGTTTATAGTTTGTTAGCTGAGTTTGGCAAGGGCATCCTTGATGCGGCGGATGGCTTCGACCAGCAGGTCCTCGCTGGTGGCGTAGCTGAGACGAATGCAGGTGTCGTCGCCGAAAGCGCTGCCCATCACCGTAGCCACATTGGCCTCGTTGAGGAGGTAGAATGCCATATCGGTCGAGTTTTCAATCACCTTGTCGCCGAAACGCTTGCCGTAGTAGGCGCTGACGTCGGGGAAGAAATAGAAAGCACCCTGCGGCAGGCGCACCTTCAGTCCCGGAATCTCGCACAGCAGTTTGTACACCAGGTCGCGGCGCTGCTGGAAGATTTTGCGCATATTGATGATGTCTTCGCTCGTGGTGGGGTCCATCATCATAGCGCAGACCGTGGCTTTCTGGGCTATCGAGCAAGTGGCGCTGGTCACCTGGCCCTGCAGCTTGTTGGCGGCTTTGGCGATTACCGTCGGGGCGGCGATGAATCCAATGCGCCATCCGGTCATTGCAAAGCCTTTGGCAACACCGTTGACGGTGATGACGCGGTCTTTGATTTCGGGGAACTGGCCAATTGATTCGTGTTTGCCGACAAAGTTGATGTGCTCATATATTTCGTCGGCCATAACGAAGACATTCTCGTGGCGTGCCACCACGTCGGCGATGCCGCGGAGCTCTTCCTTGCTGTAGAGCATACCGGTGGGGTTGCTGGGCGACGAGAACATAATGAGCTTCGTCTTTGGCGTGATGGCGGCCTCAAGCTGCTCGGGGGTCATTTTGAAGTCGTTCTCAAGCTTTGTCTTCACAAAGACGCATTTGCCTTCGGCCAGGCGCACAAACTCTTTGTAGCTGACCCAGAAGGGGGTGGGGATGATCACCTCGTCGCCGGGGTTCACCAGGCACTGCACCACCTGGTACAGGCTCTGCTTGGCGCCAGTGCTGACGACAATCTGCTCGGGTTTGAATTCCAAACCGTTGTCGCGGCGAAACTTCTCGCAGACGGCCTCTCTCAGGTCAGGATAGCCCGGCACGGGAGGATAATGGGTGAAATTGTCGTCGATGGCTTTCTTGGCGGCTTCCTTTACAACCTCGGGGGTGTTGAAGTCGGGCTCGCCGATGCTAAGGCTGATGACATCTTTGCCTTGAGCCTTTAGTTCACGAGCTTTTGCGGTCATAGCCAGAGTCTCCGACTCGGCCATATTTAGGATGCGGTTTGATAAGATTTCCATAGATTTTGATTGTTTGAATGAATTTGCAAAATTACTAATTTTTTTTGAATGACAAGTTTTTTTTCAACACTATTAGTCGGATTGAAAAAAATATCGTAAATTTGTAGTCAGCAAAAACTGTCAAAACAAAATCATTATTAATATATAAACATTTGATAATTATGGCAAAAGAAACGAATGATGCTGATGCGTCGAAACTTGAGAAACTGAAAATCCTGCAGAGTACGCTTGACAAAATCGAGAAGAACTATGGTAAGGGCTCCATTATGAAGCTCGGCGACCGTCCTGACGAGACCTACGAGGCTATATCGACGGGTTCGATAAGCCTTGATACCGCCCTTGGCATTGGCGGTTTCCCGAAGGGAAGAATCATCGAGATTTACGGTCCCGAATCGTCGGGTAAGACCACGCTGGCCATCCACGCCATCGCCGAAAGCCAGAAAAAAGGCGGCATTGCTGCCTTTATCGATGCCGAGCACGCCTTCGACCCCGTCTATGCCCGCAAATTGGGCGTGGACATCGACAACCTGCTGGTGTCGCAACCCGACAACGGTGAGCAGGCCCTGGAAATCGCTGACAACCTGATCCGTTCCGGCGCTATCGACATTATCGTCATCGACTCGGTGGCGGCACTGACACCCAAGGCCGAAATCGACGGCGAGATGGGCGACTCGAAGGTGGGTCTGCACGCCCGCCTGATGTCGCAAGCCTTGCGCAAGATGACCTCTACTATCAGCAAGACCGGCTGCTGCTGCATCTTCATTAACCAGCTGCGTGAAAAAATTGGCGTAATGTTTGGCAACCCCGAGACGACCACAGGTGGTAACGCGTTGAAATTCTATGCTTCGGTGCGCCTCGACATCCGTCGTATCCAGGCCATCAAGGATGGCGACCAGAACATCGGCAACCGTGTGAAGGTCAAGGTTGTGAAGAACAAGGTGGCTCCTCCGTTCCGCACCTGCGAGTTCGACCTGATGTTTGGAGAGGGCATATCGAAACAGGGCGAAATAGTCGACCTCGGTGTCGATACCGGCATCATCAAGAAGAGCGGCTCGTGGTTCAGCTATGGCGACAGCAAGTTGGCACAGGGACGCGAAGGCGTCAAGTCGTTGCTGCGCGACAACCCCGAACTCAGCGACGAACTCGAGACCCAGATCCGTCAGGCACTAATGGAGAAAGGTGAAGAATAATGAGGCGTGTCCTTCTTTGCATTGTCTTTGCTATGCTGTTGGTTCCCTTGCGGGCTCAAGTGCCCGACGAGGTGGTCGCCAGCAGTGCCGATTTGCAGTACGGAGACGATGTGAATGTCAGTACCGCTGTGCGTCCTGCGCCCAAGTCTCTGAATGGTAGCAGCGAATACAGCCATTTTTTTCTCGAAGAGCTTGTGGGCATCAAGCACTGGGGCTCGATGGGAATGGGCGCTTCGTTTGCCTATCTGCCCAAAGTGTTGGGCGGATATGCCTCTGCGGTGTTTTACCGGAACAATACAATGCTGTCAGGCGGCCTTACAGTGAGGCCGCTTGCCGGCCTTGTGCGTAGCGACTGGCAGCTCTTTGGCGGCTTGGCCTACTCCTCGGGCGTTCAAACGCCGAGGAGCAATCCTGTCGGATTCGAGGTGGGCATACGTCTCGGAGCCAATTCCGACGCCAACGGAGGGCGTTTTGCCTGGTGGAGCCTTTCGCTAAGCCGGCTTTATGTCGACAGGCAGGTCTACTATACATTGGGCTTGAGCCTAAACCTGCTGGCACTGACGGGCTTTCTGATTGTGATTTGACAAAAGCAGCCTTGCGCTGCGGTTACTTATATATTCGGAGGCGGTGGCACATCTGCTGTTTCCTTTCCTGGTGGAAGATTAATGTCGTTTTACCTTTCTTATTTTTAATGTTATATGGAAGAGATTCCCGAAGAAGTACTTGTAAAGCAGAAATATGACGAGCTGATAGCCTCCTGCAAGGCCAACTATCAACTTGGCAGGGAGGATGAGAACAACATTTTCCGTGCCTTCAACATAGCCTACCACGCCCACGCCGACACGCGGCGCAAAAGTGGCGAACTCTATATTTTCCATCCCCTTGCCGTGGCCCAGATTGCCGTGAGCGAGGTGGGCCTCGGCCCCATAGCCGTGATTTGCGCCCTGCTCCACGACGTGGTGGAGGACACCGACATCACCCTCGACACGCTGCGCGCCATCTTCGGTGACCGTGTGGCGCGTATTGTCGACGGCGTAACCAAGATCGACAAGGCTTCGATGATTGCCGAGCAGAACGAGGATTTCTCCTCGCAGGCCGAAAACTACCGCAAGATACTGTTGGCAATGTGCGACGACGCATACGTCATTTTCCTCAAGCTCTGCGACCGGCTGCATAATATGCGGACGCTCGGCTCGATGAAGGACACCAAGAAACTCGCCATCTCTTCCGAAACGCAATATCTATACATCCCGTTGGCGCACAGGTTGGGACTTTACAACATCAAGACCGAGCTCGACGACTTGGTGATGCAATACACCAACCCCGACAAATATGCCGAAATCGAGAGCAAAATCAAAAAGTCCGTCGGCACCGAGCTGAAACTGAAGGAATGCTTCACGGCTCCAATCCGCGACCTGCTCGACAAGAATGGGTTCCACTACACCATCAAAACCCGCGTCAAGTCGGTCTATTCGTGCTGGAAAAAGATGCAGAACAAAGGGGTGCAGTTCGACGAGATTTTCGACCTCTACGCTATGCGCATCATCCTCGACATACCTGGCGGAAACGAGATGATGGAAGCCGAACTGCGCAAAATTGAGAAGGAAGAGTGCTTCAAAGTCTTCGCCCTGATTACCGGACTCTTCAGGCCGCAGCCAACACGCTTCCGCGACTGGATCACGACACCCAAGAACAACGGCTACGAATCGCTCCACACCACCGTGATGAGCCCCATAGGCCGATGGGTGGAGGTGCAGATACGCACCACGAGGATGGACAGCATAGCCGAAAAGGGTATGGCCGCGCATTTCCTTTACAAGGAGGCCCATCCCGACGAGGTGGTGCAGCAGACCCCACTCGAACAGTGGCTGGGACAGATACGCACCTCGCTCGAAGACCCCAACAAGAACGCCCTCGACCTGGTCGAGGAGTTCAAGGAAACACTCTATACCAAAGAAATCTATATCTTCACGCCTAAGGGCGAGACCATCAAGCTGCCGTCGCGCAGCACGGTGCTCGATTTCGCCTACGCCATCCATTCCGAACTCGGCGACCATTGCATCGGTGCCAAGGTCAACGCCCGCGTGGTGCCGGTGGGCTACCGTCTGCACAGCGGCGAGCAGGTGCAGGTGCTGACCTCGAAAAAGGCTTCTCCCGCCGAGGAGTGGCTCGGCGAAGTGCAGACTCCGCGTGCCAAAGAGCACATAAAGGACTATCTGCGCAACGAGAAAAAGCAATATTACGAAGAAGGCGAGCGCAAGCTGCACGCTTTCCTCGACAAATCGAACATCGCTGTCACTCCGGAACGCATAGCGCGTATGAGGCTCTTTTTCAATTCCGATAGCGACATCGACCTCTACTATCGCATAGCCACGGGCAATATCACCGAGGAGGCTATGAAGCAGTGCTTCCACCTCTCGCGGTCCAAGCCGCAACTGCTCTTCCTGCAGCCCTACCAGCAGCTGTTCGACGGCGACCAGCGCGGCGACCATCTCCCCTCGGCTCAGGGACAGCACAAGTCAATCACCACCTCGCCATTCCTGGCCGACACAAAATATGACAACTTCGAGACCCAGCCAGCACCGTGCTGCAAGCCTGTCCAGGGCGACCGCGTCGTGGGCATCGTGAGCAACGAGCGCATTATGGTGCATCGCACCAACTGCCCCACGGCCATCCACGAGATGTCGACCCACGAGGACCGCATTGTCCGCGTGCGGTGGCGCCCCGGCGAGAAAATCGCCTTCCTTACGGGTATCACCATCACTGCCATCGACCGCAAAGGCCTGCTGCAGCAACTCACACGCATCATCAGCGAGGATATGGATCTGAATATGCGCGCCATCACGCTCGAAACCTCCGAGGGCGTCGTCCACGGACTCATTATGCTTTATGTCCATAACCTCGGCAGTCTCGACCAGCTGATCAAGAGTATACGTGGTATCGACGGCGTCGAACAGGTGCAGCGCGTTTGACGTGGAGAAACAAAATAGGACAACCAAATGACCGAAGAACAAATATCTTTGCAGTGGCTTAGCAGCATTCTCGATACGCTGAGGAAACAGTGCCCGTGGGACAGCGTGCAGACTATCGACAGCCTGCGCTACCTGACCATCGAAGAGGTATACGAACTTTCCGAGGCCATCACCGCCCACGACTACGACGAGATGCGCAAGGAGCTGGGCGACCTGTTTATGCATCTGGTCTTCTATGCCAAAATAGCAGCCGACGAAGGCCGCTTCACGCTCAGCGATGTCATCGACGGCATTTGCCGCAAACTCACTTCGCGGCATCCGCACATCGCTTTGCCCGACCGTGACGGCGCCGTGCAGCCTCCACGTCAGAGCGCGGTGCCGCAATGGGAGCAGGTCAAGATGAAGGAAGGTCGCCGTTCGGCACTCGAAGGTGTGCCGGCGTCGCTGCCATCGCTTGTCAAGGCCGTCAGGCTGCAGGAAAAAGCCGCCGGACTGGGCTTTGAGTTCCCAACACGTGCTATGGCTAAAGCCAAGGTCGATGAGGAATACGGCGAGTTTATCGAGGCTCTCGACAGCTATCACAGCGACGGTGAGCGTGCCCACAGCCACGCCGAGGAAGAGTTGGGCGACCTGCTCTTCGCCATCGTCAAATGGGCCCGTTTCGAGAACCTCAATGCCGACGATGCCTTGGCGCGCACCAACCGCAAGTTCGCCCAGCGTTTCAAACACGTCGAGGAGGCAGTCCACGCCGCCGGCCACAATGTTCAGGACCTCAGTCTCGACGAGATGCAGCAGCTATGGAACGAGGCAAAAAAGGACGAGCCACACAGTTGAATCCCAAATCTTTCCTGATTTGCAAATCCGGGACAACACACACAAAAGAACATCCGCCGCGTCGGGTTTCTTCTCTTTCTTCGTGAAAAAGCTAAATATACTCATACCGTTTCAAAATAATCTGTAATTTCAATGCTTAATCAATAAAACTCCAACTTCTCTACATATGTGCTTGACCATCTAAGATAACCGTATTTGTCATCGCTGAACCACACCCCCGTAAGGTGTAAACGCCCATTTTTGTCTAATGACACACATTCTTTCCACTCTTTCGGAAGTCTCAGTATACCAATTGTTGAATCCTTGAACTGTCTGCCGTACGGAGAATGCAACGATGCAGGTATTTGCAGACACTCGATACGCGTATGTCCAAAAGCGAATAAGCCAAGCTCTTTTACACTTTCTGGTACTACAACTGTTGGTAGAATGCATTCTGCGAACACACAATGTGCATCCTTGGCTACAACTCCAAGGGTATTATTCCCAATATTCAGTAGTCCGTCAGGCAGGGAGAATCGTTCCAACACTCTTATTCCACGCATAAAGTCAGATACAAAACCTTTCACTCCTTCGGGAACTATAAGATGCTTAATCGATTTCTTGACAATAAATCCATCATAAGCCTGAGGTTCATCCACTTTCTCTTCTGTGATTGGATTATCTTCAGATGGTTCAAAACGCAGCACAATGCCTTCGTCATCTACATAGAACGTACCAGACTCACTTCTTAGACATCGTGTCTGACCTTCCTTTTTGTTCTTACTCAAATGAAAAGAATAAAATGATTTATCCTTGCTCTTACTTTCCATATAGACTCCTTCCTTAAGGTGGGTTCTATTTATTCACTTTTCTGCCGTCCTAACAGACAGAACCCATTAATCTGCCAGACGACCGTTGTTTAGCATTCGGTTTACGAGTGCAAAGATACGACTATTATTTTTATTTGACAATGAATCATTTGTCATATTTTTGCGGGGAGGGGTAATTGATTGACATTTTGTTTATTGCATTGTGATTAAATTTGATTGGTATTTCTTGATTTGCACCAGTCGGCACATATTGTAGACGAGGTTTGTCATTGCAATGTTGGCTTTTGCCCTTATCATTCCGACCCCTCGGAAGATTAAGCCTCCCATCGTCTGCTCCATAAACCCGACGCGGCGGATGTTCCGCGGCGTTGCGGCGGATCTGCGATCCGACGCTGGTTAATATAAGGTTTTTAATCCGCAGCACAATAAAACACTTGCAACAGCGTTAATGTTGGCGGATTGAAAATCCTGATACTAAGCAGTATCGGATTGCAAATCCGATACAACACACGCAAAAAAAGAACACCCGCCGCGTCGGGTGATTAAAAAATGAAAAAAATAAATATTTGTATATTTTGCCTGATGGCACTATTATTTGACAGCTGCTATCAACAAATGCATAAAGGTCCTGCAAGATGGGATGATGTTTATAACCTTGAGCAAGCAAAGGATAGGGGCGTATTTGCTGGACTATACAATTGTGAACCATTTGAATATGAAGACAGCATCTTCCATCTAAAACTGGTCTTTGCCAATGTGTATGCCGTATATTGGCATTGGTATGACGAAAAAGAAAGTATTTGGAAACATACAGATGAAAGATACATTGTGGCAGAAATTGATACAACTCTTTCATTTGGATTAGACAAAATGAATGTCAGCAATATCAAACACTGGCCCAATGTTCTGCAATATTTTAGTCCTAGTGTTAGTTGTTTCTCAATTGGAACAAAAAGCAACATCTTTGATTTACGTCCCAACGACGATTTAACAGACTCCTTATGTGTACCAATAGAAGCCACACCAAAATACAAATTGGTCTCACATCGTCCAGAACAGAAAAATATTGTATTTGGTTATCTTATATTTAAAAGAGCAGAATTGTAACCCGTCGTGGCGGAAAAACTACCCACATATAATATCTAATATGTTCAATATACAAATATCAACCCATACAGAAAATGACAAGCAATTTAACAAAATATTATTACTATTTTAAAAACAATGCGTTACTTATTATAATCGTTGTTTTCTCTTTTCTCACAATAGGATGTAGCAATAGTCGTGTTTTTTACGGAGAGAGAAATTCAAATGATATGGGAAACAACAGAGTGCAGTTAATAATGTACAACGACGGTCTTGTTGTTTTTTCCATATACAAAAAGAACTTTCACAGACCTTATACCGGGAAATACAATGTTTTCTATTATGAGGAGTTTTTCAAATATAATAAAACAGATAAAAATAAAGTAAGGTTAGAACCTTACAGATTAGATAAATATAATTTCCCAATTACAATTGATTGCCATAAAACAAAAGACACCAGTTGCATTGTTGAGATGAAAGAGCTGTCGCCTTATTTTAATTGGTTTCTTGTTTCATTGACGGATACAATTAAAGTTAATAAAGGCGATGTCCTTACTGTCGATACCAAACCTATAGCATATAAACTTTATGGTATAATTAAAAACGACTCTATTTTTTGCGAAAACGACACGATATCCACGGAAAAATTTATCCTTCGAAGGAATTGCAAAAACATAATCACGATGGATTGCAGACTATACGGGTTCCCATTTGTCTCTGATTATAATCAATATGACGATATTATGTTCCTTTCAAAAAAAATAATACAATTAGAGCGTAGGCGTCACGTTTTTATAAAATGCAAAAAAGAAAAATTACAGCGAAACGCTGTTGTGAACGAAATGATAAAAAACCAGAGATGATCCGACGCGGCGGATGTTCAAGACGTGTCCTGCCCGCTGCAGCGGATCTGCGATCCGACGCTTAATAATATAACGATTTTAAATCCGCAGCACAATAAAGCACTTGCAACAGCGTTAATGTTGGTGGATTGAAAATCCTGATACTAAGCAGTATCGGATTGCAAATCCGATACAACACACGCAAAAAAAAACATCCGCCGCGTCGGGTTAATGAATGAATACGACAGACACAAAAAAACAATGAATTTAATTCTAAAGAAGATAAATGACGACGTGGTAACAGCGTCTAATTTTATTCCTTTAGAAGAATGGATATGGATAAAAAAACATTTGGATTATCCTCACATTATAGAGGCTTTTACGGATATCGATCAAGTCTCTAAAATCAAAATATGGCAGATTACAAAATATATAAATGATGAAAAAGAATCCTACAATATTGCATATAATCCTTCTACAAAAAATTATGGTATAATAACACAAATATCTCCTGATATTAAATGGTATATGGGAGACTATGGGACTTTATACGAGACATTTCTGTCTCTCTGAAAAGGAAATGTCCCGTAGCATTATTTATCGATTTATAAAACCAAGTAATAACGAATTGACCACATCTGCACATAAAACCGAAGATGTAAACCGTACGAAAAACATATGGTTTTCCCCGTCGCGACGGATGCTTCCCGGCGTCGCGGCGGATCTGCGATCCGACGCTGGTTAATATAAAGATTTATAATCCACAACACAAATTCTAACCTGCCGCGTCGGATGTAGACCGCCCATTTATACAAGAAGAGGCGGCCGTATGGCCGCCTCTTTCCCGAACAACATTAAATTTTTTCTGAGCTGTATTAAAATTGACAAGGATGTTTGTTCGACGTATGATGCATTATGGCTCAGAAATGTTGCAGCATCGTTTTATGTGTAATAATCAAAATGTTAATCCTTCGTTTCAATCAGCCTCGTATATCAGCAGTTCGCCGTCGACATAGAGGAACAGCATCGGGTCCTTGTCCCTCTTCTTGAAGATCCAGCATCCGCCGTTCTCGCGGTCAATCTCGGTCTTGATGTAGCGGCTGCTGATTTTCTGCTCGGCCAGCATCTTGTCGTTCTGGTCGAACACCTGAAGGTAGGTGTTGCCGTCCACATCGTTGACGATGGCGTACATTATGTCGCCGCTCACGGCGTAGCTCACCAGGTCCACATTGTACGTGTCGTGGACATACTTGTGCACTACGACAACGTCAGTAACGTGATAGTCATACCAGTACGAGTTGCAGTAGACCCAGAATCCCGGCCAGAAGATGGGGCGCGGCGGCACGGGGTGCCAGAAGACGGGGCGCATATGAATCATATGGTGGTGATAAGGATGGTGGAAATATGGAGCGGGATGCATCGGACGGTGCGACGGAGGCATAGGGCCGGGACGGCCGGGGCGTGCGTAGGTGTGGCCGGGATCGTTCTGACGATGCACCGTGCCGCGACCGCTGTGACCCGTAGGACCGGCATTTGCCGGCGATTTCGGAGCCTTGTCGCCACGGTTGCTGCTGAAGCCCGAACGGTTGCTGCCACGGCCGTTGTCGGGGCCTGTGGTGCTGCCGCCGCGGTTGCCGCGCGGACTGTCGTTGCGGCCGCCAAAGGTTTGGGAGCGGTCGCCGCGTGTCGAGACAGCGCTGCCGCGGTCGCCGCGCGGGTTGCTGCCAACCGACGGACGGCTGCCGCGATCTACGGGCGAGCTGCTGCGCGGAGCCTCTATCGAAGAGCGCGAGGCACTGCGGTTAGCGCCCGAATTGCCACGATAGGTCGCTGAACCTCTGCGGCTTTCGGACGACGGACTTGAATAGGAGCTGCTGCTGCGCGGCGACGAGCTGCTGCGCGACGAGCCCGAAAACGAGCTGCCGCGGCTGCTGCCCGAATATGAACTGCTGCTGCGCGATGACGAACTGCTGCGCGACGAGCCCGAGTAGGAACTGCTGCTGCGCGATGAGCCGGAAAACGAACTGCCACGCGACGAAGATGAAGAACTGTGGCTGCCGCCACCGCCACCACGAGAGCTCGACGAAGAACTGTGGCCGCCGCCGTGCGAACCGCCGCCGCGTCCCTGGGCGTATACCGGAGTGACGCTGAGCAGGGTTCCTAATGCCAAAATCGCAATCAATTTGTTAGTTTTCATAATGTATCCCTTCTTTTGCTGATTATTATTCGGTTTTTTCACAATGCAAAAGTACTCACACCTGCACAAGTAAAACCCGAATCGGCTCCCTTTTTTTCCATCTTTTTCCGGAAAAACCCGACATAGTGTCGTAACCGACAGAAATGCAGTAAGATAAACAATGTGCATTTTTTCGTTTTCACTTCTCGCAACGATGCCGATTTCGCTCCTTCCAACCTGTTGGTTCTCTGCACCATCTTCTTTTCAAAGTTCACTCAAAGCCTAATCAAACTTTTATGAAATTTTTCCTCAGTAGACAATAATAGGGCTTTGGTTACGTTATTATAAAAGAAATGTACGCCGAATCTGGTGCGCAGGCGGCTTGCCTGCGAAGGATATCAAGGCTTTTGAAAACGTAACCTATTGATTTTTAATATTAATTCTTAAATAATGAAGTACTATGGGAAATATTGGAAGAGGATTTTTTGATGGTTTCAGCGGAAGGCTGGGCAATGTTGTCGGCTACCAGTGGCGCGGCCGGATGTGTGTACGCTCTATGCCGTCGCACTATAGCGATGCGCGGACACCCGAACAGTTGCGTCAAAGGGCTCTGTTCAAGGCCGTTGTGGGTTTTGCTGCACGCGCGCGACAGGTGTTGGACACAGGGTTGCGGCAGGTCAGTCTCGATGCGCAGATGACTGAAAGCAACTACTTTATGCGCGTCAACAAGCGATGCTTTTCGATGATGGCCTCTGGCGACCCGTCTGCAGGTCAAGGTGAACTTGCTATTGATTATGAGAACCTTCTGCTGGCCGACGGACCGGTGGCGCCGGTGCGATTCTACGACCTGCAGATGGTTGATGAGGCGACGCTAAGGGTTGATTTTGAGAAGAATCCGTTGCATCGCACGGTTCGGTCGGAAGACTTGGTCTACTTGGCCGCCTATTGTCCCGAATTGGGTGCATTCGACCTGTCGCTGCCAGCCTACCGTCGCAGCAACGCGGTGGCTATCAGCCTGAACCCCTATTGGATAGGTCGCGAGGTGCACCTGTGGGGTTTCGTCGCCGACGGCAAGGGTCGCGCTTCGCAGAGCCAATATCTTGGCAGCGGTGTGCTCGAGTTGGACGGAATAGGAGCCAGTGCCTCTGACGATGATTCGGCCGATGTTTTGCCAGAGCCGCAGATTGTTGCAGGCGGCCGCATTGTGGGCGGCAGCTGTGATGCCGGCAGTGGGGACTTTGTTGGCGACGCCTATTCTTCTGATTCTTTGTCGGATGGATTCTCGTAGCTTTCGTCGCTGGCGGTTGTGTTTTCGGGTGTGGGGTTGTTGCCGCCACGCGAGAAGACGCCGAGGTTGCGCAGTGCCAGATAGTAGTATATCACAAAAAGCAGGGTGAACATTATGTCGCCCAGGGGCAGCCGTTCGCGGCCGAGGAAGAGCAGCGTGACGAGCATCACGAGCAGTTGTGCCAGCGTGTAGAGGTGGAAACCGCTTTTGCGCAGGTTCCACATCAGTATGACGCCTGTCAGCGAGACGGCATAGAGCAGCGCGCTGCAGAGGAAAAAGGAACGCGGCGTCTCGAAAAACTGTTCGACGAGGACGGCTGTTTCGGCCGGAAATGGTATGGCGCCAGACTGATACGTTGCCTTCAGGGCCGGAAGGGCAAGTCCCGTCATCAGGTAGCTTATGAAATATAACCCTGAACCTATGATGCTGAGTGTAAGGATGATGCGCAGGTTACGGCGACGTGCTTCGAATATCTGCTGTTCGAGGTTGTTTTCCACGTTGGTAAGGTGTGTGATGGGTTTGGTAAGTTGCTGATAGTATGTGGTGTTAGAATATGCGACGCAGTTCGTCGGCCATCTGTTGCTGCAGTTTGGCTGCCTCTTCGGCGGCGCGCTGTGCAAAGTCGGTGCCGTTGGAGGCGTAGATGATGCCGCGCGACGAGTTGACGAGCAGGCCGCAGTCGCTGTTGAGGCCGTAGCGGCACACTTCGCTGAGGCTGCCGCCCTGGGCGCCGACACCAGGGACGAGGAGGAAACTGTCTGGGACTATGTCTCTTACCGTTGTCAGCATATTGGCCTTGGTGGCTCCGACGACGTACATCATATTGTCTGGTGTGCCCCATTGCTGCGATTTCTTCAGCACGTGTTCGAAGAGGTTGCGGTCGTCGTACTCGGTCTTCAGGAACTGGAAGTCGAAGGCACCTTTGTTGGATGTAAGTGCCAGCAGGATAACCCATTTGCCGTCGTAGACGGTGAAGGGCGTGACGGAGTCTTCGCCCATATAGGGAGCGATGGTCATCGAGTCGAAATTGAAGTCGCCTTCGGGGTCGAGGAAGGCTTTGGCATACTGCTGCGAGGTGTTGCCGATGTCGCCACGCTTGGCGTCGGCGATGGTAAATGCCTTGTCTTCAAGGCTGTGGAGGTAGTCCATAGTCTTTTTGAGCTGGACGAGGCCTTTGATGCCGGCGGCTTCGTAGAAGGCGAGGTTGGGTTTGTAGGCCACGGCGTAGGGGAGGGTGGCGTCGATGATGGCCTTGTTGAAAAGGAAGATGCCGTCTTCTTCGTTCTGAAGGTGTTGGGGCATTTTGCGGATGTCGGTATCAAGTCCGACGCAGAGGAAGGACTGTTTGCGACGTATGGTTTCGATAAGTTGTTGGCGGGTCATATTATTTGTGAATTGAGGTTAGTGAATTGTGGTTGGATGGCTGTCGTTAATATTTTGGAATCAGTCTTTTGTGAGCTTGTGGAATATCTGTTCGAGGCTGTCGTGGCCTTGTGCCTTGAGTTGTTCGATGCTGTTGTCGGCGACGATGCGGCCGTGGTTGATGATGACGGCGCGGCTGCACATCGATTCCACCTCTTGCATAATGTGCGTCGAGAGGAGCACTATCTTGCTTTTGCCGGCGTTGCGTATCACTTTGCGTATTTCTTCCAACTGGTTGGGGTCGAGGCCTGTGGTGGGCTCGTCGAGGATGAGCACCTTGGGGTCGTGGATGAGGGCCTGGGCCAGACCCACGCGTTGGCGGTAGCCTTTGGAGAGGGCGCCGATTTTTTTGCCCAGCTCGGGTGCCAGTCCGGTGAGCTGTATCATTTCGTCGACGCGCTGGCGGCTGTTCTTGACCTTGTGTATGTCGGCTATGAAACGCAGGAACTCAGGGATATACATTTCGGTGTAGAGTGGGTTGAGTTCGGGCAGGTAGCCTATGCAGGCGCATACTTGCTGTGGCTGGTCGAAGATGTCGTAGCCACATACTTTCACTTCGCCCTCCGAGGGTGGGATGAAGCAGGTGATGATTTTCATCAGCGTTGATTTGCCTGCGCCGTTGGGTCCGAGCAGGCCGACGATTTCGCCGGGTTTGACGCTGAAACTGACGCCGTCGAGGGCCCGCTGTTGGCCGTAGAGTTTTGTTATGTTGTTTACTTCGAGCACTTTGTCGGTTGTTTTTTTATTGTTCTTGCAGTTCGCGGGCCTCCTGGAGGCTGATGCGTTTGCCGTTGTAGAAGGCTATGACGAAGGCGTCTTTAAATCCTTTCTTGCGCATTTCGTTTTGCGTTGATTTGGCACGTGCTATGGTTGTTTCGTTGCCCATCGTGTAGCGGTAGACGCCGTCCTGGTGGTAGACGTTGTAGCCGGTGATGCCTTTGAATTCCTTGGCGCCCTCTTTGAGCTCTTTTTCGCTTGTGAGGAACTGTACGCGATAGGTGACACCTTCGACGACGACTTCGTCTTTGCGCACTACGGTCTGTATTTCAGGTTCTTCCTGGCGGAAAGGCTCTATCGAAGGCGGCACGTTCTTTTCGGGCAGCTCGACGTTGGCCTTGGGAGCCTCTTCGCCCTGCGACTGCAGGATTGTCGTGGCCAGGGCGTCGTCCTGCTGCATCTGTGCCTTGAGGGTGCTGTCGGCAACGGCATCGCCCTGCGGTACAGGCTTTTTGCCTTTGTTCTTGCCGTAGCCGGGCAGGTCGATTTCCATCTTTTTGGGCTTGACCGACGACTCTTCGTGGGCCTTGTAGTTGGCGAAGGCGTTGAGGAGGCATACGGCAATGGTCGCCTGTCCTTCGTCGGACATCATATAGGCTTCTTCGGCGGGGTTGCTGATGAATCCCACCTCGGTAAGGACGGCAGGCATAGCCGTCTTGTAGAGGACGAAGAATTCGGCCTGTTTGACGCCGCGGTTGGTGGTCTTGATGGCGCCTTTATATTGGTCTTGAGTGAATTGTGCGAAATTGAGGCTTTTGTCGATGTAGGCGTTCTGGTACATAGCGAACATCACGTAACTTTCGGGCGAGTTGGGGTCGAAGCCTTTGTAGGCGCTGTTGTCCTTGTAGCCCTCTTCGAGCAGAATGTCGGCATTTTCCTTCTTGGCCACTTCCATATTGGCGCGGCTGCGCGAAAGTCCCATCACGTAGGTCTCCATACCTACGGGCACCGAGGTGGGGTGCGAGTTGATGTGGATGGATATGAAGAGGTCGGCCTTGGCGCGGTTGGCGATATTGGCACGTTCGGCCAAAGTGACGTCGACATCGGTGGTGCGGGTATAGATGACCTTGACGTCGGGGTAGTTGTCTTCGACCAGTTTGCCGAATTTTTTTGCTATGGAGAGGGTGAGCTCTTTTTCTTGGCTGTGTTTGCCCAGTGCTCCGGGCTTGTCGCCGCCGTGGCCAGGGTCGATGACGAGAGTTTTTACTTTTCCCGGCTCTCTTTTTTGTGAAAAAGCAACCCCCGAAATGAGGAACAAAGCGATGAAAAATACAAATAAACGTTTCATTTACAAGTATATATTTTTTGTTTTTATGGATTCAGCAAATTATGTTATCTTTGCAATTTGAAAATGCAAAGATACTAAATTTTTAGATATTGAGTATCAGAAAATCATATAATTTTCAACATTGGCTTCCTTTGCTGTTTTTTATGGTGACGGTGGCTCGTTTTTCGTATGCCCAGGATACGGTGTCTGTCCGTTCGCAAACGGCTGATTCCATTGCTGTTGCGGCCGACAGTGCGCGAAAGGGCGGATACCTGGTCCCTCTGTCGAAAGATGCCGTCACCGAGATTGTCTCGTACAAGGCTGCCGACTCGGTTGCCATAGACCTGGAATCGAAAAAGGCGTTTCTTTACCGCGAGGGTGAGATTGACTTTGAGGATATGAATCTGAAGGCCGATGCTGTCGTGCTCGATTTCAATAGCCAGCGGCTTCACGCCAACGGCGTTGTCGACAGCGCCGGGAAATATCAGGGCCGTCCGGTCTTCAAGCAGGGTGAGTCGGAATACAACGCCGACACGCTGACGTATAACTACAAGAGTGGCAAGGGTTTGATTTACGGTGTGATAACCCAGGAGGGCGACGGCTTCCTGCACGGTGACAAGATTAAGAAAATCAACGATTCGGTGATGTACCTGAGCAGCGGTCAGTATACGACCTGCAACTATGCCCATCCTCATTTTGCCATCAATTTCACTGAATCCAAGCTTATTGCCAACGACAAGATACTGACCGGGCCGGCATATGTGAGCATCGAGGATGTGCCCACGCCGCTTGCACTGCCGTTTGCCTTTTTCCCGCTGGCCCACGACCGCTCGTCGGGCATTTTGCTGCCGTCATATGGATGGATGAATGGACGCGGATATTACCTGAAGGATGGCGGTTACTACTTTGCTATCAACGACTTCGTCGACCTGGCGCTGCTTGGCGAGCTGTATACCAACCTGAGCTGGGCACTGGAGGCGCAGTCGAACTACTATCGCCGCTACAAATACAAGGGCAACTTTGATATCCGCTATGGCGTCACAAAGACGGGTATCCGCGGCGACACGAATACATACAACAAGTATGGCGACTTCAAGGTTACGTGGCGCCACGACCAGGATGCCAAGGCCAATCCCAACAGCCGCTTCTCGGCCAACGTGAACCTCATAAGCCGCAACTATAACCGAAACACTACGAACTCGGCTGACTATTTTAACAGCACCACGACGTCGAGTGTGAGCTACACCACCTCGCTGGGGTCGTGGTTCAACCTGGCGCTGTCGGCGCGCGAGTCGTACAACATACAGACGGGTCTGATGAACATACAGTTGCCGTCGTTGTCGCTGAGCAGCAACACGTTCTATCCGTTCCGCCGCAAGATGCCGTCGGGGGCCTACCGCTGGTATGAGAACATATCGATGTCGTACGTGCTGGAGGGAGCCAACAATGTTAATGCCCAGGATACGAATATATTGAAGAAGAGTATTCTGAACCAGATGCAATACGGCATAAGCCACCGTTTGCCGATACAGAGCACGCTGAAGGTGTTGAAGTTTTTCAACTGGACCAACTCGCTGACGTACAACGAGCGGTGGCACTGGTCGACGATAGACAAGTCGATCGACTCGACGGGAGCGCTGGTGATAGACACCATCAGGGGTTTCAAGGCCAATCGCGACATCGGCTTCAATTCGACGCTGTCGACTCGCATCTACGGTATGTTCAACTTCAAGTTCGGTCCGCTGAAGGCGCTGCGCCACGTGGTCAATCCCAGCCTGTCGTTCAATTTCAGGCCTGACTTTGGCAGCGAGCGTTTCGGCTACTGGAAGTCGTATACCGACACTACGGGCTATGTGCATCGCTATTCCATCTTCGAGCAGAGCCTGTATGGTGGGCCCGCTGACGGACGGTCGGGACAGATCGGCTTTTCGATAGGCAACAACCTGGAAGCTAAGATAAAACCCCTTCGCGACACCAGCGACGAGCTGAAGAAGGTGATGCTGATTGAGAACCTGTCGCTGTCGATGAACTACGACCTGGCTCGCGACTCGCTGAACTGGTCGAACCTGAATGTGTCGGGGCGCACGACGCTGTTCAAGATGCTGGTGCTGAACTATTCAGGGTCGTTTTCGCCCTATGAGATCGACTCGCTGGGCAACAAACACAACCGTTATCTTTGGAACACGGAGAAGAGGCTGTTCAAACTGAGTCAGTCGACGTGGAGTACACAGCTGTCGTGGAGTCTGAACAACAACACGTTCAAGAAAGATGCCCCCAAGGGCCAGGGCCAGATGGTGGCACCGATAATGCAGACCCCCTATGACTACAGTCCGGCGCTGATGATGGGTACATACGCCGATTTTTCGGTGCCGTGGAATGTTTCGCTGCACTATACGATGAGCTACGTCAGCGCCTACGATGCGGCGCGGTTCAACATCAACCGCAACCTGACGCATTCGGTGTCGATATCGGGCAATTTCTCGCTGACCGAGAATTGGAAATTCAACATTTCGACAGGCTACGACTTTACAAACAAGGGTATGTCGTATACCAGCATCGACATTTATCGTGACCTGCACTGTTGGGAGATGCGTTTCAACTGGGTGCCTTTCGGATACTACAAGAGTTGGAATTTCGTAATCAACATCAAGGCCAGCTCGTTGCACGACGTGAAATACGAGAAGAGAGAGAACTATCAATCCAACCAGGGCTATTATGTCTATTAGCCGATGGGAAAAAAATAGAGCATTATGGAATCGAAATTGTATTACAGTATCGGCGAGGTGGCCGAAATGCTGGGAGTCAACACCTCAATGCTGCGCTTCTGGGAAAGCGAATTCAAGGAGCTGCGTCCGACCAAAAACAAGCGAGGAACGCGCAGCTATACGCAGCAGGATATAGAACTGCTGCGGCGCATACATTATCTGACCAAGGAGTGCGGATTGACGCTGGATGGAACACGCCAGCAACTCAAAGCCGACAAGTCGCCCGACAAAAAGATGCAGGTGGTGGACACCCTTAAAGAGCTGAAAAATTTTTTGGTCCAGATGAAACAAAATCTGTGATTCTGCGTTATATGAATATATAGTTTTAATCGCTATAGAAACGAAATTCCGAACAGGCTAATTCAATCGTCAGATTTTTAGCTGGTTATGAAAGTTTATTTAATTATTAATTCAAAAAACAAACTACAAATTATGAAAAAAATTACTCGATTGGGCATTTTAGCTCTTGTTTTGCCTTTTGCAATGACCTCTTGCGATGATTTTGGCGTCAATTTCCACGAAGTTGTTAGCGGTGAGCTCGATGGCAATGTGGCGATGGCAATCACGCGCAACACACCTGAAGGAACAACAACAGACTCGGTGGTGTTTTCGTCGAGCATTGCGGACGTATTCGATTTTTCTGCTGTCGATCCCTCTTTGGGCGAAGGCTATTCGACCATCTCGATCAGCGCAAATATCGACTTTAACCAGACCGATGTTGCTCTGGAGTTCCCGTTTATGTACTATCGTTTGAACGATTCGACCACTGGCGCCTACTCGTTCGACACGATTCTGACGCTTGATATGCTGCAGAACCTCAATTTTGACGCTTTGGTCAACATCATAGCCAACCCCGCTGGCGGCAATATGATCCTTATTGCCGAGAACGACAGTTGCTGGTATGTCACTTATGGCGGTCAGCTTGTGGTGTCGGAGTTCCCGACGGTGGGACATCTGATCAAGGCTTCGCTCAGCAATGTCGAGGCTTGGTATATCACTCAAAGCAAAGTCGACGAGCTGAAAAACGATATTGATAATATGAACTATACCCATATCAACGACATCAACTATTATTTCCCGCAGGTGACGCTGTCGGGTAATTTGACGAGTCGCAGATGGGCAGTCATACACAACGTATTCAACGCCGCCTTCACCCAGGGAGGCATTGCTTCGAAATAACCGGAAGAAATCCACCGTGGTCAATGCCGGTATGCCACGCAAGTTGTTTATAACCATAGTGGCGCTGCTGAATGTGGCGCCACTTTTCGCACAGTTCGATTTCCCTGCAATAGGAGGTCGTAGTGCCGCTTTGGGCGGCGTGTCGGTGATGCTCGACGACGCTATGTCTACAATGTCAGGCAACGCGATGCTGGCATCGGCCGAGAAGGCCTCGGTGGGTCTGGGCGTCAGGCAGGAATTCCTGGCGCAGGGAATGGGTTATGCTATGCTTGGCGGTGTTGTGCCTACAGGTTTTGGCGCCGCTTCGGCATCGGTCGTCCATTTCGGCAGCAGCGAGTACAACGAACAGAATATTTCGCTTGCATACGCGATTCCGATAGGGAAGGCGGTGGCCCTTAGTGCAGTCCTGCACTATCTGCATTCGGGTACAGCTGACCCATACTATGATCCTATAAACAGGGTGACCTTCTCGCTGTCATTGGGCTTCTGTCCTTCGGATGAATTGATGATAGGGTTCAAAGCGTTCAATCCTGTCGCTGTAAAGGCTGATAAGCCTGAAGAACAGCGTGTTCCCACTCTGTTTTGTCTTGGCCTGTCGTATAGGCTCGTGGACGGATTGCTTTCTGTTGCCGAGGTTGAGAAGCGGCTTGACCAGCAGGCCACCTTGCGCTTTGGTTTGGAATATGTCTTCAAGGAGTCTTACTTTCTCAGGGTTGGTGTCAACACTTTTCCTGTGGCCTATTCCTTCGGTTTCGGAATGGAGTTTGGCGGATTTGGCGCTGACTTGGCCGCTCAGATACACAATGTGCTTGGCTTGACGCCACAGTTGTCGCTAAACTACAGCTTCTGACTATGTTACGCCGTATTGTTGTATGCCTGGTATGTGTCGCTTTGGGCGTTCGATGTTCGATGGCCCAGTCGGGTGCTGATGGCTGGCAGGACCTGATTGAGCAATGGGCGGAACATTACGACAGCGAGTCGATACCTGACGACTTGGTAGAATACTTGCAGGATTTGAGCGACAATCCTGTAAACCTTAACGATACAAGCTCCCAAACACTGGAAGGGCTGCCTTTCTTGACAGATTTTCAGCGTAAGGCGTTGCGTGCTTATATTTGCCAGAATGGACAGATGGTATCGTTGAACGAACTGTTTGTCATCAATGGCTTCGATACGGTGACGATACGGCTTTTGAAGGACTTTGCCAAAGTCGAGCCTGTCGAATGGGGCCGGCCAAGTCTTGGCGAGTTGTTGCGGAAAGGCCGCAGCACGGTGGTGACAGGAGCAAAAACTGTTTTTCCGCGAGGCCGCGGCTATCAAGAGGACATTTATGCCGGCTCGCCATACAGGTCTTATTTCCGCTATGGCTTCAAGTGCGGCGACCGCATAAGCCTGCAAATCAGTGGCGACAACGACGCCGGTGAGGCGTTTGGCTTTGGTGGGAACGGATATTATAGGCAATATGGATACGACTTTTATGGCTATTATCTGATGTTGAATGGTTTTGGCAGGGTGAAACGTCTGATTTTAGGCAAGTACCAGCTACAATTCGGGCAGGGTGCAACGCTGTGGAGCGGCTTCGCTCCTTGGATGTCGGATGCAACGTCGCTGCGTCGCTACGGGTCGGGAATCCGTCCTGCCAGTGCCTTTTGCGAATACGGCTACCTGCGAGGTGCTGCTGCGACGTTTGCTCTGCTGTCTGACAAAAGTCGCAACAACTTGGATTTGACAGTCTTTTATTCAAATGTTGATCGCGATGCGACGGTGTCTGCTGACAGCAGTGAAGATGGCGAGGCTTTGTTCAGAAGCATCTATCAGTCTGGTTATCATCGCACCGATACTGAACAGAGCAAGAAATGGCAACTTGGGGAGCAGCTGTATGGCGGACATCTGCAGTTCGGCAACAGAAATCTGTCTGTAGGTGCCACGGCCTATGCCACGCTGCTCGACAATGCCATCGTTTCTGCCAGTTTTGCTTATAACGCCTTTGCTTTCAGAGGTAAAGAGAATCTAAACTTTGGTATTGATGCCACATATTCTTATCGCAATCTGACCTTGTTTGGCGAAGCTGCAATGAGCGTCAATGATGTTGATTTTGGCGTTGAAGCTGCCGACTGGATGCCCTTTGCTGCGGTGACTGGGGTGCAGTTGCATCTTGGCTCGGACAACGTGCTTTCTGCTGCTTACCGTTACGGCTCGCCTACATATCACAACTTGCACGCCACCGTGATAGGACAGGGCTCGTCGGTGGCAAATGAGCGCTGTGCCATTATGAGTTTCAGGACGACATTGCCGTATTATATTCACCTGTCGACAACGGTCGGTTATTCGCGCTTCCCGACAATGCGTTATAACGTCTATGGCCCTTCGTCGGGGGTCGACTGCCGTTTGAACATTTACAAGGAGATTGCGCCCAATACGATGCTTGATGTGAAATATCGCTACAAGCAATCGCAGCGCAATTATGGCGACCAGATGTATATCCTCGAGTCTGTGTATCGCCGTCAGATTCAGGCCTCGATCAGTTATACGCCGTCGCCGTCGTGGCGCTTTCTTTCGCGGGTTGCCTACAGCTGGTCGGACAGCGAGGCGAAAGGCTCGGGGAGAGGGTTCCTGTTGTTTCAGGAAGCTTCTTGGAACGGCAGTGCCTTTTCGCGCGCGTTGACCGTCGGTGCACGGTTGTCGTTGTTTGACGTTTCGGCATACGATGCCCGTATATATTCGTATGAGAGGGACCTGCAATATGAATACGGTGTCCCGATGCTGACGGGGCGAGGCCTGCGCGGATTCTTGGTATGCCGCTATGCACTGATGCCCAATATGGTGCTGGCGTTGAAATATGCGGTATCATTCTATCCCGATATTGATGCAATCGGGTCGGGCTATGAAAAGACAATAGGGAATAAAAGACAGGAAATCAAGCTTCAACTTCGGTTGAGCTTTTGACAGAAGCGTTGTCGCTCTTTACGATGATGCCTTTTTCGACAAGTTTTTTGTATGTCTTTTCGGCTGCAAGCTGTTCGGCAGCTTTGATAGAGAATTCAATGGCTTTTTCGGCCGGTTCGTCATCGACCATTACCTGGACTTCGTATTCTTTGCGGCTGGCGTTTTTCTTGCCTTGGAACATAGTGCGTATCACTTCAAAGGCGACTTTGTGTTTTTCTTTCTGGCCCCAGTCTATAAGTTTGCTCTTGTAGTTCCAGTCTTGTTGCGACAAAGCGTCGACATCGAGATGCAGCTTGATGACGCGGTCGATAATCACTTTGCGGGTGAATTTGTAGCCTTTTTCCAGATATATGGCACCGACGAGGGCTTCGAAAGCATCGCCTTCTATTGATTTGAAAATGCCCTGCTGCTCTTTGTTGTATTGAATCAGTTTTGTGAGTCCTATTTTGTGTGCCAGTTTGTTAAGGTTAGCGCGGCTCACAATCTTTGAACGTGTTACCGTCAGGAATCCTTCGCCTTCGTAGGGGTATTTCTTGTAAAGATACTCGGCTACAATGGCGCTAAGGACTGCGTCGCCCAAATATTCCAGCCGTTCGTTGTTGATTCTATGTCCTTTAAGTGTTTCGACCGATTTAGACTTGTGGATAAAAGCCACTTGGTAGATTTCGGTGCGCCGTGGCGTGAAACCTAAAATGTTTTTAAAGAAGTTGTAGAATTCCTCGTTGCCTTTATACTTGTGAAACAACAGCATAATCAGTCAAATTTTCGGAACGCTAGGCTTACGTTATGTCCTCCGAATCCAAAGGCGTTGCTGAGAGCAAAACGGACATCCCTTTTCACGGCTTTGTTAAACGTAAAATTGAGTGGCTCGATGTTGGGATCGTCGGTGAAATGGTTGATTGTCGGAGGTATAATCCCGTCCTTGATAGCAAGGATTGTTGCTATAGCTTCGACGCTTCCTGCGGCACCCAGAAGGTGTCCGGTCATTGATTTTGTCGAATTGAGGTTGATGTCCTTAGCGTGGTCTCCAAACAGTCGGGCTATGGCCTTTGGCTCCGAAATGTCTCCTATCGGTGTAGATGTGCCGTGGGTGTTGATGTGGTCGACATCCGAAAGGCTCATATTGGATTCTTCAACGGCTTGTTTCATAGCCAAGTATGCACCTTGGCCTTCGGGATGCGAGGCTGTGATATGGTACGCGTCGGCTGAAAGGCCGCAACCGGTCAGTTCGGCGTAGATTTTGGCTCCACGCCGTTGGGCGTGTTCCAGTTCTTCCAACACCAAAGCGCCTGCGCCTTCGGCTAGTACGAATCCGTCGCGGTCCTTGTCGAAAGGACGTGAGGCTGTAGCGGGGTCGTCGTTGCGGAACGAAAGGGCCTGCATCGAGCCGAAGCCGCCAATGCTGCATTCCGCAACAGCAGCTTCCGAGCCGCCAGCAATGATGATGTCGGCTTTGCCAAGCCTGAGCAGGTTGAAAGCATCGCTGATGGCCACTGCCGACGAGGCACACGCTGCGACGGTGCAGTAGTTGGGTCCGCTATATCCGTGTTTTATTGAAATCAGTCCTGCACAGATATTGGAAATCATTCTTGTGCAAAAGAATGGACTGAAGCGAGGTTTGCGCCCTTGGCGCTCGAACTCGCTGACCTCTTCTTGAAAAGTGAGGACGCCGCCATTGCCGCTACCCCAGATGACACCGACTCTCGTAGGGTCAACTTTGTCGTCGGCCAGGCCGGAGTCCTTAATAGCCTCTTCCGAGGCTACAAGACCGTATTGGGAGAAGAGGTCAAGTTTGCGTATCTCCTTGCGGTCGAAATGGTTGGTGGGGTCGAACCCCTTGACTTCGCAGGCAATCTTGCATTTGAAGTCGGATGGATCAAAGCGAGTAATCGGTCCGGCACCACTTACTCCGGCAAGCATTGCCTGCCACATTGTGGCTATATCGTTACCTATCGGGGTAAGTGATCCCAGACCTGTAACAACTACTCTCTTTAGATTCATAAAGAATCATTTATTTCCCAGCGTTCTCGATGAAAGAGATAGCGTCGCCGACGGTAGCGATTTTCTCAGCTTCGGCTTCGGGAATCTGGATGTCGAACTCTTTCTCAAGTTCCATAATCAGTTCAACGGTATCGAGCGAATCTGCTCCGAGATCATTGGTGAAACTAGCTTCCGGAGTAACATCTTTTTCATCGACACCAAGCTTATCAACGATGATAGCTTTTACTTTAGTTGCAATTTCAGACATTTTTCTTCTTTTTTTGGATTAAACAAATAATTTGCAAAGAAACGAAAAAAAATTCACATAGACACTAATATTTACTATCTTTTGTTTTGTTAAATATATTAACAATTTGTGCTACAATGTTATATGTGATGTAAATTTTTTTCTTTAATTTCCCAAAAATCGCCTTAAAAACATTGTTGAAAATCAGTAAAATATAATAAATACCTTATTGTATCTTATTGAAAAACAGTAGTAAGTAATTTTGTTTCGTTTTTTTTGCAAAAAACCAATATTATTTCATAAATTTGCATTTTGTTTTGATGATTTTTTGACGATAAAATACTTACAAAAACTTATACTGCTATGTCCAAGTCGATACAACTGGCCATCCTGGCCTCGGGCAACGGAACCAACGCACAACAGATTGCCGAGCACTTTGCCGACAAGCCGGAAGTGAATGTCAATGTCATTATATATAATAAGAAAGATGCCTATGTCGCAACGCGTGCGCGTCAGCTGGGAATAGAGGCTCGGTATTTCAACCGCCACGATTTCCTTGAAACCGACGACGTGCTTCATTTCTTGCAGGAACGCTCCATAGATTATGTCATCCTTGCTGGATTTCTGCTATTGGTACCTCAAAATCTCCTCGATGCTTTCCCCAATCGCATAGTGAATATCCATCCGGCTTTGCTGCCCAAGTATGGTGGCAAAGGTATGTACGGACACAACGTGCACGAGGCTGTTGTGGCCAACCACGAAACAGAAACGGGCATTACGATACACATCGTTGACCAGCATTACGACCGCGGAACAACCTTGTTCCAAGCTCGTTGCAGCGTTACACCGACGGATACGGCCGACGATGTCGCCGCCAAAATCCATCTGCTCGAAAAAGCCTATTTCCCGCCTGTCATTGAGTCGTTTGTCCTTCACAAAGAAATGCCGAAACAAGAGAGATAGTATGCGTATAGCTGTCAATACAAGACTGTTGCTGCCGCACAAGCTCGACGGCATTGGCTGGTTTACGGCAGAATCCGTCAGGCGAATTGTCGTGGCGCATCCCGAAATCGAATTCTTTTTTCTCTTCGACCGCCAGCCAGACCCTCGCTTCATTTTCGGTCCCAATGTAACGCCAGTGGTGCTGTGCCCTCAGGCCCGCCATCCGGTTTTGTGGCGCATCTTCTTTGAAATCAGCGTGACGCGTGCGCTGAAGAAATACCGCATCGATCTTTTCCTTTCGCCCGACGGATGGATTTCACTCCGCACAGGAGTGCCGACGCTGACGGTAATCCACGACCTTAATTTTGAACACTCCAACGACTTCCTGCGTCCTTCGCATCAGCGCTATATGAAGAGTTTCTTCCCGCGCTTTGCGCGCAAGGCAACTCGCATCGCCACAGTGTCGGAGTTCTCGAAACAGGACATTGTCGAGACCTATGGCATATCGCCAGACAAAATTGATGTCGTCTACGACGGCGCGCACAATTTCTACCGTCCTTGCAGCGAGGACGAGAAGGCAGCGACGCGGATGCGTTTTGCCGATGGTAAACCTTATTATATATATGTAGGTACAATATCGCGCCGCAAGAATCTTACCAATATCCTGCTGGCTTTTGACCGTTACAAGACTTTGCGTCCCGAGTCCGGGATGCAGCTGCTTGTGGTAGGGAGTCGTTACTGGTGGAAAGATGAGTTGGCTGACGCTTACGACGCAATGAAGCATCAGGCCGATGTGCATTTCATAGGGCACGCTGAATCCGATGTCCTGGCACAGCTGATGAGTGCTGCGACGGCGCTGGTTTACACTTCTTTGTTCGAAGGTTTTGGTATCCCTATCTTTGAGGCATTCTGTGCCGAGACGGCAGTCATAACCTCCAACGTCACTTCGATGCCCGAAGTGGCTGGGGACGCGGCGCTGTTGGTCGACCCGCTTTCGGTCGACGCCATAGCCAACGCTATGCGCAGTGTGGCCGAAGACAACAACCTTCGTGACGAACTCATAGCTAAGGGGCGTCGCCGCAAGGATCTTTTCTCGTGGGATCGAACGGCACGGCTGCTGTGGGAAAGCCTTATGAAAACGAAAGGAGACATATGAAAAAACGTTGGATTCTTCTGTCGGCGGCATTATGCCTTTTTTCTGTGTCCAAGGCTCAAACGCGGCGACTTATGCCCAATTTGGTGTATAATCCATCGTTTGAAGAATACCGTGAATGCCCTCGCAAGATCGATGCTCTGGGCACGCTGACGATTGTCGACGCCTGGTATCAGCCCACGGCAGGGTCGGCCGACTATTACAATGTCTGCGGATCGCGCGATTGCGGCGTGCCAAAAAACAAGTTGGGTATTCAGGATGCCCATCTTGGCAACGGATTCTGTGGCATTTACTGCTCAAAGACAGACTATCGAGAGTATCTTCAGACCGAGCTCAGCAAACCGCTCAGCGCCGGCGAGATGTACCGTGTCTCGTTCTATGTTAGCCTCTCTGAGTATTCGTCCGGGGCCGTGGCCACCATCGGTGCACTATTCACGGCCGACAGGGTAGGGGACACTGTGCGTAGTGTCCTTATGGACAAGTCTGTCCGCCAGTTGGCACCAGGCGTGTCGCAGACTGTGGCGTCATATTTCGAGCCGCAGGTCGTCAACGACTACGACCGTGTGCTGACCGACACAAAAGGCTGGATGCAGATTAGCGGTGTCTTTACTGCCAAGGGTGGCGAACGTTTTATGACGATTGGCAATTTCTATCCTGCCTCGCAGTCTAATGTGGTCGATCTGGATTCACTGACCTATCTGCTGCCGGGAGCCTATTACTATATTGACGATGTCTCGGTCGTGTGCCTGGGATGTACGGGCGACAGTGTCGTACAGGCTGCTGTCGACACCGTCGTTGCGGTGGCTGAAAACCAGAGCCCTTATCAGGTGGGCGAGACTTTCATTTTGCACAATATATTTTTCGACTATGACAAGTCTACCCTTCTGCAGCAATCGTATAATGAACTTCAGAACCTCTTGGCCATACTGCAGTCTCATCCTGCGATGAAGATCGAAATCGGAGGGCACACCGACGGACACGGCTCGATGGACTACAACCAGCGACTGTCCGAAAACCGCGCTAAGGCTGTTGTCGATTTCCTCATCTCGAAGGGGATAGACCCCAAGCGCCTACAATTCAAAGGATTTGGCAAAACCAAACCTATCGACACCAATGCCACAGACGAAGGTCGTGCCCGCAACCGCCGTGTCGAATTCAAGGTGATATCATTATAACCTCTTTCTAAATTCACAAAAGAAATCTCTAGTTAAACTAGTACTACTAGTATTACTAGTTTGACTAGTAGTACTAGTGTTACACTAGTTCGACTAGAAATAAAAAAAGTCCGCAAGCAATTGCGGACTTTTTTTATTAGGAATTGTTAAATCTCTTATTTGTTTACGCGATAGAAGGAGACGCGACGGTTGATGGCGTTCTTGATGTCGCCGAAGCTCATCGATTTGCCCTTGCCGTTGGTGGTGAGGCGATCCTCAGCAACACCGCGTTTCACAAGGAGTTTCTTCACGTTGTCAGCACGCTTTTCAGAGAGTTTCTGGTTGTAAGCGTCGCTGCCGCTGTAGTCGCAGTAACCAATGATTTCGAAGTTAACATCCTCATTGTCTTTCATAACCTTGGCGATGGCGTTGATCTTGCTCATCTGGTCCTCAGACACAGTGTACTGGTCTACATCGTAAAGGATCGAGAACGGGAGAGCGTAGAAGTTGTGCTTGTTGCTCTCGTAGCCTTCGATGACTTTGCGCAGGCTGTCGGCGGTACCGTCGTCGGCCTTGACAATCTTGTTGGTGTTGTCGTTCTGGTTGGCTTCAAGCTCGTTGATGCGGTTGATGAGCTTAGCCTCGCGGGTCTTGGCGTCGCGGAGGTCGTTACGCAGACCGTCGATTTCGTTGCTCATCTTGTCGAAGTTCTCCTGAGTCAGCAGAGCGCGCTGAGCGATAAGGTCGAGGTCGGTCTGGGTAGGTCCGAAGTTGTACATCCAACCGAGTCTGACCATACCGGTGTTGTCGTGCCACTGGTGGATGGGGCTGGCGATGTCGGCGGCGATGTCGTCAACAATCTCGACGAAGATCGAGGAGTGGCTGAATTTGTAGCTCCAGCCAAGACCAGCCTGCATATACATACCGACGAAACCGAGAGCCACATCGTCGCGGCTGAAGGTTGCACCAGTACCAGCGAGCAGGTAGAGGTTGCCTCTGCGGTCGGGATCGTAACCCTTGCAAAGACCCTGGAAGCTCATCTTGAAGTCTAAACCAGCTTTGCCATAGCGGTCATAACCACGGATACCGTCGCGGTTGTAAGCGCCGACGGGAAGAGCGTTGTCACCCCAACCGTGGTAGAGACCAGGAGTCTCGCCAATGATACGCATACTCCAAACGGGGCTCAGCTCTTTCTCAAAGAACAGGTTAGCACCGATGTTGCTACCATCGCGCCAGTCGATAATACCACCGTGCTCGTACTGCCAGCTGTAAATCACGGAACCACCGAGTGACCAGTTGCTCCAGAAGCCGTAGTGGGGATACTCGAGCTCGTAGTTTTTCTCCTGGGCGTTAACATTGCAAGCGCAAATCATAAGGCTTGCAAGCATACCGATTTTAAATAATTTTTTCAACATAGTTTTATTGTTTTTTTTAGTATTATTACACATAAATAACTTTGCAAAAGTAGTACTTTTTTTTGTTATGCGAAAGTTTTTTTTCGTTGTTTTTTGATTTTTTAATGATTCTGTTTGGCCTGGTTGCGTTTTATTTTGGCTTTATTTATGATAAAATTCTGATTATTAGCGGCGTTCTGTTTTGGTCGGTTTTTTTTATCAACAAAAGTTTTTTTATAAAATTCCATTTTTTTCTGCCCTTATATACGTTTGAACACAGCGTTTTGTTTCATTTTTTTCAAAAAAAATATCATTTTTCTTTCTTTTTTTGTTGACAAATGTGGTGCGGATGGATGCATAAATTAGCCATTCAAAAAAAAAGTGTATATTTGCAGTCGCATTCTGGAGAGAATTTAAAAGCAAAAACAACAATAAATATTTTCAATTATGAACGATCTCCGTATCGATACCGAACATTTGCGTCAGTTTGTGTCTGACGACGAAATCCGTCAAATTTCTCCCGAAGTGGTCGCGGCAAAGCGTACTTTGCTTGCCGGCGACGGCAAGGGTAACGACTTTTTGGGATGGGTGAATCTGCCCGACGAGCTTGACCCTGCCATTGTCGCTTCGGTCAAGAAGGAAGTGGCCCGCTTGGCACCTAAAATCAGATTTTTTGTCGTGATTGGCATTGGTGGCTCCTATTTGGGTGCCCGTGCTGTCATTGAGGCACTGCAGTCGGAATTCGCTGCCGTACTTCCGTCGCAGCATCCGTATGTTATATATGCAGGCCATACGCTGAGCGAAGACTACTATCATCAGCTGCTTGCCCTGCTCGATGCCAACGACTATGCCGTCGCCGTCATCTCCAAGTCCGGCACGACCACCGAGCCTGCTGTGGCTTTCCGTATTGTCAAGGCGCATCTTGAATCCAAATACGGCAAAGCCGAGGCTTCGCAACGCATCGTCGCCATCACCGATGCACGTCGTGGCGCGCTTCACGACATCGCCGTCCAGGAGCACTACCCGATGTACGTCATCCCCGACAATGTCGGTGGCCGCTTCTCGGTGCTGACACCGGTAGGCCTTCTGCCCATCGCTATGGCCGGCTACAACATCGACGCTTTGTTGCAGGGTGCTCGCGATATGCGGCAGCTCTGTGTCGGAAGCGATGATGTTCTCGCCAATCCGGCACTTCATTATGCAGCCATCCGCAACATCCTCTATCGCAAAGGCCGTAAGGTCGAAATGCTGGTCAATTTCCTGCCCAGCCTTAAGTTTTTGAGCGAGTGGTGGAAACAGCTTTATGGCGAGAGCGAAGGCAAGGAAGGCAAGGGCATCTTGCCGCACAGCCTCAGTTTCACTACCGACCTGCATTCGATGGGACAGTATGTGCAGCAGGGCGAACGCCTGATGTTCGAGACCTTCATCAGCGTCGACAAACCTTCTTCGAAAGTTGAAATCCCGTCCGACGAGCAGAACTTGGACGGCATCAACTATTTGCTTGGCAAGACGCTTAACGAGATCAACCACAATGCCGAACTGGGTACAATGATAGCCCATCGCGGCGGTGGTGTGCCGGTGCTCAAGATCCAGGTGCCCCGCGTCGACGAATATGTTCTGGGCCAGCTCATTTATTTCTTCGAGTTTGCCTGCGGCGTCAGCGGCTACACTCTTGGAGTCAATCCGTTCGACCAGCCCGGTGTCGAAGCCTACAAGAAGAATATGTTCATCCTGCTTGGCAAACCAGGCTACGAAGGCCAGCAATTGGCTTGAGATAGTTGAAAGATGAAATTTTTTTGGCCACAGGCCAAATTCGACACATCGAAAACGGCCTAAATGCTCTTTCGGATTCAACATAAAACCAGGGGCTTCGCAATTGCGAAGCCCCTGGTTTTATGTTGAAATCTCAAATCTCAACTTTCAAATCTCAACTCTCAGAACGGCAGTCCGTCGAGGGGTTCGGTGTCGGCATTGAGGATGTTGGCGTATGGATCGTTGGCCGGCTGCTGCTCCTCGTTGCGGTTGCGGCTGCCCAGCACGGTGAAGTTCTCGGCCACAACCTCGGTGGCATAGTGTTTGTTGCCGTCGCGGTCTTCCCAGCTGCGGTTCTGCAGCTTGCCTTCTACGTATATCTGCATACCCTTTTTCAGCAGCTTCTCGGCGATGTCGGCCAGGCCGCGCCAGCACACCACCGTGTGCCAGTCGGTCTGCTCTATGCGCTCGCCGTCGCGGTTCTTGCGGTATTCGGTCGTTGCCAGGGGGAAGGTGGCTTTGCGCACTACCGGCGCCATAGCGTCGTCGCGGTGGCCATCTTTGGGGAAGGTGATTATTTCAGGGTTTTTCCCAAGGTTTCCAATCAGTATTACTTTGTTTACTCCTACCATAATTTTTATATGTTTATCCAAATCTGTTTTCGTTGCAAAGATATGAAAATTTATTATCCTTGCAGTAACAAATTTTCCACATTGGCTCCAATGCTTTGTCTTTCAGCAGTGAGAAACGGCGTTTTTTCTTGTCTGATGGGCTTTTGGGGCAATAAAAAAAAGGATTCTCTTGTTGAGAAATCCTCTTTTTTGATGCGTAGTGCTGAGCCTTTCTTATTTGTCCAGCTGCTCTTGACGCAATTTCTGAACGTAGATGGCTTTCAGCTTACGTTCGCGGTTGATGACGCTGGGTTTGGTGAATTTCTGACGCTCGCGGAGCTCTTTCACGACACCAGTCTTTTCGAATTTTCTCTTCAGTTTCTTCAGAGCGCGTTCGATGTTGTCACCTTCTTTGATAGGAACTACGATCATTGTAAATACCTCTTTCTTGTTAAAGGGTTAATAATAAATTGATTGAATATGACCTACCAGATTAGAACTGGAAATGTCCTTCGGCGGCGGCGTCCTTGATGGCTGCGAGGACACCCTTCTTGTTGATGATGCGCATACCTTTGGCCGAAACCTTCATAGTGATCCACATATCCTCTTCGGGGATGTAGAACTTCTTGGTCTGCAGGTTCGGGCTGAATTTTCTCTTGGTATGGATACGCGAATGCGATACGTTGTTACCGCTGATAACGTGCTTGCCTGTAATTTCACAAATCTTTGACATCTTAATATATTGTTTTAAAAGTTATTATTATATTTCATTTTTTTTTGCCCCACTCGGGCAACCCTCATTCGCTTTCTCACATTCCCGATCCGATTTCTCAAAACGGAGTGCAAAAGTCGCACATTTTTCGGAACTGGCAAAATGATTTTTCTCGCACAATCCGCTTTTTAAATATTTTTAACATTTCCGAAAATATAAATATCATATAAACAGCAAGATGCAAAAAATAAAAAAATTGATTTAACAAACTTTTTTCAGCACTTTACGAGTGCAAAAGTACATATTTTTTAGAAAAAATGACTCCAAAAAATGCGATTTCGGCTCATTCTGCGTTACCATAGTATGAATGTTGATTCCGCCATAGAGTCTTTCTTGCTGTATATCAAGACAGAACGCCGTCTTTCGGCACGCACCGTGCGCGCCTATGGCGACACGTTGTCGGCCTTTGCCGCATTCCTCGACAAAACGTTCGGCATTGCTGATGTAGGACAGCTCACCCACCTCGAAATCCGCGAATGGCAGATGCAGCTCGCCGACCACGGCTACAGCGTCAACACACTGCGTACGATGCTTACCACCGTCCGGACCTTTGTCAAGTTTTGCCGCCGCCAGGAGTGGATCGGGACCGACATAATGGCCAAAGTCACCACGCCGCGACTGCCGCGCCGACTGCCGGTTTTCTATACCGAGCGCGAGACGGCTGCGCTCTACAGCCCCGAAACGTTTGGCGACGACTTCGAGGGGCACCGCGACAGGCTGCTGCTTCAGCTCCTCTACGAGACCGGGATGCGCCTTTCGGAGGTCGTCGGGCTCAAAGAATCGTCGGTCGACTTCTACTCTAACTCCGTGAAAGTCTTGGGCAAACGCGACAAAGAAAGAATAATTCCGCTCGAAAATGAAATTTTGCACAATATTAAATGTTATTTTTCGTTAAAAAAGGAGAACGGTTTCAGTTCAGAGGTCTTTTTTGTACGTGACGACGGCACTCCGCTCACAAGGCACGATGTCAGCAAAATCGTAAAGAAATATATGGGTCCCGTGTCGCAGGCCGACCGCATCAGCCCCCACGTCTTCCGCCACACGTTTGCCACACACCTGCTCAACGAAGGGGCCGACATCAATGCCATCAAGGAACTGCTGGGCCACAGCGACCTCAGCGCCACCGAGGTCTACACCCACGTGTCGCGCCAGCACCTCAAAGAAACCTACAAACACACACACCCGAGGGAACGGAAAACTGAGAAGTGAGAACTGAGAACTGAGAACCGCGCCAGCCACTAACGCAATAACACATTAACGCATTAACGCACTAACGCAATGAATATTAACATCTAAACATAAAAGGAGGTAACTTATGAACATTACAATCAATGCCGTGAAATTCAAGGCAGACCCCAAACTCGAGAAATTCGTCACCGACAAGGTGGGCAAACTGGAACGACTGGTCGACAACGCCACCAAGTGCGAAGTCACCCTCAAGGTCGAAAAACCGGAAAGCGACAACAACAAGGTCGCCGAAATATCACTCGCCCTGCCAGGACAGACCCTTTTCAACAGCAAGCAGGCCGACAGCTTCGAACAGGCCGTCAGCGACTGCGCCGACACGATGCGTGTCCAGATCGACAAGTACAAAGAGCGCTACAAATAACCTCAGAGACGGATATTCCAGTCCCAACGTCGCCCGCCCAACAGCGAGCGGCGTTTTTTTTGTCCCCACTGCGACGCATCGTCAAACGGCATAAAATAGGGTGCGGCTCACGGCATTGACAACCATACTTTTACGGCACCTTCTTCGCCCGTTGTACGCTATATGTACGCTATATGTACAGTATTTGTACGCTTCCGAAGCGTACAAATACTGTACATATAGCGTACATATAGCGTACAACGGGCACAGAAAGTGCGGGTTTTTAGTCCCTTTTCGCCCTCGTCCGGTTCGGGGCAGTCCCTTCGGGCAGCCCCCTTTGCAGATGCCGTAACGGATTGTTTCATTGATTTTAAATAATTTTTTTTGCTGGAATAAAAAAACTTTGTATATTTGCATTTGCTACAAACTAACAATCTACTACGGCCGCGGCGGGAGCTGTTTGCTTTATAACTACTTTATACTTATTTTCTTACTCTTTGTTGCAAGCATAAGTGAAGATTAGGCTTTAAATGCAATGCGAGGGTGATTTTTACTTTTTTTCGTTTGAAAAAAGGCATTTTGCCTGTTTTTCCACCGTTTGTAAATGTTAAAATTTCGAAAAATTAAAAATATTTATAGTTCACAAATTTATTAACCAATTCAAAACACAATGAAACGTAAAAGTACTATTTTGCGAATGCTTGCGCTCCTGGCACTTCTGTTGCCGTGGACGCTGCAGGCACAGAACGCGAAGGTGAGCGAGTACGACGGCGCGGCCTCTACTGCCACCTACGGTTCTATCGTTGGTACGTCGGGCGCCACGGCGTGGACTGCGGCCGATCAGGCTGCGGGCTATGTCGATGTGTCGATGCCCTTTGCGATGTATTTTGGCGAAAGCCAGATCGCCGCGGGCAGCACGCTGCGCGTCTTTGCCGACGGTAGTGTGTCGTTTGCGAGCCTTGCCGACTCGAGGATCGCGCCGTTGTACAATAGCTCCGGCTATACGACGACGGACAACTCGATCCACTACAAGCGTAGCCCCCAGCAGCTCGTGGTGGAATGGCGCAAGGTCGTCAGCGGCCAGAACAGCTACAGCTTCCAGCTGAAGCTCTACCCCAACGGCGACATTGAGTTCTGCTACGGTCCTATGACCATCAGCAGCAGCATCAATGTCCTGGTGGGTATGATGTCGTCCGACGAAGACATCTACCGCGTTGGCGGCGCCAACGGCGGCTCTGCGTGGGACACCATCACCCGCTACACTTCGGGCACCACCACCCGCACGCTCTCCTCAACCTATGCGCCCGCCTACGATGCCGCTACTGGTCAGGGCGTTGTCTACACCTTCACCCAGCCCGCCTGCGTGAAGCCTACCTCTGTCACAGCCACCGCGCTGGCGTGGAACTCCATCCAGGTCGACTGGACTGTTTCCAGCATCGGCACCGGATTTGAAGTGAAATATAGTGCAGACCCCGCTTTCGACCCCAATACCGGGGGAGCAGGCAAGACTATCAACAACGGTTCTGCCACCTCTACCACCATCACCGTCGAATACGGCGGTACCCCCTACTACATCTATGTCCGCAAGATATGCAACGGCACGCCCTCCGGCTGGAGCCAGATGGCCACAGTCACCACCCTGCCGGGCTGCTACAGCGCCAATTGGCCATTAGTCTCTTCCGGCGGCGTGGTCAGCTGGACTTCGCCCGACGACCTTGTGACCAGCTACAACCTCAAGTACGGCCTCGTCGGCTTCGACCCGGCCACCGAGGGTACAGCTGTCAACAACATCTCGGCTCTTACCTATACCCTCCCGTTGGCCCAGATGGCTGGCGCCACCACCTACGATGTCTACCTGAGCACCAACTGCAGTGCCTCGAACCTGTCCACCGACTGGGTCGGCCCCGTCAGCTTCAACACGCCGTGTGCTGCCCAAAATGTGCCTTACTCCGCTACTTTGGCCGACTACGCTATGCCCTCGTGCTGGAGTGAAGATGTGCTGGCTGGCGACGACAGTTGGGAATTCTACAACGGTTATGCCTCTTTCACCTATACTCCCGATGCCAGCTCGCGTCTTGTCTCGCCGGTCTTCAACCTCAGCACCACGGGTGAATATCAGGTTGAATTCGACCACGCCGAGCCCGACTGGAGTGGCACCTGCGACTCCCTGTGGCTCTACTACCGCACTTCGGCCACTGCCGACTGGGTGCGCCTGGCCCAGTATGGTAGTCACAGCAGCACTTTTGCGCACGAGACTGTCCTCCTGCCCAACCCCACGCCAACCTACCAGTTGGCTTTCGTAAGCTATGGTATGGACGGCAACTCGATAAATCTGGCCAATGTCACCGTCAGGACACAGCCTACCTGCCGTGTACCCTCCAACCTGGCAATCACCGGAACCAGCGGCAACAGCGTGACCCTCTCGTGGACCGAGAACGGCACCGCCACCGCTTGGCAGATTGCCTACGGCCTCTTCACCACCGATGATGACTACACCATTGTTGATGCCACCACCAACCCGTTCACCGTCACTGGTCTCGGTCTTGGCGAATGGCATTTCTTTGTCCGCAGCAACTGCGCCGCCAACGACCAGAGCGACTGGGTGGGTTCGGTGTCGCAGACCTTCGGCTACTGTATCCCGGCCCCCACAAGCCACGATAACAACGGTATTACCAATGTTACCTTCGGCAACACGATGGTGGTGAACGACAACACCGCCACCACGTCCGCTTCCCGTTACCAGAACCACAGCGATATGATTGGTGACGTGTTCGCTGGTGCTGAAGCCGAGGTGAATATCACTTTGGATGCCGGATATACCTATGGTACCAAGATTTGGATTGACTGGAACAATGATTTCACTTTCTCAAATGACGAGCAGGTCTTCTATGTTCTTGCCCCCAACAGCAGACCATACACTGTAAATGCTACCTTCACGGTGCCCGTCAGCACTCCGCTGGGTGACTACCGTATGCGTATCGGTGCCACCGATAATGACAGTGGTCCCGATGCGTGCTATACTGGTACCTATGGTGTGATGCGCGACTACACCATTCGTGTTGTTGCTGCTCCCAGCTGCTTCAAGCCCAACAGCCTCGCCGTCAGTGGTGTGACTGCTACTGCTGCTACCCTGACTTGGGTCGAGGCTGGCCTTTCCACCCAGTGGGAGGTGAAACTTGGTGCCCGCGGCTTCAACCCCGACGAGGAAGGTACTTCCTACATCGTCAACGGTACTCCGACCTTGGCACTCGACTACCTCTATATGGTTACCGACTATGACGCCTACGTCCGCGCCATCTGTGACCCCGAGGGTCCCACCGATTGGAGCAACGTCTGCGAGTTCCGTACATTCTGCCCCAACGGCGGCAGCGCCACGATGGGTACCGGTACTACCGCAACCTCTGGCGTTATCGTCAACTCTTCTTGGGGTAACACCTATTGCCAGCAGATTTTTACTGCCGCTGAACTTGCTGCTGCAGGTCTGCAGGCTGGCAACATTGCTGGTATGACCTTTACTTGGAATGGTAATGGTTCCTATCAGAAAGACTTCTCTATCTACTTGGGCAACACCACTCAGGAGAGCTTCTCCAGCACTACCTCGTGGGTGCCTATTGCAAGCCAGACACTCGTATATGGTCCTACGCTGCGTCCCACCACGGGTACTGCAGGTGAACAGGAATACACCTTCACCACTCCGTTTGCTTGGGATGGTACCAGCAACATCGTTGTTTCTACCTTTATCAATCAGCATGGTGGTAATCAGTCGAGTTCTGGTTTCAACTCCTACAGCACCAACAGCGGCACGTCCAATATGTCTATGTGGAAATACCGCGACAACTCGGCATTCACCGAAAGTGAAGTTGACGGTCTTACCGCCAGCAGTCGCAGCAGTTACCGCGCCAGCATTAAATTCATCGCTCCCTGCGACACTGGTTCGTGCAACGCTCCGACGACGGCTATCGCCCTCTCCGAGACCGAGTATGCCGCCACGCTGACCTTCACCGATGTCAACGAGGAGACCAACCCCACCTACGGCATTGTCTACGGTCCCCAGGGTTTCGATCCTACCGCTGCCGGTACCACCGTCAGCCCCATCACGACTGGCAGCTACACCATCAGCAATCTTGTTGCCCGCACCAGCTATGACGTCTATGTCTACGCTATCTGCAGCGGCACCAATGGCCGTATGGTGAAGTACAACTTCGTCACGCCGTTTATCCCCAACTGCAAGACTCCTGTTATCGATGGCGAATACGGTGCCAGCAACATCACCTACAACACGGCCACCCTCACCTGGCGCCAGCCGGGCGATGCGCCGCAGTTCTGGACGGTGCGCTATGCCGATGCCGACTTCAACCCCGCCACCGCTACCGCTGACCAGTACACCGAGCTGACCGTTCAGGGCACCGCCGGTGCCACCGCACAGCTTACGGGTCTTGTGGCCGGTACTACCTATTATGTATATATCAAGGCCACCTGCGCCACCGCTCCCGACCTCGACGAGAGCCCCTGGCTCTCGATGAGCAACGCTAACCCGGCCTACACCTTCACCACTCCGGCCTGCGTCACTCCGACGGCTGTCGCCGCTACCCAGGTGACCAACAGCACGGCTATGATCAGCTGGACCAGCAATGCCACCGCTTGGACGGTGAAGTACGGCCCTGCCAGCTTCGACCCCGACAATGAGGGTACTGCCGTTTCGGCCACCACCGCCAGTATCGAGCTGACAGGCCTGGATGCCTACACCTATTATGACGTGTATGTGAAGGCCAACTGCACCGCCACCGACGAGAGTGACTGGAGTGCAGCTGCCACCTTCCGCACCTCCTGCCCCGACGGCGGAGACGCCACCTTAGGAAATGGTACTTACACCAGTGCTTATGTACCGGTACATTACAACTGGGGTAATACCTATTGCCAGCAAATCTTCACTGCCCAAGAATTGACGGAGGCAGGAATGTCCGCAGGTCCAATCCAGGGTATTTCCTTCTCTTGGTACTACCGTTCCAGTTACACAAAAGAGTTTACTATTTACATCGGCACTACTGATAAAGATGAGTTTAACGATAATTCGGACTGGATTACTGTGACCAGCGATCCTGTTTACGGTCCTGCCGAGTTTGCTACATCCGCCGCACAGGAGAACTTTGCTTTCAATACTCCTTTTGTGTGGGATGGTGCAAGCAATATTGTCGTCACCACTATTATGAACCAGTATGGTGGTTCTGGTACTGGTGGTTCGGGTATCACTGCCTATGCATATGACGCAGGGTACAACCGTTCGCTGTACAACTATCGTGATAGCTATGCATTTGTTGTCAACGATCCCGAGACATCGGGCTCTCAGCATAAAGGTATTTCCAACTATCGTGCCAACATTACCTTTATGGCCAACTGCAACGCAGATGTCACTTGCTTTGCTCCTGCCAGTGTGAGTGCCACAGTTGCTCCCGACAATACTGTTGCTGTGACTTGGACTGCCCGCACCGACCTGCGTCCCGTGGTGAACAACTTCGAGATGAAGTACGGCCTGGCCGGTTTCAACCCCGACAACAGCGGTACGCTCGTTTCTAATTTAAATAATGTATTCAATTATAATATTACTGCAGCCCTTGATGCCAATACCGACTATGAGGTCGCTGTCCGCACCGTCTGCGGCGAAGGCGAAGGCAACCAAAGCAAGTGGACCAAGGCTGCGTTCCACACCTATCCTACCTGCTGGGCTCCTTCGGCACTTGCGGTGACGGCCACCAGCCAGAACAGCGCTACGCTGAGCTGGACGGAGAACACGCCGACTGCTGCAACCCGTTGGGAGGTTGTCTACGGCCTGCCGGGCTTCGACCCCGACCGTGCTACCCCTGTCGAGACCACCAACAACACTGGTTTCGAGGTTACAGGCTTGAACCATACTACCAAGTATGAGTTCTATGTACGCGCCGTTTGCAGCGCTACCGATCGCAGCCTCTGGAGCAATGTCGCTACCGGCACCACCCAGTGCGGCATCTGGCAGTATGCCGATATGCCCCTCGTTGAGAACTTCGACGGCGTTACTGGCACTACTAGTTCCACTAGAAACAATCACGTGCTGCCCAACTGCTGGAGTTACATCAACACTTCTTCCACTACAAGTGGCACATCCACTACCGGCTATCCCGGCTACCCCATTGCCTACAATGGTGCAAGCTATAGTCATAGTGGCAACAATCATATGCGTTTCTATTCCTACTATACAACATCCTACGGCGACCAGTATGCCATTCTGCCTCAGTTCGGCTTCAGCCTTGACACCGTTGTCGTAGGCTTCTATGCCCGCGAGAGCAGCACTACTACTACCTATGTTGGTACTATCGAAGTTGGTGTGATGAGCGACCCGACCGATGCCGAGACCTTCGTGGCTGTCGGCACCGTCCTGCCTACCACTACCAGCTATGAGTATTTCGAGGTCGACTTCAGCGAATACACTGGCAATGGCAGCTACATTGCCCTTCGCGCTCCCAAGCCGACAACGGGCTACAATAGTGTCTACGTGGACGACCTGACCGTGAAACTGCGCGAGAAAGTCAACGCCCTTGACGACGCTGGTCAGAACATCGTTGCCTGCAACGAGTTCGTTATGCCCGACACCACTAATGGTGGTTACCACGGCGGTCTGAACGCTACCTATGTTGTCCGTCCTGCCGAGGCTGGCAAGGTGGCTCACCTGACCGGTAGCTACAATCTGGAGAACGGCTACGACTTCCTCAGTGTCTATCGCGGTGCTGCCAATGCCAACAACCTGGTTGGCCGCTACACTGGCAATGGTCCCATCGACTATGTCACCACCAGCAACCTGTGGGCCGACAGCGGCTACTTCACACTGGTGCTGACCACCGATAACGACAATGCCTTTAGTGGTATGGAAGGCTTCAAGCTGCTGGTCAGCTGCGAATGCCCGCAGCCCGCTGCCGACGTTATTGCCGAGACCCAGGAGGCCAACGGCACCTATACCTGGCGCAATGGCGAGACCTACAACAACAATGTTGTCCGCACGGGTCTGACCTATGACGCTGCCGCCGCTGGCGAAACGGCTACCGACCTGCTGAAAGAGGTTGAATATACCTACACCAACGTCGCCGGATGCGACAGCGTCAGCTACAGCCTGAACTTGACTGTCCATCCGACCTATAATCTGACCTACAATGCCCAGATTTGCGAGCGCGACACCTTCTTGTTCTATGGTCAGAAGTTTGCTGCTACAGGTACCTATACCGTGGCTCTGACCAGCCAGTATGGTGCCGATTCTATCGGCATCCTGAACCTGCAGGTCAACCCCGCACCCACGGCCGGTATCTATGTCAACAACCGTCAGGTTACCACAATCGACGCTTACTGCGACAATGCTGACCTGGCTCTCCTGGCCCGCAGCAACAACAGCAGCGCCGTCTTCGAATGGGAGGACGAGAGCACTGCTGCCAACCGCGTGGTCAATCCGCACGAGAGCAATGTCTATACCGTCGTTGCCACCGAACCGGCTCACGGCTGCACCAGTGTGCCCGCCACGCTGACGGTCACCACCGTGCCCGTGCCCGAGCTGAGCATCAGCGGCGATGCCGAAATCTGCTATGGCGAGAGCACCACGTTGACCCTTGCTGACGCCAACAACGTCGAGGCTACCTATCGTTGGAGCAACGGCGCAACGGGCACCAGCATCACCGTCAACCCCACCGCTACGACCACCTACACCGTCACGGCTACCACCAGCAACGCCAGTGCTTGCACCGCCACCGCTTCGCTCGAAGTTGTGGTCAACGCCCTGCCCGTTGTCACCGCCACCGCTTCGGTTGGCGAGATCTGCCGCGACAGCATCGTGACGCTGACTGCCACCCAGGTTGAGGGCTACAGCTACAGCTGGAACACCGGTGCCGCAACAGCCGTTGCTACCATCGCTGCCGCCAACACGGGTGTCTACACCGTCACCGTTACCGACCAGAACGGCTGCCAGAACGAGTTCCAAACCTCTACGGTCACCGTCTATCCTTCGTATGAACTGAGCGACGAGCTGAGCGTCTGCTACACCAACAACCCCTACACCTGGGGCGAGCAGACCATCACCGCCAACGGCAACTATGACCAGAACTTCGTCATTGCCCACGGCTGCGACAGCTTGGTGCACCTGGCCTTCACCTTCGAGGAGATGGGTGTCGAGAACAGCAACCGCGAGGTTTGCGAAGGCACCAGCGTCACTTGGGGCGACCAGACCATCGTGGCCAGCGAGACCACCTTGCTGACCTATGTTGACAACAGCGGCGAATGCCCGGTCCAGAAGAACTTGAACCTCGTAGTCAACCATCCCGCTGCCACCGCCATTGAGCATACCGTTTGCGACACCTACACCTGGGCTGTCAGCGGCGAGACCTACACCGAGAGCGGCGCTTATCCCTACACCCTGGCTACCACCAAGGGTTGCGACAGCGTCGTTACGCTGAACCTCACCGTAAACTACCAGAACACCGGCGTCGAGACCGTCACGGCTTGCGACAACTATGTCTGGAACCTCAACGGCCAGAACTATACCACCACGACCAACGAGCCTACCTTCACGCTGCAGAACCAGTGGGGTTGCGACTCGGTAGTCACCCTCGACCTGACGGTCAACTACCGCAGCTACCACGAGGACTTCCACTGCGTGCGCGATGCCGCAAGCTTCACCTGGATTGACGGCGAGACCTACAACCTCAACGTCGACGTTGAGGACGGTATCGAACACGTCACCGGCGAGAATGCTGACGGCTGCAACGAGATTGCACAGCTCCACCTTGTGCTGAATCCTATCATCAATACCCTCAACTGGATCACCGTCGACACCTGCGACGAGTATGAGATTCCCAATGCCGTTGTTTTCGACGACGAGAACGACTGCCAAGGCCATATCGAACCTCTCTTCATCAGTGAGAGCGGCGACTATGAGGTCCGTACCCGCGCCAATGCCGATGTGACCGGACAGGATCAGCTGACCCGCATCCACCTGACCATCAACCGCTCGAGCTACCACACCACGGTTGCCTCCGAGTGCCTGCCCTTCGAGTGGTTGGTTAACGTTGGCACCGAAGAGGCTCCTGTGATGTACAGCGTTGCCACTATCACCGAAGAGATGGTTGCCGGCGCTCCTGTCTACAATATGAGCTACGAGATGCCGCAGCAGTACAGCAATGGCTGCAGCCGCATCGAGGTGCTGCGCCTCACTCCGAAGTATCCTTCGGTTGAGTACACTGACGCGGTTATCTGCCAGAACGGCTTCTGGACTGCTCCTAACAACAATGTCTACTATGGCAATAACCTCAGCACTGAAGAGGTCAATGTCCTGACTTGGGACAACAGCGAGCTCAATGCTGCAGGTTGCCCGATGGAGAAGAAGGTGAACCTCACCGTCAACCCGGTCTATAACGAGACTGCCGAGCTGACCTTCTGCGAGAGCGAGTTTGCCCTCAACGAGGAGACTGGCGAGTATGAACTGACCGTTGCCGACGCCAACCACGACGGCGCTGAGGTCGTTCTGACTATCCCCGGTGCCCTCAACGAGGTGGCTTACACCAACAGCGTTGTTGCCAACTGGCAGACCGCTATGGGTTGCGACAGCATCGTCACCATTGAATACACTGTCAACCCGACGACCACAGAGACCGAGGTTTATACGGTGTGCTACAGAGACAACTTTGAATGGGATGCCAACGGCAGAGAGTACATCGAAGCTGGCAACTATGTCGACACCGTTGTTATTGCCAACGAGGAGACGGGTTGCACGCTCAACAGAGTCCTCAACCTTACGGTCCTCGGTACCTATGTGTTCGAAGCAGACACCAATGTCTGCACCACCTATGAAGGTCCCGACGGCGTGACCTATCGCGAGACCCGTACTTTCGATGTTCCTTACGTGGGAACCTACGATGAGACCCAGTACTGCGATGCCGTTACCCGCCTCACCTATGTCATCCATCAGTCTGCCCTCAACCACCAGTATGTGGTCAGCAACCGTCCTTACACCTGGAAGAATGGCCAGACCTTCAGCCAGAGCGTCGAGAATGTATACTATGACGTGCCTATTGGAGAGGGCTGCGACAGCGTCCTTGCACTGCACTTCACAATGGTTGATCCTATCACCTTCTGTGACGATGCCTTCCCGTATGAGACCGGTATCAACGATATCGCTATCAATACGAGCGACATCGTGATGGACACCGCCTCCTTCTGTCTTGACAATTCTTATGCAGGCAGCATTGGTGGTCCGTCCAACCTCAACTGGGGTATCAAGTTTGAGGCCAACCGTCCGAACGACAAGTACAAAGTCTATGGTGCACAGCTCTACTATGTCGGTATTCCTGGCGCTTACTCGCTGAGAATCTATACCGGCGGCGATGCAGCTCCTGCCACCTTGGTTGGCACTAAGACCATCACCTTCAGTGATGGCGAAACCACGGGCTGGAAGTATTTTGAACTCGACGAGCCTCTCAACATCGACAACAGCAACCTTTGGGTTACTTTCCACGGCGACGACCTGGGCTATCCCATCTCGTGCGTCCAATACTATGACGAGAATGACCAGAACGGTGCTTGGGTGTCGACCGACGGCACCTATTGGGAGTCACTCAACTCGAACAACAACACCCTGTTCTACTCGTTTATGATCAAGACCGTCTACAGTGCCAACATCTGGCGCAACAACGACCCGCAAGGCAACGACACCATCCTCTACTACACTGTCAATCCGACCTACAACGACAACTTCGACACTGTGGTTTGCGACAGCTACGTTTGGGATGGAACCACCTACACTGAGTCGGGTGTCTATACCAATGAATACACCAGCGTTAATGGTTGCGACAGCACTGTTACCCTCACTCTGACTGTCAACGCCAGCACTGCAGAGACGGTTACCGTTGCGGCTTGCGACAGCTACACCTGGGCCGACGGCGACGGTGAGACCTACACCGAGAGCGGCAACTACACCTGGACCACCACCAACGAGGCTGGTTGCGACAGCGTGGTTACCCTGGCACTGACCGTCAACACCAACGCTGGTGTTGAACTGACCGAGACGGCTTGCGCCACCTACACCTGGAATGTGAACGGTACCACCTACACCGCGAGCGGCGACTATACCGTCTCCTTCACCGATGCCAACGGCTGCACGGGCGACAGCGTCCTGCACCTGACCATCAACCCGACCTACGAGACCAATAGCGAACTCGTCGTCAACGAAGGTTCCTACACTTATCTTGGTGTGATGTACACTGCTCCGTTCGACGGTATTATCGACCATACCTTCCAGAGCATTAATGGCTGCGACAGCATCGACCATCTGCACCTCATCATCCCCGTCGTCGCTGACGACCAGATTGTCGAGATTCCCGTCGAGGCTTGCGGCAGCTACACTTGGGAAGCTCCCGATGGCACCGGCCACACCTATGAGTGGATACCGATGAGCGAACGCCTCAGCCACGGCAACGCTATGTTCAAGGATGTCACCACCAACCAGTATGTATACACCTACCCGACCGACACCACCTTTGATGCCACTGGCGCTATGACGGCTGTCCGCGTGCTGCACCTCAACCTGCTTGAGGCTACCTACAGCACCGAGACCCTCAACGTCCCCGCCAGCTTGGGTAGCTACACCATCGATGGCGATCCTGACGATGTCACCGTCACCTTCAACCTCGACAGTGTCGGAACACCTATCGTCAGAACTCTGGGCGTTGGTTCGGTTGCTTACTGCAACGATTTCCGCACCTACACCATCAACGTTATCGACAACTATGACACCACCGAGGTCTACGCCTGCGCCGACGAAGCCACCTATGAGTGGAACGGCACCGACTACACCATCGGCACCCCGGGTCATACCTACTGGTTCAGCCAGGTCGAGAACGCCGGCACGCTCAACGAGCTTGTCCACGTGCTGAAGGTCAACCAGCGTGCTGTCAACGCCGCTACGGCTACCGCCACGGCTTGCGACACTTACACCTGGACCGACGGCGACGGCCTGAACTACACCACCAGCGGTACCTATGTCTACAACTACACCGATGAAAACCAGTGCGCCGCTACCAAGACGCTGACCCTCACGGTCAACTACAACAGCAACACTGCCTACACCGATGCAGCTTGCGACACCTACACCTGGACACGCAACAACCAGACCTACACCGCCACTGGCGACTACACCTACAGCTACAACACCGCCGAGGGTTGCGCCAGCACCGACACTCTGCACCTGACCATCAACAACAACAGCAACCAGACCTTCACCGAGGCTGCTTGCAACAGCTATGTATGGGCAGCTGCCGAGGGTGGCGATGGCCTGACCTATACCACCAGCGGTACTTATACATATAATTATACTGCCGACAACGGTTGCCCGAGTGTAAATACCTTGAACCTGACCATCAACCTGCCCACCGACCAGATTATCACAGAGACGGCTTGCGACAGCATCGAATGGCACGGCACAATGTACTACACCAGCGGCACCTATAACTACGACTACACCAGCGATGCCGGCTGCGCCAGCACCGACCAACTGGTTCTCACCGTCAACAACGCTACCCACAACGCTGAGACGATGACCCAGTGCGACAGCTATGAATGGAACGGCACTACCTACACTGCTTCTGGCAACTATATGTACACCTACACCAACGCTGCCGGTTGCCCGAGCGTCGATACGCTGCACTTGACCATCAACGTCAACACCAGCACTATCAACGACACCATCGTGGCTTGCGACGAGTACACCTGGGCAGTCAACAACCGTCTGTACAACACCACGGGCGAGTACACAGCCCGCACGACCGATGCCAACGGCTGCGCCACCACCAACACTCTGACCCTGACCATCAACCGTAGCAGCAGCTACGACAGCGTCCTCTATGTCAGCGACGGCTCGTACCGCTACACCTACCAGGATCAGCATCAGGAACTGTTTGGCGAAGGTGTCCACAACTTGGTTGAGAACTACACCAATGCTGCTGGTTGCGACAGCACGCTGAACATCACCCTCAACATCGGTACCGCTCAGCTCGGCATCGACAATGTGGTGAACTGCAACAGCTACACTTGGCGCAACGGTGAGACCTACGTCTACATCGACGCTGCCGAGCGCGCTGCCAACCTCAATGCTGACAATGTTGCTCCTCTCTACAAGACCAGCACTGGCACCTATGTCTACTACAACCCGACCTACACTGTAGCACAGGATAACGGCTTCGACAGCATCTATATGCTGGCACTGACGCTGACACAGAGCTACCTTGGCAACGATGAGGTGACGCTGAACATCAGCGACCGCACCGTTACTTACGGCGACTCTGTCTTCACCTTCAACAGCGAGGCCGATATGATGCAGAACTTCGTCAGCGAAGACCGCGAGTACGACGTCCATTTCGGCGCTGTACAGTACTGCGACAGCATCATCACGCTGACCGTCCACCTGGTCAACAACTACCAGGAGGTCACCGGCGACGCTGCTGACATCTGCGTAAGCCAGGATAGCTACACTTGGCGTGGACACACCATCAGCACTGCTACCACCGACTACGACAATGCCCATACATATTATGTATACGACACCCTCGCCACGGGCATCATCGAGTACATCACCGTGACTCAGCACCCGATTACCTACACCACCGAGCGCCGCACCGCTTGCGACAGCTACGAATGGTATGGTAATGTCTACACTGAGAGCACCACGAACGCTACGATGTATCTGCCCGCAGGTACCGAAGTCGACGGCGAGACGCTGATTTGCGACCGCGTTGTCACCCTCATCCTCACCATCAACCACAACACCAGCGCTTCCCACGATGTGGCCTCCTGCGAGGAATACATCTGGACTGCTGCCAACGGTGGCGACGGCGAGACCTACACCGAGAGTGGCATCTACACCTACGACTACCTGACCGCTCAGGGTTGCCCGAGCACCGACACACTGAACCTGACCATCAACCACAACACCAGCACAGAGTACACTGTCGACGCTTGCGACAGCTACACCTGGGCTGCTGAAGAAGGTGGCAATGGTACGACTTACACCACCGCCAGTCCCGCCGAGGGTTACACCTACGACTACCTGACGGCCGAAGGCTGCCCGAGCACCAACACCCTGCACCTCACCATCCGTAGCAACAGCAACGAGACCTTCACCGAGACCGCTTGCGACAGTTACACTTGGTCGGCAGAAGACGGTGGCAACGGTGAAACCTATACCGCCAGCGGCGTCTATACTTATGACTATGAGGCCGAGAACGGTTGCCCGAGCACCAATACTCTGAACCTGACCATCAATGTCAACAGCAGCACTGAGTACACCGTCACTGCTTGCGACAGCTACACTTGGAATAGTACTGAGTACACTGCTTCCGGCGACTACAGCTACGACTATGCCGACGCTAACAACTGCGCCAGCGAGGATGTTCTCCATCTGACCATCAACGCTTCGACTCACAACAGCGAGGAGGTCGTCGCTTGCCAGACCTACACTTGGCACGGTAACACCTACACCAACCCGAGCAGCGTAGGCGATATGTTCTATGGCACATATACTTACAATTATGTTAACGAAGCAGGATGTGCAAGTGTTGACACTCTGCACCTGACCCTCGGCGGCGGCCGTACCTTCAGTACCGAGACCGTCACCAACTGCGGCCCCTACACTTGGATTGTCAACGGCGAAGAGGTTGCCACACTCAACGAGAGTATCGAGACCTCCACTAGCTTCCTCAATCCGCGTACGGGTTGCGACTCGATGATATTCCTCTACCTCACCGTCTTTGAAGCTCCGGTGAACAACATCGACGTCACCATCTGTGACAGCGAGCTGCCGTACACCTGGACTAATGGCGACAATACCACTGTCCTCAACGAGGCCGGTGTGGCTACCGTCACTTACCCGTTCAGTGCTAACTGCGACAGTACGGTTCGCCTTACCCTCACCGTCAACCCGACCAAGACTACGGCTCTTACCGACCAGATTTGCCTGGGTAACGACTACAACAACAATGGCTTCGTCATCGCTGCCAGCGAGCTGCCTGCTGCAGGTGAATACACCTTCACTCAGGAACTCAACACCTACCTTGGCTGCGACAGCATCGTCACCCTCACCCTCACCGTTGGTGATGTCATCAACAACCCGGTCGAGGCTGTGGCTTGCGACACCTATGATTGGACTGCCGGCGACGGCGAGACCTATACCTACACCGCCAGTGGCACCTACAACAGCGAGCCTTACGCTAACGCTGCAGGCTGCACCACGGTTGATGTGCTGACCCTCACCATCAACGTCAACGCCGGTACCGAATACACCGAGACCGTCTGCGACGCTTATATGTGGAACGGTACCCAGTACACCGAGAGCGGCGACTACACCTACGACTACACTGACGGCAACGGCTGCGCCAGCACCGACGTCCTCCACCTCACTGTCAACAACAGCGCTGTCAATACCATTGAGAAGACTGTTTGCGACAGCTACACTTGGGAGAACGGCGACGGCCAGACCTACACCACCAGCGGCGTATACACCTACAACTACACCACCAGCGACGGCTGCGCCGGTACCGACTACCTCGTGCTCACGGTCAACACCAACAGCAACACCGAGTACACCGCTACCGCTTGCGACAGCTATACCTGGAACGATGTTGAATACACCGAGAGTGGCGACTATACCTATGAGTATACCAACGCTGCCGGCTGCCCGAGCACCGATGTCCTCCACCTGACTGTCAACAAGAACAGCAACACCGAGTACACCGCTACCGCTTGCGACAGCTATAACTGGTACAACACCGTCTACACCGAGAGTGGCGACTATACTTACGAGTACATCAACAACAAGGGTTGCGCCAGCACCGATGTCCTCCATCTGACTGTCAACAACTCTGTTGTCGTCACCATCGACACGGCTACTTGCGGATACTTCACGTGGAATGGCGTTACATATGACGACAGTGATGTGATTACTCACCACTTCACCGCTGCCAACGGCTGCGACAGCACTGAGATAATCAACCTCACGGTGAACACCACAGGTTTTGCAATGCAGATGGCTACGGCTTGCGACAGCTACACCTGGGATGTCAATGGTGAGACCTACACCACAGGTGGTAATAAGATTGCTGTCCTCGATGGCGTTGCCGCTAACGGATGCGACAGTACGATTACGCTCGTCCTCACGTTGAACCACAACACCAACAGCAGTGAGACTGTTGCCGCTTGCGACAGCTACACCTGGAACGACCAGACCTACACCACCAGCGGTGACTACATCAACAACTACACTGCTGCCAACGGTTGCGCCAGCGCCGACACGCTCCACCTGACCATCAATGCTAGCACCACAAGCGAAGAGACAGTTGCAACTTGTAGCTACTATCTCTGGAACGGCAACGTCTACGACCAGAGCGGTGACTACACCTACACTTCGACCAACGCCGACGGCTGCCAGAACATTGCTACTCTCCACCTGACTGTCAACAATCAGGTTACCAACAATATCACCGCTGCAGCTTGCAACAGCTACACCTGGAACGGCAACGTCTACACTGCCAGCGGTGTCTACACCTACACCTACACCAATGCAGTAGGATGCGACAGCACTGTCAACCTTGCTCTGACCATCAACACCCCGGTCACCAGCTCCGTCAACGCTACGGCTTGCGACAGCTACACCTGGAACGGCCAGACCTACACCACCTCGGGTGCCTACACCTTCAACGGTACGGCAGCCAACGGTTGCGACAGCGTTGTCACCCTCAACCTGGTTGTCAATAACAGCGCGAATACCTCCATCAGTGCTACGGCTTGCGATAGCTACACCTGGAACGGTGCCACCTACACCACCACAGGCAACTATACGCAGAACTACACCACTGCTGCTGGCTGCGACAGCGTCGTCACCCTCGCTCTCACTATCTCGCCTGCTATCCAGACCACCATCAGCGAGATCACCTGCAACAGCTACACCTGGAACGGCCAGACCTACACCACCAGCGGTAACTACACAAGCACCTTCACCTCGGCAGCCGGTTGCGACAGCATCGTGACCCTCAGCCTCACGGTGACGCCGGCCATTGCTATGACGGTTACGGCTACGGCTTGCGACAGCTACACCTGGAACGGTCAGACCTACACCACCAGTGGTAACTACACCACCAGCTATACCGCTGTTAGCGGATGCGATAGCGTTGTCACCCTCGCCCTGACGGTCAACAACTCTACCACCGGCACAGCTACGGCTACGGCTTGCGACAGCTACACCTGGAACGGCCAGACCTATACCACCAGTGGTAACTATGATTACACTTACACTGCTGCCAACGGTTGCGACAGCGTTGTTACCTTGACGCTCACCGTCAACAACAGCATCGCCGTCAGCACCGATTTGACAGTCTGCGACAGCTACACCTGGAACGGCCTGAACTACGTTGCCTCGGGTGTCTACACGCAGTCCTTCAGCGCCGCCAACGGCTGCGACAGCGTTGTGACACTCAACCTCACCGTAAATCAGTCGTACTCCACGGTCGACGTTGTTGAGGAATGCGATGGCTACATCTGGATCGATGGTGTCAACTACACCACCAGCACCACCACGCCGACATTCACCTACACCGCCGCCAATGGCTGCGACAGTGTAATCTCTCTGAACCTGACCATCAACCACAGCGTTGAAATCTACGACAGCATCACCATCCTCGAGACCGAGCTGCCCTACAACTTCCGTGGCAACAGCATCACTGCTGCTGGCGACTATGTCTACAACGGCACCACGGTTAGCGGCTGCGACAGCACTGTCTATCTGCACGTGAATGTCCAGGCTGTCGGTATCGACGTTGTCAACTCGCTCGACGATATCAACATCTACCCGAACCCCACTCGCGGACGCGTGACTATCACCGCTGACGATGTGGTCAAGGTCGAGGTTCTCGATATCGTTGGTCGTCTGGTGGCCACCTTCGAGAATACCAATACATTCGACATCTCTACCCTTACCGAGGGCGCTTACACCCTGCGCATCACGCTGCCCAACGGCACTACGGTACGCAAGGTTGTCAAGAAGTAACCTTCGATAAGTAACCCTTAAAAATAAAAAAGGCGCCCTGCATACGCAGGACGCCTTTTTTGCGTTATTATTGCGATATGAATATTCTATTGCTTGGTGCCACAGGTCTGCTTGGCCATAACGTACTGCATTCTCTGCTTGCCAGAGGGCATTCTGTCGTCGCCCTTGTCCGCGACGGCGGCACGCTGCCATCCGACCCGATGCTTAATGTGCTTCGAGGCTCTATCCTTGATGTTGCAGCCCTGCGCAACGCCGCCAGTGGTTGCGACGCCATCATCAACTGTGCCGGTACCACCGATATGTCGCTCCTGCACTACGACGACTATCTGCCCGTCAACAAAGTGCTTGTCGAATATATCCTGCAGGTGATGGACGAGGTGAAGATAAACACCTTGGTCCACGTCAGCAGTGCCAACACTATTGGCTACGGAACGCCACAGAGTCCAGGTGTGGAGACTAACGACATCTGTGCGCCGTTTTCGGCTTCGTACTACGCACAGAGCAAGGTCGAAGGCGAAAAGATTCTGCTTTGGGATGCACAGCAGCACCCCAACCGCCATATCGTTATCCTGAACCCTGGCTTTATGGTCGGCCCCTACGACTTCAAGCCATCGTCGGGAAAACTTCTTATGGCAGCCTACAAACGTCCCCTGATGGCCGCTCCGCGTGGTGGCAAGAGCTTCGTCAGTGTCAAGGATGTGGCCGAAGCCGCCGTCAATGCCCTAACGATGGGGCGCAATGGCGAACGCTACCTGCTCGTTGGCGAAGATATGACCTTGCGCGACTTCTACGCCCTTCAGGCCGAAGTGTGCGGCTATAGCCAGCGCTTCATTACGTTGCCTGATTTTTTGGTATCCTTGGTTGGCAGGGTAGGGGACCTGCTGCAGTGGATGGGTGTTCGCACCCAGCTCTCTACGCGCAATGTGCGGCAACTGATGGTCAACGAATACTACAGTTCCGACAAAGCGCGCCGCGACCTCGCTTTCGTCGCCACACCAATCCGTAAAGCCATATCCGATTTTTTCGAATGGAGCGAGTCGAATAAAAATTAGTATCTTTGCAAATGCAAAACATATTGTTTAATAATTAGAATTATTTGTATATGAGAAAAATAGCTTCTTTTTTTGCAGTCGTGGCTGCTGCGGTTGCACTGTTTTCAAGTTGCGGTCCCACGCCTCTTACCGGCAAGCCGGGTTCTTCAGGCAAAACTCTCGAACTTATGATCGTGGCCACCGAAGGTGTCTACAACGGCACCACGGGACAAGTCATCGACTCTATCTTCCAAGCCCCACAGGATGCTTTGAACCAGCCTGAATCGCGCTTCGATGTGGTCCATATCACTCCGTCCAACTTCAACGGCAACACGATGTTCCAGGCTCATCGCAATATCCTTATCCTTGATGTAAATCCGCAGAATATTAACAAGATATATATGGAGCAGGACAAATGGTCGTCGCCGCAGATTGTCATCAGGATAACTGCCAGCGACCCCCGTTCTCTCGACTCGATGCTGCTTGTCCGCGAAGAGCGTCTGCTCAAGGAATATTACAATCAGGAGTATCGCCGTATGAACAAGGTCTTTTCGCAGAAAGCGGACTATAAAATCCAGCAGTATGTCGAAAACAAATATGGTTTCAGCATCGTCATACCCGAAGAGTTCGCATTGGCAAAGCTCAAAGAAGAAAACAATTTCACCTGGATTCTGAAGCGGACCAAGGACTTCGACCTGTATATCTACATCGACAGTCGTCCCGCCAAGGGTGCAAGTGACTTTGAGGAGGCTGTTATCCTCGACAATATCGACACAATGCTGCGACGTAACGTGCCTGGTCCGTCCGAGGGCAGCTATCCCGGTGTTGAGCGCCGTGATTTCTTTTACACGCGCAACGTTGTTCTTGCCGACAGTGTTAACGCCGTTGAAACCCGCGGTTTGTGGCGTACCTACAATGATTTTATGAGTGGCCCCTTTGTCTGCTACACCTTCTCTCTGCCTGGCAGCGATAATGTGTACACCCTGATGGGCAGCGTCTATTCGCCGTCGCAGCGCAGCAAGATGGTGATGAAACGCGACCTCCTGATGCAGGTCGACGGCATTTGCCGCAGCCTGAAAATAAAATAATAACAAAAGCAATACTAGTAAAACTAGTTCAACTATTAATACTAGTCCTACTAGAAAAAAGTCATTCCGATGTCCAAAGTCAAAACACATATTGCCTTTCTTTTCCTCCTTTTGGCGGCTCTCTCCGCCCGTGCCCAGATGTGGCTTGGCAAGAGCGATATCGGCTTCACCATAGGCGGTATGAACTACATCGGCGACCTCAATAACCAGAGTATGTTCGGCACTGTCAACTTGGCCTATGGCGGTATGTATCGCCTCAATTTCGACGAAAGGTGGAGTATGCGCATCGACATCGACTACGGACACGTCGAAGGCGGCAATCCCGACTATATTGCGCGACGCAATCTCAGCTTCCATTCCTACATTTTCGAAGGCGCGTTGCGTGCCGAGTTCAATTTCTTCCCCTTCAGTATGCGCGACGACCACTATGTCTGGACGCCATATATCTTCGCCGGGTTGGGCTTCTTCGCTTACAATCCCAAGGCCTATTTTACCGACCCTCTCAGCGGCGAGTCGGACTGGTACGAACTGCAGCCCCTCGGCACAGAAGGGCAGGGGTCGCCCGTCGCGCCCGATCGCACACCCTATACTCTCAAACAACTCGCAATGCCTTTTGGCATAGGGTTTAAGTATCATCCCAGCAAATCGTTTACCCTCAGTGTGGAATACGGTTTCCGCAAGACCTGGACCGACTATATCGACGACGTCAGCACAACCTATGTCGACAACGAGCAACTGGCATACTATATGGGCGAAATCACAGCAGGGCTTGCCGATCGTTCGTCCGAGGTCGAACCGGGCTATGTCAACGCGGCAGGTATGAAGCGTGGCGACGATTCGCTCGACGACTGGTTCGCCTATTTCAACGTCAGCTTCACTGTTTCGCTCGACTTTATTTTTGGTTGGATGCTCAAAAAGAAGTGTGATAATAAATAACTAGTACTTCTAGTTCAACTAGTAATACTAGCGATACTAAGTGTAATACTAGCGATACTAGGTGAACTAGTAATACTAGAATAACCAGAAACAACAACAAATGAAAACAATAGAAGACATAGATCTCACTCGGGTGCCACGTCACGTGGCCATCATAATGGACGGCAACGGGCGCTGGGCACAGAGGCAATCCAAGGTGCGCCTCTTCGGCCACCAGCACGCCACGCAGGCCGTACGCGATGCCGTCGAAGCGGCAGCACGTCTGCACGTCGGTTTCCTGACACTCTACACCTTCTCGACCGAGAACTGGAACCGTCCTAAAGCCGAAGTGGATGGGCTTATGCAGCTGCTGGTGAAAACAATCAACGAAGAGACTCCTACACTGATGGAAAACAATGTCCGTCTCTGTGTTGTGGGCGAAACAGGCCGTCTGCCACAAGCGTCGTGGCAGGCAATGCAGAAAGTCATCGACAAGACTGCCGCCAACACGGGCACCATACTTACGCTGGCCCTGAGCTACAGCTCGCGGTGGGAAATAGCCGAGGCGCTCAAGGCTGTTGTCAACGATGCTGCCAGCGGCAAGCTCAAGGCCGACGACGTCGACGAGGAGACGCTGCGAGGCTACCTGCCTTCACGTTTCATTCCCGACCCCGACCTGCTGATACGCACTGGCGGCGAGCTGCGCGTCAGCAACTTCCTCCTCTGGCAGCTGGCCTACACCGAATTCTATTTCACCGACCTGCTGTGGCCCGATTTCCGTCAGGAACACTTCTTCGACGCTGTCTACGACTACCAGAACCGTCAGCGACGCTACGGCAAGACTGGCGACCAGGTCAAAGCCAAATGAACAAAACCCCGTCGTATCGAAACGTCTAAATAACGTTATAACACAATCCCGCAATCCCGCAACAGCGCAATCCCGCAATAATAATTGAAAAAAAATCACCCAACAACAATAATAATAAAATTTTTGAGTTATTGTATCCTAAAGACTAAAATTACGCATAGACAGAACTGATGAAAAACATACTTCGAATAGCCCTCCTTTTGCTGATTGCCGTAATGCCTGCGTTCGACGTCGTGGCTCAGGTCGTTGTCGGCAAGGGAGCCGATTACGATATTGACTATCTGACTCCAAAGACCTATGAAATCGGTGGCATCACCGTTGATAGCGACGAGCGCCTCGACCAACGTATGATTCTCCTCGTCGCGGGCCTGCAGGTGGGCGATGTGGTTAAAATACCTGGTGATAAAGTTTCGCTGGCTATCGACAATCTTTGGGCTCAAGGCATCTTCGAGGATGTCAAGATTCTTCTCACCCGCATCCAGGACGACAAGGTCTTTCTCAAGATAGTCCTCCGCGGCCGTCCCAAACTCGCAGCCGTGCATTTCGACGGCATCAGCGGCAGCGATGCAGAGAAACTTGGCAAGGATTTCGACATCCACGTAGGCGATGTCGTCACCGAAAACCTGCTCAAGACTACCTGCAACAAGGCTAAATCCTACTATGCCGAAAAAGGCTTCACCAATGTCGATGTGACCACCAAACTCACCGCCGACACGTCGGGCAAGGGCAACTATGTGTTTCTCAACTACTACATCAAGAAAGGCAAGCGCGTCAAAATAGATTCGCTCATCATCGAGGGCAACGAACAGGTGTCTACCAACAAACTGCTGCGCAAGATGAAGAACACCCACGATGTGAACTATGCCAAGAAACTCTTCTTCTGGACCAAAGGCTTCTGGAGCCGCTCCAAATACCGCGAATTCGAGCTCAACGACGACCTCGACCAGATCATAGCCTACTATAACGAACTGGGCTACCGCGATGCACGCATCGTCAAGGATACCGTCTGGAACGTGGCTTCCGACGATCTCAACATCTCGCAGAAAAAGAAACGCAAACAGGACCGTGTCAAGGTCAAAGTGAAGATTTATGAAGGACATCCCTTCTATTTCCGCAACATCACCTTCTCCGGCAATACTGTCTATTCCTCTGAAACCCTTGCACAGCACCTGCGCATCAACAAGGGCGACCCCTACAACAACACCACCCTCCAGACCAACCTCACCTACAACCCCAGCGGCACCGACATCACGTCGATGTATATGGACAACGGCTACCTCTTCTTCAGCGCCACACCTGTCGAAGTGGCTGTCGATGGCGACTCGATCGACATCGAAATCCGCATTGTCGAAGACAAGCAGGCCCGCATCCGCAACGTCGTTGTCGAAGGCAACACCATCACCAACGACAAAATCATCTATCGCGAGCTCCACACCAAGCCCGGCGACCTCTTCAGCCGCGATGCCGTGTTGCGCAGCCGCCGCGAGCTTGTTACGTTGGGCTATTTCAAGGAGGAATCGCTCATCCCCGAGCCGCGTCCCAACAAGAAGGACGGCACCGTCGACATCATCTACAAGGTCGAGGAGAACCAGACCAGCCAGGTGCAGCTGCAGGGCGGCTATGGCAGCGGTATGATCATCGGACAGGTCAGCCTCTCGCTCAACAACTTCTCGGCTCGCAACATCTTCAACCGCAAAGCCTGGCATCCGCTGCCTGCCGGCGACGGACAGAAGCTGATGCTCAACGCCATCACCAACGGCTCGTACTACTATGCCCTCAGTGCTGGGTTCACCGAACCGTGGCTCGGTGGCAAACGGCCCCAGTCGCTCGGCGTCTCGGTGTCGCACAACCTTATCAGCAACGGCTTCTGGGCCGACAAGGGCTCGTCGAGCTACTACAGCCTGCGCATTACCGGCGCCAACGTCTCGCTGACTCGCCGCCTCAAATGGCCCGACGACTACTTCATCCTTTCTCAGGCAATCTCCTACAAGCATTACTTCCTCAATCACTATACGCAGCTGACCACCTTCTTCACCGACGGACACTCCAACGACTTGGCCTACAGCCTTGGCATAAGCCGCAACTCGCTCGATTCTCCCATCTACCCCCGCAGCGGTTCCGAAGTCTCTGTCCAGGGATTCGTCACGCCGCCCTATTCGATTATCAGCGGCAAGGATTTCTCGGCCATCGACGCCAACGAGCGCTATCGCTGGCTTGAATACTACAAGATCAATGTTCGTGGCTCCTGGATGCTCAACCTTATCGGCGATGTGGTTCTCAATGCCCGCTTCCGCTTCGGATATATGGGCTACTACAACCGCGACATCGGCCTTTCGCCCTTCGGACGCTACTATGTGGGCGGCGACGGTCTTTCGTCGTGGGTCCTCGACGGTCGCGAGGTCATACCGCTGCGCGGCTACCAGAACAACAGCCTCAGCCCCGAAGACGGAGCCTCTATCTTCGACCGTTACACCCTCGAACTGCGACAGCCCATCATCGAGAGCGCCAGCCTCACGGCATACGTCCTTGGATTCCTCGAGGGCGGCAACTCGTGGAGCACCATCAAGCAGTTCCAGCCCTTCAAGATGTACAACTCGGCCGGTATCGGCGTGCGTCTCTATATGCCGATGTTCGGCCTCATAGGCATCGACTGGGGCTACGGCTTCGACGGCACCTACGGCGGCAGCCAGTTCCACTTCAGCATCGGCCAAAGCATTGACTAACGAAAACGAAAACTCGAAATATCGTAATAACGTTATAACGAGATAACGGAAAAACCACTAACGCAATAACGCAATCCCACAATAACGCAATCCCACAATAACGCAATAACCTTGAAACCCTCTTTCAGACATATAGTCCTTCTTCTGCTTCTGGCCGCGCCCATCCTAGCCTCGGCACAGAAATACGCCTGCGTCAACACGGAGTATATCCTCTCCAACATCCCCGACTATTCCAGTGCACAGACCCAGCTCAACAAGCAGGCTGAGAACTGGCAGAAAGAGATCGAGGCAAAGTTCCAGGAAATCGACCGCCTGTACAAAGCCTTCCATCAGGAAGCCTATCTCCTGCCCGACAACCTGAAGCACAAGCGCGAAGAGGAAATCGCTGCCAAAGAGAACGAGGCCAAGGAGTTGCAGACCCGCTACTTCGGCCCCGGAGGCGAACTCGACCGCAAGCGTGCCGAACTGATGAAACCCATCCAGGACCGCGTCTATAACGCCATCGAGCGCATAGCCAACGAAAAAAACTATGCTTTTATACTCGACAAGTCGGGTTCGGCCACACTGCTCTTCGTCAATGCCAAATACGACGTCAGCGATCTCGTCCTCGATATGCTTGGCTACAAACCCGGTGCCAAGACCGACAGCGGCGACGACGGCGCCACCAAAAAGAAAGAAGTAGGCAACCCCGAAATGAAACGCCCCAAATAGTAATCCTAACTCGCTATAACGCAATAACGTTATAGCGATAAAACGCAATAACTCAATATCAAAGAATAATCAAAAAAACAATAATCGATGAAAAAAAGTTTAGTTCTATTCCTCGCCGCGATGTTCGCTTTCGGAACTGCGGCTTTTGCACAGAAAACCGTCAAAATCGGTCACATCAACTCCTCCGACCTGATGCAGATTATGCCCGGCAAAGACTCGGCACAGGCCGCTTTCGAAGCCGAAGTGAAGGTCGTCGAAGGCGAACTCAAGGCTATGCAGGACGAACTGCAGGCCAAGTACAACGACTATCAGGAACGTCGCAACAATATGACCGAGCTGATCCGCACCACCAAAGAACAGGAAATCCGCGACCTTGACACTCGCATCCAGACCTACCAGCAGAACGCACAGCAGAAACTTCGCGAGAAGGAGACCGAGCTGCTCCAGCCCATCATCGACCGCGCCAAGCAGGCCATCGCCGATGTCGCCAAAGAGAACGGCTACACCTACATCCTCGACACCAGCGCCGGCACTGTGCTCTATCAGCAGGAAGGCGACGACATCCTGGCCCTCGTCAAGAAAAAACTCGGCTTGAAATAAGCCTTAAACAAACCTTTTGGTCGCGTCCGGACCCAACCCCAGCGCGGCACAAACCATTTCACTTGCGGGCACCCGATCGGGTGCCCGCATTTTTTTTTCGTCCCCAGGCTCGGGCGTACACGTGGGTACGCCCCTGCGCTTTCCGTTTTCCGCTTCCTTCCGCCAGCCACCCGCGTCGCCTTTTCGCACACCGTTTTGATGCAGTTCTTATATCGTTCTTATATTGCAGATATAAGAACGATATAAGAACTCAATTAAAACAAAGTGCAAAAATCCCTATGTTTCCCGAAATTCATTTGTGGGTGTTTCGTGCGGTCGCCTTCATTTTTGGAAATGATTTGTGTGGCAAAAACTGTTGTTTGACAGTTGGTTTTGCGGCTTGGCTATGGGCACGGTGAACGATGCCTCGAGCGACAATACGACGGTGAGCCTCTACAAGGGCACTATCTATGGCGGCGGCAATATGGGCGAAGTTGGTGGCAACACCAAAGTCGTTGTCAACGGACAGTGACATTAAGTTTTTTGGGGGGAGTTAAAGGGAGTTAAGGGGAGTTAAAGGAAGTTAAGGGACAAATGTAACCAGCAAGTACAATTGTCCCTTAACTTCCTTTAACTTCCCTTAACTCCCTTTAACTCCCCTTAACTTCCTTTAACTCCCCTTAACTTCTCTTAACTCCCAAAAGCTTTCTTATCCGACATTGACGCCGGAGGTAACAAGCTGGCTGGGGGTGATGAGCACCAGACGGCCGTCCTTGTCTTCGGCGCTGAGGATCATTCCCTGGCTTTCGACGCCTTTGAGCTTGCGCGGGGCGAAGTTGGCGATGAAGCAGACCTGCATACCGACGAGTTTCTCGGGTTCGGGATAGAATTTGGCGATGCCGCTGACGATGGTGCGGTCGCCCATTCCGTCGTCTATCTTGAACTGCAGCAGTTTGTCGGCCTTGGGCACTTTGCTGCATTCGAGGACGGTGCCGACGCGGATGTCGACCTTGCCGAAGTCGTCGAAGGCCACGGTGGGCTTGACGGCGGCGGGCTGCCAGGCGTTGAGCTCGTTCTGGCGCTTGGTTTCAAGAAGCTTGTTGACTTGTGCGTCGATGGCTGCGTCCTCGATTTTCTCGAAGAGCAGTTCGGGCTGCTGGAGCTGTGTGCCTTCGGCGAGGAGGTCGGCGCGGCCGGCGTCGCGCCAGCCGAGGGCCTGCAGGTTGAGCATACGGTGCATCTTGTCGGCCGTGAAGGGCAGGAAGGGGGCGCAGACGACGGCGAGGTTGGCGCAAATCTGCAGTGCCAGGTTGAGGACTGTGGCGGTGCGCTCGGGGTCGCTCTTGAAGAGCTTCCAGGGCTCGGTCTCGGTAAGGTATTTGTTGCCGAGGCGGGCCAGGTTCATCATCTCGGCGAGGGCTTCGCGGAAGCGGTAGGTCTCGATGCTGCGGCCTATGCGCTCGGGGAAGGTGGCCAATTCACGGATAACATCGTTCTCCGTTTGCTGTTCTCCGTTCTCCGTTCTTTTCGGCACGCGTCCTTCGAAGAACTTGTGGGTCAGCACGACGGTGCGGTTGACGAAGTTGCCGAGGATGGCGACGAGCTCGCTGTTGTTCTTGAGCTGGAAGTCTTTCCAGGTGAAGTCGTTGTCCTTGGTTTCGGGTGCGTTGCTGCAGAGGGTGTAGCGCAGCACGTCCTGCTTGTCAGGGAAGTCTTTCAGATATTCGTGCAGCCACACGGCCCAGTTGCGGCTGGTGCTGATCTTGTCGCCCTCGAGGTTGAGGAACTCGTTGGCGGGCACGTTGTCGGGCAGGATGTAGCTGCCGTCGGCGTGGAGCATCGAGGGGAAGATGATGCAGTGGAAGACGATGTTGTCCTTGCCGATGAAGTGTACGAGCTTGGTGTCCTGCGATTTCCACCATTTCTCCCAGCCGTCGCCCTTGAGCTGCTTGGTGAAGGAGATGTAGCCTATGGGTGCGTCGAACCAGACGTAGAGCACCTTGCCGTCGGCACCTTCGATGGGCACTTTGACGCCCCAGTCGAGGTCGCGCGTGACGGCGCGGGGCTGCAGGCCGGCGTCGATCCACGACTTGCACTGGCCGTAGACGTTGGTCTTCCAGTCGTCCTTATGGCCTTCGAGGATCCACTGGCGCAGCCAAGGCTCGTCCTGATCGAGGGGGAGGAACCAGTGCTTGGTCTCCTTGAGGACAGGCTTGGCGCCGCTGAGGGCCGATTTGGGGTTGATGAGGTCGGTGGCGTTGAGGCTGGTGCCGCAGGCTTCGCACTGGTCGCCGTAGGCGTGCTCGTTGCCGCAATGGGGGCAGGTGCCGGTGATGTAGCGGTCGGCGAGGAACTGGTGGGCCTCTTCGTCGTAGTACTGCATAGAGGTTTTTTCGACGAATTTGCCTTCTTTATAGAGTTTCTCGAAGTATGCCGCTGCGGTCTCGTGGTGCTCCTTGCTGCTGGTGCGGCTGTAGATATCGAACGAGATGCCGAGCTCGGCGAAGGAGTCTTTGATGATTTTGTGGTAGCGGTCGACGATGTCCTGTGGCGTGACGCCCTCTTTGCGGGCCTTGATGGTGATGGGCACGCCGTGTTCGTCGCTGCCGCCGATGAACATAACATCTTCGCCCTGAGCGCGCAGGTAGCGCACGTAGATGTCGGCCGGGACATAGACGCCGGCGAGGTGTCCGATGTGGACGGGCCCGTTGGCGTAGGGCAGGGCGGAGGTTACGGTGTAGCGTTTGAATTTTTGGTCTTTCTCGGTGTAGGTCATATATTTATGTTTTTTTGATTTCTTGTTTTGCTGGTTGTACTAGTCGTACTAGTTTTTCTAGTCATACTAGTTTTTCTAGTAGTTCTGCTTTTTCTTTTCTCAGTTTTTCGAGCTGGCCTTCGATGAAGTCTTCGCTGTATTTGCTGTCGCTGAAGCCGTTGCCACGGGCTATGTATTCGGGGCTGTCGAGGTCGCTGTCGAGCTCTTCGTAGTTGGCGATGGCGCGGTCCAGTTTTTCAATCTGAGCCAGTATTTCGTTGCGGGGAGTCATTGTTATTTTTGTTAGGCGGGTTAGGCAGATTAGGCGGGTTAGGCAAATTAGGCAGATTAGGCGGATTAGTTGTATCTAAAGTTAAAGTTCTAGTTTGATATCAAGGTGTATGTCAAATCCGTGGCCTTGGATATCGGGTCCTTTGGGGGAGGCGTTGAGGCCGGAGGCGTAGATGCGGTGGCGCGGGGCTTCGCTGTCCCATACCACCTCTATTTCCATAGAATAGGGGTCGTAGCGCGTTATGAAGCCGCCTTCGACCTTCCACTGCACTTCGCTGACGCCATCCTTGTCGATATAGAAAAGGCGCGGATTAGCGGGGTCGTTGGTGATGACGGGCGTTTCGCCGGCTATTTCCTTGAAGAAGAAAGAGGTCATCTTGTTGCGGATGAAGGCTACGTTCTGCGGGTTCCAGGTGCCGTCGGAGTGGCGTTGCAGCGAATGGCCCTCGCCGGGGAAGGTGTGGAATTCGCTGATGAGGCCGAGCTCGCGGGCGCGCTTGTCGATGGGCAGCGAACCGTACATACGGTCAAACATCCGTTTGCCGAGCTTGATGCTCATATCGTTGAAGGGGTAGCCGTTGTCGTAGGGCACCACCTGGTCGGCGTCGCCGTGGAAGGAGATGATATCGGTATGGCTGTTTTTCAGCATATTGAGACTTGTGACGGCACCCCACATATTGGCCAGGGCCTTGATGTGGAAGGTGGCGCGGCTGCTGTTGCCGCTGGAGGCAATGGTGCCGAGGTCGCGCCAGCTGCGGTTGTTGACGTATTTGGGCCGGTCGTCGTCGCGCATAAAGGCCAGGTTGAGGGAGGTGATGGCTCCTGCGCTGGCACCGCCGACAAAGATGAGGCTGGTGTCGATGCCGTAGGTGCCGGCGTGGTCGACGAGGTAGCGCATAGCGGCGTGGGCATCCTGGAGGGCCATATAGCCGGTGCGTGCGATTTCGCCTTTGGAGGGCAAAAATCCAAGACGGTAGTTGATGCTGACGGCGACGTAGCCCATCGATGCGAAGTGGCGGCAGAGGGTCGACATCAGGCTGTCGCGCTTGTCGCCTACGTAGAATCCGCCACCGTGGATGAGCATCAGTAGAGGAAGTTTGTAGTCTTCAATATTTTCAATATCAGGCTGATAAATATCCATACGGAGCGACTGCGTGGTGCGGACAATACTGTTGAAGATGCCGTCGGAGAGGATTTCGAGGTAGCTCATCTCTTCGGTGCCGGGCATCGTGCACCAGTAGCCAAGAGCCTGACCGTATTCGACATCGCGTGTGACCTTGACATTGCGGTGGGGGATGCAGTAGGTGGAGTCGTTGACAAGTTGGAATTCGGGTTCCTGATAGAGGTAGACGATGGCTTCCTGGCGCTGTTTTTTCCAGTGGGCATCGCGTGAGAATTCTTTGCGTTCGACGCAGTCGCTACCTGCAACGAGCTGATAGTAATGTCCTTTGAGCTGTCCGTCGTTGATGCTGTCGACAACGACGAAGCAGGTGTCGTGACCGACGATGACCTTGTAGAGTACGCCCGTATCGGGCGTATAGTCGCCTTCGAGGATGTATGGCAGCTCGGGGATGTCGGTGGCCGTCTGGCGTGCCTCGCCGCTGGTGTCGGTGACCGAGTGCTTGCAGCCCGCAAAGAGCAGGAGAAGAGCGAGGATGATATGTAGTTTTAGTGAAGTGGGCATATGGGTTCTTTTAGGCGGATTAGGCGGATTAGGCGGATTAGGCGAATTGGGTGAATTAGGCGGATTAGGCAAATTAGGCGAATTAGGTGGGTATAATAAATTTCAATTTTCAATTTTCAATTATAAGTGTTGCGCTGACGTTCCAGTGGCTGAAGCCGCCTTCCATAGGTTTGCCTTGCGGAATGGCGATGGTGAGGGTGTGGTTGCCGGGCTTGAGGCCGCTGAGGTCGAAATAGACGGGTTGTGTGGCTGTTCCGGGACACCAGCCGCTGCGGCTGAAGTCGCTGCTGGAGAGGCCGTTCCAGAAGTTGCCGCTGACGGGGTTCCACTCGCGGTAGCGGCCGCAGTCGCAACGCCAGGGGGTGTGGCTGAAACGCTTTTGGCCGTCGATGAAGATTTCGTTCTCTTTGGGGTTGAACTCGTCGCCACCGCCCCAGCCGCCGTGGCCGGTGCTGATGTAGCGCAGGGTGGTATGCTGGTTGCTGTCGGCGACCCAGAAGCTGACAGTCAGGCTGTCGGTGCCGAAGATGCGGCCATAGTTCTGACCGGCCATCTCGAGGACGTTGCAGGTGTTGACAAGCGGCTCGACGATGTGTTTGCCGTTGGATTCGAGTGTCCATTCATAATCATTGGGATAGGATTTGATGTCGAGGCTGACGATGTGTCCGCCACCGTCATAGTTGCCAATGAAACAGCCTATCCACACTTCGCCTTCGAGCAGTGGTTTCAGGTCGGTAACTTCCTGTTTGTAAAATGTTTTATCATTCCATTCCAAGCCGTCGATGCGGACACGGTCGTTGAATTTGCCAACGCCGAAGGGGGTGAAGAAACGCATCAGCTCCACGGGAGGGAAATAAGGGCCAGGGTGGAAACTGCTGGTGGGTTGATAATAAGCGGTGTATTTTTGCATCTGACTGATTCCTGGAACGATACCCTGATAGCGTTCGCCGTTTTTGCCTGTGACAGTGGGCAGCGAATCTGGATGGTACAGGATGGCGTCAAGGAATGTTGGGTGCATTTTTCCTGCGTTGGGAATGACGAAGACGCTGCCGGTGCGGTCGTAGGCGTCGCCGTTGCTGCGCTGGCGCAGCTCGACGAAGGTCTGGTAGTGTGCAGGCAGCTTTGGCAGCTTTATGCGCTTTAGAATCAGCGTGCCGCCAGCATAGTGGAGCGTAGTGTCGAATGGTATGTCGGTGAGGGCGGGTTTCTCTTTGCCCCAGCAAATCTGCTCGTTCTCAAAGACGTGAGTGGTTAGGACCATCCGTTCGCGCTTGATGTTGCTTATCTCGCGGCCTGTTTTGCGGATGCCGCTGGGCTGTAGTAGTTTGGAATCGATATTTTTATCGGAAATGATGTCGCCGAGTTCAATCTGCACAAGTCCGTTGCGTATCATCTGCTTGAGCGTGCCCTTGAATTTGCCGTAGTAGGGCAGGGGGTTGATATTGGCTTTGCTTTTGGTGCTGAAGAGCAGTTCGATGCGGTTGCTGTTGATACTGGTGACGTAGCGTGTAGTCTTGGAATCAACGATTTGCGTGTCCCATTTGATGTCGTTGCGCGATTGGGTAGAGACGGCGCAGTAGGTGCTGTCGGGGTAACGATAGTGGTAGTAGATGCTGTCGTTGGATTGGTCGACCAGGGTCCATTCGTCAGCGAAGCCTGGAATGGGGTTTTTCACTGTGTTGATTTGGCGTATTATGAGTTTGTTTTCGACCTGCGAGACAGTCATTTTTGAGGTGTCGCGGCGGTCGCTGTCGTATTCATAGCTGTTGTAGTTATATACCGTCGCGGCCCTTTGCGCGCGTGCGGGGATAATAAAAAAGAGCAAAAATACACTCAATATGAAAAAGATACGTTTCATTGGCCGATGTATATATAGTCTACAAAATTACAAAACAAAAGCGGAACGGCAAAATTTATTTTTTGCTGTTCCGCTTTGGTAAGCTAAGCAAGGGGGTTGTTTATTCGGCTTTTGCCTCTTCGGTCTGCTCTGCGTTGGCTTCTTTGTTCGGATCTTCGAGGTCGACTTTGCCGGCGTTGTTCAGCAGGTTGTACCACAGCAGCACCTTCTTGACGTCGCTGGCGTGGACGTGCTCGGTGTCGTAGTTGGGCAGCACTTCCTTGAAGTAGGCGAAGAGGTCGGCGTTGGAGGTTTTCTTGATGTCGAAGGCGATGCTTTTGCCTTCTTCTTTGCGGAAGATGTTCTGGAACACTTCAAGAAGGGGTTTCTCTTCGTCGGTGGTGAAGATGCTGATTTCGCTCAACGAGCTGATTCTATCTGATTTAAATACGGGGCAACGGCGTTTGTCGGCCAGCGACTCGACGATGGCTCCGCTCTTGGTTTGCGATACGAGTTCGTAAATGTCCGGTTTGCCGGAAACTACTAAGATTTTACTTAAGTCCATTGTTTCTGTTTTGTGTGTGATGATTTAATGCGTTTGTAACGATGATTGTTGTCAAAAATTATTCTGCTATTAGAAATTAAGAATTTTTAGAATCTTTTTTGTGGAAAGCGATGAGGCCGTCGATGGGGTCGGCGACGACGGTGCCGACCTCTATACCATAGTCTGTCAGTGTCTTTCTAAGTCCCGCTTCTATGGCTTTTGCGAACCCTCCAACGATGTCGATGTGGCAGCAGTGTGTTTGCATTATCAGGTCGCCGAGCTGGGCACTATGCCATTGGTCTACAACATACCAGATGTTGTTTTCGCGTTCCATCAGGTCGATGTGGTCTGTGGCGAAGCGGGCCAATGATGCAAGAAATCTGTTGGCATTGGGCTTGTTGTATATTCGGTCGATCCACTCTTCGTAGCTGTAGGGATAGGCCTCGCGGAACAGGGTGGCTATGTCTTCGGGCATCTTGCCGGTCAGGTAGTCGGTCAGCAGCATACGGCCCATATAGTTTGCCGACCCTTCGTCGCCAAGGATGTAGCCTAAACTGACTGATTTGGCAGCAATCTTCTCGCCATCGTAGTAGCAGACATTGCTCCCGGTTCCCAGAATTCCTACCAGTGTGGCTTTGTTGTCGCTAACGGCGCGGCAGGCACCAAGCATATCGGTTTCGACAGAGACCTGTGTGGCACAGAACTCTTTTTCAAGTAGTTTTTGCATCCGGCTTTGCTGCAATATGTTGCCGCAACCGGCGCCATAAAAATAAATTCGTGAAGGGTTGTCGCTGGCAAAGAGCTGCTTGCGTACGGTCTGACAAACGGTATGCACCTGTTCGTCTGTTACGAACAAGGGATTGAGACCTTCGGTAACTGTCTTGTTACCAGTCTCTACTACGGCCCAGGTGGTCTTGGTGCTTCCGCTGTCGGCGACAAGAATCATATTATGCCGATGATGTCGTTGATATCGTTGATTCTATGACGCTTGCAGTAGTCTTCGAGGCCGTCGATGATTTTCATCGTCACTGCAGGGTCTATGAAGTTGGCGGTGCCTACCTGCACGGCTTTGGCTCCGGCCATCAGGAATTCCAGTGCATCGGCAGCCGAAGCGATGCCGCCCAGTCCGATGACGGGGATGCTGACGGCGTGTGCCACTTGCCATACCATTCTGACAGCCACAGGCTTGACGGCAGGACCCGACAGGCCACCGGTGATGGTGCTGAGGTAGGGGCGTTGCTTCTCGACATCGATGGCCATACCCAGCAGGGTGTTGATAAGGCTAACGCTGTCGGCACCGGCGCCTTCGACGGCTTTGGCTATTTCGACTATGTTGGTGACGTTGGGAGTAAGCTTTACTATCAGTGTTTTATGATAGATTTTGCGTACTTCGCTGACTACCTGCGCTGCCATTTCGGGGTTGACGCCAAAGCCCATACCGCCCTTTTTGACATTGGGGCAGCTGATGTTCAGCTCGATGGCGGGTATGTTGTCGAGCTCGTCAACCATTGCTGCCGTCTTGCAGTATTCTTCGATAGAAGAGCCGCTGACGTTGACGATGATATTTGTGTCTAAATCCTTGATTCTATGATATACTTCTTTGCAGAAAGTCTCTACTCCGACATTCTGAAGTCCCACGGCGTTGAGCATTCCCGACGGCGTTTCGGCCATACGAGGGTAGGGGTTACCCTGACGGCGTTCGCCGGTGGTGCCCTTTACAATTATTCCGCCGAGACGGTTGAGGTCGACGAAGTCGGCAAACTCCTCGCCGTAGCCGAAGGTGCCCGAGGCAGTCATTACGGGGTTTTTAAAAGTGAGGTTATGTATCTTGGTTTCAAGCATAAAAAGAAAATTTTTCTAGTATTTCTAGTACAACTAGTATTACTAGTGCTTCTAATTATTAATCCAATTAGTCAGTTTTTTAGCGTTAAACACGGGGCCTTCTTTGCAGACGCATTTGTGTCCCTCGTCGCTGTCGACCACGCAGCAGAGGCAGGCTCCGATGCCGCAGGCCATCATATTTTCAAGCGACACTTCGCATTCGATGTTGTTCTGCATCGCATAGCGTGCCACGGCTTTCATCATCGGCGTGGGGCCGCAGGTATAGATGCGGTCGTAACTGTTTGTGAACAAGCTGTGTTGCGTCACCATTCCCTTCTCACCCAGCGAGCCGTCTTCGGTGGCGAAACCGATCGTGCCGTAGGGCTCGAATTCTTTTTGTACGGGAATGTGGTTTGTTGTTCGTCCGCCAAGGAGTATTGTCGGGCGTATGCCTTTGGAGGCAAAGCATTTGCTGAGGTGGAGCAGGGGCGCGATGCCGGCGCCGCCACCTACGAGCATAACGTTTTTGCCTTCCAGACTGAAGCCGTGTCCAAGAGGATAAACGAGGTTGAGCTTATCGCCGACATTGAGTGCAGCCAGTGTCCGCGTGCCCTTGCCGACGACCTGAACCAGCAGCGTAAGTGTGTTGTTCTCAGTGTCTACGTCGTGTATCGAAATGGGTCGGCGCAGCATTACCTGCTTGTTGCCCGGCACGTCGACTTCGACAAACTGTCCTGGTTCGATTTCGGGCAGCTGCTCGGGATGCTTGAGCACAAGCGAGAAGTACATTTCGTTGTAAACCTGCTTGCCGACAATGGTAAAATCGGTGATATATTTTCTCATAATTAGAGTTTTGTGTCAGAAAGTGCTATTATTTTCTTTTTGCAAAGATACGCAAAACTTTTGGATGGGGAAAGCTATCAGTGTGCAATTCTGCGTACTTCTTTAAGTGTGTGAGTATATTCGCCGCGTTCGGCATTGAAAATGCCTGTCTCGTCAAGGCGGTCTTGTCTCACCATTCCCGACGCGTGGATGATGGTTCCGTCGCCCGCAACGATGCCTACGTGGACGACGCGTCCCTCATTGTTTGTAAAAAATGCCAAATCGCCAGCTGCTGATTCTATGAGTTTTATCCTGTTGCCACACACTGCTTGCTGCGATGCGTCGCGAGGCAGCTGGATGCCGCATATTTTGTAGACCACTTGTGTCAGCCCTGAACAGTCTATGCCCATACTTGTGCGGCCTCCCCACAGATATGGCGAGCCGAGGAACTGTCGTGCAATGGCGACGATGTCGCGTTCGATATTGGTATCGTAGACTAGCAGCTTCTTGTCGCACTGCGCCCCTGCCGGGACTTTGATGCGATTGCCGCCAATTGTCATTTCGTTGTCCGTGGGGACGGTAAAATCTTTGGTTTCAACACTATCGACTTCTCTCAGCTGCTTGCTGCTGACCCATCCTTCGTAGCTGTCGTACAGTGCCCGGGTGAAAAGCCATTCGGGTTGTATGTCAAGAATTTCTACTTTGTCGCCAAGCAGCAGTTGGTTGACCATTTCCGAGGCGTGCGATGGCGCTTTCCGGACAGCAACAGCAGGTAGAAAACAATATCCAATCTTCATAGAAACAAATGATTATATCTTGCCAAGCTCCACCGAGCGCACTACACGTTCCAGCAGGTTGTCGTCTTTGTTGTTCTTGGGGTCGTAGCGCTCTTTCATATTGAAACCGAACATACGTGCAAAAGTGTTGTAGAACGACGCGCGGAATTTGCCACGCAAGTCGGCGACAAGGGCATATGACGTGTTGCCCGTCTCGCGGTCCACCAGTTTCAGCAGTACTTTGCCCTGCGAAAAGGTCAGTTTCTCCAGATCTTCGTAGAAGTCGTCCAAAACTTCCTGTTCGACCTGTTTTACGTATTCCTTCTGTTTCTTAGGGCTCATTCCGGCCATCTCTTTCTCCAGCTCCTGCAGACGTTTGCGGGCTTCCTTTGCATAGGGGAGCACTTTCTTGACGTTGCGTATTAGTTTCTGGTTCTTGCGGATTTCCTTGTCTGTAAGCAGTGCCCATTTGCGAACGATGAACACGGGCTTAAGATGTACAAGCGGAACCGTGTCACCGTCGATGACCGAGGCGTAGCTCAGAATCTTGTTCGTCCTGTCGGGCTCTTGTGCGCTCACGGTCGACCAGCCCATACCAATCAAGGCGAACGTTACAAGTAGGAAATTTTTTTTCAGCCTGTACATCTTCAAATATTTTCTACAATAACTCAAAAACTATTTTTTTCGTATCTTTGCAAAACTAAACAAATGTTAAAACATATATAAACCATTATAATATAATCGTTTTTAGATTGGAGAGTAACCGTTTTGGCACTTGCTTTCCGACAAAGAGGAGTCATTATGTCAAAATCAATACAGGACAACAACCGACTTTATAACATCCTGAGCCCTCTGGTCCAGTTTGGTACTCGCTGTCATTATCAGAGTTTTGACGTGCACGGGCTGGAGAATCTTCCCACCGATGGTGCTTACATCATTGCACCCTGCCACCAGCAAGCCCTTATGGAGCCGCTTGCGGTGCTCAACTTTGCTCCTAAGCCGCCGGTATTCCTGGCACGCGCTGATATTTTCGAGAATCCCACTATCCGCGCCATCCTTACGTTCCTAAAAATCCTGCCGGTATACCGTATCCGCGACGGACAGAGCAACCTTTCGAAAAACAACGATGTCTTCGACCGTTCGCGCGACGTGTTGCTCGACGGCTATCCGCTGTGCCTGATGGCCGAAGGCCGCCACAACAACCGCCACCATCTGCTGCCGATGGGCAAGGGTATGTTCCGTATCGCCGGCGAGACGCAGCAGAAACTGGGCGACCATCCGCTGTACATCGTTCCGACGGGAATAGATTTCGACGAATACGAGCGCCCGTACAGCAACCTGGTGGTCAATATCGGCAAGCCGATTCCTGTACAGCCTTTTATGAAGGATTTCTGCGACAACGAGCCCGTCGCCCTCAACGAGATGCGCACGGCCCTTTCGACGGCCCTCAGCCCGCTGATGCACGACATCCGCGACGAGGAGCACTACGACGAAATCTTCACGCTGTGCAACGTGCTCAACAGTATGGTGCGCCGCAGCGAGGGAAAGAAGAACACGGCCTGGAACAGGTTCCGTGTCAGACAGGAGATTTCTCTCAAGCTCGACCGCCGCAGCGCGGAGAAGGATAGTAAATTCGACACGCTGATGTCCGAGACCGGAGCCTTCCGCCAGCAATGCCAGCGTCTGCGTCTGCGCGAGACTTTAGTCCACGACCATTGGTCTCTGCTTTCTACGGCCTTGGCTTTCCTTTTCGTGGCTGCAGCCGTGGCTGCCATCGTCTTCGAGCCGCTGGTGCGCTACGTATTCCTTTTCTTTCTGCTCTGTTATCCTATGTCCGTTCTGCCTACGCATCTTCTTGTCCGCAAGCTTATTGCCGACAGCCAGTTCCGCAGCTCGGTCAATTTTGGCATACGCTTTTTGCTGTCAATTGTTTATACCATAGTCATTAGTATCGTCATTGCTTGCTGTGGCGGTATGTGGATGAAAAACATTGCCGACCTCGGGGCTTGGTGGGGTCTTGTGGCTGTTGCCGTGGCGCATTTTGGCGCTTTGGTTACAGGTCCGCTGACCAACGGGCTCAAGGCCATACTCAGCAATGTGCGTTACTGGTGGCTTCGCCTTGTGAAGGGAAAGAAGATGAAAGCGCTCGGCGACCAGTACAAGCGCTTGGCCGACTTATTCTAAAAAGACGGGTTCTTCGTTGATTTCGGCAGGGTTGGGGCAGACGAACTCGGTTTCGGGAAACAGCTCCTTCATCTGTTCTATGCCGTCCAGCACCTCGCTCCATCGTCCCCAGCAGTGCATAGGGTAGAAGTGCCCCGTGCGTACCTGCTGAAGCCATTGGCAGGCACCGCGCAGCATAGTCGACTCCAGACGCGGATCGACGGGGAACATAGCGTGGTCTACAGTTTTTGTTATTGCCCTCGCCTCGCGCACGTTGGATATGAACATACCCTCCATCTCGTCGAGCGAGCAGCGTATGTGGTCGTCGTCCTCGCCTGCGAAATACCAGTTGTTGTTGTCGCCGGCGTGATAGATTGTCGTTCCGTCGCCAAGCGTCACGAGCGAGGCGATGCCCACGTCGGTAGAGCGCAGCGCATTGAGGCGCAGCAGCTCATCTTCATATACCTCTTCGGGGCGCAGCACTGCCGTGGCTACGGGCGGTTTTACGCGGCGCCGTTTGGCGGTGTCGTACGAGACCAGCAGTTTTGTATACGGAAATTCCAGTATGTCGGGGTTAAAGTGGTCCTGGTGGAAGTGCGACACGATAAAATACAGGGCTTTTTCGCCACGCGAGTCGATAATGTCGTGCAGTTCTCCCTTCGTGTTGTCTTTCCAATAGTCGTAGACTATTATGGCGTTGTCGGTAACCACGGCAAAACAGCTGTGGTATATATAGTGTATTTCAATCACTTCGGGTTAATCCTCCTTTTTGCCTCCGATGGCTTCGGAGACGTTGATGACGTAATCGCCCAGTTTTTCATAAAGGGCATAGAGTCCGCTGTAGGCGTTGCCGATGGCGTAGTCGTAGATGCCGAGCTTCAGGGCGTCGAGGTGTTGTGCCCTCAGCAGGTCTCTGTAGGCGTTTATGTCGTGCTCGGCAGCGTATGCGGCATCGAGGTCTATATTGTCGTAGTCCTTGAGGTTGGAGTCCATAACGTCGAGGGCTTTCTGCACCAGTTCGCTCATATGAGCCAGGTTGGCGTTGAGGCTGGCGTCGAAGTGGACAGCGTCTTCGCGTTTGCTTTTGCGAGTCATAGCTATCTGGTAGATAGCGTCGCCGATACTTTCCAGGTTGTCGATGATGCGCAGCATAGTGCTGATGCGCTCGGATGCGTGCTGGCTGACGTCGCCGCTGCCTACGCGTGTCAGAAACTTGGTGATTTCCTGCTCCATACGGTCGGTAATGCCCTCGTATTTTGCTATGCGTTGCATAATGGTCTCGAACTCATCCTCGTTTTTGGCTGTCCGTAGTCCGGGCAGGAAGGTGTACATACGCAGCACTCTTTGCGAGAAAACCTCTATTTCGCTTTTGGCCGATTGCAGGTTAAGCTCGGCAGTGCTCAGCAGGTTGGGTTCCAAATAGGTGAGTCGGAATTCTTCTTCGCCGTCCTCTTTCTTTTCCGGAACGAGCCACTCCACAATCTTTACAATCTGCGGGATGAAGAAGGAAAGGATTATGGTGGTGACCACATTGAACAGGGTATGGAATACGGTGATAGCCAGCGGAATCAGCGGTATGTTGGGAAGAAGCCCATCCAATTTCTCGCTGACGAACATCACTGCGTCGCATATAGGATAGAAGGGGATAAGGAAGATGATGGCGCCTGCCACATTGAAGACCAGATGGGCGCGGGCGGTGCGTTTGCCCGTTGTGCCGGTAGTCATTGCCACCACCTGAGCTGTCAGTGTGGTACCCAGATTCTGTCCTATCACCAAAGCCATAGAAGTGGGGAAGTCGATCCACCCCTGGCTGGCCATAAGCAGTATGACGGCGGTCATAGCCGACGAAGTCTGCAGAATGATGCACAGTATGGCTCCAACGACGATGAAAAGCAGTATAGACCAGTAGCCCCACTGTCCCCAGGCGGCGATAGAGTGGGCCACATTCTCGTCCAGCGGAGGCACCGAGTCGCCCATCAGGCCCAGACCCAGAATCAGCAGCGAAAGGCCCATAATAGTCTGGCCAAGATACTGCATCTTGCTCTTTTTGCTGAAGATAAAGAAGAGGCTTATGGCTGCGATGAGCATAGGCATAAACGGCACAGCCTCGTCGGTTCCGCCACCACCCAGGCCGAACAAGGTGATGATCCACGCTGTTACGGTCGTTCCGATGTTGGCACCCATCACTACGGCGATGGCGCCACCCAGCGTCAGCAGACCCGCTCCGGCAAACCCCACAGCCATAACCGTTGTGGCCGTCGAGCTCTGTATTATTGCTGTGACGCCCGTGCCGGCCAGGATGCCGCTAAGTGGTTTGCCTGTAATCTTTGTCAGGATATGGCGCAGTTTTGAGCCGGCATATTTCTGCAGTCCTTCGCTCATCAGTTTCATAGCGAACAGAAAGATTGCCAATGCACCGGCAAGTTTTAAAATGACGACGACTATATCTCCAAAATTCATATTCAAGATGCTGATTTATTAGTATATGCGCTTATGCTTTGTTTTGTTATTGTGAGTACAAAGATAATAAAAAAAAATTTAGTAAAAATAATATAAATTACTTTTGGCGGATTTTCCCTAGTAGGACTAGTGGAACTAGTAGAACTAGTACTACTAGTAATACTAGTTAAACTAGAAATACTAGTCCCACTAGATTCAACTCTTTGGGTTTGACTCTTTTTTCCTCAACTCTTCCTTGAGCCATTGGTTTTCGGCTTCCAGAGCCTTCAGCCGCTGGTCTTGTTGCTGACGGTAGTTTGTCCTGGCGGCGTGCATACGTTCCCTTATTCCCCCTTTCTCGACAAATGTTTCCTCAAGGTGTTTCAGGTAGTTTTGGAACATACGGTCTGTGATATGGCATAGCGTGACGGCCATATTGCAGAAATCCTCGGCAGGCAGGATTTCCGCAAACTTCTGATAGTCGGTGTAGCTGTTGTGCCTGCGGCAGAAGTCAAGCATCCTGTCATACCGTGGATGCTCTCTGTCCCACAGCGGCAGGTTGTTCTTTTTCAGATAGTCTTCATAGTCTTCCCTCAACTCTTGGAAGCTGCTGCGGCCCACATTGACCAACTTCAACTCGCTTTCCGTGCTTGTCATCGCTGCCTCGCTGCCCTCGACTATGTTCTGCTTGCCGCTCCGCGCCGCCATATTCATCTGGTCTACGGTGCGGTCGCCATAAAGAGGCAGGAAGCGCTTGCAGAAAATGTCGGTTATGACCACAAGCACGTCCGACTTCTGATAGACGTGAAGCTCCTTGTAGTTGGCCACTTTGTTGAAAATGGACCGCTGCTCCATAGGTTATTGTTTTTTGGGTTTTTTGTTGGATTTTCTTGTCTTGCTAGTCTTACTAGTTTTACTAGTCTTACTAGTTCTACTAGTTTTACTAGTCCTACTAGTTTTACTAGTTCTACTAGTCTTTTCGGTTTTTTCGTTTTCTTCTTCTATCAGGTCGAAGTCTATCAGCTTCTTGACCATATCGACATTCTTTACGCGAATGCGGACAGGGTCGCCCAGCTTGTAGCATTTGCCATAGCGGCGGCCTATGACCTGGTAGTTGTCCTCGTCAAGCATATAGTAGTCGCCTTTCAGCGAGCCGATAGGAATCATACCCTCGCACTTGTTGCCCTCGATTTCGGCGTAGATGCCCCATTTGCTGACGCCCGAAATGTTGGCGTCGAACACCTTGCCCAGCTTGTCGCTCAGGTATTCGGCCTGTTTGTACTTGACGCTGGCGCGTTCGGCGTCGGCGGCTTTTTTCTCCATCAGCGAGCAGTGCTTGCAGTATTCCTCATATTCCTCGGCGCTGACGCTGGCGCCGCCCTCCAGGTAGAGCTCCAGCAGACGGTGCACCATCAGGTCGGGATAGCGGCGTATGGGCGACGTGAAATGCGTGTAGAACGGGAAGGCCAGTCCGTAGTGGCCGATGTTCTGGGTCGAATAGTAGGCTTTCGACATCGTGCGGATGGCTATGGTGTCGATCATATACTCCTCGCCGCGGCCGGCTATCTGCTCGAACAGGCGGTTGTACGAGTCGGCCAGCGCCTTGCGGCTGCTCACCTTCATCTTGAAACCCAGTTTGGTGACAAACTCAACGAAGGTGTTGAGCTTTTCGGGGTTGGGCTCGTCGTGGACGCGATAGACAAAGGTCTTGGCTTTAATGGTCTTTCTAGTCTTACTAGTTTTACCAGTTGAACTAGTATTACTAGTAATACTAGTGTCACTACCTTTCCCGACATATTCCGCCACGTTGCGGTTGGCCAGCAGCATAAATTCCTCTATCAGCCAGTTGGCCTCTTTCTGCTCTTTGATGTAAACGCCTATGGGTTTGCCGTTTTCGTCGAGTTGGAATTTCACCTCCTGGCTTTCGAAGTTGATGGCACCCTCCTTGTAGCGTCCCTCGCGCAGTATTGTTGCCAGCTTGTGCAGCTCCAGTATGGCGTCGTCCAAATCGCTTTCCGCTTTCCGTTCTCCGTTCTCCGTTCTCACATTTCCGTTCTCAATTATCTCCTGGGCCTCTTCGTAGCAGTAGCGGCGGTCGCTGTTTATGACTGTCTTGCCGAACCAGCGGTCCAGCACTTCGGCGCGGTCGTTCATCTCGAAGACGGCGCTGAAGCAGAGCTTGTCTTCGTTGGGGCGCAGCGAGCAGACTCCGTTGCAGAGCCGTTCGGGCAGCATCGGAATGGTGCGGTCTACGAGATAGACGCTGGTGCCGCGGTCGAAGGCTTCGCGGTCTATGGCGCTGCCTGGCTTCACATAGTGCGACACGTCGGCGATGTGGACTCCAACCTCGTAGTTGCCGTTCTTGAGGCGCTTGAACGACAGGGCGTCGTCGAAATCCTTGGCGTCGGCGGGGTCGATGGTGAAGGTCAGCGTCTTGCGGAAGTCGCGGCGTCCGTCGGTATCCTTCTTCGTCGGGGCCTTGATTTTAGCGGCTTCCTTCTCTGCCTCGGCAGGGAAATCGAGGGGGAAGTCGTATTCCGCCAGGATGCTCTGCATCTCAACGTTGTTGTCGCCGGGTTTGCCGAGGCGCTTCACCACCTTGCCTACAGGGTTGTTCATCTGGTCGGGCCAGTCGGTCATCTCTACCACGGCCTTCTCGCCGTCTTCGGCACCGCCCAGGTCGGCGAGGGGGATGAAGATGTCGACCACCATATTGCGGTTGTCGCACACCAGGAAGGCGAATTTCTCCATCTTCTGCACGCGTCCCACAAAGCGCGTCTTGGCGCGGTGCAGTATTTCCACCACCTGTCCTTCGGGCTTGTGCATCTTGCGCTGCGGGAACATCAGCACCTTCACCGTGTCGCCGTGCAGGGCGTGGCGTGTGTAGTTGGGGGCTATCATCACATCCTCGCGGCCCTCTTCCTGCGGTATGACGTAGGCCTTGCCGGTCTGCTTCATATCGATGGTGCCGATGAGGTAGTTCTTCGGCAGCAGGTCGTCGTTGATGTGCTTGGGGTTGATCTTGTATTTGCCGCGGCTTTCCTCGACCAGTATCTTCTCTTCGGCCATTTCGAGGATGGTCATCTGCACCAGCTGGCGCGTTCCTTTGTCGTAGGCGCCGATCTTGGACGATATCTGTTTGTGGTTGAATGCCGTAAATGGCGAGTTTGCAAAGACTTTCAGTATTTGTGTTGATATTTTTTCGTTAGTCATATGATTGATGTTTTATATGTTTTTGAATGGTTTTGTGTTTTGTTTCCGTCGTTTTGGGGCTTCTCTGTCTCGCCGCTTGCGGGGAAGTGACTCTTTTCTGTCCGTTTTTGCCCGCTTCCGGCTGCCACCTGGACTGCCAGTTCTTATATCGTTCTTATATTGTTCTTATATCGTTCTTATATTCCAGATATAAGAACTGTATAAGAACTCTCTTTGTCCGATATGCCAAAAGGCGGCGATGGGGCGGTCTTTTTGGCTGTAATGCAAAACAGCAATGACTGGGATTGGTCAGCAATTAACTCTCTTTTGGTAATTGCTGGTCGTTCCCCGGTCATTGCTGTCCTTGTTACCGGTTATTGTCATTCACCGATTTGTACGTCGGTGTTGCCGGTGACGGTGGCAGCGTTGCCGCCGCCATAGACGTTGTTGTTTATAATGGACTTGTTGATGACGATGACTTTAGTGTTGCCGGTGACCTGTGCTGCGTTGCCGCCGCCAAAGACGTCGTTGCCCACTTTCGACCAGTAGGTGTTGGGCGACGGGGTGGGAGTGGTGGTGGTCTGGCCGGCAGCTGGTATCACTGTGGTGGGCTTGCCGATGGTCACCACGGGGTTGCCGGTGACGATGGCCGTTGCGCCGAGGCCGCCGCCATAGACGTTGTTCTGGACGGTGCCGTGGATGATGTTCACCTCAGGATAGTTGGGCGTTCCCACTGGTGCCGTGTAGGCTGCCTGGTTGCCGCCGCCATAGACGTTGATGATCTGCTGCTCGTCGGGGCAGAGCGTTGTGTCGACGTTGATGTTGACGATGATCTGGCCCAGGATGTTGCCGGTGACGTTGCAGCCTCCGAAGACGCTGTTCATACTGCCGCCGTAGATGTTGACGGTGACGTTGCCGCTGATGGTCTTGGGCGAGCCGGCGACGCCCTTCAGGCCACCATAGACGTTCTCCATCACGCCGCCCCAGACGTTGAGGGTGACGTTGCCGTCGACGTCGGCGTCGTTCGATGCGCCATAGACGTCGTTCAGACCTTCAGCGCCGCAGGGTATGTTGACCACGATGTCGCCAGTGATGACAGCCTGGTTGCCGCCGCCGAAGATTTCTTTGACCAGACGGTCGCAAGTGGGAGTCTCCGACAGGTTGATGGTCGACGTGCCGCCGATGTTACCCAATGTGTTGCTGCCTCCGAAGACGGCGTCGATGATGCCGCCGTTGACGGTAATGGTGGCGTCGCCGAGGACGTTGGCACCCGGGTTGCCGGTGCCGGCACCGTTGCCGCCGGCGAAGGCGTAGTAGATACGGCCGCCGTCGATGACGACGTCGTTCTTGGGCGTCTGGGCTGCGTTGCCGCCGCCGTAGACATATTTTATCGTGTTGTCGCAGTTGTGGATGTGGACGTGCGGGTAGGCGTTGGCCTCTGTAGGTACATAATAGGCCAGGTTGCCGCCGCCATAGACTTCATTGATTGCGTAGGCTGCCTGTGCGAAGCTGGCGTCGCCGACTGTGGTGGGCGCGGGGTCGGGATAGTAGTTGTTGGGGGTCGAGGTGTGGGCGGTCTGGTAGACGTCCACATAGACGTTGCCCTTCGGCGTGCCGGCCAGGTTGTTGCAGCCGAACACGCTGCCGTTGATGGTGGGGCCGGAGCCGGTCATACCGTCGGCACCGATGTTGACGTGCACAGTGCCGTTGACGATAGCCTCGGTGGTGACGCTCTTCACATAGCCGTTGCCATTGAGCGTTGCCGCTCCAAGGCCGCCGCCATAGATGTTGCCGGTCACCGAGCCGCTGAGGATGTTGACGGTGGTGAGGTCGGCGGATGCGTCGTTGACGGTGCCAAGGGCCGAGCCGCCATAGACGTCGCTGTATATGGTGGCGCCGCCTTCAGTGTCGTACTCATTGCCGATATTGACGGTCACGCTGCCGTTGGTAAGGGTGCTGGCACCATAGCCGCCACCGAAGATGCCGTTGGCGGGGGTGACAGAGGAGCCCACCGTGCCGCCGAGGATGTTGACGGTGACATTGCCGGTCACCGTACCCTGGCTGTTGCAGCCGCCATAGATGCCGGTGTTTACGGTGCCGTTGGTCATTTCGACTGTCGAGGTGCCGCTGCCGGCCGCATTGCCGCTGCCATACACATTGTTGGCCACCGCCGTGCTGCCCACGATGTCGACGCGCGAGTCGTTGCAGTTGGGAGCCAGGACGGTCGCATCGCTCGAGGCGATAAGAAGTGAGTGGTTATTCTTGTCGTAGACGTTGTTGCCGTAGTAGTAGTAGTCGCCGTTGCCGCCGCCAAAAGCGTTGCCGACCGTGCCGCCGCAGAGTACCACCTGCGAGGTTTCGCCGATGGTGCCGCTGATGTCGCTGCCGCCATAGATGTCGGCGGTGTGCGTGCCGCCCTCAACGAGGACGAGGCTGCTGTTGGTCACACCGTTCATCTTGCAGCCGCCATAGACGGCGCCCGAAACGGTGCCGGTGCAGGTCTGAGGTGTGCTCGAACCTGTAGCTGTATAGGTGGCGCGCAGGTGCACCAGGCTGCCAACCATAGAATAAGAGCCACCGCAGGTGGAGGTGACCGACTCGCTGCCGGTCATACCGCCCTGGTTGCAGCCGCCATAGACGTTCTTGGCCTGGCCGCTGAGAAGGATGATGTCGGGCACGATGGCCAGGTCGCCCATATTGTTGCCACCGAAGATGGTGTCGACGTGGTCGTAGGCCTCAGGGGCTCCGCCGCCGCTGCCTTTGACGTTCATCAGCACGGTGATGCCACCAGTTACGGTGACACCGTTACCACCGCCATAGACGTTGTTGATATGTCCACCGTCCTCAAGGCCGGGAGCTGTCGGGTAGCCGTCGACGTTGATGTCGACGAAGGTGTTGGTCTGGATAGGCTGGTCGGTGACGTCGCAGTATTCCATATCGGCTCCGGGACCTTCGTATATGTAGGCGCCGTTGCCGCCGCCATAGACGGTGTTGATGTCGGGGCGTCCGGTGATTTCGACGTAGGTGTGGACATCAAGGGTGTTCAGCGAGGTCTGGCCATCCGAGGCGATGTCGCTGCCTTCGGGCAGCACGCGGTTGGTGATCTGAGCCACCTGGCCGGTGCGGTCGTTGCCGCCATAGAGGGCACCGAGGATTTTGCCGCCCGACACCCGCACTTCGTTGCTGCCGAAGATGGAGGCCATATTGCCGCCGCCATAGACGCTGCCTTCCACCGTGCCGCCGCTCATACGCACCGTGGCCATACCGACAAAGGTGCGGTAGAGGTTGTCGCGCGACGAGGCGTTGATGAATCCCACAGGGGCCAGGTTGCCGCCGGCATAGACGTTGCCTTTGACGGTGACGCTGCCGCTGACGTCGACGTTGGTCTCGTTGTGGGTGGGTATTTCGAGGCCGATATAGTAGTGCTCTGCATCGTCGTAGTCGATGCCGCTGATGTAACTGACAGCGTCGTTGCAGTGGTACAAGCCGTTGCTGCCGGCAAAGAGGTTTTTATGTATCGTGCCGGCGTTGGCTTCGACGTAGGTGGCTCCCTGCACTTGTTGGTATCTGTCGCCGGCCATACCGGATGACCACGGGATTACGGGTGTGCTTCCCACGTCGCCGCTGATGTTGCAGCCGCCGTAGACGGTGCCGGCGTTGCCGCCTTCTATCTCAACCCAGGTGCTGTAATTCACGTTGCTCTTCTGGCATCCGCCGTAGATGTAGTCGGCCAGCATCGTGGCACTGTTCATCACCACGTGGGTGCCGTAGTGGATGGTCTGTGCCGCTCCGTCGACCATAGGGCTGCCGAAGACGCCCGATATGGTGCCGTCGTCGGCCACCTGCGCCAGCATATCGCCGGCGTTGCCGCCGCCATAGACGGTGCCCACGCTGCCCGATGTCAGGGTGATGGTGGGCAGGCCATTCATATCGGCAGCATTGTTGCCGCCAAAGAGGGTGCGCACATTGTATAGGCCGCTGCCGTTCCAGGCGTAGGCGGGCGACTCCTTGACCGTCGGGGCGCCGGAGTAGGACTCGATGGCGTCGCTATAGGTGCTGCCCCAGGTGGAAGCGGTGCCGCTGGCCATCGGGCAGTTGACGGTGAGGGCTACCGACGCCACGTCGGCAGCGTTGCCGCCGCCAAAGACGGTGTCGGCCTGGCCGCCGGTGACGTTGATGATGACGTTGCGGCCGGCCACCTTGTTGCCACCACCAAAGAGGTAGCGGATGCCGAAGTCGCGACCGAAGCCTGTCTCGTAGGTGTTCTTGGGGCCGCGGGCGTCGTCGGTGAGGTTGGTCTTGGTGGCGGCAAGCTCTATGTGCTGGTTGCTGCCGGCACCCAGGGTGCCACCGAAGTTGTTGCCTCCAAAGACGGAGAAGATGGTGCCGCCGTTGATGGCTATAAGGGTGTTGTCACCACTGGTGTTGCTGATGAAGGCATTCTTGGCTCCGCCAAAAACGGAGTCGACCTTCACGACATTGTTGGTGACGGTGATGTTGGTCTTGGTGATGGTGGGGACATTGAGGGTCACAGCGCCGGCGCCGGTGTTTCCCCACACGTCGTCGCCCACTTGGTGCTCGCGGGTCATAGCCTTGACGCTGCTACCTGCGGCCACGCTGTTCGAGGTGTGGTCGTCGTCGGCAGCCACAAAGCTGGTGCCGTTGTAGGCATAGTAGCCGTTGCCGCCGCCATAGACCGAGCCGATGACGACATTGGTCGAGGCAGCACCGGAATTGTATGTCGTAGAATAGCTATCACCTGCGTTGACGCCCAAGGTGATGGTCGAGCCGTCGGCACCGACCACAGAGCCGGCAATGTCGTTGCCGCCATAGACGGCGCCGATGCTGTCGCAGTTGATGATGACCACCTCGGTCTTGCCGTTGACGTTGGCCATACGGCCGCCGCCAAAGACGGCGCCATAGACCAGGCAGCTGTTAACGTTCTTGCTGGTGAAGCTGCCCGTAGCCGAAGCGGGAGCGGTCAAGTATGCACCATCGCAGAACGCGGTGACGCGATAGTCGTAGGCTGTGCTGTTGTCCAGTCCGGTGATGGTGTAGCTGGTTTCGTCCTCCACCTCGGCGCTGCTGGCCGAGGTCCAGTCGTCGGACGATTTTTTCCATTCCACCTTGTATTTGGAGGCCGTGGCGTTCCACGTCACGGTGACGCCTTCATAGCCCACCACAGGAGCCGATGCCTGCGCAGGGTTCTTGCAGTCGGTCTTGACGAGGATATCTACCGTGCGAGTCTGCTCCACCTGTGCCGAGCCGGTGCCGAAGGTGACGGTGAGGGTCAGCGTGGCGGTCTTGTGGCCCGAAGTGTTTTCGGTGCGGTAGTAGATGGTGGGAGGCGTGGTCGACGTCGATGTGGTGACGTCCGAGCCGCTTTCGAACGACAGGTATTGTGCTCCCTCGCCCGTCAGGGTCCATTTGTAGGCCGTGGCTGCCGAGGTCGTGTTTGTCGATGTGGGTGCTGTTGCCACGACGGCACCGTCCTTGTAGTAGGTGGTGCGTTGTTCCGTGGTTCCGTCTTCATTTGTCACCTCGTTGAAGGTGTATTCTGTATAAGCAGGAATGTAAGTATATGTGAGGTTGCTGACGGTAACTGTGGGGGTATTGTATGAACCGCCGTATGTCATCTCGGTGGCTACCGACAACGCCGTCAAGCCGCCGGTGGGCGTTCCGCTGACTTCCGCGGCGTGCTCCGTTGCGGTAAGGTCGTAGGCGCGGCCCGCGTTGGGGGTGATGCCGTAGCTGTGGTCGTGGGTCAGTTGCCAAAGGTTTTGCGTCAAATTATATTCTACCCAATAGACCTCCCAGCATTCGCCGTCTTGGAAGTCGTATTGGCAGCTTCCTGCATCGGCGATGCCGGTCACCTGGTGGCCACGGGCAATACCTTTTTTATCCCAGTCGTAGAAGTAGTAGTTCAGGTCGGTGTTGCTGAGCACGTAGGTGCCAGGCTTCGAGTCCGACAACGACAGGGTGCCTTCACTTGATATCGGGGCCGACAGGAAATGGGGGTTCTCCGGGTCGTCGGGGTCGATGAAGTAATAGTTATGGTTCGTACCGGTGCGGTTGTAGTTGGTGCCGGTGTACCATATACAGTTGGTGCTGAATGCCGTGGCATCCTGCAGCACCCAGGTGTCGCCCACTTTGACGTGCGCCAGGTAGTGCGTTTCGGCGTTTGCACCGGCGACGCTGACATTCTTCTTGATGACAACCATCTTGTCGTTGCCCTGCGCCGCTGCGGTACCCGCCAGGCCCAGGACCAGAAGTCCTAACAAAAGTAGTTTCTTGCTGTAATTAATCACTAACAAATGTAGTTTCTTGCTGTAACTAATCAATGTATTCATATTTTATATTATTTTTCGTCTTCGTTTCTTCTATTCTCCTCAATTTCTCCTGCTTGCAGATGCGAGAGGAAGAAATAATCGCTTCATCTTTCAACTCTCAAAATCAATCTCCATTCACCACCACTTTGGTGTTGCCGCCAATTTCGCCTTGGTTGCCGCCGCCGTAGACGTTGCCAAACACCTTGGCCTTGTCGCGCACCAGCACGAAGGTGTCGGTGCTCACCGCTGCAGCGTTGCCGCCACCAAAGACGTTGTGGCCCACAATGCCGTTGTTGATGATTTCTACGTAGGTGCTGCCGGTAATCTTGCCCTGGGAGTCGTCGATGGGGTCGCCATAGCCGCCACCGTAGACATCGTATGTCACCTTGCCGTTCTGCACGCTGACGTTGGGGAAGCCTGTGGAGGGAGCCGTGTACGCGGCCTGGTTGCCACCGCCGTAGACGTAGCCCAGATACCAGCCACAGCTCGTTGTCTTGTTGACAATGACATTGATCTGGCCATTGATGTCGCCGCTGTAGTTGTTGCCTCCGAAGGCGCGGTTGATGATTCCGCCATTGATGGTCAGCGTTATATTACCTGTTACGTTGGCGCGGTTGGCACCGCCATAGACGTCGCCGATGCCTTCCAGTTCATAGCCGTAGCGGTTGCTGCCGGTGGCCTCGACATAGTCGCCTGTGCAGCCTATCGTCAGGTTGCCGGCCTGGCTGGCAGCCATATTGCCACCACTGAACACTTCGCCGATTTTCATCGGACAGGGGTCGTGGCCCGTCTCGTTTTGCTTGTTGACATTGACATTGATGGTCCCGCCGATGGTTCCGCTGGTATTGTTGCCGCCGAAGACGTGGCGTATGGTGCCACCATAGATTTTGAGGTCAACATTACCGCTTACGTTAGCGGCGCTGACCGAGCCGTTGCCACCTCCAAAGACGTAGCCTATAGAGTCGCCGCCATAGATGGTGACATCGGTGCCGGCGACATCGGCAGCGTTGCCGCCGCCATATACATATTCAATACTGTTGTTGCAGTTGTGGATTTTCACTGTTGGGGTGCTGGTGTATTCAGCTTTGTTGCCACCACCATAGACGGCGTCGAGGGCATATTCGCGACCGTCGGCAGGAGCGTCGGTACCATAGATGTCGACGGCTACGGTGCTCTGTGGGGCTCCGTTGACGTTGTTGCAGCCATACACAGCTCCCGAGCCGTCCTGGTTTGTGGTGTGGATGCCGCCGCCATTGACAGTGACCTGCACGGGGCCATAGACATTTGCAGCGTATGCGTTGGTGCCAAGTCCACCGCCGTACAGCGAACCGAATATCTTGCCGGCATTCAGCGTGACGTTGGTCACGGCACCCGTGGTGCGGCTGTTGTCGCCATTGGTTCTGCCCTGTGCGCTGCCTCCATAGACATCGCCGTAGATTGTGACGTAGTTTTCGGCTCCGGCATTCTCACCGATGGTCATATTCACCGAGCCCAGCACGCGGGTTGCGTTACCCAAGCCACCACCGTGGACATAGCCCAAGTCACTGGCAATATCAGCCCCAACACCAACCTGACCTCCATTAATTTTCATAGTGACGTTGTTGTTGATAGTGCCCCACGCGTTACTACCACCATATATTCCTTTCTTTACCAACCCTCCATTCATCGTAATATTAACGGTTTGACCTTGTTGGTTGTTACTACCGCCAAAAACACTTCCGTTGACGGTGCCTCCAAGAATATAAATGTTCGTAGTCTTGTTATTGTTATTTGCCCATACATTGTCGACGCATCCAAAGTTTCCTCCTCCGTACACGTCACGACCAACGACCGATTCGTCGGCTATTGTAATATTTGAGCCATAAACTTTACCAACAGTAAGATCGTTTAGTGTTGCACCAGGATTGGATTCAGAATATCCGTTAGGTTTAATTCCGCATCCTGCACCAAAGATGTTCCCACCGTAGGCTCCGTTAACACCTTGCAGTGTGGTTCCGTTATAGGTGTTACCTCCAATATAGTCGTCATTTTCGGACTGGACGACATTTGCGTTACCACCGATATACAGATATGTTGTGCCGTACAGTTGGCCTCCGTCACTTCTTGTTCCATTGCAGCCTCCAGCTATCCATCCGTTTACTGTACCGCCAGTAAGTATAATTTTGCGTCCTCCTGCAGCACCTGCAAATGCAGCGGCTCCATAAATGGCTCCGCGGACTTTACCGCCTGTTATTCTTATAGTTACGACATCACTTGCTGTCTGAGTTGTATAGTCATTATCGTAATTATTGTTGTTGGCTGAATTTAGTGACCCTGCGATACTTGCAAGGACTCCGCCTTCTACTGTAATTCGACGTTTGCCTAAATATTGACTAGAAGAAGCTGACCCTATATAGATGGAATAATCTGCACTGGCATCACCAAGTTTTGTTCCGTGCAATGTTCCGCTTTTTACGCACCAGTCAAATGTAAGGTTGTCTTTATTGTTTTCATTTGTAAAAGTAGTTCTCTCTGAACCATAAATATTTTGGTTGTCTCCAGCTGCTATTGAGAGTAATCCATTGTTGGCTTCAGCTCTGTCGTAGTCGTTGCCTATCGTACATTTGACATTTACTGTTGAATTGCACTGCATATTATATCTACTATAATAAAGGTCATTGTTTAGTAAGTATAGACTTCCCCACACACCGCTTTCTATTCGTATTTTGTTGTTTACGGCTCCTTGGGCTCCGGAATAACTATTATCCCGTGTTGCTTCGAAGCCTCTTATCATATTTGCACACAATGTGTTTGTCGGCAACACACCACGGCCAATGATAAGGTTGTGGTTGTTGCAGGTAATCGTTGTAGAGTTACCATTTATTTTATAGTATTCTATCTTAGTATCTACTGACAGCGACATAGCACCGTTGTTATGTATCGAAAGAATGTCGCTTTCGGTTGCAGGTGTTGTGCCATCGGTTGTACCGTTGGGATAGAACGAGCTGTAGGTAATGGGTCTGTTGGTGACTCCTAAAATTGAATTGCTTGTACCGCTTCTTTTTATATAGAAGTTGCGCTCTACTGAACTGTAATTGGTATTTGTGGTTGTTGTGCCGTCATTCACCGCTGCCAAGGCCCACATTGCCTCGAGTTCCACCTTCATCGAGGTGGCGTTGTTGGCATTGGTCGTTCCGGCATCGGAGGGGACAAAATAGTAGGTTTGTTCGGCATCGAGCATCACGTTGTCTGTGGACGTGGTTGATGTTGTAGCTAATGCTGTGCCACCCGACGAGGCACTGTAGATGCTGCCGTCGGTGACTTTCTTCACACGCCAGCGGTAGAAGCCAGTGTAGGAACTGACGGTATAGGTCCCAGCCACCTTGAAGACTTTCAGGTTGCCGTTCCTGGGACCCATACCAGAACTGTATATCTCCGCACCGCCGTCGTAGCTCAGCGTGAACGAGCATTCATTGTTCTTGCCGCCGCCGACTACCCACGACAGGGTGACGGTGACGCCGCTGTTGACGGTGAAGGTCTCGGTTTGTGTGCTGCCCGACGCGAGCTGGAAATTCTGTGTGGCACTGCCGTCGCTGAAGTTGACCTGCAGCTGGCTTGCCCATCCGTCGCCACCGGCGTCGTTCATAACCAGGCGCAGCGTGCGTGTGCCTGTATAGTTGGTCACGGCTGGGCGCACATAGAAGGGGTTGGGGATAAGCTCGTAGGGATAGCGGCCATTGGCGTCGCGCTCCAAGGTCTTGTAATATAAGAAGGTGTGGCCCTCTTCGCCTATGCCCACCTTAACGTCGGCAGCAGTGGTGTTGCCGGTGAAGGTGCTGGCAGCCGGGGTGGCACTGTTGTTAGTGCTTAGAGTATTGTTGCCGTAGCCGTAATAGGTTATCTCCACGTTGCGCGGATAGGGCGAGTGCAGTTCATCGGGGTAGCCATCAGGCAGATCGCCGCTGGCCTGGTAGTAGCTCCACGTATGGTCCTCGTAGTCGTTGAGGGTCACCACGCCGTAGCTCGACGTACCCGAGGCAATCTTGTAGGTCTCGCTGGCTATGGCCGAGTTGGTGAAGCCGTCGGCCTTGGCGATGGCTTTCACTATCTGGCCGTTGGTGACGGTAAAGCTGCCGTTGTAGTAGCTCGTGACAGCTCCGACATTGCTGGGGTCGGGGTCGCTGCCGTTGACAGTATAGTAAAAGGATTCGGAAGTATATCCGTCCAAGCTGCTGTTGGCAGGGTTGGCGGTGATGGTGACATTGCCGTCGTCGTCAATTTCGATTGTGGGGGGCAGCAGCATAGCTCCGCCGACCAGATAGTCGACGGGGTCGGAAATGGACTGGTCGCTGGCGCGGTAGCTGCGAGCCGTGATGATGGTGCCGGCAGTGGTGACGGTGATAGGACCGTCGTAGAGGCACCAGCCGGGATGGGTGGTGCTTTCGTTGTCACCATAGGTGGCGCAGTCGGCGGCACCGTCAATGCGGTATTCGATGACGGCGTTGGATGCCGAACACTCCATCTGGTAGTCGTTGGTACCCTCCACGCGGCTGATGACCGGTGCCGGGAAGGGCGGTTTGGTGAGGATATGGAACTGGTAGTCCTTGGTTTGTATGCCGTCGGGCTGTGCTACGCCATCGATATAGGGTGTGGCGGTGATGCGCACGGTGACGAAAAGGTCGCGGCCTGGGTCGCGGACTAACGTGTAGGTGTGCGTGGCATCGTCGATCTCAATATAGTCGTTGCCGTTCAGCAACTCGTAGGTGATGCGTATGTCGGTGGACGGCGTCGGGGGTGTGTCGAACGGAGTGTCGGAACCGGCGAAGTAGTAATAATAAGTCTCTTCGTTACCAACACGGTAGTATGGCAGACCGTATGTGCCGGTACCGGTGCCATCGGGTCCGGTGATATTCGACGCAATGGTCACTGACTGGCCTTTGTTGAGTTCTTCCTTTATGGTCTCGTAGTTGGCAGGATAGGATACGTTCAACAGATAGTTGCCTCCGCCAAGCTGCTCGACGGGATAGTAGACAGCGAATTGGCTATTTGTATAAAGTGCCAGTCCACTGGCGGCATATCGTTGCCAGTTGCCACCATTGTATCCCAACTGGAAACTGGCGACACCAGCAACAACCTGCTTGGTAACATCAACGTGGGCTGCATTGATTATAGAACCCGAGCCAGCCACATAGCGCGGCAGGAAATAGAATTCGTCGTCGGGGCTATTGGTCAGACGCAGCCATTGCTGCCATCCCATATTGTTGAAATCTTCGGGGCCGGCGTGCAACTGCAAGTAGTAGCCGTTGTTGCGGAAACGGATAAAGGGCTCATACATCATATCAGAACCAACGAGAGTGACAGCGTTGGGGATTGCGTTGGGGTGAGCAAATGGCAGACCTTCCCAGATACAGTTTGAAGGATTGAATGTTGTAGTGTTCTGGATATTGCCGTTGTTGTTGGCAAGAAAATGCACATCTGGATCCACGGAGGTTCCAGAATTGTACATAATGACCAGCTGTCGTTCGCTCATATCGGTGGTGTTGACACGGCGAGCGTATACGTCGGAAGTGATATAGCCTTCTGTTGCGGTAGCCGTCTTGGCGGCAATCACTTTCACCACGTTTTCGGTGGGTATACTCACTGCAGCGTCACCGGTATTCCAAGCGGTGCTGCTTGTCGTAGGAGCGGCAAATTCGCCGTTGGCGTCGTAGTCGCCGTAGGTGTAGTAGAACGTCACCCCTTCGTCGGAGCTTTCGAAGGTCACGGCATTGCCGGCAGCGTTGTTGCGTGCATAGGGTGTTGCCAGCTTGACCACCTCGAAGGTGCCCACTTCCGAATCGGACGTGCCGCTTTTGACTGCGATGGCGCGGATGGTGGCTGCGGCGCTTTGGGTGAAAGGAGCAATGTAGACGTTCGACGAGGTGGTGGGCTCGCTGCCGTCGGTTGTGTAGTATATCGTTGCTCCGCCGGTGAGGGTGGAGATGGTTACCTGATTGTTGGTATTGCTGAAGCTGAATGTGGGCGTCTGGCAACGGGCTTTGAGCGTGATGGTCTTGGTGACGGTGGCGCCGTGTGCCGTGCCGTACATTGGGTCGCAGCTCAGCGTGATGGTCTTGTCGCCATCGGTCGGCAGGCTGTTGACAGTAATGGTACCGGTATTTTCATCGACTGACACATACGATGCGCCCGTGCCACTGACCGACCAAGTGCCTACCGGTGTCTCTGTGGTGGTGGTTTGAGCAGGGTAGTAGTGGTCAGCGTTGTTGAAGCGGTAGTTGGTAGATGCAGTGGTGTAGCTACCATCACTCAAAGTGTAATGATATTCGCCAGTCGCTGCCAGAGTGCTTTCACCTGTGGCGATGGTAACGCCCGTAAGATTGGCGGCAACAGAGGAAGTAGTGACCAGACGCATTGTTCCACGGTTATTGTTTGTGGTACCTACTTGCCAAGTATCGCCATTTAAACGGAGGTAATAACTACCATAGTAAGGCTGTCCTCCATCTGATAATCCTCCATTCCATGTTCTATAAGTTGTAGATGTGCGGAGATTATAAGTATTATTACCTGACCTAGGACATAGACACAAATCATTATAAGTTTGTCCGTTACTATTCACAGGTTTTATATAATTACCATCAATCGTCCAAAAGCAAGTCGTAGGGTCGAAAGAGGTGGAGTTCGTCGTAACCAAAGCTCCTGAAGAAGCATCGTGGGTAAGGTAGTTATTATCACCATTCAAAATGACGTATTGTTGTGCCTGTGCAGTTATACCGCCTCCCAGCATCAAAGCTGCCATCAGCAAATACTTTCTCATTCCGTTAGTCAGTAATATTCTGTTCTGTTGCGGCGGATTTGCAATCCGACGCTGTTTAATATCAGGATTTGAAATCCGCATTCCGTTGTCGTTTAGTCTGTTCAAATTAGTTGTTCTATTCATATCGAGATGTTGTTTTTTTCGTTCCGTTTAGGTGCTTTCGTTGCGATTTGATTTGTCGTAGTGTTCTCGAATTTGTTATTTCCCCGCTCGCTTTTGTTCTCCTGCTCGCAAGCGAGCGAAATCTTGTAAATCTTGTAAATCTCTTCTCTGTTTTTCCTGCTCGCAAGCGCGAGCGAAATCTTGTAAATTTTTCCGCTCGCATTTGCGAGCGAATTGCTGGCTATTGTTTTTTTGCTGTTATTGTGTTACTGTTTGTTGTCGTTAAAAATTTATTGCTGATAATTGCTGTTCAATTGCTGGTAATTGCTGTTTATAAAATATTCCTGTTTGAAAAATTATTCCTGTTAATTCCTGGTCCATTTCTGGTAATTCCTGTTTAAACTCAATTAAATTTATATAGTTATAGTTGTTGAATAATTATATCCTTATCAATACCCATTAATTCAAAGGCGAAGAGTCTACGGCCGAGGTCTTTGAACGAGGCTCCAAAATGGTAGAGAGCATCATCGAGGATCAGAAACCGGTCGTGGAACCGTTTGGCATACTCCTTGACGGTGATGGTCCGTCCGTATTGTTGTTTGTTGAGTTGCTGCAGGTGGAGAAGTGCCGTACCGACGTGTTCCGTATAGATTGCAGCATCTACGCCAGAGGCTCGTTTTTCAAGCAGATCGAATGTCGTAGCATCCACGTAGTTATCGATGAGTATAATCTCGCGCTGTGCAGACTTGACAAGGGCTTCCACTAACAGGCGGGCATCGAAGATCTGACCTTCAAACAATACTCCTTCGATCGGAGGCTGGTTGGTGCGGACGAAAAAGTCTATCTTCTCCTGATGGTTGGCGAGGGTGCGCTCTATCTGCATAAAACGCTGCTGCTCACGCTGCGAATGGGCGTCTATCCTTGCATCGATACGTTGTTCCATCTGCATCAGCTGACGGTTGACGGCGTAGCCTCTCATCATATACTCCTTCAGCACTTTGTTGGCCCACTGCCTAAACTCGATGCCTCGTTTGGTGTTGACCCGGAAGCCTATGGAGATGATCGCATCCAGATTGTAGTATGTCAAATTCCTCGACACCATACGGTTGCCTTCCTTGCGAACTGTTCGGAAATCCCGAACAGTTGCTTGGGGTTCCAACTCTTTTTGTGCGTAAATGTTCTTTATATGTTCGCTAATATTGCCCTTGCTTGACTGGAAAAGGTCGACAATCTGAGTCTGCGTCAGCCACACGGTATCTTCCTCGAGCCGCACTTCCAAGCGAGTCGTGGCGTCGGGCTGGTAGAGGACGATTTCGCCCTGCGGTACACTGCCTGATACTATGTTGTTTTTGCTCTCTGTCATTCTTTTCAGTCTTTAATCATTTTCTCCTGCTCGCCTTTGTTCTCCTGCTCGCAAAAGCGAGCGAAATCTTGTAAATCTTGTAAATTTCTTCTCTTCTCTGTTTTTCCTGCTCGCAAAAGCGAGCGAGATCTTGTTGATCTTGTAGATTACTTATCTGTTTTTTCTTCTTATGTTTTGTTCTCCTGCTCGCAAGAGCGAGCGAAATCTATAAATCTTATAAATTTTTCCGCTCGCATTTGCGAGCGAATTGCTGGCTATTGTTTTTTTGCTGTTATTGTGTTACTGTTTGTTGTCGTTAAAAATTTATTGCTGATAATTGCTGTTCAATTGCTGGTAATTGCTGTTTAAAAAGTTATTCCTGTTAATTCCTGGTCCATTTCTGGTAATTCCTGTTCTAAACCTCCTGCTCGCTTCGCGAGCGAATTGCTGTATATCTTATAAATTATTTTTGTTTATTCGTTCTAAAGTTTCTCCGTATTCTATCATCAGTTCGTCCACAAGATAATCGTCACTCATACAATGCATATCGGCGACGCCATCGCTTATCAGCTCGCAAGTCTTGGATTCGTAGAACTTGCCCATTGCTTCCTCGTACGTCATTCCTGTACGTTCTGCCCATAGTTTCACTATGCGAGCCATTTTCATTTGCAATATGTCGGGATTTGCTTGCATTACTCTCTGTTTCTTGTTCCTTTTATCGTTTCACTGTCAATGTAGTGCAGATGACTTTCGATCAACTGCTGTGATGTGATGCACACCTGGTGGTTGGGCTTTTTGTATTGTAGCTGATCCAGCGCCTGTTCGCGAGTGTAGATACCTGAAAAATACAGGTCTATCGTATTGAACACATTATCGTCGGCGATGCCTCCTTCTATTATATCATATTGTATGTGCGGTTCGCCCTTGCGACAAGCTGACACGTAGTCCAACCATTCGCCATCATAACTGTCGAACACCTTGCGCGTGAAAAGGTCCAACGCCTCATCGAAGTCATAGACATTCATTACCGCAGGTTCGTTTCTGCGCAGGAAGCGCTCGCCGTAACGCAGGGCTTGTTCCTTCAGTGCGGTGAGATAAAAGCCCTGACCGAAATCCAAATGCTGTCTCGAATGAAGTGTGTCAGGACGCGGAATCGCCAGTGTGGATGTGTGATACAGTATCATAGTGCGACTCCTTTCTTTTGCATTAGCGACACAAGGTCTTCGACGACATACTCTCTTGAAAACGTGTGCAAAACATCATAGCACGGCACAATATAGCCATCGATGATATTGCCGTCCTGCATACCACGATACACGTCGCGCAGGCTCTTCCCCAGAGCCGACGCCACGTTCGATATGCAGAACATCGTAAAATTCAATATCTTGTAGTTCATATTGCGTGCTGTTACTTTGTTTTCGTTTCTTTTGTTCTTTTGTTCTCCTGCTCGCAAAAGCGAGCGAGATCTTGTTGATCTTGTAGATTTTTTCTTCTTATGTTTTATTCTCCTGCTCGCAAGAGCGAGCGAAATCTTGTAAATCTCGTAAATCTCTTCTCTGTTTTTCCTGCTCGCGAGCGAGATCTTGTTGATCTTGTAGATTTTTCTTCTTATGTTTTATTCTCCTGCTCGCAAGAGCGAGCGAAATCTATAAATCTTATAAATTTTTCCGCTCGCATTTGCGAGCGAATTGCTGGCTATTGTTGTGTTGCTGTTTGTTGTCGTTAAAAATTTATTGCTGATAATTGCTGTTCAATTGCTGGTAATTGCTGTTTAAAAAAATATTTCTGTTAATTGCTGTTTTAAAAAATATTCCTGTTAATTCCTGGTCCATTTCTGGTAATTCCTGTTCTAAACCTCCTGCTCGCTTCGCGAGCGAATTACTGTCGAAGATTATGTCGGTTTTCAGGGTTAGGCCTTGAGCTTTGTTCTTTGTTTTTATTATTTTGGTATTTTATTAATAATTTTAAGTTACATATTATGTGGCACAATTTACTGACTGCCAAAATGCTACACCGGAATTGTCATTCAGTTGCAGCTATTTTGTCAAAGTGCAAAAGTAATAAAAATATTTTACGTGCGCGAACGATTCTTTTATTTTTGCAAATTTTAAGATTTTTTTATACTTGGCTCTGTGAATGAGAACGAAAAGAGGGTATGCCAGTGAGGTCGCTGTCTGGCGGGAAGATGTCAGCGAATCGTGCTTTTGAGACGTCGGATGCGGTCGGCACTTTGGCGGATGCGTGAAGCGGGGATTGCTCCGTCTTGTATGAGGTTGAAGATGAGGTCGATGGTGTGTGGGACGATGTCGGGGTCGTAGCTTTTGCCGTTGTTGGAGAGGCATAGCATATCGGCTCCGGCGTTGATGGCCAGACGCAGCATCGTGGTGTCGCTATAGTGCTGTGTCATAGCGCCCATAGCGAGGTCGTCGGTGATGATGACACCGTTGAAGTGGAGGCTGTCGCGCAGCAGTCCTGTCAGTGTGCTGTGCGACAGGGTTGCGGGATATACGCTGTCGAAGCGTGCATTGAAGACGTGGGTGGTCATAACCATCCTTATATCGCTGTTCTTCAGGAGGGTCCGGTATGGTTCCAGCTCGTTGGGCTGCCAGGTGTCGCTGACATCGGCGATGCCGAGGTGTGTGTCGCTGCGCGAGCTGCCGTGGCCGGGGAAATGCTTCAGGCAGGCGACAACGCCTTGGCTCTGCTGTTCGTCGACCCACACTGCCGCGCATTGTGCCACGTGTGTGGCGTTTTTGCCGAAGCTCCGTTCCAGCTTGCCGATGATGGGGCAGGAGGGGTTGACGTTGACGTCGACGCAGGGTGCGAAATTGAGGTTGATGCCGGCGGCGCGCAGTGTCGCGGCAGTGAGACGTGCTGCGTTGCGCACGCTGTCGATGCCGCCTTTGGCGCTTGCCGCTGCCGAAGGGAATGTGGGGAAGCCGTATTGGGCTTTGAGTCGCGTGACGCGTCCGCCTTCCTGGTCGATGCCGATGAGGAGAGTCTCTTTGTCGATGGTTTGCAGTTGGTTGCAGAGTCGTTTGAGCTGTTCCGGCGAGCTGATGTTGCGTGGCCGCGACTGCGAGGGGGCGTCGTATTCGAACAGGATGACGCCGCCGATGTGGTACTGCCGTATGTCGCGGACGATATGGCTGGTGTCGCTGAGCTCGGTGCCCCGAAAGCCTACGAGGAGCATCTGGCCGATGTCGGCACGCAGCTGCTGCTCTTCGGCGGAGGGCAATAGGTTGGAGTTCTGTGTGTTGCCACAGGCTGCCAGCATCAGGGCGGCGGAAAGAAGTAGACCTCTGAAATGCATAACGGTTTCGTTTTCTTACCATAACGCAGGATGGTGTCGGTTATTGCCCGCCACCGTGAGAATCGCATCATATAGATTCGACACGGTGTTGAATCTGAAGTTGAATTTTGTTTGTGTGGAGGGACAATATTTTGTGCTGACAAGCGTTATCAAGCCGTTATGGAAATTCCGTCGAAAATACTTGAAACCGCTGTCGACGAGCTTGCTACGCTGCCTGGTGTAGGCAAACGCTCGGCGCTGCGCTATGCGTTGCATCTGCTCGACGCGTCGGACAGCGACTTTGCCGCCTTTATCGGAGCCCTGACACGCCTGAAAAGCGACTCGCACTACTGCAGCCGGTGCCAGTGCATCAGTGACACGCCGGTGTGTCCCATCTGCTCCAGCCCTAAGCGCAACCAAAAGATAATCTGTGTTGTAGAAAATGTTCAGGAGGTTATGGCCATCGAGAACACGGCGCAATATACGGGTCTCTACCACGTCCTTGGCGGTGTGATATCGCCCCTCGACGGAGTCGGCATCAACGACCTTGCCATCCGGGAGCTGCTGGACCGCATTCCCGCCGAACAGACCGAGGAGGTCATCCTGGCGCTGCCCACCACGATGGAGGGTGACACTACGAACATCTATATAGACCGCCAGCTTAAGCAGTTCCCGAATCTGAAAGTCACCACTATAGCTCGTGGTATTGCCATAGGGGACAATTTGGAGTATGCCGACGAGATCACCCTTGGGCGATCTATAGTGAACCGTATCCCATTCGAAAAAGCCTGAGGCGCAGTAGGAGCGGGGGCTTTCGTGGGAGGAGCAGTGTGGGCGTCACTTTGAAGTCGCCTGCTCGCGATGCGAGCGAGATCTTGTAAATCTTGTAAATTATTTTCCTCCTGCTCGCAAGCGAGCGAAATCTATAGATCTTATAGATTATAACGCTCGCATTGCGAGCGAATTGCCGTCCATTTTTATTATGCTGCTGTTTATGTCGTTTATAAACAATTCTTGGAAAATCGCGGTCATTTACGGACATTCACGTTCTAAAAATAATTGCTGTTAATTGCTGTCCAATTGCTGGTAATTGCTGTTAAACAAAATAATTATTTCTGTTAATTCCTGGCCAATTAATGGTAATTCCTGTTTAAAAACCCCTGCTCGCTTTGCGAGCGAGAGCTTGTAAATCTTGTAGATTATTTTCCTCCTGCTCGCGAGCGAGCGAAATCTATAGATCTTATAGATTATAACGCTCGCATTGCGAGCGAATTGCCGTCCATTTTTATTATGCTGCTGTTTATGTCGTTTATAAA
>JAFROL010000043.1 GCA_017429685.1 Bacteroidales bacterium | reverse complement strand
TACTGTGTCGCCCTCCAGTACCCATTCTTTCTTAGTGATATCGTATGTGCGGAACTCGCCAGCGTGTTTCAGCACGCCATCGAATATGCGCCGATGCACCGATTGGTAGCCGCCAGTGGTGAAGTTGAACGTAGGGCTGGACAGTACTTTTACGATGTTTGACGACACGCGGTCGGCCTCTTCTTTGTCTTCGTCGTTGGCGTTACGGACCGACTTTGTAATATAGTACTTATTGACCAGTTTCCGTGCATCGTTGATGGTGATATCACCTTCAATGTGTTTGCGTGCCGTGTCTTGCAGATAGTTAGACACCGTCAAGCCATCTGCAGCCTGAAGGCCTATAGCCGTCTGCCAATAGCCACCCTTTTCCTTTTGGCAGGGTTCTCCTTGACTTATTTATAAGTGTAATGGTTTTGTTTCCACGTGTATTGTCTCATCAAGTGCGGCAGGTCTGCCACGCAACCTTCGGCACGACTCTATGCTCCGTCGTGGCGGAAGAAAATTATTGTGGACGAGGGCAATAAAATTGGGAGGAAAGCGTTATTGTGGGCGTAAATGATTCTCGGATGAAAGACAGATTTATTTGTAACTAGCTGATTTTTACCCACCTACGAATTGTACAAGTAATCGTCGGGAGGCTTTCCACACTTTAATTGGATTATATTCAGCCGTGTTGTCGGCCGAGCCGACGGCAAACCACGGTTCCCTTTCGGGGTTTCTCTTTGTTTTTAATGCATTTGCCTGCACCTGCCGCAAGAAATAACACTATACTAAAAATTCATTTTGCCAATCCGATAATTCTTCGTATTTTTGCAAATCGAAAACAATAACAAAATGGAAACACAAGTTGCATACACAACGCCGATGAAACCTAATATTTCGCAGGCACGAAAAGAGGCGAAGACCCATACTCCAATTCCGGAAGGCTATGTTTCGGCCGAGGAATTCAACCGCGTTTTTGAGCAGAAAATACGCGCGGCATATGAAAAGTTATAGGCTCATTTATAGCCACGCATCGTTAGGCGACCTCGATGAAATGGTCGCCTATATCACATCCATCCGTACGCTGGAGAGTGCCTTGCGCTACAAAGACCGTGTGATTTGCCAGTTGGAGTCGCTGACTTATACAGCCGACGCATTACACTACAGCCGCAAACACTCCATCTGACTTATACACCCGAACGCCAAAACACGTTCCATAATGAATCGTAAATGGACAGCCGTATTTCACATAGAAGGTGATTTTGTAATGGTCGACCGTATTTTGGTCGCACAAATGATAAAAGATTAGCCCAGTGAAAATAAATGTCCATAACTCACTGATTTTCACCCCACTCCACCTCCAGCAGATAGTAGCGGAGAGGGAGGGACGTTTTGGTCAAGATATTCACGGCCTCGGACGATTCCCTATGTTCCGTTCGCTCCACTTCGGTCGCGTTCGGAACACAGAGATTCCGTCCGGGGCTTTGTGTTTATACGTTAATCAGTTTTTTAATCATTAAATTTTAATCATTATGAAGAAAGTATTTTCAATTCTGATGGTCGCCTTCGCGATGACAGCGATGGCCACCTTCGCTTCCTGCGACAAGGATGAAACTTCACCCATTGTGGGTACGTGGGAGTATCACGAGACAGATACGAATATTGTCCGTGAGTACACGGAAACAATGTCTTTCAAAGACGACGGCACTATGTCTGTGTGGTTCACCTGCTACGACACCTATCCTGAGGGCGGCGCTTGGCACTATGGCATCAGTTTCACTGGACCTTACACCATTGATGGATCTATTCTCAAACTCAAGCTCTACCACAATGGAATAATGAATTCCGAGGACACTGATTTCACCTATTACGAGCCTGATTATAACGGCGAAACTCCCAGAGAATGCACTTATACATTCGAGATTTCAGGCAATACCTTGAAGATTGACAAAGGGGGAGATCAGCTCTTTGGACATGGAGGGAATCCTGGTGTGATGGAGTACATTAAGAAATAGTCTGTCTATCAACGAATATAATCAGCAACATCTATGAACATCCCGATTCAAATTGATGTCATCTCCATCGCTTTACCTACAACAAGGAGGATGCGGCCTTGGAAAAAATATCAATATCCGTGGATATATAGCGGGATGCACGATGATGGTATGTGAATGCCTTTTGTCGAGGTCTCGACTTGACGGTGTCGAGTTGAGACCTTGACGATGTCGAGTCGAGACCTCGACAGTGTCGGGCTGAGACCTTGACACGGAGCATAAAACGGAAACCCTTTATTACCCAACTTAAAATATTAATATTATCGCTTTTATCAAGAAAATCAAACGCAAATGGCAGGGCAAGGAAAAATGGAGCGTCACTGCCGTGACACAGGGCCAGCCCGTGTCGACCAAGGAACTGTGCGAGTACATCGTCGACTCGACCACGGCGTCGGCCGCGGGCGTGATGGCCGTGCTGCTGTCGCTGCCCAAGATTATAACGCTGCGGATGAAGGACGGCCGCTCCATCAAGCAGGAAGGAATATGTACGTTCCGCTACAAGGTGAGTGCCGCGATGGTGGACAAGGAGGTCGACGCGCCACTTAGCAAAACGAGAAGCGAGACCCATAAGGTCTCGCTTTTTGCATATATGTGATTTAACGTTGTGTCGGTAATCATAAGTCCGATGCTCCGTTGTCAGCCGCCGAAGTCGTCGAACATTATGTTTTCGCGCTGGACGCCGAGGTTGTCGAGCATATTGATGACGGCTTTGGACATCGGTCCGGGGCCGCACATATAGTATTCGATGTCCTCGGGGGCGGGGTGGTTCTTGAGGTAGGTCTCATACATCACGTTGTGGACGAAGCCGGCGGTGTAGGGTACGCCAGCTTTGTCGGCTGCTGGGTCGGGACGGTCGAGGGCCAGATGGAAGTGGAAGTTGGGGAAGTCCTTCTCGAGCTGATGGAAGTCGTCGAGGTAGAAGACTTCGTTGAGGGCGCGGGCGCCATAGAAGTAGTGCATCTGTCGGTCGGTGCAGTGGAGTGTGCGGGTGAGGTGCATAATCTGAGCACGCAGCGGGGCCATACCGGCGCCACCGCCAACCCAAATCATCTCGTTAGAGAATGCGTTAATGTGTGAATGCGTTAATGCGTTAGTGGCTGACGCGTCAAGGTTGCTTTCCGCTTTCCGCTTTCCGCTTTCCGCTTCAATGGCTCCGTTTTCGGTGCCGCGGACGTGGAAGTCGCCGTAGGGGCCGGACATAATGACTTTGTCGCCAGGCTTGAGAGAGAAAATATAGCTCGACGCAATGCCGGGATTGACATTGATGAAGGGGCTTCCGCCGCTTTCGGCTCTGCGCTTTCCGCTCTCCGTTCTGTCGATTGGCGGCGTGGCGATGCGGACGGTGAGCATAAAGACGTCGCCCTCGGCGGGGTAGTTGGCCATTGAGTAGGCGCGCACGGTGGGCTCGGTGTTGACGCAGTGTAGGTCGAACATCTTGTTCTTTTCCCAGGCGGGTAGATACTGGTCACCGATAAGGCTGCGGTCGAAGTCGCTGTAGTGGATGTCGAATGCGGGTATCTTGATCTGAGCATAGCTGCCGGGGATGAAGTCCATATGCTCGCCTGGGGGCAGCTGGACCTTGAATTCCTTGATGAAGGTGGCCACGTTGCGGTTGGAGATGACGGTGCATTCGTATTCTTTGATGCTGAGGATGCTGGCAGGTACGGCGATGCTGAGGTCTTCTTTTACCTTGCATTGGCATCCGAGGCGCCAGCCTTGCTGAATCTCTTTGCGGGTGAAGAATCCGACCTCGGTGGGCAGGATGCTTCCGCCGCCTTTGAGGACCTGGCAGCGGCACTGTCCGCACGAGCCTTTGCCGCCGCAGGCCGAAGGCAGATGGATGCCCTGTTCGGCGAGGGTGGAGATGAGGCTGCCGCCGGTGGGTACGGTGAGCTGTTTGTCGTTATTGACGGTGATGGTGACGTTGCCCTGCGGCACGAGCTTGGCGCGCAGCAGAAGCAGCAATACAACCAGTACGAGTATGATGGTCAGGAAGATGACCAGTGAAGCGATTATAGTCTGTGTCATTGCGATTGCGTTATTGTGTTATTGTGTTAGTGGCTACCGCGTCAGCACTAACGCATTAACGCACTCACGCAATAACGCACTCATATTTTTATTCCCATAAAGGACATAAAGGCGATGCCCATAAGTCCTGTGATAATGAATGTGATGCCTACGCCGCGGAGAGCTGGCGGAATGGCGGAATAGCTCAAACGCTCGCGGATGGCGGCGATGCCGACGATGGCGAGGAGCCAGCCGATTCCGCTGCCGAGGGCGAAGCAGGTGACCTCGCCGATGTTGGCGTATTCGCGCTGCTGCATAAAGAGCGAGCCGCCGAGGACGGCGCAGTTGACGGCGATGAGGGGTAGGAAGATGCCGAGGGCGTTGTAGAGCGATGGCGAGTACTTCTCGACGACCATTTCGACCATCTGGACGATGGCAGCGATGACGGCGATGAAGAGGATGAGGCTCAGGAAACTGAGGTCAAATTCGGCCAGACGGGGACTAATCCAAGCCAAAGCGCCAGGCTGTAACAGGTACTTGTCGATGAGGTAGTTGACCGGCACGGTGATGACGAGAACAAAGGTTACTGCCACACCAAGCCCAAACGAGGTCTTCACCGTCTTCGACACAGCCAGGTAACTGCACATTCCAAGGAAGAATGCGAAGATCATATTGTCGATGAAGACCGATTTTATGAAGATGTTGAAATATTCCATTGTTATTGTTTTATTGTTTTATTGTTTTATTGCGTTATTGTGTTAGTGTGTTATTGCGTCAGCCACTAACGCATTAACGCACTTACGCACTATTCTTGCAGTTCTTTGTTGTGGCTGCGCTGGATCCAGATGATGATGCCGACGAGGATGAGGGCCATCGGGGCCATAATGATGAATCCGTTGTTTTCGTAGCCGATGTTGTAGAGTCCGAGCTTCTCGAAGACGGGGTATCCCCAGAGGGTGCCGCGTCCGAAGAGTTCGCGCACGAAGCCGAGGATGACGAGGATGAGTCCGTATCCGAGTCCGTTGCCAATGCCGTCGAGGAACGAGTCCCACGGCTTGTTGGTCATAGCGAAGGCTTCAAGTCGTCCCATAACGATGCAGTTGGTAATGATAAGTCCCACGTAGACCGACAGTTGCTTGCTGACATCGTAGACGAAAGCCATAAGCACCTGGTTGACGAGGATGACGAGGGCGGAGACGACGACGAGCTGGACGATTATGCGGATGCGTGGCGGTATGCTTTTGCGCATCAGCGAGATGATGAGGTTGGACAGCGCGACGACGACGGTGACCGAGAGGGCCATAACGACGGCGGGCTTGAGCTGTGCCGTCACTGCAAGGCAGGAGCAGATGCCCAGCACTTGGACGGTGATGGGGTTGTTTTTGCCCAGTGGGTTGGTTATTAGTTTTTTGCGATTACTGTTCATTGTTGGCCTCCTTTCGTTGCGAAGAGATGTAGTCCTGATAGCGTTTCAGCTCGTCGAGCAGCATAGCGCTGACGCCGTTGCTGGTCATCGTGCCGCCGCTGATGGCGTCGACCTGGTGCGGGTCGCTGGGGTCGGCGTGCTTGACGACGGCGACGGAGACGACGTTGCCGCTATTGTCGAGTATCTGCTTGCCGATGAATTGGTTGCAGAAGGCGTCGGAGGTGATTTCGGCTCCGAGACCGGGCGTTTCGCTGTCGTGGCTGAAGGTTATGCCGGTGATGGTGTTGAGGTCGTCGGCGAGAGCCACATTGGCGTAGACTTTGCCCCACAGTCCGTTGCCGGTGGTGGGTATGACGTAGCCGCTTTGTCCCTCTTTTTCATACAGATACAGCGTCAGGGGCTCTTGGCCGTCCTGTGCCACATTCAGTTCTTCCTTAAAGTATTGGTTGTAGATGGGCTGCACGCCGTCGCGGGGGGCGTCGATGCCGATGGTGGCGAGCAACTGCTGCATCTTCTCGTTGCGTATGTTGTTCTGCTGCCGCTCTTTGAGGCCGGTGGCCACAACGGTGAGCAACAGAGCCACCACGGCGGCGAGCCCGAGCGAATAGAGCAGCATATAGCGGTTGGTGAAATTCTTCATTATGCTGTCCTCCTTTCTTCCACATTCAACTTCGCTTGCCAGCGGCGTTGGCGTTTTTTGATGTTCGCCGCCACCACGCAGTGGTCGATCAGCGGTGCGAAGCAGTTCATCAGCAGGATTGCCAGCATCATACCTTCGGGGTAGGCGGGGTTAAGAACACGGAGCATCACGGCGAAAGCACCGATGAGGAAGCCGTAGATCCATTTGCCGGTGTTGGTCTGTGCGGCAGTGACGGGGTCGGTGGCCATAAAGACGCATCCGAAGGCGAAACCGCCCATCAGGTAGTGGTAGTAGAACGGCACCTGCATATATTCGTTTGCGCCGATGGCGTTGAAAAGCAGGCCCATAAGTCCGCCGCCCAGAACGACGCTAAGCATTATGCGCCAGCTGGCAATGCCGGTGGCAAGCAGCAGCAGTGCGCCGAGCAGGATGGCGACAACCGAGGTCTCGCAGGTGCTGCCGGGGATGGTGCCGATAAACATATCGAGGGCCGACGCCTGCAGCGGTTGGCCCGCCATCAGCTGACCCAGCGGTGTGGCGCCGGTAACGGCGTCGCCTGCAAAATGGAAAGGCGCTGCAATCCAGACGCTGTCACCTGACATATGGCTGGGATAGCTGAAAAACAGGAATGCACGTGCCACCAGGGCCGGGTTGAGAAAGTTGTAGCCGCTGCCGCCGAAAACCTCCTTGCCGATGACGACGGCAAAGGCAACGGCCAGTGCCAGCTGCCAAAGGGGTACGGTGACGGGCACTATCATCGAGATTATCAGGCCGGTACCAATGAAACCTTCGCTGACCTCCTCGTGGCGTATTTCAGCAAAAAGGAATTCGATGGCCAGACCGACGACGTAGCTGACCACGATGATGGGCAGCATACGCAGGAATCCGAACCAGAACTGGTGCCAGAAGCCCCAGTCGAGGCCGTAGCTCAAGGCCGTCTGGTGGCCGATGTTCCACATTCCGAACAGCAGGGCGGGCATCAGGGCTATGACGACGGTGATGATGGTGCGCTTCAGGTCGACGGCGTCGCGTATGTGGCTGCCGCGGTAGGCGTTGCCCACTTTGCCGCCGGTGACGGTGTTGGGCGTGAAGGCGAACGACTCGAAAGCTTCGAAGGTAGACTCCAGCTTTTCGAAGCGGCCGCCCTTGCTGAAGTTGGGCTTCAGCTTGTCAAACATATCTCTCAGTATCATCTCAGCTCTCCTTTCTTATTTTCTCCAAACCAGCGCGCACGGCGGCCTGGATTTCGGTTTTCGACGTGTCGGCAAACTCGCAGAGGGCCAGGTCTTCGGGCTCCACCTCGTAGATGCCGAGGTTCTCCATCTGCTCGATATCGCCGGCGATGCAGGCTTTGATGAGCTGCATCGGATAGATGTCCATCGGCACCAGCTTCTCGAACTCGCCGGTGACAAACAGCGGACGGACGCTTCCGTGGCGACCCGTGTCGAAATTAAAAGTGAACGCTCTTTGCTTTCCGCTCTCCGCTTTCCGCTTGAAAAATCCGCTTAAGAAAGTGCGCGAGAAGCTGAATTTCTTGAAGTTGGGACGCAGCCAGCCGAGGAAGTCGTAGTAGTTGCCCTCTGGCAGGACACTCACCTTGTCGCACGCGGCGCTGATGAATCCGTCGGCAGCTATCGTCGTGCCGCTCAGCACATCGCCGCTGATGAAACGGACTCTTTTCGCTTTCCGTTTTCCGCTTTCCGCTTCTATGCTGGCTCCGGCCAAAGTGCGGAGGTAGTGCGGTTTTTCCACCACGGGGCCGCACAGCGCCACCAACCGTTCGGGGTTGTAGACGCCCGTTGTGAAGAGACGGCCGATAGTTGCCACATCCTGCGCATTAACAGTCCACACCGTCTCGCCCTTGTTGATGGGGTCGATGGCGGCAATCTGCGTGCCCACAAGTCCGGCAGGGTGGGGGCCGTCAAAATAATGTATTTCAGCGTTTTTTATGGATCCCAAAAACGAGTTTTCTTTGCCCGCCTGCAGCGAAAGGTGGACCGTGCCGGCAAGGGTGTGCAGAATGTCGATTCCGGCTTGGAAATCCTCTTTGCGCCCCTCGAGCATAAACGGCAGGTCGACGGGCAGGGGCGACGAGTCGAAAGCCGATATGAAGACTGCTTTGGGTTGGGCGTCGCCTTGCGGAATGATGCCAAACGGACGCTGCTTCAGAAGTGTCCACAGTCCGCTCTCTATCATCGTTTTGCGTATTCCGTCGGCAGCGGTGGCGTCGGTGTCGAACCGGATGCTTTTCTGTTCGCCGTCGGCTTCAACGACCACAGCCAGCAATGCGCGTTTCTCGCCGCGAACAATCGCTTTGACCGTGCCGCTGACGGGCGACACAAAACGCGCCGCCGCGTTGCCTTTGTCCTCAATCAGGGCAGTGCCGGCCTGCACCTCCGTGCCCTCGGCGACCAGCAGTCGCGGGGCCACGCCAACATAGTCGGTGGGCTTCACAGCAAAGCAACCTTGCAAATGCATATCGGAGACACGCTTTTCGGCGGTCCCCGGTATGCAGATGTTTAACCCTTTTTTTATTTTTATTGTATTCATAATATATGTGTGACCTGTGATCTGTGACCAGTGAAACAAACCCGCTCGTCTCACAGGTCACTGGTCACAGGTCACTATTCACTGTTAGTTATTCGCTTTCAACTTCTCAAGATCCATAGGCTTCAGCATATTCTCGGGCAGCAGGATCTTGTCAAGCTGCTCCTTGGTCAGCAGCTTGTGCTCCAGCACCAGCTCGTACACGCCGCGGCCTGTCTCGCTGGCCTCTTTTGCGATTTTGGTGCTCTGCTTGTAGCCGATGATGGGGTTGAGCATTGTGACGATGCCGATCGAGTGCTCCACCAGCTGGCGGCAGCGTTCCTCGTTGGCGCGGATGCCGTCGATGCAGAGGGTGCGGAGGGTGTCCAAACCGTTCTCCAACAGGTGGATGCTCTCAAACAGGGTATAGGCGATGACGGGCTCCATAACGTTGAGCTCCAGCTGGCCGTTGTCGCTGGCGAAGGTGATGGTCATATCGTTGCCTATCACCTTGTAGCACACCTGGTTCATCACTTCGGGGATGACGGGGTTGACCTTGCCGGGCATAATCGAGCTGCCGGGCTGACGCTCGGGCAGGTGTATCTCGTTCAGACCGCAGCGCGGACCGCTGCTGAGCAGGCGCAGGTCGTTGCAGATCTTGTTGATTTTCAGAGCAAGGCGCTTCAATGCCGAACTGTACTGAATCATACAGCTGGTGGCGCTGGTGGCCTCGATCAGGTTGTCGGCCAGGCGGATGTTCCATCCCGTCACTTTCTTCAGGGCCTTGATGCAGGCTTCGCTGTAGCCGGGTTTCGAGCAGATGCCCGTACCGATGGCAGTGGCGCCCATATTGACCGTCAGGAACTCGCGAGCCGAGAGGTTCAGGTTGTTCACCTCACCGCGCAGCGAAGCGGCAAAACCGCCAAAAGTTTGGCCAAGAGTCATAGGCACAGCGTCTTGCAGCTGCGTGCGACCCATCTTGATGACGTGGGCAAACTCTTCCGACTTGGCCTTCAGAGCGCTGATCATATTCTCGAGGTGGGGCAGGAAGGCCTCGTGCTCAAGGAACATAGCCATATGGATGGCACAGGGATAGGCGTCGTTGGTGCTCTGGCTGGCGTTGACAACGTCGTTGGGCGAGCAGAACTGGTATTCGCCCTTCTTGTGACCCATACGCTCCAGCGCCAGGTTGGCAATCACCTCATTGGCAGCCATATTAGTGCTGGTGCCGGCGCCGCCCTGAATCATATCGATGGGGAACTGGTCGTGGTATTTGCCCTCAATCAGCTGGTCGCAAGCCCAAATTACGGCTTCGCCCTGCTCCTTGGTTATCATACCAACCTCGATGTTGGCCATAGCAGCGGCCTTCTTGGTCATTGCCATACCCTTGATGAAGTTGTGGTAGTCCATCAGCAGGCGTCCGCTGATATGAAAATTTTCCATAGCGCGTGCGGTCTGCACGCCGTAATATGCCTCTTCGGGAACGTCGTGAGTGCCCAGAAGGTCACTCTCTGTACGGAATTTTATATCGTTCATTGCTTATGTTTTTTAGTTTAATAGTTTTATTGATAGTTTGATATAGTGATGAAACAATTTCGAATCACGCTGCAAAAGTACTAACATTATTCCTATATTGCAATTTTTTGGCGCTCAAATATCAAAAATGGCGTCAGAACGGTCTTCTTTGTGCCTTCGAGTAGCAGGAGAATGGGGACCTGAGGCATTCTCGGTTCATCACCCGATTTTCACCCGTTTTTTGTTCAGCGGTCATTCGGTCGTCACCCACCCGCCGCGCATCCCCGTCGGACAGAAAACTGACAAAATTTTGCCCAAATTCTACGACGCTGAAATTTGGTAAAAGTTTGGTAAGAATTTGAGTGAACTTTGGTAAGAAGATGGTCCTGTTTTTTAGGCAGTTAAAAAAGCCCAAAAATCGAGTTTTTCGGGGTGTTTTAAACTTTTTTGAAATTGTTTTGTAATTGATTGTAATTTAGTGTAGTGCGTAAAAAATTAAGTTAAATTTCGCAGAAAACTCACCGATTGTTAAAATGGCGTTTTTTGGAAGTTATTGAGGCCTTTTTTGACGAGACGCGACAGGGGTGGGAGGCGGGTGCAAAAAAAATGCAGACAAGAATTCTTGTCTGCGTTTTTGTGTGTCTGTGGGTTTAAAGGGTTGATGGTCGGCAAACGGATGCCGTCCGATGCTACAGGAAGGCCTGGAATACGCCTTTGGCGTTGAATTCCAGCTTGCTGCCGTCGGTGAGTTGCACCTGGTAGCGCTTGGGGGTCTTGGTGACCCACACAATCTGCTGTCCTTCATAGTATTTGTCGATGTGCTTGAGCAGCGCTTGCGGCAGCATTTTGGTGGGGATGCCGCTGTAGCTTTTCATCTCGATCCAGCGTCCCGAGGCGTCGAACTTGATGGTGGAGCCGTCTTCGACCGAGGCTTTGTACTCCACCTTGCGGCCTTGCTTGTTGCGCCAGGCGTCGACGATGGGGGCACCGTTCCAGGCGTTGCGGATGGTGGTGCGTGCCTGCGCGGGCAGCTGGGTGCTCTTGATTTGGGTTATCTGCGCCGATGCGGCAAACGAAAGTGCAACAACGGCGATGATGGTGAGAATCAGTTTTTTCATTATGGTTTATTTGTTTATATGTTATACGTTATTATATGTTTATCGGTTGAATACCAGTCTTTCTGCTTTCCGCTCTCCGTTTTCCGTTTTCCGTTTTCCGCTCTCCGCTTCGTAGGCGATGTGTCCGTTGACGAAGGTCATTTCGACGCGGCTGTGGAAGGTCTGTCCTTCGACGGGCGACCAGCCACACTTGTAGAGCAGGCTTTCTTTTGTGACGTGGTTTTCGACGTTGGGCCGCACCAGCGTGAGGTCGGCCTTGTAGCCTTCGCGGATGAAGCCGCGTCCTTCGATGCCGAACAGCTTGGCTGGGTTGTGGCACATCAGCTTGACAATCAAAGGCAGCCAGTTGTCGCGGAACTCGCGCTGCTCGTCGGCGTTGTAGCTGTTGTGCATCAGCGGCTCGAGCATCATCGTCAGCGAGTGCTGTATGCTGGGGATGCCGCCTGGGGCGTCGAAGTAGCGCTGCTGCTTGCTGGCCAGGGTGTGGGGGGCGTGGTCGGTGGCGATGGTGTCGATGAGGCCGTCGTAGAGGGCGGCCCAGAGGGCTATGCGGTCCTCGTTGCGTTTGATGGCGGGGTTGCACTTGATGAGGTTGCCCAGCTCGGCATAGTCGCGGTCGTCGAACCAGAGGTGGTTGGGGGTCACTTCGGCGGTGACGTGTTTCTGTTCGAGCGGCAGGTTGCTGAGCAGATCCAGCTCGGTGGCGGTGCTGATGTGGGCTATGTGGAGGCGCGTTTTGTAGCGGCGCGCGCGTTCGATGGCTTTGTAGGTGCTGACGTAGCAGGCTTCGGTGGTGCGTATCTGTGGGTGGAGTGCTGCCGTTTCGCGGTCGGTGCCGGCGCATTCGAGCTTGAAGTTGTGCAGGTTGGCCTGTACGATGGCTTCTTCTTCGCAGTGGGCGACGATGAGTTTGCGTGACTTGGAGAAGAGCCGTTCGAGGGCGCTTTCGTTGTTGACTAGCATATCGCCGGTGCTGCTGCCGAGGAAGAGCTTGATGGCGGCGTATTTCGTCGGGTCGGCCTCGAGCAGTTGGTCGATGTTGCTGTTGGTGGCGCCGAGCATAAAGCCGTAGTTGGCAGCGCTTTTCTCGGCTGCTATCTGGCATTTTTCTTCCAGCAGCTCCATCGTCGTTGTCTGCGGCTTGGTGTTGGGCATATCGATGAACGAGGTGACGCCACCGGCCACTGCTGCGCGGCTCTCGCTTTCGATGTCGGCCTTGTCGGTCAGCCCCGGCTCGCGGAAATGAACGTGAGAGTCAATGACTCCTGGAAGGAGATAGAGGCCGGAGGCCTCTATTGAGCGGAAAGCGGAAAGCGGAAAGCGGAAAGCGGAGCTGCCGCAGTCGATTGCCGCTATTTTGTCGCCGTCAATATATACATCGCCGGTTGTAATTTTCCCTTCATTAACTATAGTGGCGTTTTTAATTACATATTTTCCGCTGTCGTTCATTTGCTTTTCACTGTTTTGATTGATGAGGTTAAAATCGCAATAATCTCTTTTAAATCACCGTCAATCGATTCGTATGATTTCTGGTCAATATATTGGGAAGCGTATAATAATTCAATCCAGTACTGTGTTTCATCCGCCTCTTTTAAGGCTATTGAATATTTGCTGATAAAGACTGAGTTGCTTTGTGCATTTTTGCCCTCACGAACATTGGCTCCTATACTTGTGCCGCTTCTCAGGATTTGTTTGCTCAAGACGAATTCTTTTTTGTCTTCTGTTAAATGTTTGTACAGCTTGATAATTCTCAAAGCAAACTCGAAGCTTTTGTCGCGCAAAATATATGCCATATCCTTGATCTATAAATTCGCTTTCCGCTTTCCGTTTTCCGCTTTCCGCTTTCCGCTTTCCGCTTTTAAAACTTGTTCTTCTCGGCCCAGCGGCGGGCGGCTTCGTAGGCGTCGGCGGAGGTGTTGTAGATGTTCTTGACCACGAACTGGCCTGTGTGGTCGATGCAGCCCCAGCGGCCGTCCATCTTGGCTGGTGCAGCGCGGTTGTTCCAGGTCTTGATGAAGAGCTTGGCGTCCTCGAAGGTGGGTTCGATGACCCAGTTGCCTTTGAAGTCGACGTAGCCCCAATAGCCCGTTTCGGGGTTGCGGATGGGGTAGAGCCAGTGACCCAGCTCCTGGTCGTTGTCCCATTCGTAGCCTGCCTGCCAGGCTTCGCTGCTAAGGGTGAAGACGATTTGCGACAGCAGTTCGCCGTTGTTGTCGATGCTGCCCCAGCGGCCGTCGAGCTTGCAGGTGGCGAAGAGGCCGGTGTCGTTGGTGAAGTGCGAGGCGTCGTCGTAGATGGGGCTGATGGCCCATTCGCCTTCGTAGTCGACCCATCCGTATTTGCCTGTGGCGATGTCGGTTACTGGCAGTCGCCAGTCGTTGATGTTGCGTCCGTGCTCTTTCTGGCTGAGGGCGTAGTCGGCGTCGTCGCGGGTGAAGAAGATGCATTTGGATACGACGTTGCCGTTGCGGTCGATGGAGCCCCAGCGTCCGTCGCGCTTCACCTGTGCGTAGATGTAGTTGTGGTCGGGCCCGAAGTAGTCGTAGTCTTCGTATTCGGCGTCGACGACCCATCGGCCGAGGTAGTTGACGTAGCCCCAACGGCCCGATTCCTTGTCGCGGGTGGGGTAGCGCCAGGTGTCGTAGTGGCGTCCGTAGATCCATTGTCTGCCTGCCAGTTGTGCGTGTTCCATCTCCATAAAGGTGGGGGCGATGACCATCACGCCTTTGCGGTCGATACAGCCCCATCGGCCTGCGGTCTTGACGGCGGCGAAGCTCATCGGCTCGTCGCCTTCGAACTGCGAGGCGCCGTCGTAGTCGGGCTGGAATTTCCAGTTGCCGTAGTAGTCGACGAAGCCCCATTTGCCGCTGGTGGGGTTCTGAGCTGCGTAGAGCCATTTGCCGGGTTCGTCGCCGCGTTCCCATTCGCGTCCGGCCTGTTCGGCCTCGTCGCTGGTGAAGAAGATGTTGCGGACAATCATTTTTCCGCGGTTGTCGATGCAGCCCCAGAAGCGGTCGATTTTGACGACGGCGAAGCGTTTGAAATGGCCTTGGAATTCGAACGCATACTGGAATTGAGGTGCAATCATCCAAGCGCCTTCGTTGTTTTTGTAGCCGTAGGTCTTGGTGCTGGCGTTCATTGCAAGTTTTTGAGCGTCAGCGTTTATGGCGACAAATGCCGTCAATGTGATCAGCAAAAAGATTCTTTTCATATTGCCTTTTTATATTATCAAAACAAAATGCAAAGATACGAAAAGAATTTGAAATAATTGAAAATTGAGGATTGAAATTTGAAATCAGTTGTTAATGCGTTAGTCTGTTAATGCGTTAATGTGTTAATGTGTTAATGTATTAGTGCTGCCGCGGTATCATTAACACGTTAGCACATTAACGAATTAGCGCATTAACTTGTCCGGTTGAGTCGTATGTTCCGTATGGAGGCCACATCTTTATGTTCCGCATTTCTTCTGTTGGAGGAAAGGTCGGGTGGTAGAACATCGAACGAAAATCATTCAAGCTAATGTCATATCGTTGCAAAACAGCATAGAAATTTCGAATGGAATCCCACCCTGCTGTATGCATCAGTTCCGTTGAAAATACAAATAAGGAGATTGTGTCCGTACTATATTCTTTATAAAAATCCTCCAAATTGGTTCTTGAATCGTAAATTGTCTGATAGTCTCCGGCTTTTACGTCGACGACTCGTGGAATCGCAAAAGGTAAACTTGTATCAGGATATATTATTGTATGTAAACTATACGGGGGGATCAGTATTGAGTATACTGATATTTCGTATTCTGTATTATTCTGAAAATCAACGATGGTTCTGCCTAAATGCTCTTCCATCCAAGATTCACATCCGGAGAGAGTGAGGCAGAACGCGATTCCGATAACAATACTGTGTTTCATTTTAAACCTATTTTTTTCTCATAATTGGTTATTTTATAGTGTTTTGAATTAAAAATGACATCAGCTTTGTCTCTACAAATATACAAATATTTTTTCAATATTTATCATATATGGAATTGTATTATTATGTTGTGCCGTTTATTGGCAGAGCCTACAGCACGCCACGCCACGCGGCTATTTTTAAAGGGTAACCAATCATCATTCATTAAACGGCTTTATGTTTTTTCACAAAAAGAGTGTAAAATAAAAAATATTTTGCTGAATGGTATAATTGTTGTATCTTTGCATTTTACAAATAATGTTAAAAATAATTTAATATCATTGATATGCAAAGAGATAACGAGATTTTTGACCTCATACAGAAAGAGCGTGAGCGTCAGACTAAAGGCATCGAGCTGATTGCCTCCGAGAACTTTGTTAGCGACCAGGTGATGGAAGCTATGGGCAGCGTGATGACGAACAAGTACGCTGAGGGCTATCCCGGCAAGCGCTACTACGGCGGCTGCCAGATTGTGGACCAGAGCGAGACTATCGCCATCGAGCGTGCCAAGAAACTGTATGGTGCCTGCTGGGCCAACGTACAGCCCCACAGCGGTGCACAGGCCAATATGGCTGTTTTCCTGGCTTGCCTGAACGCCGGCGACACCTTTATGGGTATGGACCTGAACCACGGCGGTCACCTGAGCCACGGCAGCCCCGTGAACTTTAGCGGCATTATGTACAAAGTGGTTGGATACCAGGTGAAGGAAGAGACCGGTACGGTCGACTATGACGATATGGAGAAGAAGGCTCTCGAGCATCGTCCGAAACTGATCATCGGTGGCGGTTCGGCTTACAGCCGCGACTGGGATTGGGCCCGTATGCGCGAAATTGCCGACAAGATTGGTGCTATCCTGATGGGCGACATCAGCCACCCCAGTGGTCTGATTGCCAAGGGGTATCTGAACAACGCCGTGAAGTATTGCCACATCGTCACCACCACGACCCACAAGACCCTGCGCGGACCGCGCGGCGGTATGATCCTGATGGGTCAGGATTTCGACAACCCGTGGGGCAAGACCACTCCGAAGGGCGAAATCAAGAAGATGAGCGCCCTGCTCGACAGCGCCGTGTTCCCCGGCACACAGGGTGGTCCTCTGGAGCATGTCATTGCCGCCAAGGCTGTGGCTCTGGGCGAGGCTTTGACCGACAGCTACGACCAGTACATCCAGCAGGTGATGAAGAACGCCAAGGTGATGAGCGAGGCCTTTATGGCCAAGGGCTATAAGGTCATCAGCGGCGGTACCGACAACCACCTGATGCTTATCGACCTGCGCCCCAAGTTCCCTGAACTGACCGGTAAGGAGGCTGAGAACGCACTGGTTGCCGCCGACATCACCATCAACAAGAATATGGTTCCTTTCGACAGCCGCAGTGCTTTCAAGACCAGTGGTCTGCGTGTCGGAACTCCGGCTATCACCACCCGTGGCCTTAAAGAAGGCGATATGAAGGTGATTGTTGATATGATCGACACCGTTCTCTGCAATCCGACCGACGAGGCCGTCCGCGCCCGCGTTGCCGGCCAGGCCAACGAGATGATGCAGAACCGCCCGCTGTTTGCGTGGTAAAATAGAATGGATTTATAAATGTAAAGCGGAGAGTGGTGTCACTCTCCGCTTTTTTGTTTTTTGTTGTCCGGGCGTACACGGGGTACGCTCCTCCAGTTTTAGGCGAGGATGCCTATCGATAGGGGGTCAAAATCTTCGGGAATGTTGCCTATGCGCCAACCGTTTGATGTGGCTTCGCAGTAGGTGTATTCGGGATATTTGGTGCACTTGGGGTATCGGTTGGTGTCGTCTTTGAGCATAATGGCGGCGTGGGTGGGTGTCGATGCCCCTTTGTCGCATATATCGATGAGTTTGACATCCATACCGAGGGTTTTCAGTAATCGGTAGGCGAGTACGGATTTGCAGTCGCAGTCGCCTTCGCGGTCGTAGAGAGTTTCGGCGGCGAAACGGAAGTATTCGAGGCGTTGTGTGCCGTCAGCGTCGGTGATGTTGAATTTGTTGATGGGTGCCGAGTTTTGGTCTTCGTTGTACTTGATTTCGTCGCTTTGAGAGAAGGAGAGGAGCAATTCGGGCACTTCGAAGTCGGCGAGCCCGTATTTGTCGGCTATGTCGATAGCACTCTGCACAATAAGGTCCAAAGCATCCTGCTCGCTCTGGTATTGGTCGTCGTCGGGACCACCGACCACTTGTGTGGCCGACTGGTGGATGTTTTGTCCTATGGCGAAGAGCCAGTTCATAGTGGTGCCATCGTCGGAGATGCCGTAGAATGGATTTTTTTTGCGGAGCTGAGAGTCGGGTTCGTCCCAGTCTTCTTTGTAGAGGGTCAGTTTGACGGTGTCGGAGCTGTCGGAGTTGATGCCCCATTTTTTTGCGAGGTTCCATCTGAAGGTGAGTTCTACGGGTGTTTTTCCTTCAGGTGTCCGACCATCGCTGTCCTGTGTTCCGGCTTTGATTTTGACGTGTTTGTTGTCGTCGCCGGGAGTCCATTTTGACTGGGATGGTTTTTTGACATTCCAGTCGTCGTTGCTGCCGCCCCAAAAGATGTTGGTCAGCATAGCGACAAAAATGGCGATGAACAGGGGCATGCAGATGTAGTAGCGGTGAGATGAAACCAGGGTGATGATGGAAAAGACAAGGATGACGAACGAAGAGACAAGGATGACGTAGTTCCACGTGCTGGCACCGGTGTTGGTGTTCAGAGCCTTGAGGAAAAGGGCGAAGGGCCGGTTGCGGCTGCGGCAGTCCATATCGACGATATGCATTGTGAGCCAGATGCCTAAGAAGAAACAGATGAGGGCGGGCATCCAGCTGGCGGCATTGATGCCGTCGGAACCGTTTTCTAGGGCGTTGCGAATGCCGTCGATGCTTGCTGTGTCTGCTGAGTGGCTGTAGTAAACGATTAAGCCGATGAGGAAGAGGAGGTAGAGTAGCGAATAGAGCAAAGCGGAGGGGTAGGCCATTTTGAGGAATTCCTTGAAGTTGAAGACCTGCTTGGCCGCATCGTCGGCAACGCCAGAGAGCAGACGCTTGCGAAACAGGAGCCTGAAAAGGAATAGCAAGAGTGAAAGTCCAAGCAAAGATAATGTTGCAATCCAAATTATTTTGTTTATAGTCATAGCCTTGTCCTCCTAAGCGATTGGTTGGTTAAAAATGTTGACAAAAGTGTAGTTTGGATTAAAGTTGAAGTACGAACGGAAAAGCATATCGAATCTTGGATCGGAATTGATCTGCTTGTCGTTGAAAGCGTCGAAAGACCAGGCCAGGTCGCCAATGCCTTTGAGGGGCTGGATGTGCAGCTGGGTAAGCAGTATGTCGGGCGAATCGGGCGAGTAGGATTTGTCGCCGATGTGGTCGACAGGTGTTACGAGCTTATACCTGCGGATGTTGTCGGCATTGTTGCTGAATGCAGGGCAAAGAGATTGCAGCATTTGACACATACGTTCTTGCTCTATTCCGGAACTTTTCAGCAAGATGTCGGTCGAGTCGAGGACGGCACCTGGGTTGGTGGTGCATATTTTGGCCCTTTGCTGTAGCCAGTTGATGAGACCTGCGTTGTTGCCGTTGTCGGCAATAGTGGCCTCGATAGACTTGTGGCCTGAAACCATAATGTCCTTGGTGAAGATGAGCAGGGCGAGCATACATTCTTTGAGGGCACTTTTCCTGAGCAGGTCGCCGAATGGGAAGTTGCCTGCCTGTCCGAGTTTGAAGCTTGTGGCGATGCCTTCGGCAACGACGGTCTGGATATTGGCGCTTTTGACGTCGTCGACCTGCTGAAGCGTTCCGCCTGTCGACTCAGCGAGTTCCTTGAGGAATGCCTCGTTGCCGTTGCCGATATATATGACATCGACCTCGCAACCGAGCTCCAGGATTTTGTTGCGCGATTCCTCTACGTCGAACGGTTCGCCGTCGCTGATGATGACTAGTTTTTCGAGTTCGATTTGTCCTTTTTGGTTTGCCGTCATAAGTAGATCGAGTGCGGGAACATAGGCAGTGCCGCCTCCGCAGGAGGCGTAGGCTTTGTCGATGTCGTTGTCGACATCGGTGTCAAGTGTTGCCTGGCTTGCGAAAGCAACCCAACGCACGCTGTCGCCGAATTTGTCTTTTAGGTCATTGACAGCCTGTTTGAGGTCGTCGAGCGGTTTGCCACACATACTTCCCGACACATCGAGCATAAGCGTTACGCTGCCGCCGGTGTTGACAACCATCTTGGCAGGGTCGAGGTTTTCTTCGAGGCGTTGTGGCACTTGAGCGGTTTGCTTCATCAGGTCGTAGATGAGTCGCTGTTTGTCGGCGTTGTCCAGATCCAGCACGCTTTTGCTGTTTGCCGACCAACTGAGAGCGACATCGAAGTTTGGCAAGTCTTTGAGCAAAGCGATGTCGTCGAAAGCACCGGGTTTCATAAGTGGTTCGTTGTTCGGCTTTTCGTCGTTTCTTACCACTTTTTGGAATTTTTCTCTCGGGTCGATGATGAGGTTGTCGGTAAGCAGAGGCTGGAATTCGTCGAAAGGTTCGAAATGGTAACTCTTCGGAATGAATACGCCGAGGTTGTTGCGCAGCATTGCGAGGCGCTTTTCCCAGTTCCATTTGCAGTAGTCGCGAATGTCGCTTTGCGATTTGTGGATGGCGTTCTTGTAGTTAAGAAGCAACTTGTTGTTCAGTTCGTAAAGCGAAATGGCCACATATCGGTCCTGAAGGCTACGGAGGTTGTTCATAAACCATCTGTAGTGCACGAAATAGGCGGCGATGGCGGCGACGAACAGGATGGCGGCGGCGATGGGGCTGATGAAGAGGAAATAGGCGAAGAGGATGATGGCGATAAGCAGAGCACGACTGAAGGTGGAAAACATAAATACGGGATGCCGTCTGAGCATCTTGTCGAGTTCATTCAGTACAGCCTGAGTAGATTTTTCGCCGTTTATTTGAGCTGTATCGTATGCTTTTTGATAGCGTTTGGGAATTTTGATAGGTCTCAGCGGAAGGCCGTCTTCTTCGAGGCGGATGTTTTCAATGCTAAGAGTTTGTTTTGCGGCGAGGATTTCGGCTTGTTTGGCCACTTCGATGGCTTGGTTCATACTGCAGTGCGTGTCGGGATGCTCGTCGTCGAAGACGTCGAAGATGCCGTTTTCGATGGCTGCTGACTGCGCTTTGATCCAGTCCAGCTGATTGTTGGCCAGCTGTTTCAGGTACTCGTGTTCGTGTATAGCCAGTGCTAGTTTGACGTTGTTGACCAATTTGGCTTTGACGTTGGCGATATAGCCATTCTGGCTGTCGTAATAGCGGGGCCAGACTTTGCGCACTTGCGGACTTCCGGGGCTGATGGGCATTTCGACATCAAAATCCTTGGTGTCCAGTTCGGGCATATTGGCCGACAGTTTACGGTAGAGGTTGTGTTCGTCGAGTTCGTTGTTTTTGAACACAGAAATATTCTTGGCTCTTTCCTTGGCGGCATCGAGGTTGTAGAATTCCTTGTCCGTGCTGTTGACGAAAGCGTCGAGCAGGGTGTGTCCTGTAACGAAAGCCTCGCGGTCGTTTTCGACTTCTCGTTCGAAATAGATGCCGCTGGCTCCGGCGTTGAGGTAGGTGGGGATGGTGGCGCGGTTTTCGTATTTTCTCAGCACGTGGTGGTCGTGCGAGTCCTCGAAAGCCAGATGCAATGATGCTAGAGCCATATTCTTTATGGCTTCATCTTTCTGTGTCTCGGGTTTTTCGAAAAAGAGGACGTGGTTGAAGGTGTTCCATACGTTCTGTATGTTGTGCATCTGGTTGAGGAAGGCCTTCTCGTTGTCCTGCAGGAAATTGCCTGATGCCACTTCCTGCCGGCGGTATAGCATACCGTAGAAGTAAACGTTTCCTGTTGGGTTCCAGTGCGTAGGCTGCTGCGTGTCGTATTTGAGGCTTGTAGCCAGAGGTAGGAAAAAGCGTTGAGTGTCAGTGGTATTGGTGTCGCCAATCAGAATGACCAGGATACGGTTGAGCTCGTTTTGGTTAGCGAAGTCATATTTTATCATTCCATTCTGCGGGTTGATAAGGTTGTCGGCTTTTCTGACGGCGGAGTAAATTTTGTCGCTTATGTCCTGAGGGGAGTCGTTGTCGTTGATGGTCAGCCCTAACTGTTCGGGAGTGGAGATATGGAACCACGGTTCGCGTTTGCCGACGGGATAGTTTGGGTCTTTCTGGTTGTCGAGAAAGGCTTGCCAAAAAGAATCGTAGAACGCCTTAATGGCGTTCTGCGATTCTGTCAAGTCTATGATCCAAAGAGCATTCATAATACATTACTATTAATAGAAGATGTTTTTGGAAAGTAGGGTGTAGATGGTGGTTATCATATGATACCATACGGCCTCGTCGGTGTTTGTGCCGCCATAGAATTGGGTGAGTGGTTCTATTTTCTTTATGAAGCGGTTCCACACTTCGCCATAGAAGTTGCCGTTGTTGTTGTAGATGTATGACTGAGAGTAGAAAAGCTGTTGAAATTCTTTTTTCTTGTTGTAAGATAGTTTTTTGAAGATTTGGCTGATGAGTGTGACATAATCTTCAATGTAGTACACCTCATCGTAATTAATGATGTTGCGCCAGATGTCGGTGAAGGAGTAAGAGTTTGCGAACGAGAGCTCGTGAGAGTTATTCCTTTCAAAGCCGAGAATGTTGTTGTACACGACCAATCGATCAAATTTGATTTTCAATTGACCGATATTATTAATGGATACAAACGGTTTGTATCCGTTTTCGATGTCGGGGTTCATTGCTGTCGCTTGCATATTGGGCATCTGACCGGGCATACCTGGCATACCAGGAATGGCGGGTTGCTGGCCTGGCATACCAGGAATGGCGGGTTGCTGGCCGGGCATACCAGGCATAGCGGGTTGCTGGCCGGGCATACCAGGCATAGCGGGTTGCTGACCGGGCATATCAGGCATAGCAGGTTGCTGGCCGGGCATACCAGGCATAGCGGGTTGCTGACCGGGCATACCAGGCATAGCGGGTTGCTGACCGGGCATACCAGGCATAGCGGGTTGCTGGCCGGGCACACCAGGCATAGCGGGTTGCTGGCCGGGCATACCAGGCATAGCACCGTTGGGGAATGGCATACCGGACATAGCATTTCCCGGATTTGGCATTTTTGGTAACGCCATAGGACGTCCAAAGAATGTCTCGATATAGGTCTTGTCCTGCATTTCGTTCAGGCTTTCAAAGAAGCTATCGTACCAGCATAAAGAGATGAAATCGCTGAATTTTTTCTGTTTGTGCTGTTCGAATGGTGTTTCAATATTACGGCGCACAAAATCTTTGTGGATATGGCATCCGCTGCCTTCGTTTTCAATTACTCGCTTCTCATCTTCGTAGTAATTCTTGACAGTGCGGAAATACTTGTAATCGTAGAAGTTGTGTCCGACTTCGATTTTGCATACTAAAAAGCGGTTCCCGATGCTGTTGTCGGGAACGTACTGTTTCTCAGGTGCGTCGTCCCTGAATCCCAGAGTTTGTGCAAAACTCTGGGAGGCGCCGACATAGATCCATCTTTCTGTAACATCAGGGCTGGCGCCCGTCGAGCAGGGATAGAAAACAGGGACTGAGGCCGTGAATTTTGTTATATACTGTTGACGTTGTGACTCGTCGATATCTCCGTCTTTAGAGAAATATTCGTCGAATACGGTACTTAGCGGCTGCTCCAGCCAAGTTTTGACATCGTTTGTAGCGCTGAAGAGGCTTTCGATGTACTTGTTAAGGTGTTTTATGAATTCGGAATAGATCGCAGTGAACTGTGTCTGAGGATTGCTCAACACCATTTCGGCATAAAGGAGCGCACGGTTGGGGATGCGTGCTTTAATCTCGCCAAGCATACAGGCAAGGCCTTTGTCGCCGACTTTTCTCATCGGCGGACATCCGTAGTTGGTGCTTTCGAACACTTCGGCGCCATCGGTGGTGTCTAATGGCAGGATGGTCGAGTATTTCGTCTCGAAGATGTTGTTGCGTACCCAGATGTCGCCGGTTTCCACAAATTTGTGCACTTGGGGGAAATAGTCGGAGCATACCTCCTGTTCGGTTTTCTTGAAGGTGGAAGCCAGTTCCTGATATTGCTTTTTGTAGGTGCCCAAAGCGGAGTTGACAGTTTCCATAAGGCCGGAAATGCCCTTGTGGCTCATATTGCCTTTGCGGATATATTCCAGCAGGCCCTCATTCTCTTTTGTTATGCTCGCTATGATGGTCCGGATGTGCTCTATGGCGAGTTCTTTGAGGCAGCTGTTGCGATATTCGGTCATCTTTGCGACCAGGTCGCCGATGCCTTTTTTGGGTCTGTTGTTGGCGATGATGTCGTTGATTTCAGTTTCGATGTCCGCAAGGTTGTTTTTTTGCTTCAGTTTGCCGAGGATGGTTTTTTCGCAATAGTCGTCGTCAACCAGTGTGAGTAGCATGTGGGTGTAGTTGAGACCGAAGTCGATGATGTTTTTGTCGACGCCTTTCATTACGCTTTTTTCGATTTCGCCAAGGGTCCACACCTTCGAGCCGGACTGGGTGGGATCGTTGAACCGGTTCTGCAGCTTCTGAACGACCTCTTTGCAGTTGCCGATGAAAATCGAGCCCATTTCGGCCCATTCCTCTTTTGACGGGACTTCGCTTTCGGACGGGATCATAACGTTGTCGAATTCGACCTTGTATCGGTTGTAGAGGCTGTCTTTTGGCGAGCTGTCGAGTTTCGAGATGTTGGCAAGGTGCTTGGTTATGTATTCCGTAGTGAATTTCTCGGCGGCGGCCATCCTTTCTTCAGGGGTCCGCAGTATCTTTTCCATAGGGAGTCCCAGAAGTCCGTAGCCAAAGAGGTCGTAGTGGATACGGCTGCGCACATATTCCTTCATAAAGTCGTCGGCCTTGGTGATGGCTTTGTATCCTGAGCCGACGATAAACTTGGTCCACTGGAATGGGTCGTCGGTTGAAGTTTTCAAGCTGTGAGCGTAAGGACCTTCGTTAGCCAGGTCGTTGTCGATGTTGCTGATCATTGTTCTGCCGGCGGCACCGGTGTGCAGGAAGTAGCACAGCTCGGCGGTGTTGGCATACATTTGGTCAATCGACACACTGCCCGACTGGCTTTCGGTGTCTACCCCCATAACATACGAACATACGCTCCAGGGCGTTCTGACTTTCCAATCCGTCTTGTCGGGCATTACTGCAAACGAACCGAACTTGTTGCCGTCCATGCGTTCGTAGGCATCGTAGCGGAATTCGTTCAATTCCCACATAGTAGCGTATGCGTTGCGCCCGTATGTGATAGCGTTTTTGCTGTTCGCGTCGATGAAGGCCTTGGGCATATACAGAACCAGTCGAAGGTAGGGGGTTGTGTCGACCACGTGAGCCTTGTACAGCCTGTCGGCCATATAGAGCACGTCGAGCAGCGCCGAACTGCTGGTGCCGCCGTTGCTTGACGAGAAGACCCAGATGGCTGGGTGTTCCACTTCCATATTGGCACCTTGATTGGCTAGGTTAGTCATCCCGTTAAGGCCTGTCCTGATGCGTTTTTCCATTTTGTCGTGGCAGTTGAATATGCCCGTACGGCCAGCCATACGTTGAGCTCCGGCGCCTTCTCTCAGTTGTTTTTGCGGCAATTGGAAGTGGCCTTGCACGTTTGGTGCAATAGCCCATTCCAGCAGCCTTTGGCTACCGGGCTCGGAGGCGGTGGCCAGGGCGTTCATATATATATTGTAGGGGGCCGTAGGACCGGCATCCACATATTCATTTCCTTCGTCGATAACGGGATAGCCTCCCATCATTCTTTTCAACTCGGCATCGGCTAAAGCCTTGTTCTTGGCACCGGAATCGGTGTCGTAAAAAATGAACGTGCAGTCGGCATCCATTTCTGCTTTGTTTGAACCATAAGCACGTTGGAAAAGCAGTGCTTTAAGTCTTGCAACGGTGGTGACACCTGTGCCACCAATTCCGATAAAAATTCCCTTTGGCATATGTATTAAGTTAATGATTTGTTTACGTTGATGAAAATTTGAATAATGAATGATGGTCTACTGGATTTTAACGACATAATCCATATTGTCGTTCTTGAATTTCAGTTTGCATCCTTGTCCCCATTTTTTCAGGGGTGTAACGCGGTATTCCTTGTTTGGCAATGCTTTTGTCTTGCCTTTGCGTTCGATGTTCATCGGGCAACCGCGGCGTATGTAGTAGCCGCGTTGGTGCCACAGGCGGTAGATGGGTCCGTCGACGGTGATGATGTCGAATTTCCAGCTGCCGCCATTGGGGATGCCCAGTGTCGATGGCGATACGGTGACTTTTTTTGCTTTCGGGAAACTGTGCGAGAAGGTTTCCTGATTTTCGCCATCGTCGGTTGTGACAATGATGTTCCAAGTGCGGTAAATTTTGCCGAACTTGTTGAGCAGGAGGGTTATAAACCAGCAAATGCCGTAGGCCAGCAACAGCAGCACGAGGGCTATGCCGACCCATGCCGGAAGGATGTGGGAGTAGAACCATCCCGACGGAAGCTGTGCCTCGAGGTCGTAGGGCCGCTTGTAGTCGAGCACGAGCGATTCGTCGAGAGCATTGAGCTTGTCGAGTTCAACGGCCAGATTTGTTTTGCACACCGGATGAATGGTGTACGCCATTTTGCCGTGCAGGATGGTCCAGTGGGGCAGGAGGGGGGAGTATTTGTTGTTGAAATTGTATAATGCAGCGCCGTTGCCGAAAGCCAGTTCGGCGTTGTTTTGCCGTACAAAAGCCTTTTCGAGACATTCGGGCTCGTTGGTTATGTCGTAGGTGTAGTTGTCGAAAATCTGTAGTCCGTCAAGGTCTGTCGTCATCAGAATCTCTTTGTTGTCCGATAGCGACAGCGCTGAGGTGACGTTGGTTTTTGTCAGGTCTTGATAGATCAGGTATTTGAGCCGGAATACCAGAGCGTTGGTCTCCATTTTGTTGAAGAAGTTGCGCAGAATCACGGCGTCGCCAGTGGGGGGCTGGTTCAGTTTGCATCCGAAAATCGACTCCAGTTCGGGACGGTAGTCAGAGGCTGCGCGGTAGTCGTTGTCGCGGTAGTAGAAGGCGTAGGGCAGCACCACGCGGCTCTGGTCGCCGCTCGTCAGGTCAATGAAGGGTTTGAACTTTGTTTTGAGGGCTTCCCAGTCTTCTTTGCTTTTGTCGTAGCCGTTGGCGCTGGTCCAGTATTCAAAATCGGTGAACATAAAGACGAAAACTAGGCCTTCGCTCATCGGGTTCATTATGGCGTCGAGTATTTTGGAGGTCATTGTATAGCCATCCGAGCCGGCATCCTGCACGGCGAAGGCGTCGCTGGTCAGGATGTTGCGCAGCGTTTGGCGCGACTCACTGTTGATTTCAAGGTTGACCACGCCGCCTACATAGTCGGTCTTGTCGGTCGACGACTTGCGGATCAGCGTTACCTGGTCGCCGTCGGGCAGAGCCATAATGAAGTCGTTGATTTGCGGACGGATTTCATTGATGTTTTTCCGCATAAAAGTCGACACGTCGATGGCGAAGATGTGGTGAGCTTTCTGATTGCCAAGCGCATCGCCTTTTTGGCGGTAGAGTTCCATCAGGTTGGGGTAGTCGTTGTTGACTACCTGCAGGGCCACGTTTTGCGAAACGGTGGTGTTTATCGCCATCATAAAGGCAAAAACGAGCAGAACGGCTGTCTTTGTTTGTCTCATTTTATAGAAAATATTTATTTAAATAAAATGCAAATTTACGAAGAATTTCCGAATATAAGGCCGTAATTGTCAAAAATTTTGATGCTGTTTTTCAACTGCCTGATTTTTCGGACATAAAAAGAAGAACTGAAAGTCGGATGAACCTTAACTTTAACCTTAATGTTGCCGCGTACGCATTAAAATAAAAAGTGGTCTGTTACAGATTCGAACTGTAGACCTCTTCCGTGTGAAGGAAGCGCTCTGAACCAACTGAGCTAACAGACCATTGTTTTGTACGGTGGGACTAAGCCGCTTGTCCCTCTCAAAAACGGGTGCAAAAGTACAACTTTTTTTTAAAACGTAGTTTGTTTTGAACCAAAATCTTGCATCTTTTGTCGTTTGTTTTGTTCTGCTAGTTGTAAACCAGTGGTTTGTGCGCGGTAAATATTCTCCTTTTTTTTGCTTTTGTTGTTGGCAGAACGCGTCAAGATGATAAAATTTTCACTTTTTTTTTGACAATTTGAACACTTTTGTAACAGGAAAAATAATTTGAAAAAAAATTTTCCGTTTTTGTGTAAGAAATCGCCCGCCCGTTCGTCATATAGTCAAATACAAACAGGAATGGACCAAACAAAGTTCAAGGAACATATAATCCCGCTGCAAAGCCCGATGCAGCTGCTGGCCGAGCGTATGCTTGGCGATGTGGCTGACGCCGAGGATGTTGTGCAGGACGTGTTTGTTGCCCTGTGGAGTCGGCGCGACGAGCTGGATCGCGTTGTTAAGCTTGATTCCTATTGCCTGCAGATGGTGCGCCTGCGATGCATCGACCTGATTCGCAAGCGCAAACGTGACGCTTTCCACAACGAGCAGATTGCCTATCTGAGCGACAAGGAGGTGACGATGCAGGTCGAGGAAACACGAAACGATGCCGCCCTGCTGGACCATCTGCTTGACGAACTGCCCGAAAAACAACGGCGGGCCTTGCGGATGAAGTATGTCGAAGAACGCGACACGCAGTACATCGAACAGGCCCTGCAGATGAGCAGCAACAATGTCTACACAACAATTTCGCGTGCAATACAATCATTGAAAGATAAAATCAAAACCCTTAAGATATGAACAACAATCAGGATATAGACAAACTTTTCGAGGCCGCGCGACGCCGCGAGGCCGACCAGCGCCGCCAGCAGCAGCTGAGCGATATGATTGACCGCCTGGCGGAAGGCGAGCGGAAAGCGGAAAGCGGAAAGCGGAAAGCGAAAGGCGGTCTGTTTTGGACGTATGCGGGTATTGCCGCCAGCATCCTGCTGCTGGCCAGCGTAGGGCTGCACATCCTTTCGCAGAACAGCACTTCGCCGTCTCAGCAGCAGTTGGTTGCCGGAACCAAACCGCACCCGACAACTGCTGTCGATTCGACTGCAGGCATCCCCGCTACGCAAACCGATGTCGTCGTACCGGTGCTCAAGCCGCATACATCTCCGATTCTTGCGCAAAGCAAAACGCCGGCTGAGGTGCAGTCGCCCGAGTCGCGGCAGGATGAAATTGAAGAGAAAGAAACCGCTATTGAAACGGCCACCGTTTTGCCCGACGAACCGCTTTTTGCCGAGGAAACGGAAAATGGAAATAGGGGAACGGAGAACGAAACTAACATCTCGCATCCCACATCTCCGATTGTCTACGAGCGTACCTCTTCACGTCTGGTCTGTGGCTCGGGGTGCCGTCCCGAAGTGCGTCCCAGCCAAGAGGATTCGCCCCGTTTTGCTTTCACAAATATCTCAAGCACAGGTACTACCATTGGCATAGGAACCAGTGCATTCTAACTTTTTTCGAAAAAAACTGTAAGAAATCCGAGTGTCGTTCGTCTTTAAGGCAGAAACACAAAAAATCGTATCAAAATGAAAAAATCAACTCTTTTAGCAGCAGCAACATTTATTGTTCTTATCGTTTTCGCCTTTGGCACAAATGCAAGCGCACAAAACGAATACCGCATCAGCCAACCCATACCCGACAGCATCAGCAGCCTCGACATCTACGACGGATGGCAGGTGCGCATCCGCCACGGCGAGCAGTCGTCGGTGACCATCGTCACGCCGTGCAGCGTCTTCTTCGAAGAAGGTAATGAGCCGCAAGTCAGCGCGGTCAAAGGTCGCGAGCTGACCCTGCGGAGCAACAGCCAGATGCCGAAAAGCACGGTCGTGGAAATCACGCTGAAGCACAAGCTCCACTATCTGTGCGTGAATAAGAACGCGACGGTCGAAACGGACGACCTGTTGTTCTACGGCAAAGGTGCCAACGTGAATATTTTTGAAGGCGCCACCGTCAGCGGTCGCTCGTGGAAGGGCGAGAAAGAGCTCGAGGTGGATGTGGAGCACGACGCGACGCTGCGGCTCGACACGCTACAGGCAGCCGACGAACTGACGCTGCTGCGCGCCTACAGAGCCACCGTGCACTGCCCCGTGCTCATCAGCAACAACACCAAGGTCCGGAACGATATCAATAGCTTCGGTTCGCTCTACCAAACCGACGTCGCTCGCAACCTAAGCGTCAAGAACGTGAACCGCAGCTGGACGGAACACTTGGAAGGCGTGTCGGTCAGCGTTGGACTCACTTCGCCGGTTCCGCTCTATATGAACAACAAAAGCGGTTCGCCCTACAACCGCGGCGAGAACTACCGCATCACGATGGCTGCCTCTTTCCTCAAGCCGTTCCGTCTGGCCGAAAACTTCACGTTCAAACCGTGGCTCAATTTTGATATAGACTGGAGCCGTCTGCTGAACAGCGTCAGCTATAACGGCAACGCGTTGCAGCTCAACACTCCAACTTCGGGCGAAATACCGCAGCAGCATCTCTATTCCGAGCATCTGGGCGTGAAGCTGCAGTTCAACTACAGTTTCGGCCAGCGAAACCCCGAAACGGGCAAGAAACCGTTCTACTTGAACTTCGGTGTCGATGCAATGTGCAATCTCGGCGAGCGCCTCGAGACCCGTACTATGGGCAGCGACAACCGCTGGAACCGTACTCGCGAAAAGACCGATGTGATGAATCCCTGGCAGCTGCGCGCATTCGTAAGCTTGGGAAGTCCAGCCGCTCTCGGCGGCTCGATAGGTCTGACCTACGACCTGCTGCCCACTTTCCGCACCGGCACCGATGCCGACAAGATCCACACTCTGGGTGTCACTCTAAGCTTCTGACGGCCTCTTCGTAGTTGCGCAGGCTTGTCGTCTTCATCAGCCGCTTGTAGACTTTCTTGTCCACAAGCGGTTTTTGGTATTCCCAGAAGGCCTGCATCCGCGCCAGCACCTGCTGGTCGCCCTGCAAGGTGCGGCAGGCATATTCGTACAGTCGGCGGTGCATCTCGAGGCTCGTCGCCAGCCGCTCGCCTTCGCTGTATTCACGCCCTTCGCGCCATTCGCGTGCCAGCGTGGGGCGTGCCAACAGTCCTCGGCCTATCATTATGCCGTACAGGTCGGGGAAAAGGCTGGCGATGTGGCCGATATCGTTCGTCGAGGTGATGTCGCCGTTGTAGACGACGGGGTGGTGCGAAGCCTCTTTCAGCCTGGCAAAGGCCTCGAGGTCGGGCTGCCCCTTGTATTGCTGCACGCCCAGTCGCGGATGGATGGTGATGTATTCCAGATCGAAGTCGTTCAGGATTTCGATTGTCTTCAGCCCTTCGTCGGCCGAGGTGAAGCCCGAGCGCATCTTGACGCTGGCTTTCAGCGTGTCGTGTCTTTTTAGCTCTTGCATCATCTGTTCGACCTTGTCGGGGTTGGACAGTGCGGCCGCTCCGCGGCCGCGCCCAGTCTGCAATGGAAATGGACATCCCAAGTTCAGGTCGATGCGGCTGTATCCAGCCTGTTCAATGACGGCAAGCAGCGGCGCCAGCTCTTCGACACCGGCGGCAATAATCTGAGGCACAAAGCTTACACTGCGGTTGTTTTCGGGCGCGATGTCGCGCAAGTCCTTGTTTCTCACCGTTCCGCCGTCGCAGCGCACGAAAGGGGAGAAGTATTCGTCGATGCCGCCCGCCACCTCGTTGTGGATGCTGCGGTATATATGGTCAGTGTAGCCTTGCAGGGGTGCAAAAAAGAGCTTCATTTTTGTCGTTTTTTTCGTTTGTTGGCGGTTTTTTGCCGTCGCGTTTTGTATATAACGTAAAAAATTAGAAAAAATTTTGTTATCGTTACTGTTTTGAAAATAAACGCTGTAGTATGGTGAGGGATGAAAATTTTCTTCAAAAATGAAAATTTTTTTCGTCGGTTAGAAAAATCTTCGTACTTTTGCACTCGCTTTCGACAAGAAAAATGATCTGCTAGCTCAGTTGGTTTAGAGCGCTTGCTTGACAGGCAAGAGGTCACAAGTTCAAATCTTGTGCAGATCACCAGGACCACCCAATCGGGTGGTCTTTTCTTTTGTATATTATTGCATACTGCCAGTGATTACCAACGTTTGATGATGTGGGTGCCGGGCATTTGACTGTATTCCTTGATGGCCTTCTGCCAGGATTTCAACTTTGTGCCGAAAACCATATAATATTCAAGATCCACAGTGTAAGTCTTGTTGTGGGCGTTGACATCTATATAGCCTTGTCTGCCTACATACAATTCCACATCTCTGACATATCGCCACTCGATGTCCACGTGGTCAAGCCTCTCGGTTTTCTTGCCATATTCAACAACCCTTACGTGGTCGAGGCCGATGCCCTTCTCGGTCAGCGTAATGCAGTCGTTGCGGTGCCTGAACGCGGGGTAAGCCAACATCAAAAAAAGCACACTGGCCACCACGCATAGGATGCTTGGGCCAAGGACCAACCAAATAAAAACAATAAGTGCACCGTCCATTGCGATGTTCACGTAGCATATGGGACGGGCCCTGTAGACCAGCGGCTCCAGGTGCTCTTGTGCCGTTTTTTTCTTTTGCTTTTTTTTCATTCTACCAGTTTGAATCGCATACGCCACGTGCCGGTTTCCTCGTTCCAGTCGTGGCTTATGATTTTGAAATGGCCTATCTCGGACGTGTTCTGCACGTGGGTGCCGACGCAAGCGCAGAGGTCGTAGTCGCCGATTCGCACCAGGCGCAGCGTCTCGCTGGCGTCGTCGGGCAGCTTGCCGAGGTCGACTTCGGGCGGCACCTCGTCGCGTTTCACAAATTCGTAGCTGACTGTAAGGCCTTGCGCAATCACTTCGTTGACGCGGCGCTCGATTTCCTGCACCTGCTCATCGGTGGGGCAGGACGCCAGCTGGTAGTCGCACTTGCTCTTCTTGCGCTCGATGTGCGCGTTTCTCGACCGCGGGCAGCCGAACATACGAACCATCGTCTGGTTCAAAATATGCTCAGCCGTATGCATCGGCGGATACTCTTGTTTGTTGTGTTCGTTAAGAATAGGGGTCTCCATATTGTTCTATTATTACGGTTCTTTGTATTAGCGGTAGATAATCCTCTCTTAGCAGCTGCAGCCGGATGTCCAGCATATCAGCATATTTCTTTTCTGGCGGGACGTTTACGGGATAGCAGAGTTCCAAAGAGTTGCCGCCGTTTACGTTATCGACCCAATCTTGCATAACGTTGATGTATGCTCTCAATGCGTCGTACTTGGTCGGGGTGCTGGCAAAATCGAAATATGCGGGTGGAATATCGCCGACAATAATCCAGAAATAGTTATTTTTGGAAGGCTTGCCGTAGATCTGTACTCTGAAGAGGAAGATATTGAGAATGTATCCAAAAGATGCTGCAATCCAACCGTCGATTATCTTCACACACCAATCGAACCCCATAAGATAGTTCTCCGCCTCGTTCAATGAAGCGATAACTTCGTCTTTGTACTCCAAATCAGAAGTCTCAATGTCGGCGACATTGATCATAGTCGATGTGTCGATATTTGACTTGCGTTTTGGCATATCTTTTGCTTTTATTGGAAAAACTTATATTGTGCATACAATGTTGCGGTAGCCGATTTCGGCGAGGAAATCGAAGGCGCCTTCCGAGCAGTCCAGGTCCGAGGGCTGGTGGGCGTCGGTGCTGACGAGGAGGGGGATGCCGAGGGTGTCCATAAAGCGCACGGCCTCCTTCGATGGGTAGTAGTCGGTGTGGCGGCCCTTATAGAGTCCGCGCGTGTTGAGCTCGCAGATGCAGCCCGTTTCGGCGATGAGCTGCAGGGTTTCGAACAACAGGTCGCGGTACCAGCGGTCGGCGCAGCTGAAATAGCGTTCGCGGTTGTGCATCACTATCTTGTCGGGGTGGCCGACGATGGTGGGTTTATTTTGCTCAATCATAGCGTTTTGCTGGTAGAAGTATGCGCGCACGCCGGCGCGGATGTCGTCGCCGAAGATGTGGTGCAGGCCGTTGTCGTAGGTCTCCTGGCGCGGCCCGTCGATGAACCAGAGGTGGTAGGGTATCTGCTGCCGTTCGTCGCCCTTGGCGGTGGCCGAAAGGTGTCGCAACTCGCTGACGTCGTTGGGGTTGGGGATGAGGTGTACGCTGCCGATGGTGTAGTCGAGGCCGCCCTGTTCGACGAGGGGGGTGAAGTCTTCCAAAAGTCCAGGAATATAGTCGATTTCGAGTCCCAGGCGGATGTCGATGCGGCCGGCATATTCGGCCTTGAGGGCGCGCACCTCGTTGCAGTAGTTCAGATAGTCGTCGTCCTTGATTGAGAAGTTGTTGGGGAATGGGACGGGAGCGTGGCCACTGAAGCCCAGGGCTTTGAAGCCTTTCGAGAGGGCGTATTCGACGTATTCGCGCAGCTCGCCGCGGCCGTCGCAGTGGCGCGAGTGGGTGTGGAAGTTAGAAATCATATTGCATAGTTAATGACAGTCGCAGATTGCCGACGGGGGTGTTGTAGCCAGCTTTGGTGTATTCCGCTTCGGCGGTGAAACTGAGGGCTTTGCCGCTTCGATAGGTCAGGCGGGGCTGGATGCGCCACAGGTATTCGATGTCGTGGCCGCGGCCGAAGCAGTTGGCATAGCCGGTGTTGCCGAAGTCCTTGTTTTTGGCGTAGCCGAGGAAAAGGCCTGGCCGCCAATGGCCTGCGTTGCGCGAAAGGTCGACCCACACGGTGTTGAAGTGCCAGTCGCTGAAGGTCGAGTCGGCCAGCATCAGGTATCCGCCCAGCGAGCAACCCTCGTAGAGGCTGTTGTTGAGCAGCGTCTGCGCCTTGATGTCGAGTTGTCCGACTCTCGCCTTGCCGAAAATGGTGTAGCTCGGCGACGAGTGCAGGCGCTGTTCGACGTCGGGCACGATGGGCTGGATGGTTTTGAGATTGGCGGCGCCGCCAAAAAGCAGTGACGGAGTGCAGTACATCACGCGGAGATTCAGTTCGGGTATCAGGCTGTTGCGTGCAAAGAGGGTGCTGGTCGCCGCTGCGCCGTTCAGCAGGCCCTGGCTGGCGTTGTCGAGCTGCCACATCGCCGTGGCGGCGATTTCGACCGGGCCCAGTGGGATGCGGTAGCGCACCTGGTTGTAGCGGGCGTAGGGGTGGAACGGCGCGCCCATATTGAGCGGGTTGGTCATCGGCATAATCTCGGGGATGACCATAGCGTACCAGTACTGTCCGACCAGCAGCGCGCCGCCGCGTTCCCAGTCGAGGCTGATGTAGGCGTGGCGCAGGCGCAGGTCGTTGTTGCTGGCATTGGTGCTGCCCGTGAAGTCGCCTTCGACGGAGGCGAAAGTCTTGGCTCCCAGCACGTCAGGTCCGGTGACGCCCAGGTTCAGGCGCGTGGTGATGCTCATCATATTGGCCTGCCAGCCGTCGTTCAGGTCGCGTCCGTTGGCGTCGATGGCGATGGGCTTGGGGTAGAAGAGCATCATATCCTCGCGGCCGCCGACCACCGAGCGGCTGTCGGCGTAGAAGTGGGGATTGACAAAGCCGTGGAAATCAAAGCGGAACGGCTTCGAGTCGGTATCGTTTTGGGCTTGCACTGCAAAACCCAGCGCAAGCGATAAAATCAGTAAGGCGCTCTTTTTCATACTATTGTGTGTTCTTTTCTTTATATTCGGTTGATAGATAGACCCTTGAGGTACCTGCTATGCCCGTTGTACGCTATATGTACGCTATTTGTACGGTATTTGTACGCTTCGAAAGCGTACAAATACCGTACAAATAGCGTACATATAGCGTACAACGGGCATAGAGGGTGTTGTTTTTTAGGGTTTTAGAAGGGGTTGGATTATTTGCTTTTTCCGGCGGCGAGGGCCAGGATGAGGCCGAGGGCCACGCCGAGCAGGGCTGCGAAGAGGACCTGGAAGGTGGGCGGCAGGATGAAGGTGATGGTGTGTGCCGGGAACCAAAAGAGGGGTATGGTCTTCTTTATCACGAAGTTCCACTGCACGTCCCAGTTGACCTTGGTGGCGAAGATTTCGCGCATCTTCATCGGTCGCAGCAGTCCGCGGACGGTGCCGCCATTGTCGAGGATATGTATGTCGGTGCACTTGTGGAAGGTCATCATCACCGGTGCGAAGATGCTGTTCATCAGCACGCTGACTGCAAATGCGACGCCGAGTTTGCCCCACGTCAGCGTGGGCGCGGCAAAGAGGGCTGCGGCCTCTTTCCATCCGAGGCTGCCGAGGAAGGCAGGTACGCCGGTCTTGAAGATGACCATCGCCATAGCGATGCACATACCGAGGAAGCCCCACACCATCATTCGCGGGACGATGCCGAAGCCGGGTTTGTTGTAGACGCCTTCGCGGATGCGCAGTGCCAGGCATTCGCCGAGGGTGGCGAGGATGGCGAACTTGAAGAAGGCCATAATGTAGGGGTGGTTGGCCGTGGCGCTGTTGAACCAGTCGAAGAAGCCGGTGGCGGGGATGAAAAAAGGCGCCAGTACGGCGACGACGCACAAAATGAGTATCCAGTCTTGTTTTTTCATTTTTTTAAGTATTTGTATATGTGATGTTTCGATGTATGGTTTGCGTGTTGTAGCTTCTGCAAAATTAGTAAAAATTAATAAAATACTGTTAATATCCCGAAAAAGTCGTATCTTTGCACTTTGTTTTGAAAACTGTTTTTCGCCCGAAACAACACAAGTCTAACGAAATAAAAAAGTCCCTATGTCCTCATTGCCGCCTCTCTTTCTCGACCTTGCCATCATTTTGGTTACCGCCGGAGTCATTACCGTGGTTTTCAAATGGCTCAAGCAGCCTCTGGTGCTTGGATACATCGTAGCGGGATTCTTCATTGGTCCCTATTTTCCGTGGTTTCCCGCAATCAAGGATGCTGCCGACGTGCACGTGTGGAGCGACATCGGAATCGTCTTCCTGATGTTTGCTTTGGGCTTGGAATTCAGTATCAAGAAGTTGAAGAAGGTCGGTTCGACCGGTGCCATCACGGCTCTGACCGAGTTGGCGATAATGTTCCTCATTGGCTCCAGTGTGGGCCGGTTGCTGGGTTGGCAGGCGATGGACTGCATCTTTCTTGGATGTATGCTGTCGATTTCGTCTACGTCGATCATTATCAAGTCGTTCGAGGATTTGAAGCTTAAGCAGCAGAAGTTCACGTCGTCGGTGACGGCGGTGCTGATTGTCGAGGATATGATAGCTGTCCTGCTGCTGGTTATACTGTCAACGGTGTCGGTCAGCAAGAGTTTCGACGGTGGAGAGCTGGTTATGAGTCTCGTCAAGCTTGTGTTCTTCCTCATCGTTTGGTTTGTTTTTGGCATATTCCTGATTCCTACGTTCTTGCGTTGGATGCGCCGCTATATGACCGAGGAGACGCTCTGTATCGTGGCTGTGGGTCTGTGCTTCGGAATGGTTGTGATGGCCTCGTATGCTGGTTTTTCGACGGCTCTGGGAGCCTTCGTGATGGGAGCCATCCTGGCCGAAACGATTGAGGCCGACGTTATTCACCGCATCATCACGCCAATAAAAAACCTTTTCTGTGCTGTGTTTTTCGTGTCGGTCGGTATGCTTGTCGACCCGCAGATTCTGGTCAAATACCTTGTGCCGATACTTATCATCGCCGCCACGGTCATCATCTTCAAATCGTCGGCCGCCACGCTTGGTTTCGCCCTTTCGGGCAAGAACCTGAAGACGGCAGTCCAGTCGGGATTCTGTTTCTGCCAAATCGGCGAGTTCTCGTTCATCATTGCCGGGTTGGGCCTTTCGTTTGGCGTCATCAACCCTGACCTTTATCCGATAATCGTTTCGGTGTCGATTGTCACCACGTTTGTGACGCCCTATATGATCAAGGGCGCTGTGCCTATCTACAACAAGGTCGAGCCCCGCATTCCGCGCCGCGTGATGGAGGCTCTGGACCGCTACAGCAACTCGGCCAAGCAGACCAACAAGTCGAGCCAGGTGCGCACGTTCCTGAAAAAACAGTTCTCGTCAATACTGCTCTATGGCGTCATCAATGCAGCCATCTGCCTGTTGTCGTTCACGCTGCTGAAGCCTTTCCTTAACCGCTTTTTCGTGACCTCCGGCGGCGACCCGTCGCTGTGGGGCAACCTGATAGGTATGGTGGCGACGCTGGTGGCCATACTTCCCTTTGTGTGGGCTTTGGCTGTGCGTGGTGTCAATCGTTTGAAAATAAAGGGATTGTTGGATTCGAGTGACTACAATCAGGCTATCGTCATTCCGGTGCTTCTGCTGCGCTATTTCCTTGCGCTGTTTTTTGTCGGACTGGTCATTGGCCGCTACATCCATCTTGCTGTTGGTTTCCTCATCATCCTGGCGGTGTTCATTGTGCTTATGATGCTGTTTTCGAAGCGTATTATCGGATTTTACCAGCGCATCGAGAATCAGTTTGTGTCGAATTTCAACTCTCGCCAGGCTCAGCAGTCGTTCAAGATTCCTACGCTGCTGGAAAACAATTTCTATCTGGAGCGGATTCCCGTCACGCAGTATTCGCCCTATGCCGGACGTCGCCTGATGGACACCAATTTCCGTGAGGACTACGGTATCAATGTTGTCTCCGTCGAACGTGCGGGTTCGGTCTACGACCTGCCTCAGAAAGAGATGCTTATCCTGCCCGGCGACCGCCTGTCGGTGATGGGCAGCGAGGACCAGATAGCCCATCTGCGCACTGTGCTCGAGGTCGAGCCGGATATGCTTATCCACGACCATAGCGACAACGAGCTTAACATTTACCGCCTTACGGTTCACGACAATAATCCGTTTATAGGGCAGACTATTGCGGAGTCGCAGTTCTCGCAGCATTACCACGCAATGATTATTGCCATCGAACGCGCAGGCCAGCAAATCCTCAATCCGCGCTCTGTGACACGTTTCCAGGAGGGCGACATCGTATGGTTCGTTTCGCCCGACGAGCTGGATATCCACAAGTTTACGAGAGATTAGGAAAGTGGAAAACGAAAAGCGGAAAACGGAAAACGGAAAGCGGAAAGCGGGCTGACTCGTTCGTGTCACAGGTCACTGCTCACAGGTCACTAAACTAAATTAATTTTATATGGCCGCAATAAAATGCGGCCATATTCGTTTATTGAAACACTAAATATTATTTATATGTTGAAAAGATTCGTAGCTATTTTTGCATTAGTCCTGATTTGGATGCATTTGGGCGTTGTGTGCTCGCAGCCGTCGCAGCCCAGCGACCGCAGTTTCGAGTTGTCGAAGAACTTGGAGATTTTCAGCAAGCTGTATCAGACGCTCTATTTGAATTATGTTGATGATGTCGACCCCGGAGCGACGATGAAGAAAGCCATCGATGCAATGCTTTCGTCGCTGGACCCCTATACGGTTTACTATCCCGAGTCGGATATGGAGGATGTTAAGCTTCAGCTGCTGGGACAGTATGGCGGCATCGGCTCGTTGATCCATCAGCAGGGTGGCAAAATCTATATTTCGGAGCCTTACAAAGATCTTCCGGCCGACAAGGCTGGTCTGCGTGCCGGCGACCGCATCCTCGCTGTCAATGGCGAGTCGACCGAAGGCAAAAACAACGCTGATGTCAGTTCGGCGATGCGTGGCCAGGCAGGTACAGACCTGGTCCTAAAACTTGAACGCGATGGCAAGACATTCGAGAAGACAATCACACGTGCCGAAATCAAACTGCCCAATGTGCCGTATAGCGGTATGCTGCCTGGCAATATCGGATATGTGAAACTCGACGAATTCACGCAGGATGCCGCCAAGAATGTCCGCGACGCTTTTACTCGCCTGAAACGAGAGAATCCCGGAATGGAAGGATTCATCCTCGACCTGCGCAACAACGGTGGCGGTCTGATGAACGAAGCTGTCGATCTGGTTAATGTTTTTGTCAAGAAGGGTCAGCTGATTGTCGAAACAAAAGGCAAGATAGCCTCCAAAAATACAAGAAGTTATACACGTATGGCTCCCGAAGATACCGAAATGCCTGTGGCGGTGCTCATCAACGCCTACAGCGCTTCGGCCTCGGAAATCACCGCGGGCAGCCTGCAGGACTTGGACCGAGCCGTCATTGTCGGTTCGCGTTCGTTCGGGAAAGGCTTGGTGCAGAACGTTTTGCCGCTTGCATATAACAGCCAGATGAAGGTGACGGTTTCGAAATACTATATCCCCAGTGGGCGTTGCATCCAAGCGCTCGACTATAGCCATAAGGACGAAAACGGACGCGCAACGAAGGTGCCCGATTCGCTCAAGACGGCGTTCCAGACTTTGAATGGCCGCACGGTGTATGACGGCTTCGGTATCGAGCCCGACATCGAGGTCGAACCGGAATATATGTCGGCATTGGCAGCGACACTGGTGTCGAAATTCCATATTTTCAACTATGTCACTGAATTTGTGAAAAAACACCCCACGGTTGCTTCACCGTCAGAATTCAAGGTCACCGACGAGATTTACGACGATTTTTGCCACTATTTGGCAGATAAAGACTACAGCTATTCTACCAATACGGAACATATCCTCAAGGATTTGAAAGAATCCGCAAAAGAAGAAAACTACTACGAGGCACTGTCGCAGAACATTGAGCAACTGGAATCGCAGCTGAAGAAAGACAAGGGCGACGACTTGGTCAAGTTCCGCAAGGAAATCAGTGAGATGCTTAAAGCCGAGATACTTGTTCGCTACTACTATGCGGCAGGTCGCCTCGAAGGGTCGTTGGTTACGGACCCCGACGTGCTTAAGGCCTGCGAGGTGCTGCACGATAAGGCGTTGTACAATAAGACGCTGAAGCGTTAATTTGGGGGAGTTAAAGGGAAGTTAAAGGGTAGTTAAAGGAAGTTAGAAGGGAAGTTAAAGGAAGTTAAAGGAAGTTAAAGGAAGTTAAAGGGACAATACGTATTATTGCGTTAGTGGCTGGCGCGGTCAATTCACTATTCACTATTCTCTATTTATATTATAATTTACAGTTCAATTTACAATTTACAGTTCACTAGTAATTTAAACTTTATTTTCGACAGATTTTGAATTTATTAAAGACATATTTTCCTCCGGTTGTTGACAGTAGTGGTGCCGTTTCGTGGCGGCTCACAGTCCACAACGCCATATATTTCCTGCTGCTTTTTGTGCTGATTGGCGCGCAGCCTGTCAGTAATTTTATGATGAGCGGAATGGAGATATTGTTGGCCGTCAACTGGGCTCTGGAATGGGATATGCGTGCCAAATGGAACCGTGCACGAAACTGCCCGCTGCTGTGGGCGTTCCTTGTGCTGATGGGCGTCCATCTGGTGTGGATGATCGGTACCGAGAATGTGGCTTACGGTTGGAACGATATATTCAAGAAGCTGCCTTTGTTGGCTATTCCCCTTGTCGTGTTGACTTCGCGGCCACTGGGTCGCAAGCGGCTTACGTGGCTGCTTTTCACTTTTGTGTCGACGGTATTTGTGGCCACCGTCATTGGGCGCATACGCATCGCCACGATCCCCGACCTGCCTTATCGTCAGATTATCCCTTTCATCTCGCACATTCGGTTTTCGATGAATGTGTGTCTTGCCATCGTCGTGATTGCCTGGTTTGGCGTAGAGCGGGCCAAAAGGCTGGAGGGTGCATCATCCGGTGGACGCAAGGCCCGCAGGCCTTACGCTGACTGGCTGTTATGGCTGATGCTGCTTGTGACGGTGTCGCTGATAGATTTTCTGTTCAAGTTGCGCTCCTATACTGCATTTGTGATGCTTTTTGTCACGGCGGTGCTGCTGCTTGTCGTTTTCTGGCGCCGTATCGGCAACAAGTTCGTGGCATTTATGGCAATGTCTGCTGCATTGCTGGTTGTAGCGGTTACACTGCTCGTTTCGGTGGGAATGTATAACGACTACTATACCCCCATACCCCTTGCCAACGAGCCACTGCGTCCGCTTACGGCCAACGGCAATTCCTATCAGCATAAGCAGGACGGTCTGATAGAGAACGGCAATTATGTGAACAACTATATCTGCCGCTCCGAGCTGGAACGCGAATGGGCAAAACGCAGCTCTGTGGGTTTGGACGACACTACGGACAATGAGTATACGGTCTATCCCACGCTGTTGCGCTACCTCAACGCCATTGGTGCCACCAAGGACAGCGTGGGTGTGTCGCTGCTTGGCGACGACGATGTGCGTGCCATAGAGAAGGGCATCGCCAATCCGGTATACGTCAACGGCTCGTCGCTTCGCAAGATGTACTATGTGATGTTTTTCGAATACGAATGCTACAGAAATTTCGGTGCTGTCAAAGACTTCACGATGCTGCAGCGTTTCGAATTGTGGAAAAATGCCTGGTGCACTTTCTGCAAGCATCCCGTGGCTGGTGTCGGTACCGGCGATGTGGTGGACGAATGCCACCGGGAGCTCGCCGTTAGGCAATCGCCGTTGCAAGGTACGTATAAGCACGCACACAACCAGTATATTACGTTTCTTGTTTCGTTTGGCATAGTTGGTTTTTGTATTATCTGCTGCTTTTTCGTCTACGCTTTCCGCCGCCAGTCGCTGCTGCGCATCCCAGTAGTGCTGGCGTTCGTCAGCATAGTCCTAATATCCTTTATTACAGAAGATACCCTTGAAACTCTTGCAGGATGTGTTTTTTCGACTCTGTTCATATGTCTGATGGCGGCGGGAGAAGCGGAAAGCGGAGAGCGGAGAACGGAGATGTGAGAACGGAGAACTGAGGCTGACGCGGTCTATCCACAATTCACTAATGGGGAGTTCTATAAATTAAATAGCTAAATTTCATTTTGTTATATCAATATTTTTTCGTATTTTTGCAGTATTAACAGAAAAATACAGCATCTATGAAATACCGTAATAATCAAGGCATTGGATTATTTGACAAAGAG